>JBBQNJ010000083.1:0-20656 GCA_038329845.1 Tepidisphaerales bacterium | reverse complement strand
CCCGCTCGGCGACGACCGCTGGATCGGCGAAATGATCGGAAGGTATGACCTTCAAAGCACCCTGCGCACCCGCGGCGGCCAGAAGGCCCGTGCAGCCGCCGGCGACAGACAGCAGGGGTGAAGGGTCGTGTCCCCTTTTTGCCGCTCCCTTTCTGCGGTGGGGGAGTGGAGGGCATGGCTGAGGGGTTGAGGAATCGGGGGATGACTAAAGGAGGCCGCCGCCTTGACCTGTCGGGTCGCAGGGTTCACCATTTTCCTTGAAGATGCGGATTTACGATCTAGGGACAATGCCGTACCGGGACGCCTGGCGACGGCAGGAGCAGGCGCATGAGCGGGTTCTGGCCGGGGAAGGCGAGGTTGGGTTTCTCGTCGAGCATCCGCCGGTTATCACGTACGGGCGGCGTCCCGGGGCGATGGGCAACGTGCTGGCGAGCGCCGAGCAGCTCGCCGAACGGGGGGTGGAAGTGGTTCAGTCCGATCGGGGGGGAGACGTTACATTTCACGGCCCCGGGCAGATCGTCGCCTATCCGATTGTCCGGCTCGCCGACCATGGTTTGAGCATCAGCGGCTACGTTCATCGGCTCGAGCAAATCGTCATCGCGGTGCTGGGCGACTGCGGCATTGCGGCACACACCGATCCCGGAGCGATCGGCGTGTGGACACGCGACGATCACGGTGAGCTCGCCAAGATCGCGGCGATCGGAGTGCGCATTCAGCGCGGGGTGTCGATGCACGGGGTGGCGCTGAACGTCGAGGTGGACCTCGATTATTTTCGGCTGATCGTTCCGTGCGGATTGCTGGGCCGAGGAGTGACGAGCATGAAGAAGATCATGGGGGATCGGGCCTGCTCGTATGCCGCGGCGAAACTGGCGGTGGAGAAGCGGATACTTCAGGGGTTTGCGGAAGGGACTCAGCGCCACGCAGCGGCTGAGGATGGCAAGCGAATCTGAGATTTGAGATCTCCGCGAGAGGGGACTCGCGGGGTTAGCGGGCGCGGCGGCGCGAGGGTCGGGCCGCGGAAGGGGCGGCGGGCCCCGCGGCGGGGGCGGGGGCGGATGCGGGCGGGGGGGCGAGGTCGGGGTGGAGCAGGTCGAGATCGGGATACCAGGTTTTCATCACGCCCCAGTAGAGGTCATCCTCGACGAAGAAAGGGGTGAGCTTCTTGGCCTTGCGCGGCGGCGGATCGGTGGCGATCCCGCGCTCGTTCCAACCGGTGTTAGTGTCGGCGTCGATGAAGACGGCCTCTTTTCGGCGGGGGTCGGTATTCAGTCGGAACTGGGGCGTCAGATCGTCATCCACGTGGCGATCGAACGCCCGGGCGATGCCGTCTTGGCGGTCGCGGAAGATCAGCAGGGGCGTGTCGTTGATTCGCAGGTTCAGCGGCTCGTTCGTCAGGTCGTCGCTGAGGATCGCGGCGGGGCGCGGCGTCGAGATCATGGCCACTCTGGCCTCGACGGGCACGTCCATCAGCGGCGCTGGGGGCATTTTGAATTGGGGTCGGATGGGGGCTCGCGGGGCGGGCATGCGGGTGGTGGAATCCGGCGGAAGCATCGCTTCGGTCTGCGGGTGCTGACGTTTCCAGCGTGCCCAGGTCATCTTGGCGGTGGCGAGGCGGGCTTTAATTCCGCGGACCTCCTGGTCGTCGGGGGTTCGGCCGGTCAGGCCGTTGATGAATCGGCCCAGGCGGGCATCGTAGAGGATCATGGCGTTGCGGGGCATCGAGACGATCTCGAGATCCCGGGCGTGCAGATCGCGGGCGATGTGGAACGCCATGGCGCGGTTGGCGAAGGCGTTCCACAGAAGGATCATCCGCTGATCGTGGTCCTGTTGCAGAATGACGGGGGTGGTGAAGAGGGACGCATAGGGATAGGCGTAGGGGCGGGATTCGAAAATCAGGCCGACGACGAAGTCATCATCGCGCAGGAATGAAGCATGGTCGGCGGCGACGAACTGCGGGCCATCGAGGACGATGAACTGATCGTCGCGCGGGCCGAAGCGATGGACGAACAGGGCCAGCACCGGGGCCAGTCCCAGCAGATACCAGGCTCGCCGGCGCCCCGAGACGATCAGCAGGAGCAATCCCAGGGAAAACAGCAAGCTCAGCGCGACCATGGGCCATTGCAGCCGCCGGGCGAGCAGGATCGCCTCGACGCCGTGGGAATACTGTCCGAGGTCGGGTGAGGTTCCGTACGCCACCGCCGCCGCGGAGACGATCGCCATGATCAGCAGCCCCAGGGGAAGCAGCACACCCATGACGATACCGCCAGTTGATGGCCGATGCGAGAGCGACCCGGCGGCGGACGGGCGAGCCCGTGGATTTTTGCACGAGTTCAGGAAATCAGCCATCATGGCCATTCGGAAATCGCGTTTTCCCTCTGAAAAACGGGAAGTACAAAAAAAAGGGGCACACCCCGGCGGACCTTCCGGGCGGAGCCGGAATGTCCCGGGGGCGCATGTAAAAAAAGTCGGCCGCCGAAAAAAGTCGGCTATAAGCCTCTGATGCTTGTCGCTGGTGAACAAAGCGGAGATGCCTCAACAATAGTGAATCCGATGCCCGGCCGGAAGGCTGGGCGGTTCACGTGCAGGAGGTCATCCCCGTGAAAGAGATCACCGAATTGCCTCGTCGATGCGACGCCCGAAAGGGTCAGGTCCACCGGGTCAGGCGTGAGGCTCCGACAGCCGAGATGCTGCACTTGGAGTGGGCTTTCCGCCAACGCGGTGAGCCCAAGTGCGCGACTGGCGCCGGATGGATCCGACCCTTTCGACCTTCCCGAAGTATGAATCCTGACCCCATCGATTCCCCCCCCCCATCGATTCCCCCAGGATTCGCAAGCGGGCGTCGAGACTCGGATGGAAGAGGGGCGCTGGGGCTTGACAAGGGGCAGGCGGCGGGGAACATATCCGTATTGGGTGGTGGTGTATCCCTAATGAAACGAATGTCGGGAATCCCGGTGTTGGTTAAGAGCGTGCGGGTGCTGCGCGCGGTGGCGGAGGGGCGGGCGTCGGGGTCGATGCAGGGGTTGGCGCGGGAGCTGAAGATCGCCCCGGCCACGTGCCACCGCATCTTGCGCACGTTGATCGATGAGGATTTCGTCCGCCCGGCGTCGCTGGGGGGATATACCCTGTCGGGGGGGCTGCACGAGCTGGCGGGGGGCGATAACTCGCGGGGGCTGCTCATCGAAGTCGCCGACGAGCCGCTGCGGGAACTGGTCGCCAAGACACGGCTGGCCGGAAAAGTGTCAATCCGCCGCGGAGACGAGGCGATGACGGTCGCGCGGGCCGAATCGCCGCGGGCGATGGCCGTCAGCGGACGCATCGGGGCGTCGTTTCCGCTGGTCTTTGGATCGAGCGGCGGGGCGCTGCTCGCCGATGCGGCGGAGAACGAACTGGACCGGCTGATCGGTGGAGCGGATGTGGCGGCGTGGCGTCACCAGACACGCGAGGATTTCCGTCATCGTGTCGCCGAGGCCCGCCGGCGGGGCGTCTGCGGCGACTGGGGAGGTTATCACCCGCATGTTCACGCACTATCCGCGCCGATTCGCAGCGGCGATAAGCGGGTGGCGGCGGCGATCACCTTGATGGGCCTGCCGGGAGATTTCGATTCCAGCCGGCGCGCGGTCTTAAGCCGCCGACTTCTCGCCGCCGCCCGATCCATCGAGCGGTCGCTGAGCGGACGCCGCGGTGCATCCACGAAGCGCGCAATGGAGACGATCCAATGAGCCAGGCACCAGTGGGCCTTACCGAGCTGCATCGCGGCGTGACGTTCGGGTTTTACGCCCGCAACGGCGTTCTCGGCTCGCCGTGGGCGTTCGAGCAGGCCGACTGGATGCGCCAGTTGAACGTGCGGTGGGTGGTTCTCACGCCGATCGTGATGCAGGAAACTTGTCATACGACCCGGCAATACCGTGATTTTGAGATCACGCCCTCCGATTACGAACTGCATTCGATGATCGACCATCTCCATGCCAAGGGCCTTCGCGTTCATCTTCGTCCGATGCTCGAAACGCAGGATGGATGCGGGCGGCTCCAGGTGTGGTTCCAGCCTGACCGCGAGCGTATCCCGGGCCGGCGCAGCGACCACTGGGCCCGCTGGTTCGATTCGATGCGTCTGCGAAGTATCCACTACGCCCGCCTGGCCCGGCTCAGCGGCTGCGAAATGTACGGGCTGGACAGCGAACTGGATCGCACGGTCGATCAAAATGATGGTTGGAAGCGGGTCATCGAGGCCGTGCGCCGCGAGTACGCCGGGCCTGTCACGAGCTGCCACACGACCCATACCAACCTGATCGATTTCGAGAAAGAACTGTCGCGCCCCAATCACTGGTGGCACGAGCTGGATATGCTCCAGCTCAGTTGCTATGCCAAGGGCGCTGATGCGCCCGGTGCCGACATCGAGACCATCGTCGAGAATCTTCGGTGCCAGGTCGAGCGATTCCGGCGGATTGCCGCGCTATACCGCAAGCCCATCAGCTTCGGCGAGTGCGGCTGCACCTCCAGCACCGGCGGGGCGACGCACCCATCCGGATGGAGCGGCGACGGCAAGTACGACCCGTCGGAGCAGGCCAATTACATGGAGGCGGTTTTCCGCAGTTTTTGGAACGAACCGTGGTGGCACGGGCTGTATTGGTGGAAGTGGGACGAACAGAACGACCGGCCGCAGTTCAAGGACGATCCTGCCGGGGACAAGGGATTCACCGTCTGGGGCAAACCCGCCGCCGAGGTGATGAAGCGATGGTACGCCAGGACCGACCGATGAGCCCGATTCGGGGAGCGAGAAGACCATGACGATGAATCAGACGGGATATGTTCTGCGCGGCGCGGTGCGCGTCGCTTGTGTGATCGACAGCGAGGCGGTGTCGATGGCGGCGGCGGACCTGGTGTCCGATTGCCAGCGCGTGCTGGGCGTTGCCGCCGTCGCGGCACCCACCGGGCCGGCCGACATCCGGCTCGGGATCGATGCCGGGGAACTCACCGCCCCCGAGACCTGGCGCATCGATGTGCGCCAAGACGAGGTCCACATCGACGGGGCCGACGAGCTGGGGCTGATCTTCGGGATTTACGAGTTTTCCCGCCGATATCTTGGGGTTGATCCGCTGTGGTACTGGAAGGACATCGAGCCGGTCCGACGAGATCGGTTGGAGATCCCCCTTCAGACGATCACGGCCACGCCGCCGGTCTTTCGCTATCGCGGGTGGTTCATCAACGATGAGGACCTTCTCAGCGAGTTCCAGTCCACCGGCGGCAAGCGCGATATCGACTATCCGTTCTACGCGCAGGTCGCCAACCACGATTTGCTCGAGCGCGTTTTCGAGGCGCTGCTTCGCCTGGGGGGCAATCTCATCATCCCCGCATCGTTCCTGGACGTGACCAACCCGGCCGAGGCCGAGATCGCGCAGCGGGCGGCGCGGCGGGGACTTTACGTCTCGCAGCACCACATCGAGCCGCTGGGCGTGAGCCACTTCGGGTTCGAGAATTTCTGGCGCCGGCGCGGACAGGAATGCCGGTTTCTCTACTCGACCGAGCCTTGGCGGCTGCGAGAGGCATGGACGGAGTTCGGACAGCGCTGGCGCGATGCGGCGGGCGATCGGGTGGTATGGCAGCTCGGGCTGCGCGGGCGCGGGGATCGGCCGGTCTGGACGGCCGACAGCGGCATCACGCGTGATACCGGCGCGGCGTACATTTCGCAGGCGATGCGAGAGCAGATGGACATCGTCGCGGCGGTCGATCCGCGGGCGACTCCGCCGGCCACCACCACATTGTTTATGGAAGGCGCGCAGTTGATGGCCGAGGGGAAACTGCAGTTTCCCGAGGGGCTGACCATCGTTTTTTCCGATGAGGGATTTTCGCAGCAGTTGCAGGAGGATTTTCACATCTGTCCGAGGCTCAAGGGTCACACCTACGGCGTGTATTACCACACCGCGTTCTGGCGCTGCGGCCCGCACTTGATTCAGGGGGTGATTCCCGCGGATATCCAGGCGATGTTCGGTTTGCTCGAGGCCAAGGGCGACACGCATTACGCGATCGCCAACGTGTCGAACCTGCGCGAGCATGTACTGGGGGCGCACACCTTCATCCGCACGGCGTGGCATGGGGCGCGGCGGCCGCTGGAAGAAACGCTGGATGAGTTCGGACCCCGGGAATTGCGACCGTTGATGGACGGCTTTCATGCCGCGATGGTTCGGCGGCGGGATGGGGCGATCTTGCAGGATGGGGACTGCAACCAGGCGGTGGATCACTACATCACCGCGCCGGTGGGGCGTGGCGGGCGGCCGGCGCTGCCGGAATGGACCGATGCGGTTTCGCTTCAGCGGGCGGCGGAGGCGCTGGAGGAGGTTGCGGAGCGGGCTGGCGCAGTTGATCTGGATGCGCGCTGGCGGGCATTCGCCCAAGGATATTTCGGCGCCCAGGGCCGATCGCTGGCGGCGCTCTATCGGGCGCTGGCGCTTCTGCTGACGCCGCAGGGCCCTGACCTCCGCGGTGCCGCCGATGAGATCGAGGCCTCAATCGCCGCCCGACAACCCCTGGCCCAGGGCAAGTGGGCGAACTGGTATCGCGGGGATCGAAAATGCCACTGGCCGGTCATGGTCGAGCAGCTTCGGGCCAGGAAGGGATAAACACGATGAAGCCTTGGCCCGATGACACGTTCCTTCTCGGCAATCCGACCGCGGTGCGGCTGTTCGACCGCGCCCGGGGGCTGCCGATCATCGACTATCATTGCCACCTCGACGCCGCGGCGCTGGCCGAGGATCGATCGTTCGTGGACTTGACCGAATTGTGGATCGCCAGCGATCCGTACAAGCACCGGGCCATGCGCATCGCCGGCGTTCCCGAGGGGCTGATCACCGGCACCGCCACGCCGCGCCAGAAATTCGACGCCTGGGCCGCGACCGTTCCCAAGACGATCGGCAATCCGCTGTTTCATTGGACGGCGATGGAATTGGATCGGTACTTCGACATCCGCACGCCGCTGGATTCATCGACGGCGGATCGAGTGTGGGACGCCGCGAACGAGCGGCTGTCATCGCCGGGATTCACGGCGCGGGGGCTACTGTCGCGGGCGAACGTGCGGTGCCTCTGCACTTCCGATCGCCTGCTGGATGATCTGGGATCGCACCGGGCGCTGGCACGGTCGGATTTCGCGGTGCGGGTACTGCCATCGCTGCGCGGCGACGACATCACGGCGCTGGAGCCGAAATGGATGGCGCAACTGGGGGCCGATTCCCACGATGGATTCACCGCGGCCGTCGTGGAACGGCTGGATGCGTTCGATGCGTTGGGATGCCGTCTGGCCGATGTGGCGCTGGATGATTTCACTTATGTCGAGTGCGAGGAGCCCGAGGCGGCGAGTTTGTTCGCCCGGCGGTTGTCAGGAAAGGCGCTCGAGGCGGCGGAGGAAGTGAAGCTGCGGTCGTGGTTGTTGGGATTTCTCGGCCGCGAGTGCGCCCGTCGCGGGTGGATTTTGCAGTTGCACATCGGTGCCCAGCGGCGCACGAGCAGCCGGCTGCGGCGGTGCGCCGGAGCGGCCGGGGGGTATGCCGCGGCGTCGGGGCCGTGTCACATTCCCAGCCTGTGCGGGTTGCTGGATGATCTGGAGAAGGCCGAGGCGCTGCCGCGGGTGATTCTGTATCCGCTGAACCCGGCGGATTTCGCGGCGCTGGCGATCCTCACCGGATCGTTCACCGGCGATAGCGTTGCCGGCAAGGTGCAGTTGGGGCCGGCGTGGTGGTACAACGACCATGCCTTGGGCATTCGTGCGCACCTGGACGCGATCTCGCATTATGGGCTTCTTTCGACGTTTATCGGGATGACCACCGATTCGCGCAGTTTCCTGTCGATGGTGCGGCACGAGTATTTTCGCCGGGTCTTGTGCGACTGGCTGGGCGAGCGGGTCGAGCGTGGGGATCTGCCGGACGACCCAGGCCTGCTGGGATCGGTGGTCCGCGATGTCTGTCATGACAACGCCGAATCGCAATTGAATCTTCAAGCGGAGAATCGCCATGAATGAATCGTATTTTCGAGACAAAATCGCGGTGGTGACGGGCGCCGGAGGCACGCTCTGCTCGGCGATCGCTCGCGATTTGGCGGGGTGCGGGGCGCGGGTGGCGCTGTTAGGCCGGACCGCGGCGAGCCTGGGAGCGGTCGCGACGGCGATTCACGGCGACGGCGGCAAGGCGTTGCCGGTCGTGTGCGACGTGATCGATGCCAAGGCGGTTGAGCGGGCGTGCGCGGCGGTCGCGGCCGAGTGGGGGGGCGTGTGCGATTTGCTTTTGAACGGCGCCGGGGGGAATCAGCCCGAGGCGATCACCACCTCGACGCAGTTCACGCCCGAGGAGATATCGGCGGACAAGCCCGAGTCGCTGCGCGGCTTTTTCAACCTGGACCTCGATCGTTTCGACAGCGTGCTGAAGATCAACACGCTGGGCACGGTCATTCCCTGCCAAATTTTCGGACGGGAGATGGCCCGGCGCGGGTCGGGGGCGATTTTGAACTTCGCGTCGATGAACAGCTTTCGGCCACTGACGCGCGTCGCGGCGTACGCCACGGCCAAGGCGGGGATCGTCGCGTTCACCCAGTGGCTGGCGGTCTACCTCGCGCCGGTGGGAATCCGCGTCAATGCGGTGGCACCGGGATTTTTCGTCAACGATCGCAGCCGCAAGATTCTCATGACCCCGGAAGGCGGGCTATCGGGGCGGGGGCAGAACGTAATGAACCACACCCCCTTGAAGCGATTCGGGCAGGCCGAGGAACTGCTCGGGGCCGTCCGCTGGCTGCTGGATGATTCGCAGTCCGGTTTCGTGACCGGCACGACGGTGCCGGTGGATGGTGGATTTCTCGCCGCCAGCGGCGTGTGATTTTTCCGAACCTTTTTTCACCGACGGCCAATCCCGTCAGATCTCGAGAGGAACCCTATGAGCTACAAGATGGACATCGAAAAACTTCGCGCCATCCGCGAGAACATTGACGCGGTGGAGCTGGAAATCCCCGAGGCCGAGCTGTGTGCCCGCTTCGAGAAGCTCTACACCGGCGCGGTCAACGATGTGCTGCGAGAGCTGTGCTTGGTCAATGTCGCGCTGCCATCGTCGATCGTGCCGCTGCGCGATGAGATGGTCGTGTGCGGCCCGGCGTTCACGATCCGCTCGGCGATGGACCCGACGCTCAGCGGCGAGCTGGAGCTGCGCGTGAAGATGCTCGATGAGCTTCGCCCGGGCCACATCTGTGTGTGGAATGCCAACGGCGAGGACCAGGCGAGCCACTGGGGCGAAGTGATGACCCAGGCGGCGATGAAACGCGGCGTGCGCGGCGCGATCGTCGATGGCGGCATCCGCGACACCAAGGGTATTTTGTCGCAGAAGTTCCCGGTGTGGTATCGCTACCGTTCGAGCAACGGCGCGCTCAGCCGCACCAAGATCACGGGGTATCAAAAACCGATCCAGATCGGATCGGTCCTGATCAAGCCCGGCGACATCATCCTAGCCGACATCGACGGGGCGGTGGTCATCCCGCGCAAGATCGCGGTGGCGGTGCTGCTGCGCTCCGAGCAGGTCGAGAAGAACGAGATCGAGATCAAGGAATGGGTGGCGGCGGGGTTGAGTTCTGAGGAGATTCACGGGCGCGGCGGATATTTTTAATATTCGCCGGCGCAAGCCCGCGCCCCCCGCCCCCCACGTGGGCGGACGACCCTGGTAAAAGTCACGTCGGCAAACCGCGTCGATGCGGCGCGGGAGCGACGATCCGCGCGGGCGGACGACCCCCGCGACGTGCCCGGAGAATCGACGGGGCGATTGGAGAATGCCATGCAGCTCTGCGAGTTTCTGCCATCGGCCCCGAACCTCTT
Source organism: Tepidisphaerales bacterium (assembly GCA_038329845.1). Taxonomy (GTDB): domain Bacteria; phylum Planctomycetota; class Phycisphaerae; order Tepidisphaerales; family Tepidisphaeraceae; genus JBBQNJ01. The sequence continues at coordinate 10,821 of JBBQNJ010000083.1, read as the reverse complement.
GTGGGACTGGTCGCGCCAGATCGGGGTGAATCGCGCGATCTGCAAGGGCGCGCCGGAATTGACCGGCCTCAAGCCGCCGTGGGACCGCGACAGCCTCGCGACGATTCACCGCCGCTTCGCCGAGCATCAGATACAGTTGATCGGCCTGGAGGGCGATGAGTTCGACATGTCGCGGATCAAGCTGGGGCTGAGCGGGCGGGATGACGACCTCGAGCGCTATTGCCGGATGCTTGGCAACATGGGCGAGCTGGGCATCGGGCTGCTGTGCTACAACTTCATGGCGCAGATCGGGTGGGCGAGAAGCGGCGGGGAATTTCCCGCGCGGGGCGGGGCGGTGGCGACGGGATTTAGGCTCACCGACATGCCCGCGACCACGGCGCAGGGAGAGGTTCCCGCCGAGCGAATATGGGAAAATTATCAATACTTCATCCGCGCCGTGATGCCTGCGGCAAAGCGGGCTGGCGTGCGGATGGCACTGCATCCGGACGATCCGCCGCTGCCGAGCCTTTGCGGCATCGGGCGGATTTTTAATTCGCCCCAGGCGTTCGAGCGGGCGATGGCGATCGAGCCGTGCGAATCGCACGCGATCACGTTCTGCCAGGCGAACTTCAAGCTGATGGGGATCGACCTGGTTCAGTGGATCCGCGTTTTCGGGCAGCGCGGGCAGATCGCGTTCGTCCACGTCCGCGACGTGCGGGGCACGGCGGAAAATTTCGTCGAGACCTTTCACGATGAAGGGCCGACGGACATGGTGGAGATGTTTCGGGCGTACCGCGATGCCGGGTTCGACGGTCTGCTGCGCTGCGACCATGTGCCGACGATGTCGGGCGAGGGGCAAGAGGGGAGTGAGGGAAGTGGGGGGGGCGAGTGGAGGGAGGGGGGATTTGTCCCGGGGTATGGCAACCTCGGACGGCTGTTCGCCATCGGATATTTCAAGGGGATTCTCGATGCGCTGGGAGTGTCGTATCAATAAGCGGCTTCGAGATCGAACTTCACGGTCGCGCTGGGGGGCAGGTATGAATCCCGCCCCGCGGACTGCGTACACGGCCGAGGGCGGCTGTGCCACACATGCATATTGAGGCAGGAATCCAATGATGAATCAATCCGTCAGTTCGGTGGAAACGAAGATCGACAAAAGCATCGCCGAGCGGTTGTCGCGGGCGGGGCATGTTTCGCTCGGACGTCTGCGCCCGCGGCGCAGCGACGAGATCAGCGGCTCGCCGTGGAGCATCGGGTGCGAAACGATCGACCGCGACTACGTTGATTTTTCGCAGACCCGCGGGCATCTGCGGGATCTGGGGGCCAAGCAGGCGCGGGTGCAGGCGGGGTGGGCCAAGTGCGATCCCCGCGGGGATGGGACGTTCAACTGGGGCTGGCTGGACGAGATTGTCGATGGGTGCCTGGGGCAGGGCGTTCGGCCGTGGTTGCAGACGAGCTACGGCAACCCGTCGATTCCCGGCGGCGGGGGGATCGGGCTGGCCGAGGGAATCCCGACGTCCGAGACGGCGATCGCGGCGTGGGATCGCTGGGTGGACGCCATGGCGCGGCGATACGCCGGGCGGGTGGACCGGTGGGAAATCTGGAACGAGCCGGACAATCGCGGTTCGGTTGCGTGTCCGGCATACGTCGAGTTGTTCGTGCGCACCGCGACGATCCTCCGCTCGATCCAGCCGCGGGCTCGAATCGCCGGGCTGGCCCTGGCCGGTCATATAGACTACGCGCGGGAGTTCATCGAGTCGCTGGCGCGGGGTGGAAGTGGCGGGAATGGCGGGCATGGGGGGCTGCTCGATGAGCTGGTTTTCCATTTCTATCCGCACAATCCCGATGGCGCGTTCGATCGAGTGGCGCAGCTCGGGGAGCTATTGGCGACGGCGGGGCTGGGCGCGATTCTTCGACAGGGGGAAACCGGAGCGCCGTCGGAAACGCAGAAGTTCATGGCGATGGGACAGTTCGAATGGAGTGAACGCAAGCAGGCGGTGTGGAACCTGCGGCGAATGCTGGCTCATCACGCCCGCGGCATCGAGATGAACCTGTTCCAGCTTGCCGACATGCAATACGTAAAAGATCGCGGCGCCATTCACGCCGGCCGGAATCCCAAGGGGCTGCTCTGCTGCCGGTCGGACAAAACCGTCGCGTATCGCAAGCCATCGTTCGTCGCGGCGCAGAGCGTCTTTTCGCTTTTCGATGATCGGTTTGAACTGGCGGCGCTGCCACGGCTGGAGAGCCGCGCGCCGTTCGCCGTCGAGGCTTATGCCTGGACCGCCCGCGGGGCCGATCGCGCGGGGGTGGTGTCGTGGTGGCGGGCCGATGATGCTCCGGGGCTGCAAACGCCGGATCTGGAGCGAATCGGCGTCGAGCCGGTGGACATTGCCGATCCGGTTCTGCTCGATCCGCTCAGCGGGCAGGTTTTCGCGCTGGGTTCCGGCGCGCCGGATTTTGCGGCCCTGCCGTGCCTGGATTCGCCGTTGTGGATCGCCGATCGAGCGCTGTTGAGCCTTGCCTGAGCGCCCCGGCATCAGCCCGGTTCGGCCGGTCGGCGGAACTCCGGTCGCTGCGACAGGGTGATGATTCGGCCCCACCAGCGCATCAGTTGCACGCATAGATACGCCACCGGCAGCAGGCTCAGGATCGCCAGGCCCTGGACGATCCCGACGTAGCCGGCGACAAAGGCCGCGTCGTAGACGATCAGCCACAGCAGCCCGTAGAGCATCGCGGTTTGGCCGGCGCTGCGTGCGGTGGCGCCCCGGCGGCGGGCCCACAGCAGCACCGCGCCGAACAGCACGATCGTCGCCAGGGGATAGAGCAGGTCCGGGGTGATCCACAGTGCCTGGTCGATCGGCTGTCGTCGCCGTGCCCAGGCGAGCAGTCCAAGCACCCCGGCATCGCTGACGAGCAGTCCGGCGAGAACAGCGCGGACATGCGCGGCGGTGAGGGGCGGGCGTTTTTCCTCCCAGGCATAACAGAGCATCGACAGCAGGGCCACGTGATTCATCAGTAGCAGCGGATGCCAGACCAGGGGCAGGCCGGGCGCGGCGATCGCCGAATGAAAGAAGCGGATCATGCCCAGGGTCAGCAGTCCCAGGGGAACGAGGTATTTTCCGGCGTAATCGTAGAAGGTGATCATGGCCCCGGTGCCGATCAGCAGCAGCAGGCTTCGCCAGCCAGCCGGGCTGGTGGCGGCGAAATACGTGCCGGCCGCCAGGGCGATCAGCGCCAATGCGGCGCAGATGACATGGGCCGTCGCCACGCCGATCCGCCCGCTGGGCAGCGGGCGATAGGCGGCCACCTGCTCATCGCGCCGGCGGTCGATGATGTCGTTGAGCGACATGCCAAAGCCATACAGCGCGCTGCTGGTGATCCCCAGGGCGATCACGTGGGGCCAATCGATCGCGTGCATCACCGACACCCCCGGCCCGACGCGCCAGCGAGCCCACAGCAGCAGCGCCGCGGCGGTGTCGGCGATCGCCGTGAAGACCAGGGCCATCCGCGTCAACTGCAGCACCGGGAGCAAGCGTTGTGCGATTAAGCGTTGTGTGATCAAGCCGCCCATCGAGCGACCAAGCCTATCTTCTGCGCCGCGCCTGACAAGGGTCGATCGCCCCGATGCTTCCCGGGCTCCCGGGGGGGGGGCGTGATACTTTTGGCGGATTTCCCCAACCCTTCGACCTATCCTGCCGTCACCGTCTTCTCCGCGAACGCCGGAGTCCTCGTCGGCACGTCCGGTTTGATCTCAACCGCTGGAGTGCAAAACATGGCGCAACAAAAACCGAAACCCCTCTTTACGGCACAGAGAACATCCTTTCCCGTCCTTTTCCCGCGCGGCTGGTCTATTACTATCCGAAGCTCGGTCGCGTGATCTTCAGCCGCGACAACGCATTCTCCTCCGAAATGCGCGTGATCGGCGTCGAATACGACCCGACCGAAGACGGCTACAAGTAGCCGTCGCCCGCGTCAATCCAGCTTCAATTGGTGCCGCGCCATCGAGTAGTAGATGCCGCGGCGGGCGAGCAGTTGGTCGTGGGTTCCTTGCTCGACCAGGCGGCCTTCGCTCATCAGGTAGATGATGTCGCAATCGGCCACGGTGCTGAGCCGATGGCTCACCAGCACGATCGTGCGCTGGCCGCGCAGGGAATAGAGCATCTCCGTGATCATCTGCTCGTTTTGCGGATCCAGGGCGCTGGTCGGCTCATCCAGGACCAGGATCGGCGCCTCGGTCAACAGCGCCCGGGCGATCGCCAGCCGTTGCCGCTGCCCGCCCGAGAGGTTCGATCCGGACTCGCTGACCTGCGTCTGGTACTTTTCCTTCAATTTATCGATGAACTCATCGGCACGGGCCATTTTCGCCGCGGCGCGAATCTGCTCGTCCGAGGCGTGTGGGCGGCCGTAGGCGATGTTTTCGGCGATGCTCGTCGGCAGGACGATGTTCTCCTGTAGCACCATCGCGATGTGACGTCGCAAATCGACGATCTTGACCTTGCGGATGTCGTGCCCGTCCAGTTCGATCGACCCTCGCGTCGGGTCATAGAATCGCGGCAGCAGGTTCAGCAGCGTGGTCTTGCCCACGCCGGAAAACCCGACCAGTCCGACCATCTGTCCCGGGGCGACGTGGAACGAGACATCCTCAAACACCGTTTCGCCGGCGCGATACTCGAATGCCACGTCGCACAGGTCCAGCTGGCGCGGCTGCCGCGGCAGGGCGATCGCGTCCGGGGCGTCGAAGATCACCGGGTCACGGTCCAGCACCTCGAACACCCGCTTGGCCCCAACGGCCCCGCTCTGCAGCGTGGCACCCGCCCCGGTGAGCCGTTGCAGAGGCGAATAAAGCTGCGTTAAATACGCCAGAAACACGTATAATTTCCCGATCGTCATGCCTCCTTCGCCGATCGGGTTGAGATATTGATCGCGGTAGACCAGGTAGCCGCCGTATCCGAAGATCACCGCCCCGCCGACCCCGAACACCACCCCGATCATCATCGCGTACAGCAGCTCGAACCAGTGGACCCGCAAATACGCCGAGACCGAGCTGCGGGCGGTGTTGTGAAATCGGGCGTATTCCTCAGCCTCGCGCCCGAACGCCTGCACCAGCCCGATCGCCGCGATCGATCGCTGGATCGCGGTGGTCATCGCCGCGTCCACCTGCTTGGCCTGGTCCCACTTGAGATGCAGAAACGTCATCGAATGGCTGGTGAGCCACAGGAGCAGGGGGGTGATCGCCAGCGCGATCAACGTCAATCGCCAGTTCATCGACAGCATGATCACGGCCATCACCGCCAGCATGATGGTCGAGACGAGGATCGCGTTGACGACGGTGTTGAAAATGGTCTGAAAGCCGAAGGTGTCGGTCGAGAGCCGGTAGATCGCGTCGCCCTGTGGCTGGGCGCGGTGATAGGCCAGGCTCAGCGCCTGGAGCTTGCTGAACAACTCGCATCGCACCCGCAGCAGCCCGCTATAACCTACCCGGATGGCCACGAACGTCTGGACGACGGTGATCAGTTCCTGCGCTACGCGTAGCCCCAAGGTGAACCCCGCCAGGGCCAGGATCTGTCCCAGCCGGTCGGAGGGGATCGCCGACAGAAACATCCGGTGGACCCAGTGGTCCGAGGGGGTCTGCTTGAACACCGAGTCGATGAGGATCGCCAGGGGAAACGGCTGCAACAGCCCCATCAGCGTCGAGACGCCGATCAACGCCAGCGACACGACGATGCCGGCCCAGTCCTGGCTGAAATAGCCGATAGCGCGAAGGTAGAGTCGCATGGATTCACTCGCCGGTCGCGCTGCCGGCCTATGCCGGACGCGCCGACACCTCCTGCCCGTCCGCTGGCTCGGCCGCCGAGGCGCGCCGAGACGGTTCCGGCTCGTCAGGCCGCGCCTGCGCCCAGATCGGCCAGAACTCGTTTTCTCTCGCCACCGATTCGATCAATCCCAGCACCGGCCCGGTCACCAGCCAGCGGTTCAACAGGAACATCGTCCAGAAGACCAGCGGGATGAGCACCGCCGGGCGCGAATGCGGCCACAAACGAGGCTCGACCAGCAGCAGTCCCGCCAGCACGCAGGTCGCCGCCAGCAGCACCTGCCCGAAGCGGCTCATCAGCCGTTCGACGCGAATCCGGGTGAGCATCCCGCTGCCGTGATGATGCTCGGTGGCGGTGGTCAGACGTACTTTGGCATACCGGCTGGCGTAGATTTCCAGGTCCCACGCGCCCCAGCCGCTGTCCAGCCGGTAACGCCACTCGGCGGCCCTGACCTTATCGAGAATCCCCTGCAACAGCGTCATCCGGTCGTGGGTGGTGCTCCAGTAACATAGAACCCGCGAGTTGTTAGGATCCCACGGCATCGCTTGAGGACGTTGAAACCCCTGGGCCGAGTGCTTCATCACCTTGGCCCGCAGCCGCACCGCGTAGCGCGCCCATCCGCGGGCGATCGGCTGGCGAAAATGCAGATACGCGATCAGGGGGCGGGTCAGCCAGTGCGGATGGCGCGGGATCGGCGCCTGGACCGCCGCCGTGATCGCCAGCGCCAGCGGCACCAGCAGCATCGCCAGTGCCACCCACACCAGCGGGGTGAACGCCAACCCCAGCACCAGTGCGAACCCGGCCAGCAGGTGCCACTCGATGCTCATCATCATCATGGCGATCATCGACGCCGGGCGGCGGTAGATCGTCTGGAACAGGGCCGTCCCGAACGTCCCGTGATAGACCACATCCCCGCCCACCCGCACGCCCACCTGGTCGGTACCATAAATCTTGCCGCGCCAGTGCGATGCCCCCAGGGTGTTGAAATGGTCGGGATGCTTGTACTTCAGCATCGCCTCGGCTTCGCCATACCCGCGCTGCTGCTTGAGGTATGCCTGTACCGTATTTCGCCGGTAGTGCCAAACCTGCGCCGCGGGCGCGAATCCCATCGAATATCCCCGATGCTGCAAGCGCCAGATGAAGTCCACATCGTCCCCGGCCTTGCGGAACTGCGGATCGAACCCGTTGATCTCCCGCGCCGCCCAAGTATAGAACGCCATATTGCAACCGGGAACGTGTTCGGCCTCACGGTCGTTGATCATCACATGCGTCGGCCCGCCGGGGCTTAGCCCCACGCAGTCGGCCACCCACGACCCTTCATCGGGGATCAGGTTAGGCCCGCCCATCCCGATGTGCTTGGATCGCACCAGGGCCAGCGAAATGTAGTACAGCCAATCCTCATCCGCCTCACAGTCGCTGTCGGTATAGATGACCACCTCGCCGCGGGCCGCCTGCAATCCAACATTGCGGGCATTGGAAAGCCCCATGTTCTTCTGGCGGATGTTCCGCACCCAGGGAAACTTCTTGAGAATCTCCTGCGTCCGATCGGTGCTGCCGTCATCGACGAACACCACCTCGTAGTTCGGATAGCGCAGGCGCTGCATCGACGCCAGGCACGATTCGACCGTGCTGGCGCCGTTGTAAGAGCAGATCACCACGCTGCACATCGGCAACGTCTCATCGGCCAGTTGCGGCGCCCGGGCGAACACATCCCGGACGGCGTAATACGCCGGCTTGGGCGTGCGATCCCGATGCGTCAGTCCGAACGCCCAGTCCTCGATCTGCCAGCCATGCGTGAACCAGTCATCGGTAAAACTGAAGATGAACGTCCCGGTCAGCCCCTCATCGAATACCGCCTTGACGTGCGACGTGAGAATTTCCGACTGCCGCTGCTCGCTATGCTCGCGCAGGGTGTCGATCCCGTATTCGCCCAGCATCAGCGGCTTTTCTCCGGCGATGTTCTGCAGCCGCGCCAGGTAATTGCGGCAGGCGCCGTCATCGTGGAGGTATACATTGAAACAGAGGAAATCCGGCTTGATGGGCTGGACGTATTCGGTGGTGGGGAAGTTGGCGAACGTCACCAGGCAATCGGGCGATTCGCTCTTGGCCACGTCCACCAGGTCGTCGATGAAGTCGGCGATGCGATCTCGCCCGGTGAAGCGAACCAGGTCCGGGGGAATCTCGTTGACCACGCTCAGGGCAAAAATCGCCGGATGGTGCCCGCACTCCCGCGCCGCCGTCCGCACCGCCTGCTGCGCCTGGTCGGTGATCTCATCGCTTCCCACGAACATCAGATTTTTTGGCCAGGCCACATCCAGAAAAATCTTCAGCCCCATCTCCTGCGCCAGGTCCATGAACCAGGTGGGGGGGTTGTGATAGATGCGCAGACAATTGGCGCCCAGATCGCGGATCAGCTCGAAATCGCGGCGCACCTGCGCCGGCTCGGGAAGCGGATCGCCATCGAAGTTCGGCTTGAATGGCCCGTACGTCACCCCCTTGACGTCAAACTTCTCGGTTCCCAGTCTGAAGAACTTCCCCTCCCGGCGCACGCGGTTACTTACCGGCTCGGCCACGCGCTTGCGCCCCGCGGCCGTCACGGGGGCATCGACGGCGATACCGCCGGACATCGGCAATGGGGCTTGCGATACGCTGGAACTCATCTCGATCCACCTCGACGGACTCGAACGCGAAGGCGTCGGCGCGACCGGACTTCACAGGCCGCTCTGCCCCGCCGACTCTACCGGAAGGCGTCGGCGCGACCGGCCTTCACAAGCCGCTCCGCCCCGCCGACTTTACCGAGTAAGACAGTCTATCCGACGTTTCCCCCGGCGCGTATGGCGAGAAAACGGTCGTGATGTTCTCTGTTGTCCAGGCGCGGGATTTGCCCCCGGGCGGTGCCAGACGTAGCTTGATGGGCGATGTCCGCTTACCGAAAAAACTTTCTCGTCGGGCTGACCGTCCTGGCCTCCCTCGCGGCGCTGGGATGGATGGTGCTTCAATTCGGCGATGCCCCGGCCAGGCTGTTCGCCAGGCCGCAAATCCCGATTCTGATTCGTACCCCGCGGGCCGAGGGGCTGGCTTCGGGCTCGGCGATCCAGTTCCGCGGCGTGACCGTCGGAAAGGTCTCCAGCCTGCGGTTCTCCGATGACCGCTCCGAAGTCTTGATCAACGCCAACGTGGACCGCGAGCCGCCGCTTCCGGGCAATGTCCAGGCGATCATCCGATCGCCCAGCGTCCTGGGCTCCGGGTCAATCATCAGCCTCGATGTCCAAGGCCCCTTCCAGGGCCAGCTCGAAGCCGGACAGGAACTGATCGGCCGATTCGCCGGCGGCCTGGCGTCGATGCTGCCTCCAGAGTTCGCCGAACTGGCCACGGACCTGCGCCAGACCAGCCAGCAGATTCGAGAATCGCACCTGGTCCCCGACATCGACCGGGCCGTTAAAGCCGCCGAGATTCAGATTATCAAGCTCGGCGAAGTTCTCGATTCGGTCCAGGGACTCGTCGGCGATGAGAAACTACGAGGCGACCTGCGCCAGGCGATCGCCAACTTCCGCGCCACCGCCGAAAACACCAATCGCGCCAGCGGCAAGCTCGACAAGATCGCCGCCGACGCCACCACGACCCTTGCCGAAGCCCGCGTCACCCTCGGCAAAGCCGGCACCCAGATCGACGCCCTGGGCACCCAGATCGGACAGCGCCTGGCGCAGGCGAGTACCCTGCTCGAATCGCTCGACGCCATCGCCCGCAAGATCAACGCCGGCGAGGGAACCGCCGGCAAAGTCGTCAACGATCCCAAGCTCTACCAGAGCCTGGTCGCCAGTGCCGCCGAGCTGCAATTGGCCATCAAGGACCTCCGCCGACTCGTTCAGCAGTGGGAACAGGAAGGCGTCTACTTCAAACTCAGCAAGTGATGGATTTTCCCGATCATCCGGTCATCGCCGTCATCGGCGCCGGCGCCGTCGGATCGTATTACGCCGGGCGGTTGGCCCAGCACGGATCAAGCGTCCATTTTCTGTTCCGCTCTGACTACGCCGCCGTCCGCCGAGATGGACTGACGGTGCGAAGCTGCGACGGCGACTTTTCACTGCCCGTGGACTCGATCGGCGTATACGACGATCCCCGCAAAATGCCCCCGGCCGACCTGGTGATCGTGGCCCTCAAGGCGACCGCAAACGATCAGTATGAGCCGCTGATCTCGCCTTTGCTTCACGACCATTCGGCCATTCTCACTCTGCAAAACGGCCTGGGAAACGAAGATCGCCTGGCCGAATTATTCGGCGCTGGGCGCATTCTCGGCGGCCTGGCGTTCGTTTGCATCAACCGCGTCGGTCCCGGCATCATCTACCACCAGGCCGAAGGATTGATCCGCCTGGGCGAGTTCGGCGGCGGTGCCAGCCCGCGAGCTGCGAGTATTGCCGCGCTGTTCAATCGCTCGAACGTGCGCTGTCAGGTTCTCGACAGCCTGCTTCACGGGCGCTGGCAAAAACTGGTCTGGAACATCCCCTTCAACGGTCTGGGCGCCTGCATGGACCTGGATACGCGGCAACTGCTCAACAGCGCCGAAGGTTCGGCGCTCATCGAGCAGATCATGCGCGAGGTCATCGCCATCGCCGCCGCCGGAGGCGTGACGCTTTCCGATTCGCTGATCGAGTCAATGCTCACCCAGACGCGCGAGATGGGGGCCTACCGTTCGAGCATGCAGATCGACCGCCACGAAGGCCGTCCGATGGAAGTCGATGCGATCCTCGGCGAACCTCTTCGCGCCGCCGACCGCGCCGCCGTCCCCGCGCCGCTGCTGCGGATGCTGTATCGCCTGGCGCTCATCGCCGACCGGCGGGAGACCCGCGATGCATTGGCAATCTGATCACGAGCCCACGTTTTCGCCCGCGCGCTAGCCCAACTTCCGCAGTTCGCGCTCTAAAATAATTTTTCCGAGCCGAGAATCGGCGATCCCTGTCAACCCTGGCCGTTGGAGGATGCAAAAGGCGATGTAGTGAAGACCAAGTCACTCGCCGGTGCGTGGTAGACT
>JBBQNJ010000082.1:0-21722 GCA_038329845.1 Tepidisphaerales bacterium | reverse complement strand
CACTGCAAATCAAACTCGGCGCGGGCGCGAGTCTGCGCCGCCCCCCGCCCCCCGGCCCCCGGCCCCCGGCCCCCGGCCCCCGGGCCTCGACCACCGTCCGATCCTGGCCGTGATGAAGTGTTTCAACGCATTGGCTTCGATTTTTCGGGCGACTTGCGAATCGGCAACCGCAGGGTCGCGAACTCCCACGCCGCCAGCCGAACGGGGACCGGGTCGATCACGCCCCGCCAACGTAACGTCGTTGCGCGGGCGCGGTCCGTTGGATTGAACAGCCGAATCTGTAAAGCGCCGTCCCGCCACTGAAGGGCGCTGCACTGGACAATCGAGTCCCCCAGCGCCGGACCGTCGCCGGGATGAACCCCTTGCCCGCTCGGGAAAAACGACAGCGCCATGGGCCTCTCGTTCAACGCCAGCGCCTCGCGGTCGATGACATCCAGCCGTTCCCGAACGCCGCCGGCACCCAACTCGAATCGGAAAAGGCGCTGGCCGATGTCGATGCGAGGCGAGTGACGATCTTGCGGCACCAGCGGCCGATCGCCGATCGGATGGGCCGAATAGCCCGCACTGCGCAGAAGAGACACGCGGATTTCCCCGTCCTTGAAATCTGATCCGTACACCCCGTCGTTGATGAGCGTCACCGCCAGGTCTTCAGCGTCATCCACCCCCGCCACCCACTTCTGCGCGACGCACTCATCCCCATTGATCGGCAGCTCGTGGACGCCGAAGGCGGTCTGCCCCAGATAGCGGGCACCCTTCCCGCACACCGTCGGCAGCGACAGCTTGAGCATGGTGTTGGGCTGCTGCCACGAGACGCGCCATTCGATGCCGATCTTCGTTCCGCGCTTGGGCAGCTCATACCGGCACACGAGGGTCGAGCGCCCATACACCATCAGCGCCTCGACCACCGTCCGCACCGCCCCGTCCTCGATGATCCGCACCGGCTCGAGCCCAGACGCCTGCACCCCCGCAAAAGCCGCCGCCTCGGCCGCCGCCATCGGCTTGAACCGGCCGATAATTTTGCGGAACGAGCGCACGGCCATGCCCCAGGAATCCTCGTTGTCATCGATCACCAAGGCCCGCGCGGCGCCCTTGGCCAACACGTCGCGCCCGTGGGCGCGGCACAGGTCGATCAGCCCGGTGCGTGTGTTGATGCACACCTTGAGGTCATCGGTGCGATGGACAATCTTCGAGCGATCCTTCATACGGGGCAATTGCGGCTTGCCGGGGATCATCTCCAGCCGGACATCGAACCGGCTCATCCCGCCGGGGGCCAGGTCGGCCTCGAAAATCACGCGCTTGCGCCAGTCGATGTCCAGGTTCGATAGCTCCTTCTCAACCTGAGACGGCAGGCCCCTGGTTCCATGGAACACGCGCGGAAGCGTCCAACTCTTCGAGTGGTTGAAATCCGGCAACTGGAACTCGCAGGCGACCTGGGCGCGGACCGGGTACGGATGCGGATTGCAGACCAGGATTGGGATGCGCCCGGGGCGGGCCTTGGCCTGTCCGGACGACAGCGCGATGAATGCCCGCATCTTTAAGCAAGACAGGATCTCCAGCCCGTGATCGAACAGCCGCAGCGACGCCCGCTCGACCGGCTCGATCGACGATCCGGGGAGGATGTCGTGGAACTCACCGAACAAAAGGTCGCGCTCGGCCTGGTCGAGTTCAGCCGTCGGGTAGGTCAACAATCCCTTCGCCGCCGCGAGCGTGAGCATCTTCTCGGTACCGAACAGCTCGTTCTCAAGCCGGCGATGGGACTGCTTGATCCGGCACTGTGAGGTGTAGCATCCCACGCCCCAAGGGTTCAGGTCGCGCTCGAGACGGGGCAACGCCGCGTCACCGCGAACACGCTTTTCCTCGGCGAAGAATGCCTCGGCGGTGGAATGGATGAGCCGCACGTCCCCCGTCCGGCGCATCAGCGCCCGGAGATCGCGCATATCTTTGCGCGACGGACCTCCGCCGTGGTTGCCCACCCCCCACAGCAGCAACGCGCAGGGGTCCTCGGGCCTTTCCTTGATTTGCTGGTGGACCTTGTCGGCGGCCTTGCCCAGCGGGGAGTTGTACCACAGATGCGGCCGGCAGACCGTCAGCTCCGATCCGTCGAAACCCACCCACTTAAACATCGGCCCTTCTAACGGCATTTCCTTCGCCGTCGGACGGCAGATGATGTAGCTGTCGTAGCCGGCCTTGGTCATGATCTGCACCAAGCCGCGACTGTGCCCGAAGGGGTCGAAATTGATCGCAGTCGTCGGACGCGCGTTGAAATGGTCGCGGAAAAACCTGCGTCCCCGCTCGATCTGCCGCACGAGCGATTCCCCGCTGGGCATGTTGCAGTCCGGCTGCAAGTACCACCCGCCCATGATGTGCCAGCGCCCCTGCCGCACCAACTGCTGGATTCGCGCGAACAACGCCGGTTCGTATTCGCGCACCCACTCGTACAGCACCGCCTCGTTGTGGTTGAACACGAAGCCGTCGAATTCCTCGCACAAATCGGCCGCCGCGCGAAATGTCGAGATCGCCTCGGCGGCACCCTCCTGCCATTCCCAAAGCCAAACCGGATCGAGATGGGCATTGCACAACAGATGAATCTGGGGCTTCAAGCTCGCCTTTCGATAAGGACGCCGCGCAGCGTAGCCGAATCGCGGCGACGTTCAATCGAGGCCCGCGTACCAGAACATCGCCATGGCACTTTTACCCAGGGCGTGGTTGCTGCGGCGATGGGTGTCCACGCCGATCAGCGCGAACTCGCACTTGGCGAACAAGTGACAGGCGGGCGGAATGTTTGTCCCGATCTCGGCCGACACCGCCGGCAAGCGCAGGTCGCGCTCCGCGGCGATCGCTTGGTAGATCATGGCGCTGGCGATCCCCTCGCGCCACAAGTCGTAATCCACCTGCAGGTCGATCGCCCGCAGCACCCCGCGCCCCGGAACCGCGCGGGCCGCCAACAGCCCCGCCGCCCGCCCCTCGTGTTCGGCCAGCAACGCCAATCCCTCCTCGGCGCCGCTGGCGACCTGGTGGATGGAAAACCGGCGCTCGTCGTCGATGGGGTTGGGGACGATCAGCTTTTGCCGCAGCGGACGATCCTTCAGCCGAAGGCGGTCAGCGCCGCATGCTGTGCCAAGGCCATTTCGACGAACTGCTGGGCCGCCTCGGGATCGATCTTGCCTCCCGCGACGGCGCGGGCGGCAAGCCGGGAGATACGCAACTTCGGATCGTTCCACTCGAACGGGTCTTCGATCACTTCCCAAGGTTGTTTGTGGATCGTGCCGGCCAAATGCGACGCAGCCAATGCGCTGATCGGGTCGTTCTCGATGGCGCTCTCGATAACAACCCGAGCCTGGGGGCGTAGAAGGTCCGGATCCTGCGCCTTGTCCACTATTTACTGAACGACGCGCTGCCAGGGCGATCTGCGATCCTCCACTTTTCCCAAAATCCAGACGAACATCACGATGCAGAAAGAGACGGCAAGCCCGAAAGCAAACAGCCGACGAAGAAGTGCGCCCATGGGGTCTCCCAGTTCGGAACTGCCAGTTATCAATTGACCGTGCTTGAATTGTGCAATCGGTGGCCCAGAAATGCAACTATGACAGAATTCTGAATAAATACGAGGATGCAATGGCTATTGTCGACCGATTCGAAGAAACGATATGCGGCAGGTTGGTGAATGAAACGGCCGGTAACACTTCCGCGGCAGCCCCAAGGCTTCCATTGCGTGTTTCAAGAAGCGTGTGAAAGGCGCCCGCCGTCGCCACCATTCTCGGAGCAAAAGCTCAAATCACTCCCTGTGCAGCGCTCTTTCACCCCCTCTGCACCGGGGCACGATGGTCCTTTCTTGCGCTCTCCTTGCGGGATGGCTTACTGGATGGCCTATCCGAACACGGTCATAAGGCCCGATATCCCGAGTTGGCGGCGCTGAAGAGCCCGAGTGTCGAGTCGCTCACGCCCCGGACCCAGTACCAGTAGGTGACTCCCGCCATGGCGGTGGTGTCGTTGAAGCTGCGGGCCGTGAGATTGCCGGGGTCGATCCGGCTGGCCGATGCCAGGTTGTTGCTTACGCCGCGCCACACTTCGTAGCGGGCAGCGCCGCTGACGGCGCCCCAGGTGATTCGCACGCGGTCGCGATAGGTTCCATCGGTGGCGGACACGCTGCTCGGCGCGGCCAAAGCCATCTTCACATTGAGAGTGATCCGGCCATACACCCCGCCATAGCCATCGACCGCAATCTGGTACTTGGTTCCCACGGTGGCCGCAAAACTCACCTTGCTGGTGATCACGCCCGACGCCCAGTCGTCGTCGTTGGACCCCACCACCGTCAGGGCGTTGACGGCGGTTCCCTTAAAGACTCCCAGCAGCGTGTCGAAGTTGCTCCCGGCGGTGTCGATGATCACGTTGCCGCTGGCGGGCGCGGTCCAGGTCCACCAGACGCTCTTACCGCCGGTGTTGCCGCCGTAGGCCGGCTCGCCGGACTCGCGGGTGGCGCCTTGGCTGGTCCCCGCGGCCGAGACCGATGCGCCGCTGATCGTGTATCGGTTGGCGAAGTTGTCATTGCTCAGAACCACCGCCGACACCACCTGAGGGGTCGTCGCCGATGAGGCCAGGAAGCTGGAATCGCCGGCGTAGACTGCTCCGATCACGTGGTTGCCGACCGACAACGCGCTCGTCGCCGCGCTGACAGCCTGACCATTCACCAGGTTGACGGGGGATCCGAAATTCGCGCCGTCGATCGTGAATTGAACGGTGCCCATCGCCGTTCCCCCGCCGGGCGATTGGGCCGCGACGGCGGCGGTGAAGCTGATCGATTGACCCGCCTGCGACGGCGAGGCCGACGAGAGGATCGAGGTCGTCGTCGCCGCCCGCTGCACCGTCACGGCCACGGCATTCGAGCTGCTGGCGAGGAACCGGGCATCGCCGGAATAAACCGCGGCGACCGAATGTGCCCCGACCGCCAAAGACGACGTAGCGAGCGTCGCCTGTCCCGCGGAACTAAGCACCGCCGTCCCGAGCGCATTCACCCCGTCGAAGAACGAAACCAACCCGCTGGGGCTGCCGGCGGCACTGACCTGTGCCGTCAACAGCAGCGACTGTCCATTGACGGTCGTGGACGATGAGGCGCTCAGCAGGGTGGTGCTGGGCTGTTGGACCGGGGCGCTTCCATCGGGCGCTAGACGGCCCGCTGAATCGGCCTCGAACGCCGGCACCACGGCGCTATTGCCCAGTGGTGCCAAATCATACATCTCAGAGATCGTGCGCAGCAGGTTGTAATGATCGACGTGGCTAGAGTTGGTCCCGGCGACGAACAGGTCGTTGTCGCCGTTGACGACCGTGGTCGTCGTCTGCGCCGATCCGCCGACCCATTGCTCCTCGTCCTGCGTCACGACCAGCAGGCTGTTGTTCTGCCTGGCCCACTGAAGGTACGCATCGAAATTCTGTCGGAGCCAGGAGTCGGCGTTGCGGCGGAGCAGATTGTTGTTGTCCGGATCGGACGAACCGGCCCATGGATACGCCTCGTTCGATCCGTGCGTGCTGTGCAGGTTGTTGGGAATGATGAATGAGACGGCGGGCAAAGACGAATAATCGTTGGACGGAATCGACGAAAACGCGCCGAACGTGCGATTGACCGCGGAATTGGGGCGCGGGGACTGCGTGGCCGGGTCGATCCCCACGTCCCCGAACATCGCCATCGGGTTAAGAAAACGCACGTACAAGTCCGGCCAGGTGGCCCCGGCGCCGTCGCCGGGAGCCCAGTTGGCCTGAGAGCCATCGAACGGCATATCTTCGGCAAATCCCGAAAAGCTAAGCCCCGCGTTGAACAGGCTCTTGGCCAGATTGTCGGCCGTCGGGAAGCTGTAGCCCTGGGCGTTGCTCGTCACCCCCTGGGTTGAACCGGAGTAGAGGGCCAGAAAATTGGTCTGGCTGGGGTGGCTCACCCCGTGCGAGTTGCTATAAACCAACCCGGTGTCGGCCAGCGAGTTCAGATACGGCATGTTCGCCCGATCGCCCAGTGCGTTCGAGGCGCGATCCTGCTCGATGACGATCACGATATGGTCCGGACGCACCATCGACGCCGACAACAACACGCGGTTCTCGAGCGATTCAACTTGAGGACGAACCGAAATGGAAGCGGAACTCTTCGACCCGGCCCGCGCCGAGCGGTTGCGATACGACATTATTCTTCCCTCGATCCAGACGCCCGCCGGTTAATCGCCGGCGAATGCTGGAACAAAAACTCACTGAATTGGACACATCTCTGACCCGACGATTCTGACCCGACGATCCGATCGCCGGCACCAGACACCCATTCGGCGGATCACCGCCACGATCCATCTTTCCCTACTCAAGTGGAGAAGGCAAGGTCAAAATCCCCGCGAGATACGATTTTCAGGCCGGGAAGACTCACCCCCGGCGTGGAGATGGGAAATCTCTACCGGACGCGGCGATTATGCGGCATCGGACACTCGCCCTGGGCGATGAATTGTCATACTTCCCGTCCGGTGCGACCCCCGCTCGGGGCGAGGTTTGTGATTCTGCCCGATGGCTGGGCCAAAAGCGCCCAGGGCCGCTGGGCCACAACCACGAGGCAGGTCATCTTTCTAAGCGGTCCCGGATGATTGCCCAAGCCGCCGGAGGCCGACCGCCGACCGACTGGTACAGCGCATTGTGATCGGCCTGCAAAATCACCTGGTCGTCCACGCCCTCCAGTCGCGCGCTTTTCAGCGTCACCGGGCCATCGTTGTCGCTGCGGATATTCCGCAGCCGGCTCGAGGCGGCCTGCAATCCGCGACGGACCTGCCGCACGCCCCACCAATTCCGAGTCGCGGCGGGCGCCCAGTTGCTCGTGGCACCCACCCAGTCGGCCGTCAGCCGCCAGGCGGGGTTCTGACGCCCGCTGATGATCGTGTACTTCACCCCGTCTCGCCGTGGCCGCGCATTCCACTGCCAGAGCGTCGCCGAATCCGGCCGCATGTCCCGCCCTGCCTCCCCCAGACCATCGGTGATCAGCCACGACGGTCGCCACGAAGGGTCGCGCCGCCAAAGCCCATAGTGTTCCTCCGCCTCCAGCACCCAGCGCCAACCCGCCCATTTCGACCCATGGTTCGGCGGTGCCAATAGGATGAAATGATCGATCCCCCCGGCATAGGCCGGGCCTTCAATGTACCCCCGCGCTACGATCGATCCCATCGAATGACCAATGACGTCCACCGCCATTTCCGGGAAGGTCCGGCGCAACTCGATCATGGATTGGCCAAGCAGTTCCGCGCTGTCGGCGATGGGCTGATCGCTGGGATAAGTGAAATACCCCAGCCTGAAACCCCGGCCCTCGAGCAATTTCGCCAGCTCGGAAAAGCTGCCGCGCTCATTGTCCATGCCGTGGATCAGCACGACCAAGTGTTGGGCGGATTGCATTCGAGTCGGAAGAAGCAACCCGTACGAGCGGGCCTGCGCCGCCGTCGCCTCCGGGGTGACAACGGCGGTGAAAACGCGCACCGCGCGCCTGACCTCGGCCGCATCGGCGGGGAGCTTGCCGGTGTCCAGCCGCAAGGACATTGCGTGGGGGCCAACGTCGATCCGCATCCCCCCGCCCAACGCGCGGTTCAGCCCGGCGACCACCAGGGACCGGCTTAACTTCGCCGTCGTCCCCGCGCCGATGGCACCAGTCCGAATCTCGATCGTCGCGGCGAACGCCGAGAGATTCCACCCCACCACCGCCACCAGAATCGCCAGATGCCTGTACATCATGCCCCAATTCTACACCATGAATGGGTGGATTTCACATTCCATTCCCGGTGCCCACGAAGACGGCCATGCCCGATTTTTTCCCATCGTTAAAGTCGCCCATTGAAAAAAGGGGACGCGCTGAATGCCATTCACTTAAGGGCTAAAGTCGGCGAACTCAACAGCAGTCTTGGACCAATAAGGCGACTTTTCCCAGCCGCTTTCACGTTAAGTGAATGGCATTCGGGACGCGCTTATTTTCTAAGATGTTCGCTCCTCTTTTGCCAAAAGTCTCAATTGTGCGTTATTCATAATAATGTAAAATTAGTATCCTGTGAAAAAAGAAGCGCGTCCCGAATGCCATTCACTTAAGGGCCAAAGTCGGCGAACTCAACAGCAGTCTTGGACCAATAAGGCGACTTTCCCCAGCCGTTTTCACGTTAAGTGAATGGCATTCAGCGCGTCCCCTTTTTTAGAATTGGCAACAACGAACGATCCAAGTCGGCAAGCCAGGCCTACCTCGGTTGGAGCTAACAACGCACACCGGGCCGGACCAGTTGTCATCAAAAAAATGTCGCCTACACTAAACCGACGAAAATCGAATCCGCTTGAGAGGACCTTCATATGAGCAACCCTTCGCCGTCGCCCAAACTCGCAACCCTGGCCATCCATGCCGGACAAAGCCCCGATCCCACCACCGGATCGCGCGCCCCGGTTATCCACCAGACCACCAGTTTCGTCTTCAAAAATACCGAACACGCCGCCAACTTGTTCGCGCTGAAAGAACTGGGATGGATCTACACCCGGCTGATGAACCCGACCACCGACGTCTTCGAGCAGCGCATGGCCGCGTTGGACGGCGGGATCGGCGCCCTGGCCTTGGCCTCCGGACAGCAGGCCAATGCCGTCGCCCTGTTCAATCTCTGCCACGCCGGCGGGCATATCGTCGCCGCCTCGGCGCTATACGGCGGAACCCTCACCCTGCTGGGACAAACCTTCAAGCGCCTCGGCATCGACGTGTCGTTCGTGGATATGACCGATGTCAGCCAAATCGCCAAGGCCATCAAGCCCAACACCCGGGCCGTCTTTTACGAGTCGCTGGCGAATCCCAAGAACGATGTGCTGGATTACGAGGCGATCGCCAAAGTCGCTCATGATCACGGCCTGCCAGTGGTCTGCGATAACACCGTCCTCACCCCGGTGCTGTTCAAACCGTTCGACAACGGCGTCGATATCGCCACCTATTCGGCGACGAAATTCATCGGCGGTCACGGCACCAGCATCGGGGGCGTGATCGTCGATTCGGGCAAGTTCGACTGGTCGGCCGACGCGAAAAAATGGCCTCAGTTCACCGCGCCCGACCCGAGCTATCACGGCATCGTCTTCCAGCAGGCCGTCGGGCAACTCTGCTACATCATCACCGCCCGAACCCACTGGCTGCGAGATCTGGGCGGGGCGATGAGCCCGTTCAACGCCTTCTTGTTCCTCCAAGGGCTAGAGACCTTGCATCTGCGGATGCCCCGGCACACCGAAAATGCCCTCGCCGTCGCCAGGTTCCTCAAGAATCATCCCTTGGTGACATGGGTCAACTATCCCGGCCTGGAAGACCATCCCGGCAATCGCCTGGCGAAGAAATATCTTCTCAAGGGCTGCGGTGCCATCATGGGATTCGGGATCAAAGGCGGCCGCGCCCCGGCCACGCGGTTCATCGAGTCGGTCAAGCTCGCCAGCCACCTGGCCAATATCGGCGACGCCAAGACCTTGGTGATCCACCCGGCATCGACCACCCACAGCCAGCAGACCCCCGCCGAACTGCAGGCCGCCGGCGTCAGCGAAGATTACGTCCGTCTCAGCGTCGGCCTGGAAGATTCCACCGACATCATCGCCGACCTCGATCAGGCCCTGGGCGCGTCGCAGGGATGAGCATCGAGCCCGTGCCGAATCGCTCGAAATCCCCCGCGTAAAATCTTCGCCGCGCGGGATCGCCGCTTCTTGTAGCGTCAGCCCCCCGGCCGCCGCGGCGTGGATCGCGCGCGAGCGTTCCGCTGATCATTTGTGTCTTCCCACTGACGGGCGTTAAACTACGTCTTCGATGTCCGATGCGACCAACACCCTCTACTACGGCGACAATCTGGACATTCTCCGCCAGCACATCGACGATGAATCGGCCGACTTGATCTACCTCGACCCGCCTTTCAATTCCAACGCCGACTACTACGTGCTGTTCGCCGAAAAAGACGGGACGCAGGCCCACGCGCAAATCAAGGCGTTCGATGATACCTGGACTTGGGATTTGGAAGCCGGAAATCTTTTTTGACTTCGCTGCTTGCCCGCCGTCAGACGATTCTTTGTCCGAGAGAGGTCGCTCTCCGCGGACGGCTCCTTGCGTCTTCGCCCGGCCTGCATTGCTCCACTTCCCCCCTTGCCGCGGCGGCGGGCGGGGAGGTATACAAGTCGGAATCATGCCTGATTTCAAATCCAGCGTGGAGTTCGTCGGCCTGCTCATCGACGGCGCCGGCGTGATCGTCATCGTCCTTGGCCTGGTCATCGCCATCGTCGGCGCGATCGGGCGCTTGCGCGGCGGCGGGGAACGCGTCTTCCGCTGGTTCCGCCAAGACATCGGACGCGGAATCCTTCTCGGCCTCGAGTTCCTCGTCGCCGCCGACATTATTCGCACCGTCGCCGTCGCACCGACCCTCGAGAACGTCTACGTCCTGGGCCTGATTGTCTTGATCCGAACCTTCCTGAGCATGGCTTTGCAAATTGAACTCGAAGGCCGCTGGCCCTGGCAACGCGGCGACGCCCGGCGCGAGGCGGTTTCGCCCGACGCCGTTTAATTCACCGCGTCGTCGCCACTGGCGGGGCCCGATGTGCGCTGCGCTCCGGCCTCTGCGCCGCCGATCTAATATCTGGCCCGGTTCATCTCCAACATTCTCCATCGAGGCATGGATCGCGCGCCAACAAGGCCGTGGCGGGAATGGCAATTCAACCGGGGATCGGCGATAATAGGCGATTCGATTTTCGGGCCGTTCGCCGAGTGTGGAAACGTCGTATTTTTCCCGCCGCCGGCGGCCTGATCACCCTGGAGCTTGATATGGCGGAACAGTCCCCTTCGACCGAAGGTTCGTCCGATGAAATCCTCGACGGCCAGGCCCCCGCGGCGGATTCGCCTCACGGGAAGAACAACGGCAACTACGATGCGAAAATGATCAAGTCGCTCGACGATGTCGAGCATGTCCGCACCCGCCCGGGGATGTACATCGGCGGGTACAACCCGCGCGGACTGCATCACCTGGTCTACGAAATCGTCGATAACTCGATCGACGAAGCGCTGGCCGGATATGCCAGCCATGTGGAAGTCCGCATCAATCCCGATGGGTCGTGTACGATCTCCGATGACGGACGCGGCATCCCGGTGGACATCCACCCCGACACCGGCATCCCCGCCGTCGAGATGGTCTTCGCATCGCTCGCCACGGGGGGGAAATTCGAACACGACGACGACAGCGCCTACAAGACCAGCGGCGGGCTGCACGGCGTCGGGGCGTCGGTGGTCAACTTCGTCAGCGAGTGGCTTGAAGTGAAAGTCGGCCGCAACGGGCTGGTCTACCACATGGAATTCGAACGCGGCCGCAAGAGCAGCGACCTGAAAGTCGTCGGCAAGACCAACAAGAACGGGACCGAAGTCAGCTTCAAGCCCGATGCCACGCTTTTCCCCGACATCAGCTTCATCCACGAAACCCTCGCCCAGCGCTTGCGCGAATTGGCCTACCTCAACAGCGGTGTCGAGATCCTCTTCGTCGACGAGCGCGTCGGCAAGAGCGACACCTTCAAATACGACGATGGCCTGGTGGCGTATGTCCACCACATGAACGAAGGCAAAAACGCCCTGCACGAAGTGATCTCGTTCCGCAAGCAAGACCCGCACTCCCGCCTGATGGTCGATGTGGCGCTGCTCTATAACGACGGCTACAACGAGACTCTGCTTACCTTCGCCAACAACATCAACAACCACGATGGAGGAACGCATCTCAGCGGCTTTAAGACCGCCCTTACCGGCACGATCAACCGCCATGCCGAGAGCGCTGGCTGGATCAAGGACACCCGGCCCAGCGGCGATGATCTGCGCGAAGGTCTAATCGCCATCATCAGCGTGAAGCTGTCCGAGCCGAGCTTCGAGAGCCAGACCAAGGACAAGCTGCTCAATCCCGAGGTCGAAGGTTTTGTCTCCTCGGCCATGACCGAAAAACTCGGAGCCTTTCTCGAGGAAAATCCCCGCTCGGCCAAAGCCATCTTCGAGAAGGGCATGATGGCCGCCGAGGCCCGCGAGGCCGCCCGCAAGGCCCGGGAGCTTACCCGCCGAAAAAACAGCCTCGAGGGCAACAGCCTTCCCGGAAAACTCGCCGACTGCCGCAGCAAATCCAACGTGGACACCGAACTATTCCTGGTCGAAGGCGATTCGGCCGGCGGATCGGCCAAGCAGGGGCGCGATTCCAACCTTCAGGCGATCCTGGCGCTGAAGGGAAAAATCCTCAACGTCGAAAAAGCCAATCTGGTGAAGATGCTCGGCCACGAGGAAATCCGAACGATTATCAGTGCCCTGGGCTGCGGCATCCGCGATGATTTCAACCTGGAAAAACGCCGCTACGGGAAAATCGTCATCATGACCGACGCCGATGTGGATGGCAGCCACATCCGCACGCTGCTGCTGACGTTCTTCTTCCGCCACATGCAGGAGCTGATTAAGAGCGGGCGGGTCTACGTCGCCCAGCCGCCGCTCTACCAGGTCACCCGTCGCCGCAAGAGCGAGTACGTGCTGAATGAGCGGGCGATGCGGCAGACCCTGACCGAACTCGGCCTCGAGGGCACCAGCCTGATCATCCGCGACGCCGACACCGGCAAAGAGACCCGCCGGCTCGGCGGCGACGATCTTCGCCGCGTTGTCGAGTTGCTCAATCGCCTCGATGAGTTGGTCCGCGTCGTGCAGCGCCGTGGGATCGACTTCGCCGAGTTCCTCTCCCGCCGCAATGCCCAGGGACATCTGCCGTTGTTCCGCGCCATGGTCGAAGGAAAGGAAATCTACTTCCATTCCGCCGACGAGCGGGATCAGTGGCTGCGCGAACAAAACGTCTGGGTCGAAGGCGAAGCCGCCCCCGGCGCTGACGCCCCCACCCCCGAGGCGGTCGTCCGCGACGCCGATGTGCAGCGCTTACAAAAAATCCAAGAACTGCACGAGGTCAAGGACCTTGAAAAACTCTTCGTCCAGCTCAACGATTTCGGACTGAGCATCGACGATTACTACCTGACCCAGGAGGAATCCGTCAGCGGCGAAAAACTCGCCACGCGATATGCCCTTTTCGCCGAAGATCATCAGTACGACGTCGCCGGCGTCAGCCAGATCATTCCTGAAATCCATCGCCTGGGAAAGAGCGGGATCGAGATCAAGCGCTTCAAGGGGCTGGGCGAAATGAACCACGACCAGTTGTGGGAAACGACCCTGGACCCGTCCCAGCGAACCCTGCTCCGCGTGACTCTCGAAGAAGCCGGCGAAGCCGAACGCCTGTTCAGCGTTCTCATGGGCGAAGACGTCGAACGCCGCCGCCAATTCATCGAAAAGCACGCCCTGGAAGTCAAGAACCTGGACGTATGATAACGCCATGAACCTCGAAGCCCACATGGCCGCGGGGTGGGTGCTGGGGAATCTGGTGCCCGGGGAGAACCGCCGGTTTCGCGGGATCATGGTGGCGGCGGCGATGGCGCCGGATTTGGACGGGATCACCTATTTGGCCGGAGGAGATGTGTATGCCCGCTGGCATCATGTGCTGGGGCACAACGTCTTCGTCGCCGCGGCGATGGTCGCTGTGGCGGCGTGGCTTGCGCGGCGGGCAGGGCGTCGCTGGGGCGGGGTCGCCAAGGTAGGAGCGTTCGCGGGCCTGGCGCTTCTGAGCCACTGGCTCGGGGACTATTACCTGTCGAATTACCCACTATCACCGTGGTGGCCGGTATCCGACTTCTCGGTCAAGAGCATCCATTCGGTCGGGCTGGATCATCCGGTCAACCACGCGATCGGATACGCATCGTTGGCGCTGATGGCCGGATCGGTCTGGATATGGAAGCGCACGCCGCTGGAATTTGTCAGTCGTGAATTGGACGCCCACGTGGTGAACCTGGCGCGGGACAAGCCGTTGAGCTGCCAAGTGTGCGCCCGCCCCGCTAACGAATTGTGTTATTCCTGCGGCGCACCGGTATGCATTCGCCATGCCCGGCTCGACCGGCGATTCCATGTGCAATGCCCGAGCTGCCCGGTCCCGGTTCTGGAACAAACCGCCCTGCCATCCGTGGCGGGTGCGGCCCGAGCGGTCGCCGTCAATCCAGCCGCGGATCAATCCCCCGGCCAGGATTCAATCCACGGCGATTCGTTCCGCTGAGACAACACCACTGCGTCCGGACCATACCATCGCCGAGCCAACTCCCGCAGCGACGAGTTCTTCGCGCCCGAGGGCGTCGCACTGGATGGCGTTCCGATCGACACCTCGCGCGACACGAACGCCAGCCGCATTCCCGCCGGCAACCGGTATGTGAACCGCACCGGCCCGCCATCGGGACCAACCTCGAGCGTCAAATCGCTGAGGGACAGTTGCTCGGCCGCATACGCAACCGGGCGGACCGGCACCGTCGTCACGGCGAGCGACGAGGCCGATTCCACCATTCCCGCCTGGTAGAACCAGCGATCCATCGTGGTCAACGATTCACCCCGGATCTGGATCGCCGCCGTCGCCTGCGCAGTTCGCGGAAGCCCGCTTCGCCACAGCCCCGCGCCGATCATCCCGACGACGCTGACCGCAACCACCGCCGCCAATGCCCACGGCGATCGCCACAAGGCCGCCAAGATCAGTCCCAGGCCAATCAGCACCCCGATGACGAAGATCATCTTGCGAAACTCGCCCGGCCAGGCGGGGTGCCAGTCATAACTCGGAACATACGCCTGCGGCTCGATGAGCTGCGCCGGGGCCCCGGGAGAGGGATCCATTACGAACCAGCGACCGCGCCTTTGCCAGCCGGGCGCCCTGGGATCAGTTCTTGTCGCGAGCATAATTCCCGATGCCAGCCACTGCTCGAGTCGCGCTCGGGGAGGAAGTGAGTCCAGAACCACGCCATCCAGCGTTGCCCACGCCATCGGCGGTCCCGGCAGCGGATCAGTCGCGTTCAAGACTATCGGGATCACCCGATGCCCGGGAAACAGCGCCGCCGCCGCGGATGCATCAACCGGGTTCGTCAGCCCCACCAGCCGGTCCGACGGCGACAATACCTGTGACGGAGCATCCACCCTTCCACTGTTTCCCGCGGCGTCCGACCATTCGATCCGCCGCGATGGCGAATCCCCCATCATCAAGGGAATGATCACCTGCGATGCGATTGCGGACGGCTCGGTGAGAATCCGGGTTGGAAAGGACCGCTCGGCCTTTAGCGTAATGGCCGAACCCGAGCGGACCTCGACCGGCAAATATCGCCCCGGCCGCTGCCAGGGTCCGAGTGGAAATGAGATCGCCACCTCCGCCGGCAACCTACTGACGCCGAGAATGAGCCAGACCCCCAGAAAAATCCCCGCGGCGCGCCACCCCCGAGCGGGTTGTCTTAATCGGTCTGTCCAGTTGCCCGCGAGCATGGAACAGGGCACGATATCCGCAAGCATGGTGTCATGGTAGAACCCGCAGGCGAGTCCCGGAACCAACGCCGTGGGGGCATCCAGCCGGACACCATGGGGACATCCAGAATATTCCCTCAAACCGCCCTGAGCATCGCATCGCTCGCCTTGGCGAACGACCCCGCTACGGCAGCGCCGGCGCGGAAATATTCTAAATGTCCCCGTTTTACCGAACGCGGCCTTCGGTGAGATATCCGCAACGGCTCCGAACCTGCGGGATATCCCAGTTTTCACCAAGCGGATTGTCTCAATTTGGGCCGCGAGCGGTATAACGACGGGCCGAGAATAAGAGGGACAGACGGGCTGCAAGACTATCGACCCGGGAGCCAGCTATGAATGCACCCAAATCTCTTCGAGCCGCACCGCTGGCGATGTGGATCGCGGTGCAACTGGGAGCTTTGGCGCTGGGCGCCTGGCAGGCTCCGCTGGCCCGATTGTTCACACAACCGGCACAGCGGGCGGCGCTGGATGAAATGGCCGTCATTCAGATCGCCGTGGCATCCGTGGCGTTCACCATGTTGACGGCGGACCTGTTCACCACGCTGGCGACGATCGCCATCGCCTGGCCCATGCTGCAACTGGCGGGATTCATCGCCGCCGCCCCGGCGGGCGCGGTAATCGCGGCCGGGCTATACATCAGCGCCTGGATCGTCGGGTTGGGCCTGATGGCGCGAGCGGCAAAAACCGAAGCCGCGAGGATGACCTTGGTGGCGATCCTGGCGGCTTGGTCTCTCGGAGGCGCGGCATTCTGGTACTTACAACTCGAGTTTCACTCCCCATCCATCGGATCTGCCGCTTGGGGTCCGATCCTGGGGGCCTTGTCAGTCGAGCGTGATCCGTTCAATGTCGTCGCGTGGATCACGCCGCTTGTCTTGGGGGTCGTCGCAATCATCATGACTTGGATTCCCAAGCCCGCCGATCGGACGACCTGTTAACGTAAAGCCTCAATCCCGCTCGGCATTCGACCTGTCAGCATAAATCGCTTCAATACCGTTCGGCATTGGCGAGGATGCTGCCCGGGCGGGCGAATCGCTCCCAGGATTCGCCGTGGCACTTAGGGCAAAGTCGAGGTGCCACGACCGTGTCATCCGGCTCGAAGCCGCACGAACGGCACTGCATCTGGAACACTTGGATCCGCGACGGCAGAGCCTGAGCCGGATCAAACGTGGCAAAATGGCCTTCGGACGCAAAACGCTCAAAACTAATAGACATCTGGGTTCTCCTTCAACCGACCCATAAAACACAGGCCAGTCGAAGGAACAATTTTGCAAACCCAGTGCCACAGTCCGCTTGAACGGAATAGACTTCCCATAACCCCCGTCAAAACGGGCCAATTCACCGCGACAGGCGTATAATCGCATGTCGTACCCGCAGGCTCATGTGCGTCAATACGTCCACAGGTAAGACAACCTGGCTCAAGACGCCCCCGCTTCCGTCATTACGTCACGATCTTCCGAGTCCTGCGGTGACGATTCCCCCTTTTCGTAGTGTCGCAATTTCCGTTGAAGCGTGCGCACCGACAAATCCAACGCCGTCGCGGCACGCGTACGGTTCCCCTCGCACATCTCAAGCGCCTTGGTAATCGCCAGTTGCTCGATCTGAGCCATCGTCAGCCCCCAGGGGATTTCCCTGGCACTGACGGCGCTGGCGGGCGCTATGGCGATCTGATCGGGCAGATCCGCTTCGGTCAACATGTCGCCGTCGGCCAGAACCATCATGCTCTCGAGGATGTTCCGCAACTCGCGCACATTCCCCGGCCAACGATATTGCTGGAACCGTCGAACCACCTCCGGCGCGATCCGCTTGGGGTTGCAGTGCTTGGACTCGCTGATCTCCTTGAGAAAATGTTCGACCAGCAGCGGCAGGTCGTCCGGACGCTCGCGCAGCGGCGGCAAGGTGATGCTCACGACGTTCAGGCGATAGAACAGGTCCTCGCGGAACGTGCCGTTGGCCACCATCGTCCGCAGGTCCCGGCTGGTGGCGGCGATGACCCGCACATCCACTTTGCGGTCCTCGTGCCCGCCGACCGGGGTGATCGTCAGCGTCTCCAGAACTCGCAGTAGTTTGGACTGCAAACCCAGCTCGAAGTCGCCGATTTCATCGACGAACAATGTCCCGCCGTCGGCCTGTTCAAAACGCCCCACGCGCTTGTCGGTCGCGCCGGTGAATGCCCCGCGGACGTGGCCGAACAGTTCGCTTTCCACCAGCGTCGCCGGAACCGCAGCGCAATTGACGGCGACGAAAGGCCCCTTTTTTCGCGGGCTGTTATGATGCAGCGCCTGAGCGACCAGTTCCTTGCCCGTGCCGCTTTCCCCCAGCACCAGCACGGTCGAATCCACCGGCGCTGTCCGCTGAATTCGCGCAAACACATCCTTCATCTGGCGCGACTGGCCGACGATCTTCTCCAAGCCGAATTTCTGATCGAGCCGGCGGCGCAGGCTGTTCAGCTCCTCATCTTTACGCTGGGAATCGATCGCCCGCTTGATCAGCAGCGTCAGTTCGGCGGGGTTGACCGGCTTGGCCACATAGTCGTAGGCGCCGGCCTTGATCGCCTCGACCGCCGAATCAATGCTGCTGTGGCCGGTGAGAAGGATGAAATGGGTCTCCGGTCTTCGTTTTTTCCAAAGATTCAGCAGATCCAACCCGCTGACATCCCCCATATGCAAGTCGGACAAGACAACGTCCATCTTTTCATCGACGTAGCCGATCGCCTTATCGGCGTCTTCGGCCCCAAAGACGGTAAACCCTTCGGCCCGAAGAATTTGGCTCAACGCTCGACGTTCGCTCTCATGATCTTCGACCACTAGCACGCGACCTGTGTTGCTCATAAATGTTCCTTCTGGTGGTGATGCAGCGTCCGCTTGAACGAACTGCGCCAAACTGTCATACCACCGAAACGCGAAAAGCTGCAAGGGTCAAATTGGCGCGATTTCGATTCGAGAGCCGGCCGGGCCATCACGCTTACGTCGATGTCGCGTCGAGTGAGGGCGGCTCGGCGGTGATGCGGGCCAGGCGGACCGTGCGTCCATCGGCTGCCAGCACCTCCAGGCGAACGCCCTGCTCGACGATCGAGTCTCCGATCGTCGGAAATCGTCCCAGTCGCCGGGTGATCAGCCCGGCGACGGTGACCACCGATTCGTTCACCCCCCAGTCCTCACGCCCGAGCCGCTCGGCCAGGTCGTGCAAAGAAAGATCGCCCGCGACTTCCAAGCCCGCCAGCTCGGTCGTTGCTGACATCTGTAATGACAGGGGTTCGCCCACCAGCTCGTCCACCACGTCGCGCAGCGTCACCAGGCCCTCGACCCCGCCGTGCTCATCCACTAGCAGCACCATCTGCGTGTGGCCCTGGTCGAACAGCACCAGCAGGCTATCCAGCGGGATCGTCTCGGGAGCGAAAACCGGCGGACGGGCGAGCAGCCGCAAAACCCCGACGTCCCCCCCGGCGGTTTCGGCCAGAAGAAACTCGCGCGTGGTGATGATCCCGACTACCTGGTCCATGCCGCCATCGCACAGCGGCAACCGGCTGAACAGCCGCTCTTCCAGGATCGCCCGGTTCGCCTGCATATCGCGGCGGAGGTCCAGGTAGGCGATCTTCACCCGCGGAACCATAATCTCCCGCGCGGATCGGCGACCGAGCGATAGGCTGTTGAGGATCAGCGATCGCTCGCGTATCGAGAGATTGCCGGCGGCGGCGGCCTCGGTGGCGACGATGCGAATCTCCTCGACCGACATCGCCTGGACTTCGGCAACATCGACCCGGCCCAGCTTCAACGGAACCGTCACGCTATTGGCCAGCACATTCATCAGCCACACCAGCGGCCGAGCCACCAGCAGGATCAGGCGGATCGGCGTGGCGGTGAGCGTCGCCACCACCAACACGTACCGCAACGTCAGCGCTTTGGGCAGCAACTCGGAAAAGACCACCGTGGCCAGCGTCACGACGATAAACGCGGTCGCCAGCGAGAGCAGGCGAAATACGCTCTCGGGAAGAAAACTCAAGAGGCCGCCGAACGCCCGCGTCAACAGCGCCGACATCGCCGGCTCACCCAGCCAGCCCAGCAGCAGGTTGGTCATGGTGATGCAGACCTGGATCGCCCCGATGGCCCCGGCGGGATCGGCTTTCAGCGACTTCATCGCATCGGCCGCGGCGCGCCTGCCGCGGCGGCGCAGCAATTCGATCTGGCTTTCCCGCACCGCCACCACGGCGTATTCGGCGGCAACGAAAAACGCGTTCAGCAGGATTAACAGCGGTACCGTCGCCAGCGACCAGCCCATGAACCGCTAGGTTATGCCCCCCCGCCGTCGCCGGTCAACGCAACGTAGCGCCCATCATCGCGACAGTTCATCCAGAGGACCCGCGCTGGGCGACGGCGCCAGCTCGACAGCGCGGGAGAGTATTCCGACATGCCGGCGCAATGTCTCGGAGGCGTCCTGGGCCCTGGGAAGATCATCGAACAGCGCAAAAAGGCTGCTTCCGCTGCCGCTCATGCGAACCGCGGCGCCGATGAGCCGCTCGGCCTCGAGCCGCAACTCACCGAGGTCGGGTCGAATAGCGAATGCGGCAGGCTCGAGGTCATTGACCAGCGCCGAGGCCAGGCCCGCGGCGTCCATCGTCGCCAACGGGCCGATGTCGATCGCGGCAAGATCGCGCGCATCCAGCCCAAGCCCCATGGCGTCGAAACGACGGTAGACTTCGGGCGTGGGCATGTGGATGTCCGGCAACAGCAAGACGATCCATTTCGGCTTCGGCGCCGGCGCCGGGGTGACGATCTCACCTCGACCTCGGCACATGGCCGACGGTGCGTGGGCGAAAAAAGGTACGTCGCTGCCCAATGCCGCGCCCCGCCGGGTGAGTTCATCCGCGGATAGTTCGACCCCGGCCAACGTGGCCACGGCCCGCAGGGCGGCGGCGGCGTCAGAACTGCCCCCGCCCAGCCCCGCGCCGCTGGGGATTCGTTTTTCGAGGTGCGCTTCGATTCGTGCCGCACCGATGAGATCGCGCATCGACTCGATGGCCCTCCAGACGAGATTTCGGCTGTCCAACGGGATGCCGGCGGCGTCGCAGGTCAGACTGATTTCCGCGCCGGCGGCGACGTCGGCCGGCGCGCGGGTGAGGCGCAGGCGATCGCGCAACCCGATTTGGCACATCCAGCTCGCCAAGGGATGAAATCCATCGGCCCGCGGCTTGCCCACCCGGAGAAACAGGTTGATTTTCGCCGCCGCCATCACGCAAACCGTCGATTCCATGGGGATGCGACTGTCCCTCGATTTTCCCAGGCGGTCAAGGCCAACCGCCCCGCCTTCTACCGAGGCCACGAGCTTCGGAAGCTCCACAACAACCTCGCGGTGCGCTCGTGGGCATGCCACCGCCGCACATGAGTGACCATCAGCCAGGGCATGAAGGCCGGCAATCGAAAATCCAGGCTGGGCCATAGGACCCGATGCCAATGGTTCGGCATCAGGCAGTAGGCCAACCAGCGCAAGGGAACCTGCCTCAGGGCTTCGGCCAAGACTTTTTCGAACGCCGCGTAGGCGCGATCATCCTCGAAGATACGGCCCCGGCCGTTTCCGCGGTGGGTGCAGTGGAAAACCATCCCGCCGGGAGCGTGACGCAGAGGCTTGGGCATGCGGAGAAGCTGCCAGCCCTCGGTTTAGACGCTAATAACGAGTCGTAGACCCTTTTCCATTATCCCTTCGAGAGCTCCGACCCCTTCGAGAGCTCGAAGGAACAACAGTGAAGACTCCCGACCCCTTCGAGAGCTCTTCGAGAGCTCGATCGCAAGTGCCGCGGATTCCAAGGTTCCTCCTTCCTCCGTTTTGCCTGGCCTTTCCCTGCGCCCATTAATGGGGACGGGATTGAAGGGAAGCTCGCTTGACAAGTCTCGCAACCCACCCCTATACTGTATCCGTTCGGTCCGGAAACCGGATGCCATCGCCTTGGCTTGAAGGCCGTTCGCCCACGCCGGTCGTCTTCGCCCATTTCCAACCAAAGTATTGATGGACGAGAAGGACAGGCTTGGGCGCGTCCATCTGCGGGTGGAAGGAGCATATGCCATGAGTCGGTTGTCCCGAATGGGTTCGTTGCTTGCCGTCGTTTTGGTCGTGTTCCTGTCCGGCGCCCTGGCCAATGCGGCGCCGTACGTCAAAGGGAGCTATGTCACCCCCAAGACGCAGGGCAGCATCAGTTTCAAACCGTTGCGCGCGGTGGTGCAGTTCGGGTATGAGGGGACGTTCAAGGTGGGGGGCAAGAACTATCCCGGATCGTATTACCGATCCCGCGCGTCCACCGGTTTCGGTTTGATCT
>JBBQNJ010000081.1:0-21904 GCA_038329845.1 Tepidisphaerales bacterium | reverse complement strand
TCCGAATGGCCATACTCGGCGGGCATCTGCCAATAGCGCAGCGTCTGACACCCACCCCTTGGCCGGATCGCCCACCCAACCACCTCAGCCACACCGCTCTGGCGTCGCCGTAAAAAACCTACACGCGCAAGGGGGGGGGGGGGGGGGTAAATCACGGGATGGATTGAGCGAAGTGCGGCACACTATCAATCAGTCTCAGGCAGGCTTTCTGAAGACGTGACGGCAAACGTTCCGCCAAACTTCGGGGGGTTTTGCAAGAGGCTCTGGTGACAATCACCAACAAAATGCCTCGCGTCTTTAGAGCAATGGGCTCGGTTGTGCAGTTCCATGCCAATGGGCGCCTGCAGGCGGTAGAGCAGAGCGCCTACGCAGAGTTGACCAACGCGATCGTCCCGCCGCGCTCTGAGCTCCAGGTCAAGATTTACGGCCCGCCTATCAGTGACCTGCCTGACAAGGGCATTGTGGGGCTCTTCTTCTACGACGTGCCGACCAAAACCGATGATGCCAGCGCCGTGACCGAGAAGCAGAACTTCGAATGGTACTTCGACTTGACCATGAAGCCGGAATCCACCCAGGCGGCCGTAGTGAATATCTCCTATGAATACGTATCTCAAGAGCAGTTGAGGGCTTACCAGCAGGGACAGGTGCCTGCGCCCGGCACCAAATAGATTCCTTTGGCCAACCACCCATTCGGCATCATCGCGCCGCTGTTTCCCCGGCTCGCTTTAGGCGCGATGGCTCAGTCAATCCGGGCCGGATTGAAAGAAGGTGTGCCATGACCGTTCTCTCTGATCCACGGCAGTCAGTTCCCACCGCCGGTCCGATGCTGACGCATTCGGCCCGCAGCAATCCTCTCATGACCCGTCCCTGCGTCCCCGGCTGACCGTTGCGACCGGGGTGCCGTTGCCCATGGGTGCGGGACGGGGATTGGCGGGCCTGATCATCCTGTGCGTGGGTCGCGTCCTCTTCCGACGATCCCCCTGTAAGCCACGCCTGTGGCTATAACAAACGGTTTTCGCGAGTCCAAAGCCGAAGGCGGGCGCTGATCCAGCGCCCGCCTTCGCCATTCCTTCAATCGCTCGGGCCGGGTCGGCGCAGAAAAAAGGCCGCGATCCTGGGCGACTACAGAAACGGTGACAACCACAGAAACGGTGACATCCGCCACGGAAACGGTGACATCCGCGCAGGGGTGTTGAGCGTTACATCGCCGCAACATTGTTCGGATGAAGCAGTCGCCGATCAGTGACGGAAATGACGTTGGCCGGTGAGGATCATCGCGGTGCCGGCGCGGTCGGCGGCGGCGATCGAGTCGGCATCGTTCACCGAGCCGCCGGGGTGGATCAGGGCGGTTACGCCGGCGGCAAGCAGCAGTTCCGGGCCGTCGGGGAAAGGGAAGAACGCATCGGACCCCGCGGCGCTGCCCCGGGCGCGTTCGCCGGCCTTGGCCACGGCGATTCTCGCGGCGTTGACCCGGTCCTGCTGACCGGCGCCCGAGCCGACCATCATCCCATCCCGCGCCAGTGCGATCGCGTTGCTCTTGACGTGTTTGCACGCCAGCCAGGCCAGTTTCAGATCGGCGATCTCCCTCGCCGTCGGCGCTCGCCGTGAAACCACCTTCCAGGCACCCTCGTCTACGCCCAGCAGATCGCGTTGCTGGACGAGGTATCCGCCCGCTATGGTGTGAATCGACGGCTCGGCACTGTTGGGGGTGCCCAGAGGCCCGACCGCCAGCAGACGAACATTTTTCCATCGCGTGCGCAACAACTCCAGTGCATCCGCCGCGTAATCCGGCGCGACGATCACCTCCAGCAGCTTGTCGATCGACACGATCGCCCGCGCGGTGGGCAGATCCACGGGTTGGTTCAGCGCCACGATCCCCCCGAACGCGGCCAGCGGGTCGCCGGCGAAGGCGTTGGTGAAAGCGGTCGCCAAGTCGGCGGCCGTGGCGTATCCGCAGGGCGTGGCGTGTTTGACAATGCACGCCGCGGGAGTGCCTTCGGCAAACTCCTTCACCGCCGACAAAGCGGCATCGGCATCGAGGAGATTGATGTACGACAGCTCCTTGCCGTGCAACTGCCGGGCGAAGGCGACCGACGCCTCGGCGCCGGCAGAGCGAACGGCGTCCCGGCCGACGTACAGCCCGGCCTTCTGATGAGGGTTTTCGCCGTACCGCAGGCTTTGCCGTTTGATCAGTCGAAGCGACAGTTCATCGGGCGGATCGTTCGACGCGACGTCGTCCGACGCCAGCGTCTGCAGATATCCGGCGATCGCCGTGTCGTAACGCGAGGTGGTGTCGAACGCCCGCTGCGCCTGGGTGCGCCGTAGCGTGGCCGTCGAGGCCCCGCGATGTTCACGAAGTTCGGTGAGCAATGTCGGATACTGACTCGGATCGGTGACCACCAGCACGTAGCGGTGGTTCTTGGCCCCCGAGCGGATCATGCTCGGCCCGCCGATGTCGATCTGCTCGATCGCCTCGTCGATCGTCACGCCGGGGCGGGCGATGGTTTGCTCGAACGGATACAAATTGATGCACACCAGGTCGATCGCGCCGATCCCGCGTTCGCGCATCGCCGTGGCATGGGCCGGATCGTCGCGCACTGCAAGCAGCCCGCCGTGGATCATCGGGTGCAGGGTCTTGACCCGCCCGTCCATCATCTCTGGAAAGCCGGTGACATCCGCCACGTCGCGCACCGGCAGGCCGACGGCGCGAAGGGCGTTGGCGGAGCCGCCGGTGCTGATCAACTCGACGCCGAACTCCTCGTGTAGCGCCCTGGCCAGATCGTTCAAGCCGGTTTTGTCATAGACGCTGATCAACGCGCGCTTCACGGGGACCAGCGATGTCGATTCGGTCACGTTCGTTGCCCTCAAAAATAACCGCGGACGCGGTGGGTTACAGCGCGTCCGCGGGAAAATGCCCTTGAAAAAATTGGCGTCGGCGTCAATCGCGCGGGCCGAGCAGTTGGCCGGGGATCAGTTTCTCCGGTTTGGGCGAATCGGCGAAGAGTTTCTTGGCCTCGCCCACGAGGTAGAAACTGCCGGTGATGCAGATCAGGTCTTCCTTGGTGACGGCCCGGTTGGCGATGGACATGGCGTCGGGGAGGGTCGGGGCGACCTGCGCCATTTTCCCATATTGCTCGATGTAGCGGGCGGCCAGTTCGTCGGGATTGGCCGATCGGATCGAATCGACCCGGGTGAAGATCACCTTGTCGGCACCGCTGGTGATGCGCTCGAGCATCCCGCCGACGTCTTTATCCGAGCAGCATCCGAAGATGACCACCAGCGAGTCGTAGGGAATATGCTGTCCGATGGCCTTCATCACCGCGTCGAGGCTGGCCGCGTTGTGCGCCCCGTCCACGAGGATTCGCGGCGTAGTGGAGACCAACTCCATGCGCCCGGGCAGGCTGGTGCGGGTCAACCCTTCCATGGCGCGGGCGTCGTTGATGGCGATCCCGCGGCTCTTGAGCCGGTCGATCACCGCCAAAGCCAACCCGCAGTTGATCGCCTGGTGTTCGCCCATAAGCGGGACGGCCAGATGTTCGAACTTGCTGTTCGGGGTCGTCAGGCAGATGCGGTTGTGGGGGCCTTGCATCCGCGTGGCCTCGAAGCGATAGCTGAATTCGATGCTCTTGCCCACCAGGTCCAGCGGGGCACCCACTCGGTCGGCCACCCTCCGAAGCGATTCTTCCGCCGCGGGGTCTTGCATCACGCTCAGCGCGGGAATTCCGGTCTTGAAGATGCCGGCCTTCTCGGCGGCGATGCTCGACAGGTTGTTGCCGAGCTGGGCCATGTGGTCCTTGCTGATGCTGGTGATCGCCGTCACTTCCGGCTTGATGACGTTGGTCGAATCCAGCCTTCCGCCCAAGCCGGTCTCGACGACCGCGATGTCGATCTTCTGCTCGGCAAAATACTTGAACGCCAAGGCCGTCAAAGCATCGAAATACGTAGGGGTAGGCCGGGCGCGATCGATGATTGGCTCGAGCAAGCGGGTCAGGCGGGCGAAGTCGGCGTGGGGGATCATCTCCCCGTCGATGACGATCCGCTCGCGCACGTCGATCAGGTGGGGGCTGGTGTACAGTCCGACCTTGTATCCGCAGGCTTGGAGCATCGACGCGATCATCGCGCAAGTGCTTCCCTTACCTTTGGTTCCCGCGACGTGAACCGACCGGAAGGTATCCTGCGGATTGCCCAGTTTCTTCAATAGAGCGCGCATGCGGTCCAAGTCGAAGTTCTGGTCATTATAACGGACGATTCGGAGCCGCTCGAAGTCGGTCAGTTTCGACAGGTATCGCACAGCGCGTGTAAATCCATTCCCCCCAGGGACGGTCAAAACGTCCGGTCCGCCCGGCGCGGCGGCGGGACGGCGCGATTCGCTTCGTGCGCCTGGGGCCGGCAGCAACGATTCGACGGCTTTGGATGAACCGACCCGCACCACTCGACCCACCAGACGGGATGGAGCGGAGGGGCGTGACATCACCGCAGTGGTCCGACGCCGCGTCGTACTCCGAAGGGCATTCGCTCTATGAGACATAAGTGGGCATCTTATCAGATTTTGCGGGAGATTACAACTTCGCGCCCAAGCTGAGACACCACCGTTAGTTGCGGTCAATTAGAAAACGTTCCCCAACGGGTGGTATGATTCAAGGGTGCAAACGCTAAAAGACTCCCATTCGACCAGAAACGTCGGGGCGAGGGAAAAACGTTTGGCACCCGCAAAACCCGACGCTACACTCTGCCGTAGTTATTAGACGCTCGATCCCCGGATTTGTTAACGGGCAAACCCGCGCCTATTCTTTTAACGCAGTTTCGCATACCGAAGACCCTGATTCATGGCCTCAACGTCCCCCGCCTTATCCAGCGTTCAATCCATCCTTTCCGAACCCTTGCGCACCGTCGCGCTGGTGAGCCTGGGGTGTCCTAAAAATCTGGTCGATTCCGAGCGAATGCTCGGATTGCTGACCTCCGATGGCTTGACGCTGACCGACGAGGCTTCGGCCGACGTGATCGTCATCAATACCTGCGGGTTCCTCGAGGCATCAAAGGAAGAGTCGATGCGGGAGATTCTCGCCGCCCTCGACCGCAAGCGGACCGGTCGATGCCGGCGGGTGATCGTCGCCGGCTGCCTGGTTCAGCGTCACAAGACCCGCTTGCTCAGCGAGGCCCCCGGGATCGACCGCCTGGTGGGTGTTTTCGACCGGGATCACATCGTCCGCGCGGTTCGCGGGCAGGAGAATCCCCGAACCGGACAGGTCCATTATCTAGGCAAGTACCATGACCTGAGCCAGGCGCTGACAGCCGGTGAGTCGGTGGCTCAAGGTACGGAAATAAATCGAGTTAAGCAGACAAAGACGAACCGGTTGCCGGTTTTTGAGGACGATCGGTCGCGGCTTCGGTTGACCCCCCGCCACTATGCCTATTTGCGCATCAGCGAAGGGTGCAATCAGGGATGCACTTTCTGCACCATTCCATCGATTCGGGGGATGATGCGATCCAAGCCGATTGATGCGGTGCTGGCCGAAGCGCGGGAATTGGCCGCCGACGGGGCCGTCGAGCTGAACCTGATCGGACAGGACACGACATCTTACGGTGGCGACATCGGC
Source organism: Tepidisphaerales bacterium (assembly GCA_038329845.1). Lineage (GTDB taxonomy): Bacteria > Planctomycetota > Phycisphaerae > Tepidisphaerales > Tepidisphaeraceae > JBBQNJ01. Next base: position 16,307 of record JBBQNJ010000081.1, on the reverse strand, counting down.
TATGCCCCGGGTCTTTCGGGGCTGCTGCGGGCGATGGACCGCGAGCTGAAGGACGTGCATTGGCTGCGGTTGATGTATGCCTACCCAAGCTGCTTTACCGACGAGATGATCGACGCGATCGGGCAGTGCGGGCGGGTTGTGAAATACATCGATATGCCGCTTCAGCACATCAACGACGCGATATTGAAGAAAATGCGTCGCCGCGTGAGCCGCGCCGAGATCGAGGCATTGCTGGAGAAGCTGCGCCGGCGGATTCCCGGGTTGGCGATTCGCACGACGTTCATCGCGGGCACGCCGGGAGAGACAGAGGCGCAACATCGGGAATTGCTGGAGTTCGTGAAGGGGTTTGGGTTCGAGATGATGGGGGTGTTCGCGTATTCGAGCGAACCGGGCACGCCGATGCACCGCATGGAGGGGCAATTGCCGGATGCGGTCAAGCGCCAACGCGTCGAGGAATTGATGCTGGCCCAGCAGCAAGTTGCATTCGCGCGCGCCCAGGCCATGGCGGGCGAGACCGTCGAGGTCTTGATCGATTCACCGTTGCCGGGCGATCAGCGCTTCGGCTTTTCGGGGCGCAGTGCCGCCCAGGCGCCCGATGTGGACAGCGTCATCAAGGTCCGGGGCACAGACCTGCATCCCGGTGAACTGATTAAGGTAAAGGTTCTCGGCCGCGACGGGTACGATTTGCTGGGAGAGGTCCCGCGCAAGAGAAGCAAGTCACTTGCGGTGGTAGAAAGCCGATAGCCTGATAGCGGCGCGGGGTGTGGCAATGCGCTCAGGGGTTGCATTCAAGCGGATAAACACCAATCTATATCCGCGACCGCAAGAGGTGTTGGCTCGATGAATCGTTGGACGCGTGATCAGATCATCCGGATGCTTCGTCGGCTGCATCGAGAAGGGTGCGAACTGGCGCACAACTCGATGTGCCGGCAGAATCAGGCGCTGGTTTCGGCCTGCAATTATCACTTCAAATCTTATCGACGGGCCATCTTGATGGCGGGTTTGGATTACGAAGAGATACGGAAAAAGCCATACTGGACCCGCCAGCGAATTGTGAAAGTGCTTAAGGCGGCTCGTCGGGAGGGGCTGGACCTGAGCTGGCGGGCCGTATCCAAGCGGCGCGATGAGCTGGGCCTTGCGGCGATGGCGGCGGTCCATCCGCACTGCTTCGGGCATTGGCCCGAGGCGTTGTCGGCGGCCGGGTTCGATCCGGATCGTCTGGCCCGCTACCGGCGCTGGACGCGAGAGCAGGTGGTTTTGACATTGCGGCAACGGCGCAACGGCGGCCAACCCGTGAACTCTAAGAGCATCCAGGACGATATTCCCGGACTTTATCGAGCGGCGGGCCGGCATTTTGGATCGTTCGACCAGGCGTTGCGGGCGGCGCGGATCAACCCGGACGTGGTGCGGCAACGACGGGACTGGACGTCGGCGGGGGTGTTAACCGCGTTACAAGCTTTCGCGCGGCGTCATCGGGGGATCAAAAATCGCGTCCTTCGCCAGCAGGATTCCGGGCTGCTTCGGGCGGCGGTGCTGCATTTCGGCTCGTACCATGCCGCGGTGGAAAAAGCAGGGTTGAACGGCGCGAAGACGCGCTGATTCGCTGACGAGGGCCCTGGTGCTTTGTCACACAATGGTTTTAGGGTAATGCCCTAGGATTTACCCGAAAACGCAAGGGTGACAATGCACCAGGACGTCCGCTTGTCGCCAGATCTGACATTTCAGATTTCAAATTGGGTTGTGTAATCGCCAAGGCCGATCGGACGGCGATTTTCCGGATAAATCCACGCTCCAGTTCGGAAGGTTCAGGCGTCATGCGGCGTTGAACCCGGGCGCGCGGCGCTCATTGCGCCGGCTTATTCTTCGATTCGACATGGGCCTTGTCGGGGCGCTTGGCACGGCGGCCATAGCGAGTGCCTTCGCCGGTATCGGCGGCCTGGCGTCCGAACAAGGGGTTGCGGGCCCGATTGGCACCGTTGCCCGCCTGGGCGTTTAGCGCATCATCCTGCGGTGTCCACCAATGGGTCTTGACCCCTTCGCGGACCAGTCGCACCGCCTCTTCTGGGGTCTCGACGATGCGAAAAATGTCCAGATCCTCGGCGTCGATGTACCGCTTGTGCAGTTGGCCGCGCATCCATTCGACCAGGCCTTGCCAGAACTCTTTTCCGTAAAGAATCACGGGAAAAGGCTCGACCTTCAGGGTCTGGATCAGCGTGAGCGTCTCGAAAAATTCGTCGAGCGTTCCGAATCCGCCGGGAAAGCAGATGAACGCCGAGGCGTACTTCACGAACATTACTTTCCGGGCGTAAAAGTAGTGAAAATCGACGCTGATGGTCTGGTACCGATTCGCTTCCTGCTCCTGCGGCAGGGTAATGTTCAACCCGATGCTGCCGCCGCCGGCTTCGAAGGCACCCTTGTTCGCGGCCTCCATGATCCCCGGCCCGCCGCCGGTGATGACCGCGAAGCCGGCCTCGGCCAGGAGACGACCGGTCTTCTCGGCGGCGAGGAAGAACGGATCCCGCGGCTGGGTGCGTGCCGAGCCGAACACGGAAACCGCATTGCCGACGTTGGCCATGACCTCGAAGCCTTCGACGAACTCGGCCATGATGCGGAAGATTCGCCAACTGTCTCGATCGTCAAATTCGATGGGCATCGGAGCGGCTACCGGTGAGGGGAAAGTTAGAAACGTCGCGGCGCGGGAGAAATAGCTGGCTGTTCAACCTGGGGCCGCGGGGGGGCGAAGCAGGCGCTTTTTCTCCTCCCATTCGGCATGTTCACGCTTGTTGGCGCTGGCCAAGGGGGCGCCGGTCCGCAGGGCCTGGACCTCCAGCCGCGACAAATGCACCGCGCCGAAGTTGTAATCCATGAACGCCTCGGCGGCGATCGGAACGATCGGGCGGATCAGGGCAAACATCGCGTTGGCGTAGTCGCGGATTTCCTGCTGCGCGTGCGGATCCATCCGCAGCGACAGGAAGTGAAACAGGTTGTGCAGGTCGATCTTCCAATACCATTCGGTGTACACGCTCACCGGCAGGGCGATCCGGGCCAGCTCGCGGGCGAGGCCCTTGGCCATGAACTGCTCGTAACGCTGATATTGCTGCTCGATGCTTTCGAGGTGGTCGAGGAATTCCTTCGCCGTCACTTCGTCCATCGGCTCGGCGCCACCTTGGCGATTGGCGGCGCTTTGACGGCGGATGTTCTCGATCTCCGGTCGATAGAACCGGTCAGGGACCACCGAATAGCGGCCCGAGTACTCGTTGACATTCGCGGTGCGATGGCGAATCCACTGCCGGGCCACGAAGATCGGCATGACGTGGTGGAACTTGAACTCGACCATCTCAAACGGGGTGGTATGCCGATGGCGGGCGAGATAGCGGATCAGTCCGCGATCCTCGTTGACCTGTTTAGTTCCCTCGCCGTAGCTGACCCGGGCGGCCTGCACGATCGCGTAATCGGCGGTCTTGCCCGCCGGCGCTAACCGCGGCATCACGTCCACCAAGGCCACGAGGCCATGATCGTGGACCTTAACTTCCCAGCGGGCGCTGGAGTCCATCACATCGCGCATGGCGTTGTCGAACGGTTTTCGCTGGATGGCGATCGACTCGATTTCGGGGATCCCTGACATAAGAGCGATGATAGCGACTGGCGGACAAAGGTCACGGGGAAGATCGCCGTAGCCGGGGGCCGGGGGGCTGGGCGAATCAGTTTTCCATGAGGGAACATCGACCGGCGCTATCGCACCGAATCGAGCGGGGTCGGCGGGGGGAGGCGGACTTCGTGGACGCTCTTGTCGCAGGCGGCGAGGGCGAGCAGGCCGCTAATGACAAGAGTGTGCGGGAAACAGGTGACATCCCGGTGGATGTCACCTTTTCAGTCCCCATGAAGTCAACTGGCGCTTGTCCCACGCATCGAGCGCCACAAGCTCACGCAGCAGTCGCTCATCGACCCGATCCAGCGTTTCCCTTTGCACGCGCGTTCGGCCGGACCAGGGATAGTGGCGATCGGCATTGATGAAATTGAGGCTCAGGTCAATGTTAATGACTGTGCCGCCGGAGAGATTCAGCCAGAGATCACGATGCGCCCTGATGTACCCAGCAACGTTGTCCAGGAACTTCGCGATGGGCAGACCCAGGGCTGCGTGGCACTTCATGAGGAACCTGCCAAAAGGATCATCCAGGATCATCGGGTCTATCAGGAGTTGATGAATGCGCCCGGTGCTGCCCGGATGCCATCTCTCCATCCGCCTGGATGATTTCGAACATGGAATCAGCTCCGAGCGAAAATGCCCAGACGCCCACATCGCGTTCCCTGTCGCCATTTTCCGCGTAGCCGATCGCATCGCAGATATCAACAGCGATCTGGTCAAGCACTTCTTCCGAGGGCGGATCGATCCCCGTGCTTTCCATCGCCTTGGGACGGAAGTCAGCCTGGCCGTCATAGTTGATAAGAACGTAGTCCACGAACTGAGAGCCGCCGGGAAACTCTGGCTGCGATCCCTGGCTGGAGATCAGAAACACGATGTGGCGCTGGTCAGAGGTTCGCGGCTCTGATAACCGTGGCCGCACCATCACACCGGGTGGCGCACATCCGGCAATTACGCTTAGCACGATCGCTCCCAGCACGCTCGACAGTGTGTTCCGCGCCATGTCGCTCCATAAGAATCCGCTCATCGATGCAATCCATCGCGTCAACTGAGGGGTCGGGAGGGTCGGGAGTCATTATGGCGCTCGAGCCCTTTGGCGAGACCTTCACAATGACTCGGAGCGAGCGGCAGAAATCCGACTGCGGTTCGGTGAAAATCTGACTCGCGCGGCGGAGAAGGCGCGAAAAGAAAATTCTCTCGCAACGACGCAACGACGCAACGAAATACAGAAAAAACCTACCCTTTGTCTAACGTTGCGTCGTTGCGCCGTGGCGAGAGAATTCTTTTGTATTTCGGCCTTCAGCGAGACACCCACACTCACTCACTGGGAACCTGCATGGGTATCCCGTGTACTCCTCCGAGCGAATTGTCTCAATATGGCCGGCGAGCGGTATAATCATCGCCATCGGCGCAAAGACTCCCGACTTCTTTGCCATGCCATCCCCGGGGATCATTTCGCCGGGGTGCTCACGCCGTAAATCTTGTCCAGGACCTCCTTGACCATCTCTTCGGTCGAGGCGCGACCGAAGGTGTACCGTTGGGAGTGGCCTTCGGCCATCGGCATTCTCGTCTTGAGGTTCACAAACTGGATTCTCAAATCATGCAAGTAAGGGGACATGTCCCAGACCCACACCGTGTCCACGAACGCCATGCAATCGGCGTCCGGGGCGAGCTTCGGTTCGTCACCGACGGTCGTTTTCACGCCGCGACGGTTCAAGTCCTTGACCACAGCCTTGGTGGCGTCCCCGTTTTCGGTGACGACATAGATGGTCTTGAAATTCGCCACGTTCACCCCCGGCTGGGCACCGCCGGTGAGGATGGGCTGCGGGGAGCAACCGATGCTGAAGATAGCGACGGCGGTGGCGACGACGAGGACGCTCAACGATTTCATGCGACACCTCATGGGGATTTGCCGGGTGTGAAAGGCAACCTGCGGCGCCGATCGCCGCACGTTGCCGGTTTTCGACGCAACGGTCATTTCTTCTGTTCGATGCAATCGCCTAATGTTTTCATGGCCGTCGCTTCATCTTCGATGATGGGCTGGACGTGCCCGACCAAGAATCCCATTTGGATTCTCAGGTTGACATATGCGGTCTGCCCGGGGGCCAGCCGCACGGTCGCCGAGTTGTTGGCCTCGGTGGAGCAGGAGATTTCGTAGCTACCAGTCGGGCGCTCGATGCGGATAAACTCCGCTGGGGTGGCGTGCCCGACGACCACGGCGTTCACCTTGACCTCCGGTTGCACGGCCGCCCCGACCGGCGAAGCCACGCGATATAGCACAATCCGACCTTGCCCCGATTCAATCGGCGGGAACTGGCTCTTGAGTTCCGGGTATTTCGGTCCGGTGGCGCATCCAACGGCCGTAAACGCGCACAGGACCATGGCCGCACGCATGAAACACGAGACGCAGGACATAGGACACCTCGCGGAAGAATTGATGGCGACACGCGCGGGCGCGCAACCTGCGAACCCATTGCGCTGGCACCATCGCCGACCATCGCGGTCGGAGGAATTGCATCGGAGGGCGAGGATCCTCTGAAGGCAGGAACGGATGCCGTCATCGATCCGGCGCCGGCCAATCCAAGCCTCCTTCACCGGTGGCGGCACTCCAATTATGCGGCCGACGGGAGGCCGAATGCAAGCAACTTCTCACAATCAGCATCCCGCCGATACGAATACCGCTTGGCCGGTGCCGTCCGGCCTACCAATATCCCGACATCCCCGAAAACACCTACTTCAATTCCAGTTGCCTGGGTCCCGGAGAGCTCAGCGTCAACTGCACCCGCGTGCATCGCCTGGACGGAACCCGCCAGGAGGACCTGATGCTCGCCCAGGTCGTCACCCGCAAGCAGGCTTATTTCATCTGGCGATGCCTGCGCGAACACGTTCCCGGATTCGCCCGCAGCGCCATCGGCGTGCGCGAGAAGCGGGAGATTGCAGGCGACCAGCCCCTCACCGCCGACGATCTGCGCTACAACCACGAGTTCGTCGATGCTCCCCGCCACGATGAGCGGATCCCGGGCGGAATATTCTGATCGTCGCCGGCCTTCCGAGAGCCCGCCCAAGCCGGGACGCCGCTGGACCGATGTAGATCGATAGCCCCGCCGCCGTTTGTTACGCGGGCCAGGGCGGAGCAAAAGCGATCATGGCGTACCTGGCGATTCATCGTGAAGGCAAACTGATCGGAACCCACCGCCTCGACGGCGCTTGCCTTATCGGACGGGCGATCGAATGCGATCTGACCCTGTGCGATCCGCGCCTCAGCCGCGCGCACTGCCGTATCGAGCGGTTGGGCGATGGCCGCTGGGTGGTCCGCGACCTCGGCAGCCGCAACGGAACCCTCGTCGGCTCGCGCACCGAAACGTCGCGTCATGGCGTGATCCTGCACGGCGGGATGGCGATTCATCTGGGTCATCTTCGACTCGATTTTTACGATGGAGCGCCCGAGGCCTTCGAGCCGGACTTGACCCCGACCCGCCCCGCCGACGCCGCCGACGCGATCCTCGCCGCCCGGATCAATCTTTCCTGCAAGGACACCCTCATCGCCTCGGCGCCGGTTGGACTGCGGCGTCCCCTGCCGACGCCGGGGATCACCCAGGTCGGCGCCGCCGTGACGCCGCGATCCAGCGATCGCAGACTCGGACAGTTCACCATCGTGCGCCCCGCCCCGGCTCCCCGGCCCGTCCCCCGCGGCGACGAAGACCCATTCGACTTCGTCGATCCGCCCAGCGGATTTTGCCCACCCTCCTCTTGACATCCCCCCCCCCCGGCGTTCCGGCCGATTCCCTGCGAAAGACCGGCCGACCGACCGAGCATCGTGAGTACGGTGCTGCCATGAGGCAAATGGTGGAAAGTCCGAAAAATCGCCTCGCCCGCCCGAACCCGTGCTGGCAAGAAAAGCTGCGAACGCTGATCCCCTGACGAGCGACGACGCCGGCGATTATCCCCCCCGGACCAGGGCGCGCCGGCCGCCGATCACCCGCGTCCGGTAAGTTCGGCATTCCCACCTCTATCCGGCCCTCGCGGCAAATCCTGCGCATGCGGTCTAAAGGCTTCGGGCGGTCGGTCGATATACAGGGTGTCAGCAGCGCCTCGCCGGCCGCTGGCACGAGATCGCAAAGGACAATCGGATCGCCCAGGTGTAACCGGCACGTTTGCCGCGGAACGGTGCCGATAACTCGCCCCGGGCGAACGGGCCAGGAGAAAATGCAGATGACATCCACCAAGGTTAAAGACGTTCTCACCACCGGCGAAGTCGCCAAAATTTGCAGTGTCGCGCCGCGCACGGTCAGCAAATGGTTCGACTCCGGCGCCCTGCACGGATATCGCATTCCCGGCTCCAAGGACCGCCGCATCCCGCTCAACCAGCTCATCCGCTTCATGAAGCAGCACGGGATGCCGCTCAACGGGCTGATGACCGGCACCACGCGGATCATGATCGTCGACGAGGAACAGGATATCGTCGAGGTGCTGGAGAAAATCCTCGAGGATGAGGCCAAATATGAAGTCGAGGTCGCCCGCAGCGGTTTCGCCGCCGGGGTGACCGCCGAAAAGGTCCGCCCCCATGTGATCCTGCTGGACATGCACCTGCGCGATATCGAAGGCCGCGAGCTGTGCCAACTGGTGAAGTCCAACCCGGATTTGCAGCTCACCAAGCTCGTGGCGATGAGCGGCAAGATGACCGACGACGAGGCCAAGGGACTACTGTCCGGCGGCTTTGATGGATTCCTCCGCAAGCCGTTCCATGTCCGCCAGGTGATTGAGGCAATCGAAGACGCGATGGCGGTCGTCTACTAATAGGACGACCACCCCTGATCAAACGCCAGCGCGCCTGAAAAGGCGCCGCGCGAAGGGTCGCCTCGGAGGGGCGACCCTCTTTCATTTTTTCGATTGGGCCCGCCGGTCCACCTGAAAATAACCCGCGCTCACCCGCCGACGCGCCCCCCACGCCCCACGTCCCCCACGCCCCGCTCCCACGGGCCGGCGGCTACTTATGGATCGCGGCACCGCCGCTGGCCAGCGCTGCTTCCTTGATCGCCTCGGCGAGGGTCGGATGAGCACAGAACGCGCCGGCCAGATCGCCGGCGCTGGCGGCGAACTCCATCGCCACCGTCGCCTCGCCGATCAGCTCGCTGGCGCCCGGACCCAGAATATGCACCCCCAGCAGCCGATCGGTCCGGGCGTCGGCGATCACCTTCACCATCCCGTCGGTCTGGCCCATGGCGCGGGCCCGGCCGTTGGCGGCGAACGGAAACTCCCCGATCTTCAGCTCGTGGTCGGCCGCGGCCTCCGCTTCATTTAGCCCGACCTGCGCCAGTTCGGGATGCGTGTACACCACGCTGGGGCACGCGGCGTAATTCACCCGCGATTTCTCTCCGGCCATCCGCTCGACAACGGCGACGCCTTCGGCCTCGGCCTTGTGCGCCAGCATGATCCCGCCGATTACGTCCCCGATGGCGAACAGACCGGCGACGCTGGTCTGGTAGGTCAGCGGATCGACCTTGATGAACCCCTTGGCCGTCATTTCCACACCGATCTCCGCCAGCCCCAATTTGTCGGTCACCGGACGGCGGCCCACCGCCACCAGCACCCGGTCGGCCTGCTCGACGACGCTCTTTTCGCCGGTCTTGCAATGGACCTGGACCTTCCCCGACACCACTTCCGCCTTCTCGGCCACCGTCTTGAAACGGAACTCGATCCCCTGCCGCTCGAGCTGCTTCTGCAACGCCGCGGCCATCTTCTGATCGCTCGGACCGAGGATGCGGTCCATGAACTCCAGCACCAGCACCTCTGATCCCAGCCGCCGCCACACGCTGCTTAACTCCAGACCGATGTATCCGCCGCCGACGACGACCAGGCGCTGGGGAACCTCGCTGAACGCCAGCGCGCCGGTCGAAGAACAAATGTGGGTTTCGTCAAATTTCAGCCCCGGCAACTCGATCGGGGCGCTGCCGGTGGCGATCAGGATTCGCTCGGCATCGAGCGATCGCGTCGCGCCGTCGGCGCCCGTGACCCGCACCTGCCCGGCCGCGGGGATCGTGGCACACCCCTGGACATGCTCGACCTTGTTCTTGCGGAACAAAAGTCCCACTCCGCCAGTGAGGGCTTTGACGACTTCGCGCTTGCGACCCATCATCACGCCCAAGTCCAGCTCGATCTTCCCGACGCGGATGCCGTGGCGATCCAGCCCATGGCTGAGCTGGTGATATCGCTCCGACGAATCGAGCAGCGCCTTGGAGGGGATGCAGCCGACGTTCAGACAGGTGCCCCCCAACGTCGCGCGCTCGATGCAGGCGACGCGCATTCCCAATTGAGCGGCGCGGATCGCCGCCACATACCCTCCCGGCCCGGCTCCGATGACGACTAGATCGAATCGTTGTTGATCACCCATGACATCGCCGAGGTTCGCGTCCCGCCCGTTTGCCGTCAAGCCCCGTTCCCCAAGGGGCCGAACGAGTCAATGCGGCACGACATCTTCCCAGCCGATGGCGCTCTCCTCCGTCCCTTCGTGCCGACGTGCCTTCCTCCCCCCCTCCCATTACTATCTTCCCTACCCATGCACACGATTCTCGACCAACTGGATTCAGCGTTTCGCGGCGCGATTCGACTTGCGTTCGGGCAGGATGCCGAGCCGATGCTTGCGATCGCGCAAAATGAAAAATTCGGCGACTATCAGTCGAATGCGGCGATGGGGTTGAGCAAGCAGCTCGCGGCCGCCGGAAACAAGACGAACCCCCGAGCGGTTGCCGAAGCGATCAAGGCCAGGCTCGAGCTGGGCGACATCGCGTTGGAGGTGACCATCGCCGGACCGGGATTCATCAATGTCCGGCTGCGCGGATCATGGCTCACCGAGCGGGTCGGCGAGGCGCTGGCCGATAAGGCGATGGGAGTCGCGACGGCCGATCGACCGGCGCGGGTGGTGGTGGACTATTCCGGACCCAACATCGCCAAGGAACTGCACGTCGGGCACCTTCGCAGCACGATCATTGGCGACGCCGCGGCACGGATCCTCGAGGCGCTGGGCCACACCGTCATCCGCCAAAACCACGTCGGCGACTGGGGAACGCAGTTCGGGATGCTCATCGCGTTCCTGCGGGCCGAGCAAAGCGTCGGCGACGCGCCGCTGGCAATCGGCGATCTCGAGGACTTTTACCGCCGGGCGAAAAAACGGTTTGATGAGGATGCGGCGTTCCAGGACGAAGCGCGGCGAACGGTCGTGCGATTACAGGCCGGCGATGAGGATATCCTTCTCGCCTGGCGGGCGATCGTCGAAGAAACGCGCAGGCATTACCTGCCGATCTATCGTCGCCTCGGCGTGCTGTTGACGCCGGAGGATGAGCGCGGTGAGTCGTTTTACAACGATGCGCTGGCGGGGATCGTCGCGGACATGAAAAAATCGGGCGTGGCAGTGGAGTCCGAAGGGGCGATCGTGGTTCCGATCGAGGGCTTCGACAACCCCCTGATCGTCGAGAAGACCGGCGGGGGATATCTCTACGGCACCACCGATCTAGCGGCGATCCGCTACCGGGTCGAGGTATTGCGGGCCGACCGCGTAGTCTATTTTGTTGATGCCCGACAGAGCCAGCACTTCGCCATGGTCTTCGCCGCCGCCGCCAAGGCCGGGTGGACGGGCAAAGCATCGCTGGAACACGCCGCGTTCGGAACGATGCTCGGCGATGACGGCAAGCCGTTTAAGACGCGGACCGGCGGGGTGGTGAAGCTGAGCGATCTGCTGGATGAGGCCGAGCTGCGCGCCTTTGCGCTGGTGACCAGCAAGAACCCCGACCTGCCCGAATCGCAGTGCCGTTCGATCGCGCGGGCGGTGGGGATCGGCGCGGTGAAGTATTCGGACCTGTCGAAGGATCGCACCAGCGATTACGTCTTTTCGTTCGACAAAATGCTCATGCTCGATGGGAACACCGCGCCGTATCTGCAATACGCCCACGCCCGGATTCGATCGATCTTCCGCAAGGCCGGGCAGAGGGGCGATCCGGCGAATATCTGCCTGGAATCGCCGCTCGAGAAGGCCCTGGCCTTGCATGTGCTTCGGCTGGCCGAGACCCTGAATCTGGTCGCGCGCGAACTCAAGCCGCATCACCTGTGCAATTACCTGTATGAACTTGCCACGCGATTCAGCGGGTTTTACGAAAATTGTCCGGTGATCCAAAGCCCCGAGCCGCTTCGATCGGGCCGGCTGGCCCTGTGCGACGCGGCGGCCCGCACGATGGCCATCGGGCTGGACCTGCTGGGGATCGAACATCCCGAGCAGATGTAGGCGCGGTTGATTCGGCGGCACCGGCGGCGAATGATTGTCTGCGCTGGATTTTCCGGCGCGCAACTCCTTTCGCCATGAATACGTCAACCCCTTCATCGACAGATGCCGAACCGACCCATGCCGGCACGCCGCGCGTTCCCGCTTCTCCGCCGCCGTCCGACGACGCCAAGCCCCGGCACCGCCGGCGATGGCCATGGGTGCTGCTGATCCTTCTGGGACTGATCCTCGCGGCCGCGGCGCTGGCGCCGATGATCCTGACCAGTTCGCCTGTCCGCGGAATGATCCTGTCGCGCATCAATGCGGGATTGAACGGGCGGATAGAAGTTGGCGAATTGACGGCCGGCTGGTTCAGCCCCATGGCGATCGGCCAAGTCAGGGCGTATGACGATCAAAACCGCCTGATCTTCGAGATGAAACGCCTCTCCAGCGCCCTGACGCTTTGGGACGCGGTGCGCGGAGAATACGACCTGGGCAAGACGCGCGTTGACGAGCTCAATCTGGTGGACCTGCACGTTTACAAGGATGGCTCGACCAACTACCAGCGGCTGGCGAAGGGGTGGGGAAAATCCGCCGAAAAACCGGCGAAATCGACGCCGAAGGATCAGCGCCCCTCGCGCTTGCCGGATATCAGTGGTCAAGTCGCCGTGAAAGGATTTCGCGCCACGATCACCGCCGACCAGGCCGCCGAGCCGCTGCTGATCGACTCCAGCGACGCGACCCTCGATATCCCGAGCATCAACGAACCGATCGCCAATCGCATCTCGATTCAATTCCGCGCCGGCGAATCGGTGCCCGCGTCAACCCTCTCGATCGACGGCGAGATGAAGCTGGCAACGAACAATCTGCTCGATCTCGAGCACCTGGCGGGCAAACAAACGCTGAAAATCGACGGCGTGTCGCTTGCTCCAACGATGGCGTTGACGGCCCTGGCGAGTTCGCCGAGCCTCGAAGCGGAAAGTTCGCCGACATCGCGGACGGGCGTTGACAAGCCGACATCGCCGCTCAAGGTTCTAAGTGGCGCGATGAGCGCGGAGCTGATGCTCGCCGCGGAGAACGGGACGGTTCGCCTGGACGCCCCATCGCTGGCGTTGTCGAACCTATCGATCCAGCGGGGCGGCGCGACTTACGCCTTTGCCCGACCGGTATCGTTGCAGTTGGGTGCGGTGGCGCGGGCCAACCCCGGCGCCGCCGGCGCCTCGCCGCTCGAGCAGATAGCGTCGATCGAAATGACCCGCCTCTCCGGCGACGCCGGCGCTGTCACCTTCGCCATGGCCGAGCCGATCGTGGTCCGCCAACCGGCCGGATTGCTTGCCGCTTCGCCCGGCGCGCCGTCGGCCCAGGTCGCCGGCTCGATCAACTTCAACGGGGAGCTTGCCGAAGTCTCGAAACTGCTGGCGGCGCTGGGCGGCTCGCCCGCCGAACAGGCCATGCCCATCGCCGGGACTTTCGGGGCTACGCAAGCCGTCGCCCTGCGGGGCCGCGAAATCTCCATTTCCGGCGATTTTCGTGTGCCCAAGCTGGTGATTACCGCCGACAAGAGCCGCCGATTCGAGGACAATCTCCAACTCGTCAATGACGTGGGCTGGAACCTCGACAGCGGCGATGCCGATATTCGCAAACTCGATGCATCCCTGCGGGCAAGCGGCGCCGGCGCTATCAGCATTCGCGGTGCCATCCGCGATGTCTTGCACGAACGGCGGTTCGATCCGATCGAACTCACGCTGGCGTACCATCTGGAAAAACTGTGGGACCTGGCCCGGCCGCTGCTGTCCGAAGAGCAGCAAAAACGCTTCAAGGACCTGAAAGTGACCGGCCAGGCCCAGCGCCAGTTCGTTATCACCGGGCGATATCCCTCGGACAAGCCGCTCGGCGAGGCGCTGACGGCGCTGGTCGTCGCGGGGGATTTCTATGTCGAGACCTTCGACTATCAGGGCGCCTCGGTCCGGCGATTCACCGTCCCGATCTGGCTGAAAGACGGCACGCTGCGCACCGCTTATGCCGATCCCCAGAAAACCCTCGAGCCGGCGTGGTGCAATGATGGGCTGCTGCGCATCGGCGGGATCGCCACCGACCTGACCCGGCCGTCGCCGAGAATCTCGATCCCCGCCGGGCAGATGATCGCCGAGAACGTGGCGCTGAATCCCGTCCTCGCCGAGTCGGTGCTGGTCTATCTGTTGAACAATCCCGCCTTCGTCGATCCGAAGCAGGCAACGGGGCTTTTCTCACTGCAATGCGTGCGATGCGAGGATCTGCCGGTCCAGTGGTTTACCGCCGCCGATAACAAGAAGCCGCTGGTTTCCGGCGGAAGCGCCGAATTCGGCTACTCGATCACCCGTCTGACGCTCGGCAACAAGCTTCTCGGCACGCTCCTGGGCGCCAACGCCGTCAACGCCGAAATCCGGCAGGCAAAACTCACCATCGCCGACGGCGTCGCGCGCACGCACATCCCCCTGACGATCGACAGCAAGACCGCCGAGTTCGACGGCTCGGTGGCGCTGGCGAACCGCTACGTCGATATGAACCTGGCTTACCCGAAAGAGCTAATCCCCAAGGCGCTGCTCGAGCGAGTGAACATCCTGCAACGCCTGCCGGCGTATATCCAAGTGCCCTTGAACGGCCCGATGGGCAAACTGAAGCCAGACCTGCTCGGGGCGGTCACCAAATCGGCGTTCGGCTCGATCCCCGACAATCCCGCGGATTTGATCGACGCGATCACCGGCAAGAAAAAGTCGTCTCCCGCCCCGGGCACCGGACCGGACGACAAGACTAAACCCGACAATCCCGTGGGCGATCTGCTCGACCTGTTCGACAAGAAAAAGCCGAAAAAATGATCGGCGTCACCACGGAAACGCTTCTCACATCGTCGCGGCGAACGCGGCGATGTGTTCGGGGACGGGGTAGTGTTTCATCAGGAATTCCCGAAGCTGCTCGCGCTCGGCGATCTGGAAATAGACCGGCTCGTCGAACGTGTGCACCGAGAAGTTCACCGCTCGCACCAGGCTCTCCTTAGAGGTCGCCATGTTCAGGTTCGCCGGCTCGCGGGAAGTCGGCAGAAGGTGAAATTGCCACGCCTGACGCCGATTCAGCGTCCGCAGGCATTGTTCGTCAATCTCAAGGTCGTCCAGGTCAACCACGCCGGCGGTGCGAACATATTGCTGTACCCATGCGTCTTCAATCGCTTTGGGATTGATCCCGTACAGCCGCTCGGCCAGGTCGCCGAACGGGCGATGCGACATCTTCTGAATTTTCAAAATATGCGACACCTGTCGGTCGGTCAGTACGCCTTGTTCAACCAGCAATTCGCCAATCTGAATTCCGGGCAAGCGACGCCTCCTTGTTGTAAAGATCGCCCAGCGATCCATCCGAGGATGAGGCACCGGGTTCAATAAGAGTATCGGTCCAAAACAGACGTGGCTTGGGCGTGCCGGCTCAGGTTCGTGGCGGGCGGATCCGTTCTCGCCCATATCGAACCGTCGAGACTCGCTCCATCCTTACCCGCGAATCGCCGATTCCTCAGCGCCCCCCCACCCACATTCCGGCCCGGACCGCGGCCAATCCCAGCGACAGGCTCAGCGCCAGATTCCCCACCGCCCGAAACATCGCCCCTGCCGCCAGCAACGCATGCGATTCGTACATCAGCGTCGAAAAGGTCGTGTAGGAACCGAGAAATCCAACCGCCACGGCCAACCGCATCGTATCCGGCATCGCCAGCCGCTCCCCGGCGACGGTGATGAACCATCCCAGCGCGAAGCTTCCCGTCACGTTGACGATCAGCGTTCCCAAAGGATATTCCGGCGCGACCAGCCGCGCCGACACCATTCCGACCGCCAGCCGCGCCACCGCACCGGCCGCCCCCGCCCCCGCCACCGCCAGATATTCGATCAGCATCCGCACCGCCGACGAACGATACCATGAAACGCCGACGCGGTAACGAGGGGACTTGGCGACCAAGAGGCCTTACCGACGAGGGGACATCCAGAATGCCATTCACTTCACGTGAAAACGGCTGGGAAAACCCGCCTCATGGGGCCAAGACTGCAGTTGAGTCCGCCGAATTGGACCCCTTCATTGAATGGCATTCGTGACATTCACTTTTTTTACCAAGCACCGAAACGGTGGATGTCGCCTTTAATGTCGCCCAGCTCCCGACCCCCTAGATTTCCTCGCACGGCATTAAGCACATGGATCAGGCCTTTAGTGATGGTCCGCGTGCCATTCGGTCCAGACCGACAGAGCGACAAGCCAAGCGGCCAGTCTTTCGCCGAACTCGCCGATCATTTCACCTTTGAGCGCCAGGTCGGCGGTGCCGGAAAAGGTGAGGGACAGGCGGCTGACGAAACCCTTGATCTTGCGAATGAGGACCGTCTCGTCGGGGAGCTGTTTTTTTAA
>JBBQNJ010000080.1:0-22110 GCA_038329845.1 Tepidisphaerales bacterium | reverse complement strand
TTTCGGCATCATGAACCGCCCGCAACTGGTCTACCCACCGACAACCCGCGAAAATAGGCACCCCAAACAGTCAGAGGCATGGATTTGCCCATCGGCGATTACTGCCGCGGCTATTTTTCCAGAGGTTTTGCAAGAGGCTCGAGAGATAGATATTTGGCCCTGCACCTTGGCTTGCTTGGCCCGGCCGAGGGAGATTTTTTGCCCGATCTGTTGCCGGAAAAGATTTTAGTTGCAAATCTCCGGGACGGTGGCAGAATGATCGCTTGAGAATCCGACGACGGGAATTTCACCCGGCGCGGGCTTCGTGACGATGAAAACTCACGGAAGTGGACCTCCTTCACGACGAAGGGCATGGTGCGGATGGGCAAGTCCGCTCGCCGTCGTCGCGTCCGTTGCATAGCTGGAGCGGTGGGTCCTGATGAACTTACCCCCACGCCGCGCAAGGAGCGCGGAAGCCGCTGAAAGCCGACCCGGAGGTTGGCGCCCTGCGGCAATGGCTGTGCGTCAAGCGGAAGCGAATCACCCTGTATGGGCATCGACCCCTACGCGCCGCTCGGGCTGACGCCCCTGCGCCCCGACGATCGAGCGATCGTCCAACCCTACCTGGACACTCTGCGACAGCCGCTATCGGATTACACCTTCGCCCAACTTTGCACTTGGCGAAACAGCCTTCGCATCTTCTATAAGATCGTCGAAGGCCATCTGTGCGTGTTCGCCAACGGCTCCGGCGACTTGACGTTGCTGATGCCTCCCATCGGCGACAGCGGGTCGGACCGCGCGCTCGGCGGGGCGTTTGAGATCATGGACGCTTATAACGCCGCCGTCGGCGTGCCCCAGCGAAGCCGCGTCGAGTATGTCAGCGATGAATTGCTCGCCCGCTTTGACCGCACCGGGGTCGTCCTTCAACCCCTGGGGTCCGACTACATCTACGACACTGCCCGCATGATCGACCTGCCCGGCGGCGACCTGGCCAGCAAGCGGCAGGCGAAAAATCGCTTCATGCGCAACTATTCGTACCGCGTCGAGCCGTACGATTCGGCCCGACACCTCGACGGATGCGCCCGCCTGCTGGGGCAGTGGAAATCCCACCAGGACGCGGCCCATCTCGCCGACGTGGACGCCACCGCCGTCAAACGCCAGAAGGAATCCCTGGCCTGCGATCTGGCCTTGCGCGAGGCTGAACTGCTCGGCCTGAATGGGATGGTCGTCTATACCGGCCAAGGCGACGACGAGGTTCTCAGCGGGTTCACCCTCGGCGAGCGGCTCGGGCAGGACCAGAGCAGCATTCTCATCGAGAAGACCGATTTGCAGGTCAAGGGCCTGGCCCAGTTCATTTTCAGCGAGTTTTGCCGAACCTGTTGGTCGGACCTGCCGCAATGCAACGTCGGCGATGATTGGGGGATCGAGTCCCTGGCGTGGACCAAGATGAGTTACCGCCCGGTGAAGCTGCTGGCCAAGCATATTCTTCGCCGCGCCGCGGTGGCGCGGGTGGCGGTGATCGCACAGAACGTCGAACCGTCGTGGTCGCAGAGGCCCGCGGGGGTGTTGCCGATCGGGCAGGTGCGATCGGCGCGGCGGGAAGACGTCGCGGCGACGGCGGCGCTGGAACAGGCCTGCTTCACCACGCATCGGCTGCACCGGCGCCAACTGCAATATCTTCAGCGCGCGCCCGGTGCGGTATTCCTGGTTGGCGAGGTCGATGGTGCCGTGGTCGCAGAAGGCATCGGCCTGATCCGCCGAGGTCGTCGCGGCCTCTCGGGGCGCATTTACAGCCTTGCGGTGTCGCCCCCCGCGCGCGGTCACGGGCTGGGTCGCCGGCTTCTCGAGGCCATGATCCAGGCGATGGACGCTCGTGGCGTGGTGCGGGTCTACCTCGAGGTCGAGTCCGACAACGCCGCGGCGATTGGGCTATACGAAAAGAGCGGCTTCCGTCGCATCGGCACGTTGCCTAACTACTACGGCCCCGCCCGCGACGGCGTGCATATGCTGCGGGAAATGCCGGCTCCTGCTCCCCATCGCGCCGCTGCGTCCAACGCCGCATAGGGCAAAAGGAATCCGGTAACCGTAATCGCCCGCCACCAATCCCTTGTGGTGCAGGCATCTTGCCTGCCACACGCTTTTTTTGCTCGGTTGATTACATGTAACATTTCAGCCGAATGCCGTCACGCTGATTCTGAGGCTGATATCGCGGGTCAGCAGACAGACTCAACTTGACTGAGGCCGCAAAACGGGAATCGCGGCAGACGGCTGAAGTGTTACGATTACATGATGACGCGACTGCTCTATTCAACGAGGGACTCGACCCGTCACCTACAACGTCGGCGTCTTCCGGGCGGGGGGGCTTGGGCCAAGCGTCGGTTGAACAGCTCGCGCGCTTGTGAAGGCTTCCGTCGGGGCTCGCATTGTCACTCGTCCAGGGGTTTGGAATAGATGTAGGTATTGCTCCCCGTGGGCCCGCCGGAGCCGATGAAGACCAGGCTGTCACCCGGCAGCCAGATGACCGCCCCGTCGAAGCGCAGCAGGTTGGCGCCTTTCATGTCATTTCGGTTGGAACTGCGATGGTAGGCGTTGGACGGGTTGATGGTGGGGTTGGACATGTACTCCCCGCCGCGGTCGTGGTTGAAATTCCAAGTGCCTCCGCTGGCGTACGTCTCGGCGCGGTCCTGCATCAACGGGTACTGTGGTTTGGCCCGGGCGAGATTGGTGGGATGTCGAAATTTCCTTCGATTCGAGCTGGAGTTGATTCCGTAATCCGGCTCGAAATTGCCCGGGAAGTAATAAAACGGTCCGTAGCAGGCCGGGCTTCGGGTGTTCAGCGGATCGCTGATCGGCGCCGACTCAACCGCCGGGCAGAACCAGACATCCCCACCCCCAAAATATTTCCCGAGCAAGGTCTTGATTGCCCATTTCTCGCTCGACGAGTCCCACTTCTGAGCCCAATGGTTCATGACGTCCGTGGTGGAGATCACACTGAGATGATACGGGTCGGTGTCGCCATTGTTGGAGGGCATCAGGAACAGTTTGCCGCGATTATCCAGCCCGTATTGAAAGATCGCCAGCCCGCATTGCCGCAGATTGCTGGCGCAGTTGACCCGCGTCGCCTGGATGCGGGCCTTGTTCAGCGCCGGAAGCAAAATGGCGATGAGAATGGCAATCACTGCCACGACCACCAGCAACTCGATAAGAGTAAACCCCTTGATCGAGCGATTCGCATGGGCGGATCGGTTCATAACCACCTCGAAATGCCGCGGCCCGTGGTCCGGCGCGGTCGCGTGCCGGACTCGGGGCCGCGAATCCATCGGTTCAGCGCCGCCGGCGCAGGCCCAACAGGCCCGCCAAACCGAACAGGCCCAGCGACGCCGGCTCGGGAACGAGGACCTCAAAGCCGCTGATCGAATAATTATCGATCGCCATCGGCAGGTCGCCCGATCCATCGTTCGCGACGCCTTGGGTGTAAAAACCCACCGCCACGACGGTGGACAACTGCCCGCTGGTGAGCGTGGCATTCCCATCGGTGTAGGCGATGCGTCCCGGCGGCGTGGCTGCGCCATCGACCACCAACGAATCCCATAGCGTGGTGGTGTCGATGGCCAAGGTCAGGGTGTTGATTCCATCGGTGCCGCTGCTGGCGACTTGCTTGTTGGACACGTACCAGTTTCCACCGGCGAGCTGGATGACGATGCTGCCCCGGCCGCCGTTGGATCCGTTTCCGGAGTCACCGCCGCCACCTTCCATCTCGAGGCCGGCGGTGGCACCATTGAGGTTCATCGTGGCACCCAAAGGCTGGGACGCCAGCGGCTCGCCGGTGTACCAGAGCGATTCCTTATAATCGGTGCTGGCGACGTTCCCGCTGGCCACATCGTGTTCGATGTAGGCGTAGCGTGTGGTGAAATCCAATCGACTATTATACTTGCGATTGGCGATCGCCAGAGAATTCCCATTGGAATGCCCAGGGTCATTGTCGTTCACGCGATCTTCGAAGTTTCCCGTTCCGGTGTCGCTGAACGCGGTCCATCCCACTTCCGAAGGCGAGCGGGCATCGCTGGTTCCGAACGGCTGGCTTCCGGCGATCTCGAAATCCTCGGTGTAGATCGCGCCCCGGGCGCTTCCCGACGCCAGCAACAGCCCTACGGCAATCAATGACAACTGTGACTTGCGACTCATCTGAAACTCTCCTCTCGTGAATGAAATGACCGAACCTGTGCGACGCTTTCCCCTGGCTCCCATGCGAAGGGAACCGCCACCGCCGCTTGCGGGCGGGACGGGTTTTTGATTTTTTCCACCAGCATCTCGACCGACCGCCGACCCATCTCGGTCTCCGGCAGGAGCATCGTGCTGATTCGCGGCCCCAAGTCGGCCAACGCCAGTTCGTTGAACGTGATGATGGACAGATCACGCGGCACGCCAAGCTCCACGCCTTCGGCGGCGCATTGCACGGCCCGCACGTCGGTGCCGCCGTAACAGATCACGGCGGTGGGGCGCTCGGGATTGGACAGCAACGCCTTGGCCGAAGAAACGATCTCCCCGCGACCCCAAATGCTCGGATGCCCGTAACGACCGGCCGGCAGCCCGGCCTCGTGCATCGCCCGCGCGTAGCCGCGATAGCGGTCGATCGGGCTGTAATGCCACGGCGGCGTGCTGCTGACGTAATCGACGTAGACGATCCGCCGATGCCCCAGTTCCAGCAGTCGACGGGTGGCCTCGGCACCGGCGGCCTCATCGTCGGGATGGATGCAGTCGTGGTCCTGCTTGGAATTGATCCAGACGCTGGGCAGGCCATGGTCCTGGATCAACTCGATCATTCGCTCGGGGATGCGGGCGTTGTAATTGATTAATAGCCCGTCGCTCATCAACTGGCGAAGCAGCTTGGGGGCGTCGGCATCACTGGTGAGAGTGTGGTCGGGGAGGCTGTCCACCATCAAGTGTAGATCGCGCTGGTGAAGCGCCGATTGAATCCCGCCGAGCAACCCGGCGGGCAACTGGCTTCGCACATGATCGCTGCTGAGCAGCAACGCGATGCACTGGAACCGACCCGATCGCATGGCGATGGCCGAGGCGTTGGGACGATAGCCCAGCTCGGTGGCGAGCCGACGAATTTCATCGGCTCTGCGGGCGTAGGTGGGGCGACGATAGGAGGTTCCGCGCTGCAAAACGCGTGAAACCGTCACATCCGAAACCCCGACAGCGCGGGCAATGTCAGTGATAGTGGCCATAGGCAAATGACGACGACAACAAGTGCTGGACTGAACTATACGGCATTCGTCGGCGTCGTCAAGGAAAAAATTAAAATTCCTCGAAGAACCGGCCCCCCGGCCCATCGCATGCGGCGGGAAAGAATTTCGCGCTCCCATTGCATCGAAAAGTACACGCCCCAGATCCCGGCCGGGTAAAAAGGGGACGCGCTTTGGGACGCGCTTCTTTTTGTGATACGGGTAGAAATATCGCTGGGGATAGCGATAAACCGCCACACGTTTTGCGGGTCAAGCGGTCAGAAAAATCAGGGTCTGAGCGGCGTTGAAAAGGCCATGCAGCAGGATGCAAAGCCATAGGTTTCCCGTCCGCTCATAGATGTAGCCTAGCGCCATGGCCAGCACGAACAGCGGGGGGAAAAACGCCAGGCTCAGATGCACGCTGGCGAACAAGATCGCCGCGATGTAGACCCCGGCCCAGCGCATCGCGGGCGTTGGCGGCGGCACCGGCTCAAGGCCGACTCGAACCGGGGCGATGACGCGGATGATCAGCGTCTGCAGGACACCGCGGAAGAAAAGTTCCTCGTACAGCGGCGCCGCCACGATCGCCGAAAGAATCAGCCAGGCGCGCTCGCTCCAACCGCGGCGTCGGGCAAGCTCTTCGAGCAAGGGATGGGGCGAAGGCGACGGCAGGCCAAGCAGTTCGATGATCGCGGCGACGGCGAATCCCATCAGGATGACGATCGGGAAAACTACAAGGAACGCGGGAAGCGCGCCCTTGATTGCGCCCCCGAGTCGTTCCCTGCCCAGCCCCAGGCGCAAGAACCATCCAGGCCGCACCGCCCGGCCCAGGAAGAGCATCACCGCGGCCCCGCAAGACGGGCCGATAAAGCTCGTGAATCCGATGGACCTCGAGCGCGCGGCCGCAACCGATGCCAGCCCCAGTCCCAAAAATCCACCTAGAAGAATGGCAAGGAACGGGCCGATCGGCTCGCGGGGACCGGTCCGCACAGGGCCCAAGATGGTGCGGGGACGAAAAGCCCCCCATGCCCATCCTCCGGCCAGCGCCGCCACCGCCGCGAGGATGACCAGGAGAATCATCGGCCACGCAAGATCATTGGCCGCGCCGGGGCGCGTCGCCTGGGCCATCAGAACCATTGCGGCAGATTAGCCGCCCCGGTGATAGGGGCAAAGAGGGCGCTGTAAGGGAATCAACGATTCTTTAGCGCCTGCCCCAGCCGCCGCTTATGCGGTAGTACCCGCCGTACGAGGCCGGCGGGCCAGACGGGCGGTAGTAATAGACCGGGGGCGGGCAATACATCGCGGGACCGTACGCTCGCGGCGTCGGATACACATAGACCGGCGCGGGCGCGACATACACCCGGACGGGCGCATAGTAGGACGGGATGCACCGTGTAGACCGGTATCCCGCCGAGAAGCCCCCGACCCCGACGCTCACGCTCCAACCGCCTGAACTTCCGCCGCCGCGATGATCGGCCATCGCCAGCGAAGGCACGACACACACCGTCAGACCCGTCAGCCACAGGGCATGGATAAATCGCATAGTGACTCCTCACAACAAAAGCGGCCCGACCCAATGACGTCACGGCCGCGAGATCCCCTAAGTATAGGACCCATTTCACGACCCAGCGTTAGGAACGGTACGCCGACGACGATTTCACCGACGGTTGGGCGAATACTTTCTCTCGCAAAGACGCCACAACGCAACGCGATAGATCCGATGGCAAACATCTCGCCGCCGAATCGCCCGACGATATGTCGCTCGCGGCCTTCAGTGAGAAATCCACAAAGGCTCGGGACCCGCGGGGTATCACAGGTTACTTCATGTGGATTGTCTCAATATGGCCCGCGAGCGAAATAAATCCGTAGCGTCGTTGCGTCGTAGCGAAAGAATTTCCTTCAACGGATCACGAAGAATCTCTCCATCGCAGGCATTAGGGGAACTTGGTACGGGAAACAGCGCCGTTGCGTGGATCACTCGACGACCAGGTTGTCGCGGTGGACGACTTCGTCGTAAGCCGACTCGCTGAGCAGGCTTCGCACCTCGGCGGTCTTGCGGCCGCGAATCTGCCCGAGGACATCGGAGGAGTAGTTACACAACCCGCGAGCAATGGCACGGCCGTCGGCCGCGCGGATCGCCACGACATCTCCGCGAGAGAAATCTCCCTCGACGCGGACAATTCCCGCCGGCAGCAGGCTGCGATGCTTCTCGACCAGCGCCGTCACCGCGCCGTCGTCGATGACGATCGCGCCGGCCGGCTGCACCGAGCCGATCCAACCGCTGCGGCTGGGTCGGCGGCGCGGGCTTGGCTCGAACAGCGTTCCCAGCTCCTCGCCCCCCAGCAGCCGGGGCAGGATGTTCTCCATCCGGCCGTTGGCCACAACCATCGCCTCGCCGGCATCGGTGACCATGCGGGCGGCCTCGAGCTTAGAGTTCATCCCCCCTTTGCCCAGGGCACTTTTTTCGACCCGGACGAGTTCTCGGGCATGATCCAGATCTCGCACCGATCGCACGGGATGTCCCGATGCGTCCAGCAGTCCGTCCACCACGGTCAGCAGCACCAGCAAGTCCGCCCGCAGCGCGTGGGTGACGACGCCGGCGAGAATGTCGTTATCGCCGAAGGTGATCTTCACCAGCTCGTCGGTGCTGATCGTGTCATTCTCGTTGATGATCGGCACGGCACCCAGCGCCTGCACCGCGGTGATGGTGTTGCGGACGTTGAGAAAGCGCACCCGCTGATCGATGTCCTGGCGGGTCAGCAGCAACTGGGCCACGGGAAGCTTGTGCGGCGCGAAGGCCCCGGCCCAGCAGTCCATGAGCTTGCGTTGCCCCACCGCCGCCACCGCCTGAAGCCGGGCCAAGTCGGTCGGACGCTCAGGCAGATCCAGTTCTCGCAATCCCGCGCCGATCGCCCCGGAGCTGACGATGGTGACCTGCCGGCCTGATGTGCGAAGTGTCGCCACCTGATCGGCCAGATGGGCGATGAACGCCGTGTCCAGCCGTCCGAATGAGTCGGACAGCAGTTGCGTGCCCAGCTTGACGACGATGTTGCGGGCAAGTCCCAGGCGATGGCGAGGCGTCTCGGCGGGCATAAGAATCGCCGCGAGTCTACCGCGACTACGACGAGATTTCACGTCTCGACGATTAAGATCGGCGAGACGGCGCTAAATCGGCGTTGGGGAGTTGAGGGGATGGGGGGATGAGGGCACAACCCCCAAGCCGCCGCGAGGAGGCCGGAGAGACCACGATATCCGCCCTTCGTGCGTCGGCGGGTGCTCCGGGCGGTCGATCTCTCCCCACCCCTCCATCAAGGCCGTCCGGAACGAAATCGGTGGAGAGAGACCCCACACTACAGTCTCCCGCTATCACGAAAGGATCTCCCCGCGCTGACACTCGCTCGCACGGTCGCGATGACCTTCACTTCATCAGGGTATTGAAACCAATTCACTTTTCACCGACTCCAGCAGCTCCAGCGCCGTCGCGATGACCTTCACTTCATCAGGGCATTGAAACCGGCCTGCTCGAAATGGTGATCGCCGGTCAGCGCGTCTCGAAGGCCGCGGTCGTGCATGATGAGAAACGAAATACAGTCCGTCAGCGACCAGGCTTTATCGCGGCGCTGGTGGAACATCACTGTGCCGCGCTCAAAAATCTCCGGGTCCGGGGGTAGGATCGTCACCTGCGGATTAGCGCGCAGAAATCGAAGCAGCGGCAAGAATTTTTCCCGACGACCCGGGGTGGCCAAGGCATCGGCGACCTCGACCAAGACCCAGGTACTCGTATACATCGGGCCGGTGATTTGCGCGGCAATGGCCTGCGCTCGTGCGTGTAACTCATCCTTCTCGAACAAACAGCGAGATGAAAAAGTAGCTGTCGGCGAAACATGCCTTCATCGTCGCGGCATCCCATGCAGGTAATGGTCGTGGTTTCGCGCCTGGTCGCACGCGCCGTCCTTGACGACGCCCGAGAAATCCAACAGCCCCTGGCGCAGTTGCCGAACGTCGTCGGGGACGGGCGATTCGGTCGGCAACCCGCCGGGCAATTCCGGCATCGCTTCCACACGCACATCCATGCCCTCGCGCAGACGCGACCCCGGCTCCAGCACCACCACTCCGTTCTCAACTCGGCCACGATAGATCATGTGTCACCTGCGAACATTATAGTCGAGATCTGGTAAGGTCGGGGTTTCGCTCCATTCATCATTGCCGAAGCGACCGATGTCGGTGGCGACAGAACATCACCTTGGAGGCTCACGCTCATGGCCCGGTGAGGGCGAAACCGTCAGTGATCAACCCTGTGCCGCAAGCAACGCCGGCCCGGCCCGCAAGCCTCATGGCACCGCCCGATCGGCCTTATCCCGGCGCCGGCACGCCGCCGAGGCCGGGGCGGACGTCGGGCAGGTCGGGGGATTCGGCCGGGGCGATCACCGTACCGGGGCCACGGCGGCCTTCCTTCTCCAGCAAGTCGCTCACCGTCGGCTTGGTCAGGGTTTCGCCTCGCATGATTCGGTCGATGTCATTCGTGTCCAGCGTTTCGTACTTCATCAATGCCTTGGCCATCGCCTCGACGCGGTCGCGATGGGCCTCGAGCGTCTTGCGCGTCTGGTCGTATAAGGTGTCGATGAGCTTCTTGACCTCCTCGTCGATGGCTTTGGCCGTCTCCTGGGAATAGTCCTTGTTGCCCGCCACGTCGCCCAGGAAGCTCATGCGCTGATCGTCGTCGCCGTAGAAGACGAAACCGAGTCGATCGTTCATGCCCCATTCGGTGACCATGCGCCGCGCCAACGTGGTGGCCTGGCGGATGTCGCCGGCGGCGCCGGTGTTGATGTCGCCGGTAAACATCTCCTCGGCGATCCGCCCGCCGAAGCACGTCATCACCGTCGAGACGCACCATCGCTTCGAGTAGCTCATGCGGTCCTTCTCGGGCAGCGAGAAGGTGGCCCCGCCCATCATGCCGCGGGGGATGATCGTGACTTTGTGAACCGGATCGCCGTCCTTGGACAAATATCGCACCACGGCGTGGCCGGCCTCGTGGTAGGCGGTGGCGAGCTTCTCTTTCTCGTCGATGACCCGCGAGCGCTTGGCCCGGCCCCAGCGCACCTTGTCGCGCGATTCCTCGAGATCGTCCATCTCGATGTGTTCTTTGTTGGCCAGGGTGGCGCTGAGCGCCGATTCATTGATGATCGCGGCGAGGTCGGCGCCGCTGAACCCGGGCGTGGCTCGGGCCAGCCGCGTCATGTCCACGTTCGGGCCGAGCTTGACCTTGCGGCCATGCACCTTGAGGATTTCCAGCCGGCCCTTGATGTCCGGCAGCGGCACGTAAATCTGGCGATCGAACCGCCCGGGGCGGGTCAATGCCGGGTCCAGCACGTCCACCCGATTGGTCGCGGCGCAGACGATCACCTGGTCATTGGTGTCGAAGCCGTCCATCTCGACGAGAATCGCGTTAAGGGTCTGCTCGCGCTCATCGTGCCCGCCCGAGCTAAACCCCGAGCCGCGCCGCCGTCCCACTGCGTCAATCTCGTCGAGGAAGATAATGCAGGGGCTGTTGTCCTTGGCGCTCTTGAACAGATCACGCACGCGGGATGCGCCCACGCCCACGAACATCTCGACGAAATCGGAGCCGGAGATCGAAAAGAACGGCACATCGGCTTCGCCTGCGATCGCCTTGGCCAGCAGGGTCTTGCCGGTGCCCGGTTCGCCCACCAGCAGCACCCCACGCGGGATGCGCCCGCCGAGGCGCTGAAACTTCTTGGGGTTCTTCAAGAACTCGACGATCTCCATCACCTCTTCCTTCGCCTCTTCGATGCCCGCCACGTCCTCGAAGGTGATGTTGGTGTGTTCCTTGGACGTGATCTTGTGCTTGGAGCGCCCGAAGTTGCCCAGCATTCCACCCGCCCCGGCGCTGTTGCGCAACTGGCGGAAGACGAAGAACCAGATGAACCCGAAGATCAGCAGCCAGGGGATGATCGGGATCAGGATGTTGATCAAGAGGTTCTGGCTGTTCTCGATCTTGACCACGGCCGAGCCGGAATTGTCCAGAACCCACTGTGTGAACGTCCAGTCGGTGCTGACGTTGGTCGGGACGTTGCTCGAAAAATTCTTGACGTTGCCGGTGGCGCTGCCGGGCAGCGGCTGCTCCTCGCGCAGCTCGCCGATGAGCTTATCGCCTTCGATGGTGATCTCGCGCACCTTGTCGGCCACGAGAAGCATCTTCACCTGCGACAGCGGGATCTCCTGACTGGCGCGGCGGTCCTTGCTCAGCAGCACGAAGATCATGATCACCAGCGCGATGAACAAGACCCAGCCAAACAATCCGCGCCCGAAGCGCATCCCCCCATTTGCGGGAACCACGGGGCGGCCGTTCTTGCGGACGGGACGTTCCGGACGATTTTCTGCCATATGGTGATCCCTCTCGTGGACGCGGCTGATTTCCATCCAAATCCGCGACGGATGCCACGCCGAAAACACCCCGCCGGCGGGTGCGCCATGCGCCTCCGCCGCCGAACGATGCCGACATGATCCCTACGTTGCCGCTAATCATAAGGTTGCCGGGGGAGCAATTTCCAGCCCGCGTGACCGAATCGGCGGTGATTTTCACCCCCGCGGAGGCCAGGACCGTCCCGCGACCGCGGCGCAGACGTTGGCGCTGGATCGCCGGACCGCTATTCTCCACCGGCATGTCGGATGAAGTGGGCGCGGGGATCGCGGCGGCGGGACGACGGCTGCGGGTCGGGCTGACGCGGGCCTTGCGGGCGCTGGGGCTGGGCGATGATGCGTTCCTGCTCTTCCTGGCCGTGCTGATCGGCGTCGTCACCGGCGCCGCCGCGGTCGGTTTCCACGAACTGATCGACTGGTTCCGAAGCCTGCTCTACGAACATACCAACCCCAGCGTGGACCTCTACGGCAAGGGAGTCGCCCTGCTGATTTTGATCCCCGCCGTCGGGGGGCTGATCGTCGGAATCGTCTCCCGGTTCCTCGTCGGAGCGCGCGAAGGACACGGAATCATCGACGTGATGGAGTCGGTCATTCGCTCGCGCGGGGTGATCAAGCCCTCGATCGCCATCGAAAAAATCGCCACCAGCGCCGTCACCATCGGCTCGGGCGGATCGGCCGGCGCCGAGGGGCCGATCGTGCAGATCGGGGCGGCGATCGCCTCGGGGATCGGACAAGTCTTCAGCGTCGGACGCACCCACCTGCCGGTCCTCATCGGCTGCGGATCGGCCGCGGGGATCAGCGCCATCTTCAACTCCCCCTTCGGCGGCGTACTGTTCGCGCTGGAGGTCATCCTGCGCGACTTTTCCGTGCGCATCTTCGCACCCGTGGTCATCGCCTCGGTCATCGCCAATGTCACCACCCAGGCGCTGTTCCAGAAACTGCTCAACATGCCGGAATACAAGTCGATCTTCCATGTCCCTCTGACCGACATCCCCCAGATGCGCTGGGGACAGATCGGCAACTTCGTGCTGCTGGGCCTGGCCTGCGGCGTCGTCGGCGTGGGGCTAACCCGGGCGATGAACTGGTCGGAACACCTGTTCGCCAAGGTCAAGCTCTCGGCCGCCCTTAAGCCCGCGATGGGCGGGGCGATGCTCGGCATCACCGGCGTCGCCTACGTCATGCTCATGGGCTGGGTCATGCTCGGCGAACCCAAGCCCATCGGCTTCCATGACTACTCGATGCCCGCGTTTTTCGGCGATGGCTACGGCGTCGTCCAGCAACTGCTCGATGAGAACTTCTACAGCGGCCGGCCCGTGTTCAAACTGGCGATCCTGCTGGCGGTGCTGGTCGTGCTCAAACTCGTCGGCACCTGCCTGACCCTCAGCAGCGGCGGCAGCGGCGGGATCATCGCCCCCTCGCTGTTCCTCGGCGGGGTCGGCGGAGCGCTGATGGGCGTGGTGCTGAAGGTCACCGGAATCTTCCCGCACCTGCATCCTCAGTTGTACGCCCTGGTCGGAATGGGCGCGGTGCTCGCGGCGGTCGTCCACGCCCCGCTCAGCGCCATCCTCATCCTCCTGGACGTCACCGGCGCCGACAACGACATCATCCTGCCCGCCATGCTCGCCTCGGTCACCGCCGTCGGCACCGCGCGGTTCCTCTTCGCCGATTCGATCTACACCATGAGCCTGCGCGAACGCGGCGTGCGCCTCGGCAGCGCCGGGGACATGATGCTGCTGCGGCGGATGAGCCTGGACCAGGTGAGCCTCGAGCCGGCCAGCGCCGTGCGGCTGGACGATCCGCTGCAGCACGTGCTGGACCTGACGGCCCAGACCGGCACCGGCGACTACGTGGTGATGGACAAGGACGGCGTCTACGCCGGCATGGTCGTCGGCGACGATGTGCGCTCCGCCTTGATGGACCGCGAAGCGATCCCGCTGCTGCTGGTCAGCGAAGTCACCCGCGCCGAAATCCCGTTGGTCCGCGTCAGCGACGATCTGGCGACCGTCATGGACACTTTTTCCCGCCACGATGTGTCCCGCCTGCCCGTCTGCGTCAGCAAATCCTCCGGCCGCGTCATCGGCCTGATCAGCCGCTCGGCCCTGATGCGGCAATACCAAACCGCTCTAAGCGAAAGCTGATCCGCGAGAATTCCCCGATGCAATGCGCCCGCTATGGCCCCCGCCGCGTGCTGCCATCCTCTGTCGCGGGTACCGCCGGAAATGGACGCATCGTGGACCGCTGATATCTTAGCGGAAGCGGCGTGCAATCCAGCAAACGAGGCGGCGAAACCATGGAACCAACGGACGATCCGGGCGGCACTCAGTTCAACTTGCTAGACGAAGCGTGGATCCCCGTCCTTTATGCCGACGGGCGCGTCGCGCGGGTGGGGATCAAGCAGGCGCTGGCCGACGCGGGGAGAATCCGCGAGATCGCCGCGTCGAATCCGATGGATCGCGAACAAGCTCGTCCCACTCACCTGTTGACCAGTTGGCCCACAGGGGCATCGAGATGCCAACGCGGTTAAATACATGCTGAGCAATGCGAATACTGCGGTTGATATCGGAGCGTTTCAGTGCCATACGACGTTCTCTAGCGAGGAGCGGATTCCTCGACGACGATCAGTTCGTCAAGTCGCAATGAAGCGTCACCCTGAATGATCATGTAGAGGTGGGCATTACCATCATTGGCGTCCGCCACGAACTCGAGCAGCACACGGCTGGCGTCCTTGTCGGCTGTTTCGACGTTCGCAGAGCCATATACCTTAAACGGCGAATTAAACTGGCGCATCATCACGTTGACTTTGCGCGGCTCGCCCAGACTGGACAGGCGGCCGAGGACGCGATAACGAGCCCCTTGCTTGATGGATATGCGTTGCATGTCAATCTGAGCAAAACCCGCAGAGCCAATCTCCAGCCAGCCATTGTCATCGTCATCATGCACGCGCAGCTCGGCCTTGGTCTTCTTCCAGGCGCTGTCATCGCGGATTCCCGAAGGCAGACTCCCCTTCTTCACTTTGTCGAAGGAGTCTTGATAAAGCACACGGGGATCGGGGCCCGGGGTGATCTCGATGGTTTGTTGATTGAGGATGTTGGGGCGCGGAGCCCGGTCGATAATACGGCTTACCGTCAGCTTTGCAGGCGTTTCCTGGTTGGGAGCCAGCAGAAGCGACACTCTTTCCAAATCGTCTTTCCGTTCAATGTCTACGATCTTCACCTCGGGTGACAGTGTGTAATTGGCCGGAGTAGATGCCGAGGCGCCGTCCACAGTTTCGCTGAACAGCAGATCTATCCTAGTGGGATACTTCATGGATTTTGCCCAAACGAGCTTGGGTGGCGATTTGTCCGTGGGGGCGGCCAGTTGGGCGGCGGTGGGCATCTCCAGAACCAGTACACGCTCCAGCCACAGTGTTGTTTCACCCGAAGTGATGAGATACAGCCTGGCCGAGGTATCGCTGGAATCGGCTCGGAATTCGAACTGCACTGGTGTGGGCGAAACGCCCACCGGCTGCACAACCGACCCATGCGATGTGAACGGCTTTTCCTTCTGGCGCAGCTCCAGACGCACCTTCTGATCCGGGTTGCTGGTGCGCATGTGCGCCACGACACGATACGACCGTCCCCGCTGCACGGGTACTAGTCCAAGTATGACCTGTGCGAATTGATGGACGCCGACCTGCAACGCCGGGCCTTTGTCGCCATCGGCCACAACTGAAATTTCGGCTTTGGCCTTCTTCCACGCACTGTCATCGGTTACGCCCGGGGTCTTCTCACCCGGTTTCATTTCCGAATACTTTGCGTTCAATAACGGTTGGGGTTGAACTGGAATATCCACCGCCAGGTTGACAGGGTCCAATGTATTCGCCTGTTTGGCGCGATCGCGGACGCCCCGAACCGCCACCTCGTCCGGCAGACTTTCTTGGTCGTCCAGATGAAGTTGCAACTGGTGGTCTGACGCTCCCAACGTGATGGAGTTGATCTGCCGCATCGGGGTGACCTTAAACATCTCGGGGTTGGTGATGGTCGAGGCATCTAGCGCTTCGCTGAAATCCAGCACAAGGGTTGGCGGATATTTCTGATAGGACGCCCGAACCACTGAAGGTGGTGTGCTGTCAACCGGGGTCGTGATTCTACTTTCGACTTCTGCGACGGATTGAGCGGCGAGGTTAAGTTCCTCGATGCGATAGGTGTAGCCTGTCGCATCCTGGAGGCCCCGATCGAGAAACATGGTTTGGCGAGTTCTCCCGATCTCGACGCCGTCTCGATAAACGATGTACTCGCCCAGGCTCGCATTGTCAGCGCCGGGGCCCTGCCAGGAGAGTTGGGTTGTGCGCGGATCCGCGGCTGTGATCTGCAGGTCGGACGGAGGCGGCGGCGTCACTTCGGCGGGTTGCCAGTTGGCCGTATAAAGCGGGAGCATGCTGCCGCCGCTGCGTGATGGCGCCTGTTCTCGCGCCAGGGTCTTCACCTGGCCGTCTCGATGCTCTTCCACCAAGACCGCGAATCGCCGATTGAAGCCGGCTTCACCCATGATGGCCGTGAACGGGCCGTCCAGCAGGCGGAACATGGGCGGTTCGCCGTCGCCGGAGGGCAGAGAGGGATAATTCAGCCCGCCGAGGATCTCCGTGCGCCCCCCGTTGCGGTTCTCGACGACGGTGCTCTTGACCTCCGTTTTCAGCCCCAACACCCATAGTTCCGCACCATCGTTGACAATCTTTGTCGCATTGGTTTCCGGGTTCAGTTGCCTTGCCCACGCCTTCTGCCCCGGAGCAAAATAGAAGCCCGGGCTGTCACCGGCGCGGTTCTTGCCGTTCATGGGGAACTGGGCCGCCAAGTCTTCAATGAACACATTCCCCGCTTGGGCTTGGCCCTGATAGAAGGTGTTGTGCGCAATGCTGTTGATATGACGCAGCACAAGAGTGCGTTTTGAGCGATGTTGGATCAGCGGGCACAATTCGCCGGCTTTAACCGAATCGATGATGTTGAAGTCTTCAAAAATGACCTCCGGTGATTCGCCGTCGTCAATGACAAACGCCCCGTCACGAGTCTCACCCCCAATCACGATCATCTTCCAGTGACCGCCTCCACCGATGAGGCGGCGAACATTGCCACGGATATGAATCGTGCCATTGATGCGGTACGAGCCGCGGGGGAGATTTGTCTTTTCCTTGCCCGCCGGAAGAGGGTGCGGGAAATAGATTGTTTCAGCGCCGGAATCGATTGCGCGCTGAATCGCCTCCGTATCGTCCGTGGCATCACGGGTATCAGCGCCGAACGCTTCAACATTCGCCCATTTGGCCGGATTGCCCCATGGAACAACCGGAGTCTCCCTGACAGGCAGATTCAGTGAATGGTGCAGCGAGGGAAACAGTGACAACACCTGACCCGAAACAAACTCGTTAATGCGATTCGGATCGGCGCCGGCGTACTGTCCGAGTGTGGTTTTCAATGGATGAGCGTATCTGGGCGTGTCGATGTTTCTCAGATAGCAGTGGCCGGTATTGCTGATCGCCGGCACGTCTGTCGGGTCGCCGGTTGCGGTGAGTTGCGAATCGATCAGCACCATCAGCGATTGCGTGCCGAGGTTCTCAATCGCCGTCACGGCGTTCTCGCTGACCAAACCGCGGATACTCACGCATTGGCCCGCGTTCCGAAAGCCGACCACTTTCTGTCCGCTCAAACGAAGATGTTCGAAAGTCATGCTTGCCACGGCATTCGCGGTGGCAATGCCAACGTCAAAACCGCGAATCTCAACATTTTTGACCAGCAGCGGACCAATCATGTCCACAAACGCCATGTCGAGGCCGATCACACCCGTCCCGTCCTCGCTGACAATCAGCACATCACGCACGGCTCCCTGGTTGTTGGCCATGAACTGCAGGCCCGTGGCTCCGGGATTCTGCTTTCCCGTGTTGATGGTCAGATTTCGCACCGCCATGCAAAAGGCGTCCGCCGACCCTCTGTTGGCGATCGTCATCACCGGCTTGGGGCCCATGGGATCATCAAAGCCCCCGGCCTTATCCTTCAATTTCAGAATCGTGCCATCGCGACTTTGGCCTTGCAGAACCGGCCCCATGCGAGAGCCATTACCCCAGTCCAGCGTGTCCGAAAGCAGGTATGTTCCATCGGGCAGATAAAGAATCCAATTGTCCCCCATGTGATGGTCGTCCAACGCTTTCTGAAGGGCGATCGTGGCATCCGTCCGTCCCGTGGGATCGGCGTTGTAGGGTGGCTGCGTCAGATCGACCACGCGCATGTCATTCGGATAGGTCACCACGGGTTGAGCTTCAACGGTATGTCCGGCAAGGCAGCAACAAAGTGTCGCGACCAGCAGCAGTCCAACGGGCGCATGAGTTTCACGGCTTGAGAAGGCAACATAGGACATTCGGCATTTTCCTCTTGTGGTATCAGTTGTGGATAAATTGAGAGTGCTAGTGGTTGTGCAAGTATTTCAATGGTCCGGATCAACGAAATTCAGAGCCGTCCCGTTTTCCTCGGCTGGAGAATTGAGGAGCGAATGGCTAATGACCGCTGTCCTCATTTCTCGAACTTGATCGAATCCATGTAGGCTTTGCTTGCCAAGCGAAGATCATCTTCGCGGGTGAGGAGATGGTCGCCGAAGAAGACATTCTTGAAGCGAACCGTGCCGATGGCGTGCTCTGCGCTGAGGCCTTCAATTCTCACCGCGTCCTTCGGTTTGGGTTGATCGAACCGGCAGTCCTCGATGTTGATGAGATCAATGCGGCCGGTTCCGGGACCCTTGCCCAGCACGCCGTACGTGCGATCCTGTATCTTGATGTGAATATCCTCATTCTGGCTTCGCCGGCCGCTTGATTTCTCGAAGCGGTTCCCGCGGAAGGTCACGTCCTTCACGTGCGCGCCGTCGGAAATGATGATCTTCATATCCCCTTCCACGCAGCGGTTGTTCTCGAAAAGAATGTTGCTCCAGGTTCCCGGCGTGGTCTCCGTGCCGAGTTTCAGGGCGGCGACGAACTTCGAGGAGACGGTGTTATCGTGGATGTTAATGTTATAAACATCCACCGGCGACCGATCCTTCTCTTTGTTCTTCACCACAATGCCGTCATCCACCACGGAAATCGTGCAGTTCGCCACTTCCACATCGTGGCTGCCGACGATGTCGATGCCGTCATCGATGTTGCCGGATTTGGGATGTGTCTGGATATTTACGCCATCCACCAGCACGTCGTGGCTGCGGTAAATGATGGTATTCCAGCCCGTGTGATTGATTGAGTTCACTCCCCGAATGGTCACGTCGGCGGCATTGCTGAGCAGCAGGTTGTGCTTGGCATCAGAGTTCCAGTTGCCGTCAATGGTTCCAGGCCCGTCGATGGTGACGTTGGAGCAGTCCTTAATGACGACGATGCCCCGCTTGGCTGACAACTCGGGCGGAACCGTCTGGACGTAATCCGACATCTTTTTCGACCCGAGCAGCACAGCGCCCTTCATCAGGTAAAGGCGCACGTCGCTTTTCATGAGCACCGATCCGACAAAGTAAGTGCCCTTGGAGACGACCAGCGTGTCCTTCACCGGATCCGCGCTGACGGCCTCGATCGCCTTGTTGAGTTGGCCGGTCACGAGGCTTTGCCCTGACTTGTCCGGCTGGTAGTCGTCGAACGACACGACGTTGTCGCCCGCCGGCACCGGGCCCTGCTCGGCTGCACCGGCGGCGAGCACGCCGAACAAGACCAGCGGGAACGTCATGGCGATCGGGATGATTCGGAAAGACTTCATGAGAAACTCCTCTGAAAGTATCGCCTGCACGGCCTGCGGGCCGGTCGGCGGCAGGGACTAAAACATTAAACATCGCCGCGGCGAGCCTCGAGTTCGGCCCGCACCTGTTCCATTCGACTGTTGGTCAGGTCATATCCGCGGAACACCAGATAGCCGCACAGAATAAAGGCCGCCGGCGCGAACGCGAAAAATCCTCGCATCAGGGTCAGCGTGGTGTGGCTCTGCCCGCCCCCCAGTTCCGCCTTGAATCCGATGACGACCAGGATGGCTCCCGAGACAAAGAACGCCAGCGCCAGACCGGTCTTGAACGTCCAGGAGAAGATGGCGCCGAAGAGCCCTTCGCGGCGCACGCCATTCTCGAGCTCGTCCAAATCGCAGATATCGGCGATCATCGACTGGGCAAGCATGTTGGACACCACGGCGAAGACGGGGCTGAGCAGGATGGTGGGGATGATCGCCAGCAGTGGAAACACGGGCGTGTAGCAAAACCACTTCAGGAGCGAACCGACGAAGGCGGCGGCGAGGATGGCAAGGGTGACAGCCTTCTTGCCCCAGCGCCCCGCCAAAGGCGTCGCAACCGGAATCAGGATGAAATTGGAGACCTGGGCGAGCGTTCCGATCACTCCGAACAGCACGCTGGCGGCGCCGGTGTCACCCCCGTAGATGTAATAGGTGATGACATAGAACCCCAGCCCATTCACCATGGACGCGCCGATGAGAACCAGCGTCAGCATAGCGATGAGCTGGCGAAACTGCCGCAGCCGAAAGCATTGCCGGATGCCGCTCCACATCGGGGGGTGGGCGATCTTGTCGCGGGCCACCTCGACCAGTCGGCGTTCCTTGATGAACATCGCCGGCACGACGCCCGCCCCCAGCAGCAGGAGTCCGACGGCCAGGCCCACCCAGCGAATCCCGTCCAGCGGACTGGCAAAGATATCCCAGTGCGCCAGGGCGTAAATCCAGTTGACCAGGATGCTGGCGCCGGCACCGAAGAAGCCGGCGAACGCCATGATGGCGTTGCGTTCGCGGCTATCGGGGGACATTTCATAGCCCAGCGCATACCACGGAACGGAGTACACGGTCAGCGCCAGGTAATGCAGAATGACGAAGACGAACATGTACGATGTGTAGAACGCCACCGTCTGGTTTCGCGGGAACCACCACATGGCCGTGAAGACCGCGCCGACGAGAAAGGCCCCGAGAATCAGGAACGGACGTCGCCGCCCCCAGCGGCTGCGGAAACGATCCGACACCTGCCCCATCCAAGGATCGGTGAACGCATCGATGAGGCGGCTGACAGTGATTGCCAGTCCCACCACGGCCGGATTAACACCCAGTTCGATGTTGAAGATCTGCTTGGAAAGAACCTTTGGGGCGTTCTTGCCCGTCAGCGTCGCCAGCGCGCCGAAGCCGTAGGCAGTGCGCTGAGGGAAATTGGTCGCCGGCTTATACGAACGAGGTTCTGCCGCATCCGTGCCCGAAACCGCAGGCGATGCGGCGCTCAAAGGGTTTATGGCAGACATGCGGCTCGGGGGGTGCGTGTGGCGGGGTTAAGCGTCAATCGCTCAGGGCAAGTCGGCGCGACCGGATGGGCCTCCTCCCGGCGACACCTCAATAAAGCGTTGCGCCCGGGACTTCCGCCAGCACATCGCGCACCCTGCCAAACTGGGTCCAATCCAGTCCCCCGCCGCCGGCCGTACTCAACATGCGATCCAGAACCGCCCGGTTCACTCGCAGGTGTACAGAGCCGTCGCGGTACATGACGTTCCAGGCCGGATTGCCCTTGGAACGATGCGACGCCTGGGATGCCGCATTGGCCGCATCCATGGACAGCACCGCCGTAAGGGGCATTTTCTGAAGCCGGTCGTAGTCGCGTGTCTTATTCTTGGCCTCCACGTAGGGGCGGGTGGCGTAGCCTGTGCGCACGCGTTTGTCCCCCGCGGGAATGGTGCCCCACGGGTCCGGGTAGTATTCTCGTCTCAAGTAATCGACACCCTGCGTCGGACAATAAAAGACCTCCGGCGATTTGAGGTAACCCCCATCGAAAAGCACTGCTTCGGGGCTAAGGGGCCTGAGTTTGCCGTTGGCGTCGATGTACTGGTCTTCATAGGCCATGTACAACATCCAAGGCAAGGCGTCGATCTGGTGGAACGTCTCGGGCGCCATGCCACGGTGTTCACTGGCATACATGATCGTCATCAGACCGATCTGCCGCAGGTTGTTGGCGCATTTCACGCGATTGGCGGACTCCCGAGCCGCGTTCAGCGAGGGCAGCAGCATGCTGATCAGGAGGGCGATAACGCCGATGACGACAAGGAGTTCGACGAGGGTAAACGCCCGCGAAGCGCGATTGGACATCTGACAACTCCGGTAAAGCGTCGCGTCACCGTACAAGGCAAAGGCCGGCGACCCGAGCACGTGTCGGGTCGCCGGGCTTCGGCAACCAAAGACTTACCGCCGGCGGCGCAGCAGCATCAGCGAGCCCAGCGCCAGCCCGGCCAGGGAGGTCGGCTCGGGAACCACCGAAACCGCCGCCGCCGCGAATCGGATGCGATTGCTGGTGCTAGAACTGCTGAATGATGCGCCGCTTGTTTGGTACAGGATTGTCAAGACGTCGCCCGGAGCATTGGCCGTGAATGTTGCGGTGTAGACCCAGTTGATGGTGGTGCTGCTAGCGCCATTGGTGAGTGTATCCACTTCGGTGGTCGCTCCGG
>JBBQNJ010000079.1:0-22528 GCA_038329845.1 Tepidisphaerales bacterium | reverse complement strand
GTATTCATCCCTTTCAGGATGGAAATGGTCGGTTAAGCAGACTGATTTCTTCTTTGCTGTTATTAAAAAATGGTTATAAATGGATTCAATATGTAAGTTTCGAACACGAAATTGAAAACAGAAAATCAGAGTACTACAGCGAGCCCCCCCATCAGCCGCTGCCACCTTCGCCCCGGCCGGTGAACTTCACTCTTCGATACGCTGCCTTCCTGATCCCCGGCGATGGCCATCCGCCCATTCTGTCCTTTTCGCCCCCATTTGCCAAACCCACCCCTGAGTCCCTTTTTTGGACACGCCGGGGGTGCCCAGCATTCGGGGAGGTCGTTCCGCAACGACGGATGCCGAGAAGTTTCCCCCGCTCCCGGAACGCGGGGGGAGAGCTGGGGTGGGGTCTTCATGGCGTGCCGTTCCACACTGCTCGGCCAACTGCCCCGAATTGACAATCGTTGCCCGCGCAGACATCTTGCTCACTGGAGTGAATCGAGGGGATTTTTGGATTCCATGAGTGATCGCAAGATTGTCAGTTCCCCGGTCGTCGAATCCAGTCCGGATTCTTTCGACCCGGCGCGGCTGGGAGTTCCTCCGCACGTGCTGGCCCGAGTCAATGGGGAGTTGGCCGGTGAGAACATCGTCGCCTGGACCCCGTTCGATCTGGATGACACTAATCGCTACGCCGATCGCCATGCCCTGCTCACCGACTCGCAACTGATCCTGGTGGAAAGCGGCGGTGCCGTTCGCCGGCTCGACATCGATAAGATCGACGAAGCGAAAGTGGTCGAGGGGATCGGTGTCGATCGGCTGAACATCGTCTCCGAGGGTACGCTGGCGGCGGAAATCCGCTATTCCCGCCGATATCGCCGCAGCGTGACCCGATTGCATCGCAAACTCGAGCGCCGGCTGCGGCGTCGCGATGAAACCGAGCCGCCGCCGGAGTGGCTCGAGACCGTCGAGCGCCAGGCCGAGTCAAAAGAACATTGTCCCAAGTGCGGCAACCTCATCCCCGCATACGCCGAAGGCGTCTGCCCACGCTGCCAGCAGACCCGCCGAATTTTGTGGCGGCTGATGGACGTGGCCAAGCCCTATCGCAAGCAGACGACCCTCGCGTTGATTCTCACGCTGCTGATGGCCGGGACAAGCATTTTGCCCGCCTACTTCGTCAAACAGATCCTCGACCGAGCGATCGAGCCAAAAGTCTACGACGCCGCGGCGCATCGGATGGTCAATGCCGAAATTTCCGCCGATCTGCGAGTCGAACGCCTGTTCGCCTGGGCCGGGGCGTTCGTCGGTGCGGTGCTGCTGATGGAGACCCTGGGAGGCATTCGCCTGTGGATACTCGCCCGCACCGGTACGCGGGTGACGGCGGACCTGCGCGAAATGGTCTACGCCCACCTGCACGAGCTGAGCCTGCGCTACTTCGGCAAGCGCCGCACCGGCAGCCTGATCACCCGCGTGACCAACGACACCGATCGCCTGTGGGACTTTATCGTGTTCGGCTCGGTCAACCTCGTCCGCGACATCACGATGATTTTCGTCATCGCCGCCTTCATGTTCGTCATGAACTGGCGGCTGGCGATCCTCGCACTGCTGCCGCTGCCTCCGCTGGCCATCCTCACCTATTACCGCGGCATCAAGATGCAGTCGATGTTCGGCAGGCTATGGACCTATTGGTCGCGCATGACGGCGGTGGTCGGCGACGCGGTGCCGGGAGTGCGGGTGGTCAAGGCCTTCGCCAATGAACGCCGCGAGATCGACCGATTCAACCTTCGCAGCGCCGAGTACACCAACAAGGAACTCGAGATCCACTACCTGTGGACCACCCTCCAGCCGCTGGTGAGCCTGCTCATGCGCGTGGGAACGCTGCTGGTCTGGCTGGTCGGGGGCTACATGGTGATCCGCCAGCCCGGCTCGGACGTGACCATCGGCATGCTCACGATGTTCATCGCTTACGTGGCCCAGTTCTACGGCCCGATTATGGAGCTGGCCAACAGCAACCGCATGATCACCCGTGCTGCTAGCAGCGCCAATCGCGTGTTCGAGGTACTCGACACCCCGCCGGAAATCTACTCGCCGGACAATCCGCTGCGTAAAGATCAACTCCTCGGGCGAGTCGAGTTCCGCCAGGTCTCGTTCAGTTACGAAGGCGCCCAGCCGGCCTTGCGCGAAATCTCGATGATCGCCGAGCCGGGCGAGATGATCGGCCTGTGCGGGCCGTCCGGAGCGGGCAAAAGCACGTTCGTCAACCTGATCTGCCGCTTTTACGACGTGACCGAGGGCCAGTTGCTGATCGACGACGTGGACGTGCGCGAATACGACATCGGATGGCTTCGCCGCCAGATCGGGGTGGTCCTCCAGGAGCCTTACCTGTTCCACGGGACGATCGCCGAGAACATCCGCTACGGCAATCCCGAGGCCGGCGATGCCTCGGTGATCCGCGCCGCCCGGGCGGCCAACGCCCACGACTTCATCGTCGGATTCCCCGACGGCTACGACACGATGGTCGGCGAGCGCGGCCAATCCCTCAGCGGCGGAGAGCGCCAGCGCATCAGCATCGCCCGCGCGATCCTGCACAATCCGCGAATTCTCATCCTCGACGAAGCGACCAGTTCCGTGGACACCGAGACGGAAAAGCAGATCCAGCAGGCCCTGGACCATCTCGTCGCCGGCCGGACTACCTTCGCCATCGCCCACCGTCTCTCGACCTTGCAGGCCGCCCACCGCCTGATCGTGCTGGAAAAGGGAAAAATCGTCGAACAGGGAACCCACCCCGACCTGGCGAACAAGGAAAACGGCGTCTACGCCAAGCTGCACAAAACCCAGGTGGAAATGAACGCGCAAGTCGCCTTGCGATAGTCCCCACCAGGACGGCCCGGGGGCACAGTGAGAAGATCAGGCGCGAGGGCTGCTGGGACAATGCCCCGATGGAAAGCTTCTGGGGGACGCTCAAAACGGAGCGGGTCCACCATGAGCGGTACGCGACCCGGGAGCAAGCCCGGCAGTCAATCTTCGAGGACATCGAGGTATTCTACAATCGTAAACGGCAACACAGTGCGTTAGGCGATCTCAACCCCGAACAGTTCGAGACGAGCCTCAAATAATCTCGTCGGCTCGCCCACCATTCGTGAGGAAGCCCACCGGATGTACATGACCCTTTCGGCCTTCCTCTTACACCCGAGGACTGGAGGCGAGGCCTTGCCGGTTCGCACGCGGCGTGCGCCGCGCCGTGGCACCTCGCACCGCCTCACCGCCTCACCGCCTCACCCTTGCCGGGTCAGCGACGAGGGGGGGGTCCCGCTTACTGCGTGCACGGCTCCTTGGCAACACGCGCCGCCTCACCTGCTCGGCCTTGCTGGGTCAGGGTTCCCGCTTACTGCGTGCGCGGCTCAGTGGCAACACGCACCGCCTCACCTGCTCGGCCTCGCCGGGTCAGTCGATCTCGGCGGCGAGGAGCAACTCGTCGCCGGGTTCGACTGAGGCCGCATCGGCCGGCTCCGGGGCGCTGGCGTCCTGAAACAGCGGTGTTTGCTGGATGGCCAAGCGGCGCTGGCGGCGGGCGCCGTCGCCGGAAAGCTGCACCGCCCCGCCGCCGAGTGCTTGCTCGAGGTCCTCGACAAGCCCGCTCGTGGGCCGCACGCCGCGGTCGCGGTCCAGGCGCATCGAAACTTTCTTGCCTGATGTTAACGACACCTGCACATACACCTCGCGCGGGCCGCGATAGCGCTGGAGAATCGCGCGGATCGACTCCAGCGTATCGGGACCGTGACGGGCTCGATCCAACTTGATCCCGACGCTGGTCGTGAGTTTCTCAACCGCCGACTCAACCGGCGTGAGGTCATTGACGATCAGGCAGGCGTTTTCCCGGCGCTTATCGATCTTTCCCTTAACGAAGACAATATTCTCGTTGGCGATGGCCCCGGGATGGCGCTGGGTCAGGTCCGCCAGCGTTTCGGAGAATACCATCGCGTCGATCGAGCCGTCGAGGTCCTCGAGCGTGAGGATCGCCATCGGCTGTCCCGCCGAGCGGCCGCTCTTGGTCACGCTTTTTTTCAGCCGCCCGATCATCCCCCCGATCGTGACTTCGGCGCCCTCACCCATCGCCTGCACCTCGCGGGTCGAGGCGGTGGTGTATCGCTCGATCGCCGCCTGGTGTTCGGTCAGCGGGTGACTGGTGATGTAGAAACCCAAGAATTCCTTCTCGAATTTCAGCAGCTCGGCGTTGGACAACTCCTGCAGGTCGGGCAGGGCATCGTGGCTCGCGACAGCGGCGGCGGCGGAAGGCGATGCGGCGAACATGTTCATCTGCCCCATCCGCTGGTCCCGCTGCGATTGCTGGCCCAGCTCGATCGCCTTGTCCACGATCGCGATCAGTTGCGAACGTCTGGCTCCCAAAGAAGAAAAGGCCCCGCACTTGATCATCGCCTCGATCGTCGAGCGGGTCACCGTGCGCTGGTCCACCCGCTCGGTGAAGTCGTACAGCCCGCGGAACTCGCCCCGCGACTTGCGCTCCGCGAGGATCGACTCGACGGCCTTTTCTCCCACGCCACGAATGGCCAGCAGCCCGAAGCGAATTTGCCACTCCCCCGCTCCCATCGACCCCGCCGCCCCCCCCGCACCCGCGGCGCCCGCGGCCTCCGCGGCCGACCTGGCCTTGGCGCCCTTGCGCGAGCGCGGCTTGGCCGCGGCCTTGCCGACGAAGACCGGTGTGAAATTCTTGTCCGACAGGTTCACATCCGGCGGCAAAACCTTGATCCCGCGCATGCCATCGGGAAGAACCATCCGACGGCATTCATCGATATATTCCACGACCTTCTCGGTCGATCCCATTTCATAGGTCAGCAGCGCCGCCATGTACTCGACGGGGTAATACGCCTTCATGTACGCCGTCTGATAGGCGACGATCGCGTAACGCGTGCTGTGCGACTTGTTGAATCCGTATCCGCCGAACTTGAGGATCAGATCGAAAATCTCCTCAGCCTTTTCACGGCTCACACCCTTCTCCATCGTCCCCTTGATGAAGTCGGGTTTGAACTTGGCGATCACGTCGGTGGTTTTCTTGCTGATCGCCTTGATCAGCTTGTAGGCGTTGCTCAGCTCGATCCCGCCGAGCTGATTGAAGATGCGCATCACCTGTTCCTGGTAGACCATGATCGAGTAGGTCTCGGCCAGAATTTCGTCCATGATCGGATGGACCTTGGGTACCGCTTCCCGCCCGTGCTTGCGATTGCAGTAGAGCGGGATCAGCTCCATCGGGCCCGGGCGATACAAGGCGTTGGCGGCGATCAAATCCTCGACCCGGTCGGGCCGCATCTTCATCAACAGGTCCTGCATCCCGCCGGATTCGAACTGGAAAATCCCCTTGGTTTCACCGCGTTGGAACAGCGCCAGGACCTTCGGGTCAGCCAAGTCGATGTTCTCGATGTCGATCTCGATCCCTCGGGTTTGCTTCACCAGCTCGATCGAGCGCATCAGCGTGCTGAGTGTGCGCAGCCCCAGAAAGTCCATCTTCAGCAACCCGCATTTTTCCGCGATCGGGCCCTCGAACTGGGTGAGGATGTTCCCGTCGGAGTCGCGGTAGAGCGGCACGAGCGTGTCCAGCGGCTGGTCGGCGATGATCACCCCCGCGGCATGGCACCCGGCGTTGCGGCACATCCCCTCGAGCTTGCGGGCCGTGTCGATCACATTCTGAATTAACGGGTTGGACTTGTACAACTGATTCAATTCCGGCGTGCTGGCCAGGGCCTTGTCCAAGGTCATTCCCGGCGTGCCGGGGATCAGCTTGGTGAGCTTGTCGATCTCGGCCAGCGGCACCCCCAGCACGCGCCCGACATCCTTGCACGCCGCCTTGGCCGCCAGAGTTCCGAAGGTGATGATCTGCGCCACGTGCCCGTATTTCTGGCGCACGTACTCGATCACCTTCTGACGCCCGTCCTGGCAAATGTCGATGTCGATGTCAGGCATCTCGTTACGGCTGGGATCCATAAACCGCTCGAACAACAGCCCGTATTTCAGCGGATCGACGT
The DNA here is from genome assembly GCA_038329845.1 of Tepidisphaerales bacterium. Lineage (GTDB taxonomy): Bacteria > Planctomycetota > Phycisphaerae > Tepidisphaerales > Tepidisphaeraceae > JBBQNJ01. The sequence continues at coordinate 16,511 of JBBQNJ010000079.1, read as the reverse complement.
TGCACAGGCCCAGCAGGTACCCCACCATCGTTCCCACGCCCGAGCCTCTGGCCCCGACGGGAATCTGGTTGTCCCGGGCGTAATTGCAGAAATCCCAGACGATCAAAAAGTACGAGCAGAAGTTCTTCATGCAGATGATCTTCAGCTCGTGTTCCAGGCGCTGCCGCACTTCCGGCTCCACCTTGCGCGTGCCGTAACGCCATTCCAGACCCGTCTCGCACAGCTCGCGGAGATAGCGCTCATCGGCGGGCATTTCCGCCGCCGCCCGCGGGGCACTGGGAAGCGTCAAATCATCTCGCAGCTTCTCGGCGGGCACGCGGTACACCGGGGCGTACCGCTTGGAGAAATCCAGGTCCACGCGGCACATTTCCGCGATCCGGGCGGTATTCGCCAGCGCCTCGGGCCACGCCCCGAGGGCCTGCCGCATCTCCTCGGGGCTTTTCAGATACAGCTCCGTCGGATATTTCAGGCGGTTCTCATCGCTTACCTGGCGGTTCATGCTGATGCAGCAAAGTACATCGTGGGCGTAGTGGTCTTCCTTGCGGAGAAAATGCACATCGTTGGTGGCCACGATCCCGCAACCGAGCTTGCCGGCCAGATCCACCAGCTCGGGGTTGATCTCATCCTGCTCGCGCAAACCCTGTTTCTGGATCTCGATGAAGAACCGGTCCGGCTTGAACAATTCGAGATAGGTTTCGGCGATCCGCCGGGCCGTTTTAGCGTCCCGCTTCATGAAGGCCGAAGGAATTTCGCCGCCCAGGCAGGCGCTGGTGGCGATCAATCCATCGCTCAACTCGCGCAAGACCTCCTTGTCGATTCGCGGCTTGTAGTAAAACCCCTCGCGGTAAGCGATGCTCGAGAGCCGCATGAGGTTCTTGTACCCCTGGAGATTCTCCGCCAGCAGCAGCAGGTGATAGGCGGCCTCGCCGGCGTTGCCGCCGGGCGTGCTGCGCTCACGCCGATCCCCCGGGGCCATGTACGCCTCCATCCCGAGGATCGGCTTGATCCCTTCCTTCTTGCACTCGTTGAAAAACTCGACCACGCCGAACATGCACCCATGATCGGTGATGGCCAGCGAGTCCATCCCCAATTCCTTCGCTCGCCTGACCAGCGGGCCGACCTTGTTGGCCCCATCCAGCAGTGAGTAATGCGTGTGTACGTGAAGATGCACGAAGGGGGATTCAGCCATCGCCCTATCGTAGCGTGTATCGCCGCTGAGCCAAAGCATACGGACACGCTCGAGCGGTCGAGCGATCCGGGGTTGCGACGTGCGCGAAGATCGCGCTGCGGGCCGACCGCAAGACGTTCAGCGATACGGGATTGGCCGCAGATTGTGCTGCTTGCACTCGTCCACGCCGATCGACGCGCCGCCGACGTTCGGCGATACGGGATTGGCCGCGGATTGTGATCCCGATGCGACCGAATCGGCAGATTATACGGTCATGCCGCTTTCACGGTCGGCGGCTTCCTGGGCTTTCATGGCGTCCCATTCCTCGACGCTTAATGTCGCCTCGCGGGCCTGGGAGCCTTTGTAGTCGCCGACGATTCCCATCGCGGCCATTTGCTCGATCAGGCGTGAGGCACGGCTGTAGCCGATGGTCAGGCGGCGCTGAAGCAGGCTGACGCTGCCGCGCTTGGTTTCCAGCACGACGCGGACGGCATCATCGAACAGCTCGTCCTTCTCGAATTCCCCGCCGTCGCCCACCTTGCTCTTGATCTGAACCAGTTCCGGCTCGTACTGCGCTTCGGCAAGGCCCTTAACCAATTTCACGCTTTCGCGGATTTCCTTGTCGTCGATGAACGTGCCCTGCGAACGGATCGGCTTGCTGGCACCCGGCGGCATGAAGAGCATGTCGCCCTGACCCAGCAGCAGGTCGGCTCCGTTTTGATCCAACACGATGCGGCTGTCCATGCGGCTTTGCACGCGAAAGGCGATGCGGCTGGGCAGATTGCTCTTGATCAGGCCCGTCACGACATTGGCGCTGGGGCGCTGCGTGGCGACGATCAGGTGGATGCCGACCGCGCGGGATTTCTGGGCCAGGCGCACGATCGACGATTCGACCTCCTTGCCGCTGGTCATCATCAAGTCGGCCAGTTCGTCGATAATGATGATCCAGTAGGGAAGATGTTTGGGGATCTTCGCCTCTTCCTCGGGGCTGCCGGGACAGAATTTTTCGATTAGCTCCTCGCGCGTCAGGCTGTTGTAGCCCTTGATGTTCCTCACGCCGGCCTCGGCCAGCAGTTCGTAGCGCTCATCCATCTTCTCGCAGGCCCACTCCAGGACGCTGCACGCCCGCCCGGCGTCGTTGATGACCGGGGCCATCAGATGCGGGATGTCCTTGAAAGGCGCCATTTCCACGACCTTCGGATCCACCAGCAGCAGCTTCACGTAATCCGGGCGCTGGGTGTACATCACCGACATGATGATCGTGTTGATGCATACGCTCTTGCCCGAGCCGGTGGTGCCGGCGATCAGGCAGTGCGGCATCGCCGTTAAGTCGGTGATCAACGGCTCGCCGCTGGCATCCTTGCCCAGGTAAAGCGGTATCGTCATTTTCCGCGTCGCATCGGGCGCCAGTTGCATCAATTCCTTAAGGCGGACCTTCTCCTTTTCGGCATTGGGCACCTCGATGCCGACGGTGTGCTTGCCCGGAACCGGAGCGACGATGCGAACGCTGGTGGCCGCCAGGGCGCGGGCGATGTCGTTGGCCAACGCCGTGATCGCCGAGACCTTGATCCCCGGGGCCAGGCTCAGTTCGTACATGGTGATGACAGGGCCGGTGTCGATCTCGGTTACCCGCGCGTCGATGCTGAACTCGCGCAGGGCCTGCTCGAGCACCGCCGCTTTCTCCCGCACATACTTTTCCTGACTCTCGGCGAATCCATGTTCGGCTTCGGCGAGAATTTCCCAGCCGGGCAGGTGATATTCGCCCAGTTCCTTGGGGGCCTGGGCCATCGCGGGCGACTGCTGACGCGGCTTAATCTGATTCGGTCCGCGAACCACGATGTCATTCTTGGGCGGCGGCGGCGCTTCGCCGACGCGCGACTCGGTGAGCGGATTAGCGCCGCTGGACGCGGGCGCTGGCTCGGCGGCATTTTCCCGCAAAGCCGCATCAACCGCCGGGGCGGCCGCGGCGGAGGTGGTAGACGCGACCACGGCGGACTGCTCGGGGGGCGGGACTACGATGGCCTCCGACGGCGGCGGCTCGGCGTCGTCGGCGTGGGCCGAATCCTCGGCGATGAGCTGATCCTCGGGGTACTCGAGTTCCACTTCGTCCAGCGGCTCGACATCCTCAGGGATGTCGCTCAACAGGACCGTTCCGCGCTCATCATCCACCTCGGCCCGCAGACGCTGCACCGGTCCGCCTGCCGAGGCCATCGCAACGCCGTCACGAGTTCGGAAAAACGGCAGGCTCGGCAAGGTGGGCAGCTCGGGCATGCGGAAATTGAACTTCAGTGCCGGCGTGGGCATATGCTCGCGCACATTGTAGATCGCGCTGCTCACGGCGGCGGGCGCGCGAAGCACCAGGTCGTCGGCGGTCAACAGCAGCCCGACCAACAGCGCCAACACCAGCACCAGCCGGGTGCCGATCGTGCTGAAATGATCCTGAAGAAACGCGCTGGTCCCGATCCCGATGATCCCGCCTTGACCTTCGGGGAAGCTGTCGGGCGTCCCAGGCCGGAAATTGTGGATCAACGCCGAAAACGCGATCGACAGCAGCAGCAGCCCGATCGCTCGAAGCCATAGATCCCCGACACGGCCGCGGAACAGGTACAGCGCGATGCAGACGCCGGTGAAAAAGAGAATCGGGAATACCCCCTGGCCGATCGCAAGGTAACTCCAATAGGCGATGTAAGCCCCCACCGCGCCGCACAGGTTCTGAATCGCCGGGTAGGGGTAGACCTGGTGGCTGGGCCAATCACTCGAGCTGAAGCTGCCGAGCGCCAGCAGCAAGAAAGTCCACAGACCGATGCCGCTGAGCAGTCCGAGAGTGCGGGGAAGGTTCGAGCGTTCCATGATATTGAAAGTCGTTGTCGTTTATCGGGTCGATCTCTGGTCGGTTTAGCACGTTCAGCGCATGGCTAATGCCCGGTATGGCCAAATCCCCCGCCGCCCCGTGCGGTCTGGTCTAGCTCTTCCACTTCGATCAGATTCACCGCCGGCACGGGCATCACGACCATCTGCGCGATCCGCATTCCGCGCTCGACGGTGAACGGTGCCGGACCGAGATTGATGATCGGACAGCAGATTTCACCGCGATAGTCCGCGTCGATGGTGCCGGGAGAGTTCACGAGCGTGAGGCCGTGTCGGCTTGCCATCCCGCTGCGCGGGCGCACCTGGGCTTCATAACCGGCGGGCAAGGCCATGTGAAAACCACAGGGAATGACGCGAATTTCACCCGGTGCCAGCGTGATCGGCGTCGCGACGCATGCCGGCAGATCGAACCCGGCCGACTCGGCGGTCATCCGCAGCGGCAGGGGTAGATCGCTGGCCGCATCGGTTCGCTTGATCTTTACTGTAATCACTTGCGGCATTCGACCGTCTCTCCCACCCGCTGCATCCCCACAGCCCCATCACGCCGCACGATCATCGTGCGGCAGGGGCGTGAATCCTCAGGTGTTATCGGTCGAACGGTCTGATCTGCGCCAATTCCGGGCCGCATCGCCGCCCGGGCTGGCTCATTGGCCCACGCTGGGGCTGAACACCCTCACCTCGGACAATCACAAGGGGAAACATTTGGTTTTTCAGTGCGTCCACGTATTGCTCGCGAAATGAGTGCCGACTTCGGCCGGTCAGTCGAACAGACCTCCGGACGGCGGTGATGAGCGTCGGGAGGGGACCGTGGATTCGATCGCGCCGTCGGAGAGGCGCGTGGTCAGTCGGTCGGAGGGGCGGACTTCGGTGACGCTGCGAAGAATTTTGCCGGTCCGGGCGAGGGTGGTGATGCTGTAGCCGCGCTGAAGCACTCGCTGGGGGTTGACGGCGTTGAGATGGACGGCCATCCGTTCCACGGTATCGCCGCAGCGCGACCGTTCGTCGCGGATGGCGCGGTCGAGATGCGCGGCAAGGGCGTCGAGTCGCTGGCGGGCGAGGAGCAGGGTATGACGGGGGTGACGCTGAAGAAGGTGCGATTCAGCGCGATTCAGCTCGACGGCGCGCCGGCGCAGCAACGCGGCGGCGGCGATCCAGAGGCCCTGGCGGATTTCGCCGAGACGCAAACGCCTCGACGCTAGCAAACCCCCGGCGCGGGTGGGCTCGAGCCGGCGGGAAAGCTCGATGAGTCGGCGATCGAGGCGGCGGACATGGCCAAGCGCGCCCATCTGGAGCTGGCGCTGGCGATCGTCGAGAAACTGGCGATACGCCTCGACCCGGTGAAGCGGCCGGCGAAACAGTTCGTGGCGCTCGATCCCGTCGAGACGATGGCGTGAGTGCCCCACCATCGCCCGCAAGGCGCGAATGCCGCGACCGATGCAGGCCTCGACGGTCTGGGCGGCGGTTTTCCAGCGCGCGGTGAGCAGTTCCGCCGCCGCCGTGGGGGTGTGGGCCATGGCATCGGCGACGAAATCGGTGACAGTGCGGTCGATCTCGTGTCCGATGCCGGTGACGATCGGAATCCGCGACCGGGCGATGGCGCGGGCCAGCGCCTCTTCGTTGAATTCCCGCAAGTCCTCAAGAGAACCGCCGCCGCGCCCGAGGTAAATCACGTCGATCCCCCCAAGGGCGGCGGCGTCGCGATTGAGGTCGTCGATGGCACCGGCGATCCGCTCGGCGGCACCGTCGCCCTGAACGGGGACCGGGCAGAGCACCAGGCGCAGGAACGGAAACGCCGCGAAAACCTTCAGCACGTCCTGCAGCCCCGCCGCCTCGCCGCTGGTTAATAGCACGATGCGGGCGGGGTAAGCGGGGACTGGCTTTTTCCTCGCCGGGTCAAATAACCCTTCAGCGCGAAGTTTTTCGCACATCCGCTGGAACGCCAGCTCGAGCGCGCCTTGGCCGACAGGCATGAGCTGATCGACGTAAAGCTGGTAGTTGCCCTTTCGTCCGTACACGCGGATATCGCCGCTGGCGATCAGTTCCATCCCGGTCTGCGGCTCGAACTTCAGCCGTTCGGCGGCGTCGACCCACATCACGCAATCGAGGCAGTTGGTCGCGTCCTTAAGCGTGAGATATAGATGGCCGGAAGCGCCGGCGCGGCGGCAGTTGCCGACTTCGCCGCGGACGGCGAGTCGCCCGGGCAAGGCGGCACTGAGGGCGCGGGATACCTTGGTCGTAAGCTGGGTGACCGAGAGCGGTTCGAGGGATGACGGCGACTCCGGTGCCCCCTCGACCGGCGCTGGGAGGATCGCGCGCCGCCTGCGTCCGGAAGCGCGTCGCGTCACCTGTTGATGAAACTCGAAAAAACTGCTCATGGGATGGCCGATCGTTCGGCAGCGACTGCGTTCAAAGGACCGCGGCCCGCCGGGCGCTGATACGGCGCGCCGACTCACCGGCGAGCATTCGCCCGCAACGCCGGCAGAACCGCGCATCCGATGGATTACTGGCCCGGCAGCGCTCTCGGTCGCAGGTGACACGCCCGACGACGCGAACAATCGGTCCGGTGCCGCTGGATCGCGCGGGGAATACGCCGATGAGACGCAGAATCCCGCCCAGAACGGCACCGAGCGCGCGGGCCAGCAGATAGATGATCCATCCGCCGAACAGCAGCGCGGTGATGGCGATCACGCCGATGAAAATCAAAATGGCGGCGCCGATATCCATCTTCGTTCGGTTCGTCCTTTCGTTCGTCGCGGGGCAAACCCCGCGGCGATATCCGATTCTATTCTTCTCGCAACGAGCCGCCGCAGAAAATGCAGAACACGTCCGATGGGTCCGGGTACGATCCGCATTTCGGACACCGCCGTACTTCGGCGACGAGTTGCACGCCGCAATTCATGCAGAACTGGTCGGTCGGGTCCATGGCGGCGCGACACTGGGGGCAGCGGCTTGCGCCCGATCGCGCCGCCGCGGGATCGGCTGGTGGGATCGGCGGGGGCCTGGTCGCCGATAGATCCGCGAGAAACTCCGCAGCGCTGGCGTACCGCTTGTCGATCCGCGCGTAGGACCGTCGGAAAATCTGGTCGAGATGCGCAGGCACCCCCGGCTTCACCTCGCTGGGCAGTTCGGTCCCCGCCGGGCGTTCGCCGGTGAGCATTTCATAGAGGATCACGCCGCAGGCGTACAAATCGCTGCGGGCGTCGGAATCGGCGCCGGCGCGTTGCTCGGGGGACATATAATCGAGGGTTCCAGCGATTTCGCGGGCCTCGGCGCTATCCATCGTCCCGGAATAGAGGATCGAGCCGACGGCCGTGGTCGTCGCGGCGCGTCCCAATCCAAAATCCGTGACCTTAACCAGCCCCGGAACGTCGAATCCTTCGGTCGCCGACCGCTCGTGAATGAGGATGTTCTCCGGCTTTACGTCCCGATGCACGACGCCGGCACCGTGAGCGTGGGCCAGACCCGCAAGCACCTGGCGAAGGATTGAAACCGCCTGGGCCGGGGAGAGCGAGCCAGCCTGGATTAACGGGCGAAGGCTCGTCCCCGGGACATATTCCATCACCAGGTACGGAGTTTCCGCATAGGGGTCGAACCCGATGGCGCGGACGATATTGGGATGGACCAGGCCATGGATGGCGGCACCTTCGTGTTGAAGGTTGCGGACATACTGCGCATCGGTGGGAATCTTGATGGCGACGAGTTGGTCGGTCCACACGTGGTGATGGGCCCGCCACACCTCGCCGAAAGTCCCACCGCCGATGCGGTCCAAGAGCACATATTCGCTGATTCGCTGATTCGCTGTCGGCATCGTCATTCCCCGCCGGCGACCGGACGGTCCTGATCACCCACATCATCCAAATCGTTCGGCCAGCCAGTCGCAGGTGAACACATTGTATACCACCGCGGTAAGCATCCCGAGTACGCCGAACGTCCAGGCGGTGGCCCCGCCGAGATCCCACTTGAACAACCACAGCAGCACCGCGACCTCGACGCTGGTCAACAGAAGCACCAGCGCTGCGCCGGCGGCGTTGGAGTCGAACTTCGACGCCCAGGCGCTGAGAAAAAACGTCGCCCAGGGCAGGACAAGGACCAGTCCAATCCAGACGGCGATGTTTCCGGCGCTGTCGATCAGGGCCGTGCGATCGCGCTCGTCCATCTGCCACCACGACAAGGCCGCGGCGACGACGATCAGCCCGACCAACCCCCCCACGACCTTTCCCGCGATGCCTTTGAGGAAGTCCATCAGGCCCTATTGTACCGCGAATGGGCGTCGGATGCCGGTTACAAAAACGCGCGATGTATGGAAGCGCCGGAGGCAGCCAAGTGGAGTTCCGCGGGCGCCAGCGCGGATCGAAAGACCTCGAGCATTCCGTGCGCCATGTGTTCGTCGGTGAAATGTTCGAACACGGCTCGGCGGGCGCGATCGCCGAGGCGGGCTTGTTCGGCGGGATCGTCCAGGAGGCGGGCCAATGCCGCCGCGAGCGCTTTGGGATCGTCCGGGGGAACCAGCACCCCCCCGCCGGTGGCGTCGATCAGTTCGGGAAAACTTCCCGATGCCGGCTGAACGACCGGGATGCCGTGTGCCCAGGCTTCGAGCAGATATATCCCCTTGGCTTCGGGCCAGGCGGCGGGAACCGAAAAAACGTCAATTTCCCTAAGAAACTCGTGCTTAGATCGCAGATCCAGCTCCCCGGCGAAATGGACCGCGCCCGACAGTTCGGCAGCGGAGATTTTCCGGCGAAGCTGATCGTGAAAGCGCCGATGCGCCGCACCGAGATATCCGGCGTAATGCAAGCGCGCCTTCCGCCCCGCGGACGATCGACGCAGCTCGACAAAACCATCGAACAGGCGGTTGAGTCCTTTTTCCGGGCAAATCCGCGCCAGGTAGCCGAGGGTCCGCCCGCCGCGATCCGCCGAACCTCGCTCGGCGGTGCCGGTGAGGAATTCGGCCGACAGGCCGGGGTAGACCACCCCGATCTGGGCGCGGGCGATCCCCAGGTAATCCGCCATGACGCCGGCGTAGTAGTGGCTGGTGGCGACGAAACGGCTCACGAATCGGGCGCGCCCGCGGATTTCCTCGCGCACGCGGTCGCGCCAGGGATCGGTCAGGGCCTCGAGAAAAATGTCCTCGCCGGTCAGTTCGCAGACGACCGCAGCGCCCAGTTCCCGGCGGATCGGCTCGGCGAATCCGATGAACATCGCGTTGGGCAGGGTCACGACATCCGGGCGAACTTCACGGCGTAAAAAGTCGATCAGGCGGTCGATCTCCTTGCCGGTCGGACCGTCCAATCCACGCACGATGGAGCAGGTCAGCGATCCCAGCTTGGACGGGGGAGTCTGCGCGCCGAATCGGCCGGCGATTTTCAATAGCCAGCGCTGGTCCCAGATCCGGTCGAGTATTCGCGGGGTGGTGCGAAATAGCCGCGACGCCGACTGCAAGTAGACGTTCACTCCACCATAGAAGATCCGCGCGATCGAGGCGGGCCGCTCATCGGTGCGTATCGGCGTATAGAGCGGAATCAACGTGACGCGTTGCCCGAGTCGCATGAGGGTCGCGGCGAGCGTGTTGTCGCGCAGGCATGAGCCGCAGTACATGCCCCCGGCACCGGCGCCCAGCATGGCGATCGACAGGGCGCGATCCGGCGGGGCGACGGTGCGTGAAGGCGAGTTCATGGCCCGTTCACCGGCTCCGGCGCGGTGGCCGCGGCGGGCGGGCTGGATGCGACGCGGCCCAATTCCGCGGGCAATTCCGAGGGGTCCAGCGCCGGATTTGTTGCGTAGGGCCGATAAAGCGGATCGCCGATGAAACTCATCTGCCAGCTCGTCCAGGGCGTGGTTTTCCAATAGGCCTCGGCCAGCGTCACCCGCCCGGTGAGCAGCAGCGGGAAGAACTCATCGGCCGGAGGAAAGGCGGTGAGATAGGGTTCGGCGACGGAACCGGCGGTAGAGACGGCACCGGCCTCGAGCAAATTGCGGACCCATCCGCGCTCGCGCGGATCATGCAGGCTCACCATCTCGAAGCTGGCGACGTGAAACGCCACAGCCCCGGGGGAAAAGGTCATCGACGGGATGTATTTCCGCAGCGAATACCAACCGCAGTAGAGCGCCACGTCCGAAGCGCTGTTGGCCGGCAGCGTCGTCGGTCGCGTGTCAAACAGAACCTTCAGGTGCGTCTTGTCCTCGAGCAGACGGTCGAGGTTTCGCAGGGTCTGATCATAGCTTCCATACCCGTCCGGCTTGCCGTCGGTCTTGGTCGCCGCGATGCCGCGGGAATCGATGACCACCTGCCCGAGAAGCCCGGTGCGCTCGACCTCGATCGACGTGTCGATGATGGATCGCACCCGCTGCAGCGAGGCGGCGTCCAGACGCATGACCATTAGTGCCGGGGGCGGCGAATCAGGGCTTGCGCCACCGGTCAGCGCCGAGTCGATCCGACGATTCAACGGATTGTTCTGGAATCCCGCCAGAGGATAATAATCGACCCAGAGCAACGATAATTCCGAATCGAGCGCTGAGGCCGTATCCGCGGGACGCAAGTAAGCGGCCTGGGCATTGAGTAGTCCGACGAGCTGGAACAGCCCGAAGTGCCCGCCGACCAGCTCGCGCATCCGCGCCCGCGCCGCCGGGTCCGAGCGGTGATCCCGCAGCGCCGCGATCTCCCGCTGAGCCGTCTGCGACTCGAGCCGAAGTTTGGCAAGCGACTGGATCGCTTCGGGTGTCGCATTCGGCTGCACGCCCAGATGCCCCACCAGACCCGCCGAGCCGGTGAGCTTCTGGAAGATCGCCAGCATCGCCTGCTGCGCCTGTTGCCGGCGTTGCAGATCGACGATCCCGCCGAGATTCACCGAGATGAACTTCATCGCCCCCTCGGCGGTTCCGGGCAGGTCTGACGCGACACTTGCATAGCGGTCATTGACCGTGCGGGCGAGCTTTTCCAGCTCGCCGACCACGTCGCGCAGATTCGCTTCGGCGACTTGGACCTCGCGCCGCACCTGCGCAAGCTCAGCCGTCATTTCCGGCGTCTGGGGTCGCTTGGTGATGCGGATGGGAAGCCCATAGAACGTCACCGCGCAGGTGACTTTGCTCTCGAGGTGGTGATCGCGGAGGAACTGGCGAAGCGGCAGAACGACCTGCGACTCGTAATCGGCGAATGAGATTTCCTCGGCCGCGGCGGGAAGATTCAGCGCGACGATTCGGTTATCGGGAACGCCGCGGACGCGGGCATAATGTTCGGCCAGTTCGGCGCCGACACGCACGTTTCGATTGACCAGCAGGATCAGATTGTCCGCCTTCAACTCCGCCGGGCAACTCTGCCCCCAGGTCAATAGCGTCAGCAATCCGGCGATGATGCGAAAGGGCCAGGATGTCATGTGTCAATGCTAGGAACGCCGAGCGAACCGAACAACCGCGGCCAACGGCTTTCGCCGTCATCCGGCCGATTCACTCTCGACATCCTTCTCGGCTCGATCCGGAACGTATTTCACCCGCTCGGTCAGCGATTTGTAATTGAACCACTGGGCCGCGAACAACTGCTGAAGGTCCTGCTCGAGTTCGGTCGCCCGCTGAAGCGACAGCAGCGGGAGATATTCCTTGGGCCAGCGTGCCTTGACCGATTCGAGTTCGGCCACGACTACACTCGACGCCGATGGCAGTTCGATCAGCTTCGTCGGGTGGTCGGATTTCTCGACCGCCGCATCGGTCAACAGCCCGAACGCCTGCTGAATAAACGCAGCGCGGGCCGGGCCGGTGAGAGGATAACCGGGGATATCCGACGGTCCCATGGCGACGGCGCCGGTGGTGATCATCGGTCGCTTGGCCAGTTCGGCCGCGGTCGCCAGACGCTCATTCTTCGCCGTCCCCAGAAGCGCACTGGCCGCCTGCTCGGCGAGCTTGTAACTCTCGGCCAGCCGCAAGTCGGCCTCGACTTGGCCGGCGACGATCCTCCGCGCCTCCGGGGCGTGCGCCGCCTCCATCGCCGCCAGCCGAACCATGAAGACATTGCCCAGTTCATCGGTCAATGGCGGCGATGGCTGGTTCACATGCAGCACGCTCGACTCGGCGGTCTTGCTTTCGGGAACGAACGCCTTTCCTTTCTCCGTGAGGTACTGCCCGATCCGGCGCCCGTCCACGCGCAGCTCGCCCAAGGCCGGCAGGCGATTCACCTCGGCCCGCGACAGCCAATCCGGCAGGCTGGTCGTCGCCGGCAACACGCCAAAATCATCCTGGATCGAGCGGGCGAGATTCTGGAGGTATTCGTAGCTGCCGTAGGCTCCGGCTGGCGACGAAGCCGCCGGTGCCGTCGAGGGGCGGGTCGCACTTTCGACGGCGAGCCACTGCTGATAGTCGTTGGCCATCGTGGTGATGATTCGTCGGCGGATGTCGCTGGCGAACTGCTCGGCCACGGGCTTGATCATCTCGTCGATAATGCTGTTTCGCACCTCGGCGAACGGGCGCACCGCCGGGGCGCTGGCGGCGCGGGTCGAAGGACGCGTCAAGGCGAACTGCTCGGGATGGATCAGGAAGTATTTCCGCGCTTCGACATCCCAGTCGTATTCGCTGCGCGTCTCACGGGCCTTGCGACGGACTTCGGCGGCGGGAATTTGGATGTACTGGAGCTTGACGCGATCGGGAAAGCGATAGCCGAATCCGAACGGGTTGGTCTTGGCATCGAACGAATCGGACGCGCGATCCTTAAAGGCGTTGAACTGCGCATCGAGTTGCTCATCCGTCGGCGCTGGCAGGCTCGAGGCAAAATCCTTGGCCGCGAACGACACGAGGTTGAGCTTGATTTCCTGCCCCTGCTCGGCCATCGCGTGATCGCGCAGCGGCTGGCTGATCTTGATGGCACTGGTGGCGCGGGCGAAGGTGTTGTTCACCAGCATCAGATCGCGCAAGGCCAGGCGAAGCTGATCGGCACGCCGGCCGGTGAGCTGCGCCAACGAGACCAGGCTCACTTTCTTCGTCTTGGGATCCTGCTGACGGACGCGCACTTCGCGGGCAAGGGTCTCGAACTCGTCGCGCCCTATCGTCACCCCCTGCTTCTGCGCCTCGGCGAGGAGCAGGAAATACATGTCGTTATGCTTTTGAATCTGGTCGGGAAGGTCGCCGTATTGCCCCAGCACCGCCGCCAGCGGCACCAACTGCTCGCGCTCGGGGTCGCCCGGCGCCGATTGCGACGGGCGAACGAGAAACAGTTCCTGGGCGGCGATCTGCCATGCCTGGTGGGTTTGGCGGATCTGCGAGGTGTAGACCCGCTCGCCGTCGAGTTTACCCACGGGAAATGAATCGTATCCCGAGTTCTTGAATGTCGAGGGGAGGATGAAGACGATCATCAGCCCCACGCCGAAGATCGCCAGAAGTTTCTTATTGTTCTTGCGGAAAAACTTATACATGGTTGGTCGCGGAAGGTAAGGGGCAAGCGATCGCGGGGCAAGACGTCGGAATCATCCCGCCGCGCGGCGGATCGATCCTTTGGAAGATTATTTCGGTGCCTGGAACTCTCGCATCAATTCGCGGGCACGCCCGGCCGCCGGATCGCCGGGAAAATCACGAATGATCTGCTGGCACACCGCCGCGGCGGTCTTGTCATCGCCCAGGCGGTGTTGAATCTGTGCCGTCTTCAGCAGCGAATCGGCCACATGGGGTCGATCGGGAAGATCCTTGAAATTGGCCACCACCCGCATGTAGGCCAGGGCCGCATCCTTCAGCGCCGCCGGGTCGGGCTTTTCCCCCAGCTTGGCGTAACTGGCCTCGGCCAGCACGTACATCGCCTGGGCCTGCTGGGCCGGCTCGACGAACAGGCCCTTGTTGTCGTTGATCTCGGCCAGCGCTTGATCGACCTTGCCCGCGTCCAGCGCCGCCCTGGCCTGCGAGACTTTCATCTCGGCATAGGCGCGCTTGGCCGCGGGATCGTTCAGATCGCCCACGCCGGACTTGATCATCTTCTCGAGCGTCTCGTTCAACGCCTTGGTGTCGCCGCGCTGACGCTGGATCTCGAGCAGGTAGGTATAGAACAGGTTCTGCTGGTTTTTCGGAAGCTTGGCATCGTTCAATGCCCGCTCCAGCAGCTTGGCACCGTTGTCGAGCTGTCCGGAGCCGGCGGCGGGAAGCGCCGGCTTGCTCTGAGCTCCCATCTCGGGATTCTTTTCCGCCAGCGTCAACCACGCCTCGACGGCGGCGACAAAATTGCCGCTCTTGCCGGCCGCCTCGGCAAGGCGCGCAGCGGACCAGTCGCGCACCCATTCCTTGCGCGATCGCTTGATCGCCTGCTGATAGCCGCTGGTCGCCTTCTCCCATTCCCCCGCCGCGAACGCCTCTTCGGCGGCACTGAAGACCGGCTCATCATCCAGCACAATCCGCGCGATCTGACTCATCGGGCGACTGGTTAGGTTGCCGCCGCTGGTATAGAAGTGGATTTGACCGCCTTCGACATTTTTCACGCGGATGCGGTCGAAGGTCAGCGCCGCCCCGCCGGAGCTGATCATGATCTTGTCCGCCGACGCCGGCCGATCCATCGCCGCGATGAGCGCCAAGACGATCAGCGCCCGGGAAAGAACTCGATGCGATCCTGGCTGAATCATCAATTCGCTCCCGCATGAACAGAGGCGACCGGCACCGTCGTCGAACCCATTCGACGATCCGCGCCCTTGGCCATGATCTCATTCTATGGAAACCGCCAGCCTATCACCAGCGCCGCGACAACCCGACGGCGAGACGGCACCGGTGGCAGACAACAGGGGACATCCAGAATATTCCCACGGGAGCGCCACCGTCCGGAATCGGCCGCACAAGCAGACCGCTGTTCCGCGGGAGAGGGCTCGATGTACTATTTTGAATCTCCCCTTTGCGCACGCGGGAAAAATGCAGGAGAGGGGGGTCGAACCCCTACACCTTTCGGTACAGGATCCTAAGTCCTGCGCGTCTGCCAATTCCGCCACTCCTGCCGGGCCGTCAGCGATTTATCCCCTCGGCGGCGGGCTTGTCAAATGCGGCGAGTCGGCGATGAGCTGAGTGAGGGCGTAACGCGATGAGCGGATGGATCATTCGGGCACGTCCGACACACCCCATGCCACAGCCGAGGGCGGCTGTACCACGAACTCAGCCCCTCGGCTGTGCCACATCATCCGACCCGCCACCCATGCCATAGCCAAGGGCGGCTGTGCCACAGACTCCCTGCTTGCCCCTCCGCCGCTTGCCCATCAATGTCTCTTGACCCACACGTACGCCAGGAGCCCGAGGGAATTGATCAAAGTGAGGATGGCGACCTTGCCGAGGATGCCGCGAAGCGGACGCGGGCACGGGGCGCTTAGCCACAGCAGCGGGCGAAGCAGCAGCGGTATCGACGCAGGGGCGCTCGAGGTGTCGGCGTCGGATTCCTCGACGATCGACATGGGGCGAGCGTCAAGCTCGGCCAGATCGGCATCGGTGATCGACGGCGGCGGCGGCGCAGAGGCGGTCTGCGTTGAATCGACAGCATCGCGGCGCGCCGTCGGGACGGAATGCCGCGGCGGAGAGTCGCCGGTCTCGGTCGAATCGTCGGCCACGTCGGCGATAGGCCGTCCGGTGAGGGTGGCCGCCGTTTCAGCAGCCAGCGCCGGGGCTAGAACTTCCTCAACGTCTTGAGCGGCTGGCGCACCGCCGGGCATACTCGACGCGATCTCCGCGGCGGGACCGTCGTCGGTCGGAGCATCGGAAGGCATGTATGGCGGGTCCATGGCCGCCGTGGGAGCCGGGGGGATCGAGGGCGTCGAAGGGATCGGCGCGGTCAGGGGAGCCGGGGGATCGTAACGCGGGTCCGAAGCATCCTGAGGCAAGCGACCAGAGCGCGGCAGCTCGGCAGCGTCGATCGGCGGGCGCTCGATCTCGGCGTCGGCCAGAAGACGATCGATTTCATCCCCGGCAAGTTGCGCCAGCAGGTCGTCCGTGCTGACCGGCTCGAGGGGAGATGCGAAGGATGAGGAACCGGCAGGTGTCGACGACGACACCGAGCCGGCGATGGCCGAAGATGGATCGGACGTAGCGATGGTGGCTTGACCCATGGCGACTCCTTTCAGTCAAGCGGTCTTCCCGCCGGAAGAACGCAGGCCTTCCATGGCCTTTATCGGTCAATTTCCCTGGTGGATCGCGTGACGCGCGACCCATCCACCGCCGAATCATACCACACCTCCCGCCCCCCACCAGCCCCCGCGCCTGCGCCGCGCGCCTATGTCGCGGCGATGGGATCAGCATGGCACCTCCGACCACCCGCCCCCGCGCCTGCGCTGCGCTGCTGTGCCCCCCGAAATAAAAAGGAAGCGCGTCCCCTTTCTACTCAACATAAAAAAGGGGACGCGCTGAATGCCATTCACTTAAGCCTCCCCACTCGCCACCGGTTTGTCGTAAGCGACTGCTGCAACTTTCTTTGTGTCAGACCGTCGCCGGGCGCGGCGGGGGAAGACTATAGTGGGGTTTGACCCAGTCCCCCAGTCCCCCAGCC
>JBBQNJ010000078.1:0-23264 GCA_038329845.1 Tepidisphaerales bacterium | reverse complement strand
CCCCCCCGGGCCGGGGCCCCCTCCTTTGCGGGGGGGGGGGGGCGGGGGGGGGGGGGGGGGGGGGGGGGGGGGGGGGGCCCCCGGGGGGGGGCGGGGGGCCGGGGGGGCCGGGGGGGGGGCGAACTGCTGTTTGACCAGGCGGGAATAGAGGCCGCCGGCGTGAAGAAGCTTCTCGTGGCGACCGGACTCGATGACCCGGCCGTGCTGCATGACGAGGATGCGATCGGCATGGCGCACCGTCGAGAGTCGGTGGGCGATAATGAAGCAGGTGCGCGATCGCATCAGCCGGTCCAGGGCCTGCTGGACCAGCCGTTCGCTCTCGCTGTCCAAGGCGCTGGTCGCTTCATCAAGGATCAGGATTCGCGGATCCTTAAGGATGGCCCGGGCGATGCTCAGGCGTTGACGCTGGCCGCCGGAGAGGTTGACACCGCGCTCGCCCAGCATCGAGTCATATCCTTCGGGCAGTTGCTCGATGAACTCGTCGGCATTCCCCGCCCGCGCCGCGGCGACCACCTGCTCGTGCGTCGCCCGAGGCCTGCCGTAGGCGATGTTGTCGCGGACGGTCCCGGAAAACAGGAACGAATCCTGCTGCACGATGCCGATCGCCCGCCGCAGCGGGCGCAGCCGGTAGTCGCGCACATCCACATCGTCGATGAGAATCCGCCCCTGCGTCACGTCGTACAGTCGCGGCAGCAGCGATGCCAGGGTGGTCTTGCCCGACCCGCTGGGACCGACCAGCGCCACCCGCTCGCCCGGGGCGACGGTGAGGTCGATATCGCGCAGAACCCAGCGAGGCCCTTTCGCCGATTCAGCACGACGGCGCTCGGCCGCGGCCGCCGCGGCCCGCTCGATGGCCCGCAGCTCATCGGCGGGCGTGGCGCCGCGCTGCTCCTCGAGGCTGACCCGCGACTCATCGCTCTCGTCGCTGTAGTCAAACCAGACATGCTCGAAGCGCACCTCGCCGCGCTGCGGGGCGGACTTGCCCGCCTCCGGCTTTTCCAGGATTTTGGGCGTGATGTCGAACACCTGGAACACCCGCTCGATCGCCGCCAGGCTCGTCTGATAGATCACGTTGACCTCGGCGAATCGGCGCACCGGCAGATACATCACCGCCAGCCAGCCGATGAACTTGACGACCTCTCCGGGCTTGAGCGACCCGTACACCGCCAGATATCCGCCGAAGCCGATGACGATCACCTGCCCCAGATGCACCAGCAACTCGCTCAGGCCCGACATCGTTTGCGAGAGGTTGCTCTGATGCACCACCCGATCGAAATGCTCCTCGGTGTCCACCTGGAACCGCTCGCGCTCGCGCGGTTCGGCGGCGTAGGTCTTGACCAGCGCGATCCCCGCGAGGCGCTCCTGCACGTTGCCGCTGATCTTGGACAACTGGCTTTGCACCCGCTGACTGGCCCGCTTTACCCGCGGATTCAGCAGCTTATAGGTGATGGCGTAGAACGGCATGATCGCCATGCAGGCGACGGTGAGCTTGCCGGAAATGCTCACCAGCAGCGCGATCCCGATGATCATGCTGGTCAGGTCCATCACCACCGCCACGACCCCGCCGTTGATGATCTGCGAGGCGGTCTGGATGTCGGTGATCAGCCGGGAAATGATGCTGCCGGTCCGCTCCTTGGAATAAAAGTGCAAACTGAGTCGATGCAGGTGATCGAACAGATCCTGGCGGATGTCGGCGATGATGCGGTTGCCCAGCTTGGCGGTGTAGAACCCGCGGCCATAGGTGGCCACGGCATGGAGGATGGAAAACAGCACCCCCAGGGCGACGAGGATCCACAGCCAGTGCAAGCGTTGCTCGATCGGCGGCACCGGCCCGCGCGACGCCTTGGGGGCGATCACCTCGTCGATGGCCGAGCCGATCAACCAGGGAAACGTGTAGCTGACCGAGAACTTGGCGACTCCCATGACCATCGCCAGGGCGAGCAGCTTGCGATAGTCCAGGGCATAGGCGAGAAACCGGCGGAAATACCGGCCCTTTCCAGGCGGCGGCTCTGATGACGATGACGGCGGCACGCCTGGCGATGACGGCGCAGCGTGCGGCGACGACGCGGCTGGCGATGAAGGCGCAGCCGGCGGCGACGGCGGATCGCCTGGCGACGGCGCGCCTGGCGATGAGGGCGCGCCTGGCGATGAGGGCGGATCGCCTGGCGATGAGGGCGGATCGCCTGGCGGCAACGGCGGATCACCTGGCGGCGCATTTTCGATCGCGTCAGCGCGGGCCGATGATTCATCGTCCCGCGGCACTCGCTCAGCGGGCGACGGGCGCGGCGCTTCGTCCACCGTCGCCCGCAGTGACCGATCCATCGCCGTCATCGCCCCAACACCTTCATCGCGGCCGATGCTAGTCGATCGGTGCGATGGCTTCTACGCCTCGGCGGCCTGATGGAACTCCTTTTTTCGGTCGGCCATCTGCGCCTTGAGCCGCGCCAGAATGCTCGAGTGCATCTGGCTGACCCGCGATTCACTCAGGTCCAGCGTGGCGCCGATCTCCTTCATCGTCATTTCCTCGAAGTAGTAGAGGATCACGATCAGTCGCTCGGCGCGGCTCAGGCCGCGGGTGATCAGGTCTTTGAGGTCCTTGCGCTGAAGATCGCGCACGGGGTCGGCGCCGCGGGTGTCTTCCAGCACGTCGATCTCGCGCACGTCCTTGTTCGAGTCGGTCTCGAACCACTTGCGCGACAGCGATACCGTCCCGACGGCGCGGGCGTCCTTGGCCATCTTCTCGTACTCATCCATCGGAACGTTGAGCTTTTTCGCCACTTCTTCGGCGGTGGGGGCGCGGCCCAGCTCGATCTCGAGCTGCTTGCCCGCCGAGTCCAGCCGGTGCGAACGGCTGCGCACCAGGCGCGGCACCCAGTCCATCGAGCGCAGCTCGTCCAGGATCGCCCCGCGGATTCGCGGCGCGCAGTACGTCTCGAACTTCACCCCGCGGGATGGATCGAACGCCGCGATCGCGTCCATCAGTCCGAAAATCCCGGTGGACATCAGGTCGTCGAACTCGACTTCGTCCGGCAACTTCACATGGATGCGCTCGGCGTTGTAGCGCACCAGGTGCAGGTAGTGTTCCATGAGAATATTTCGCAGCCGCTCGGCCTTGGTGCGGTAATATTCGTCCCAGACCTGCTGGATATCCCGGGCCTGCCGCCCGAAACGCATCGTCTGCTGGGTATTACGGCTTTCCGGGGGAACGTCGATTCCGTTGTCGCGTTGCGCTAACCTGGGCATAAGGCCTCCCGATCCATGGGTGAAGGGTCGCTTCCTTGAAAGTTCGGCACACCGCGGCGCCGGTCATTCGATCACGTTCGCTGCTCGGGCGCGGGGTTGTCCGCGGCCCGTAACTTTTTTTCCATGTCGCGCAACTGCTCATCGAGCATGCGCTGAGCCATCCATCCGACTCCCGCCGCCACCACGTAGGTTCCGGCCATCGCCGCCAGCGCCCGGATCACGGTCGTGGCGAACGAATTGCCCGCCTGCACGCCCCCCACCAGCAGGCAGACGGCGAAAACGATCAAGGCGAGACTGGCGGCAAGTCGCTGGATCATGGCTCGTTGTTCAGTTCTTGTTCGTTCAACGCGGTTAGATCCCTCATCATTTTCTGAACCAGCGGCTCATCCGGTTGAAGAAGCCGTCCTCGGTCGGGATCGACACGCCGCTGGTCAGACGCATCGCCAGTTTTCCGATGCACTCGCTGGCCGGGCATCGCGGTGCCGCCAGCACGAACGGGATGCGCTTGCGCACCGAAGCGGGAACCTGCTCATCGGTCAGGACGTATCCGGCCTCGAGAACCGCCACGCCGAGAAACTGCCGGGCCACCTTGGCGATGCGGTCGTAGACGATCTTCGCCTCGGCGGCCGAGCGGGCCTGGTTGATCAGTAGGCTGATCCGGCGCGAGGCGTTGTCGCGGCTGACGACCTTGATCACCGCGTAGGCATCGGTGATGGCGGTCGGTTCCGGCGTCGTCACCACTAATACGTGGTCCGCGGCCCGGGTAAAACTCAGGACATTGGGACTGATCCCGGCGCCGGTGTCCACCAGGATCACATCGGTGCGCTGCTCGAGTTCCTGCATCGCATCGACGAGGCGCTGGCGGTCGTGGTCGGTCAGATCGGCCATCCGGGCCAGGCCCGAAGCCCCGCCGATCAACCGAAAACCCCCCGGGGCCTTGACGACGACATCGCGCAGTTCCTTGCGGCGGGCGATCACGTGGGCGAGGTTCATCGGCAGATCGACGTTGCACAGCACATCGGCGTTGGCCAGGCCCAGGTCCGCATCGAGCAGCACGACCTGCTTGCCCGCCTCCGACAGCTTGATCGCCAGGTTCACCGCGATGTTGCTCTTGCCCACGCCTCCCTTGCCGCTGGTGATGGCGATGACGTTGGCCCGTCGCGCCGGCGCCGGTGCCGACGCCGACGCCGGTGCAGCGCGCGGCGGCGCTGGAGGAGTCAACTCCATCGCCAGCGCCCGAAGTTGAGCGGCCTGATCCATCACGACCGACATACACGCTCCCGTTGCGAGTCCACCGTTGCCAATTCCACCGACCACCCACTGCCCCTCACCCCCCGCCCCCCTCACCGAACCATCCCCAATCGCTAATTCGGCTCTCCAAGAATCAACTGCGCCAGGTGCGTGCCCCGTCCCACCTCGATATCGTTGGGCACGTTCTGCCCCGTCGTCACGTACGACAAGCTCTTGTTGATCTTCCGCATCACATTCAACACCACGCCCACATGCGCCGCCTCATCCAGCTTGGTGAACAGCACCTTGTCCACCCGCACCTCACCGAACCGCTCGACCGCCAGGTCAACGCATTGCTGGCTGGCGGTGGTGCTCAACACCAGGTGGACTTCATCCGGGTTCGCCGCCGCGATGAACGACTTGAGTTCATTCAGCTTCAGCGTGTCGTTGGGGCTTCGCCCGGCGGTGTCGATCAGCACGAAGTCGCAGTCGCTCATCGTCACCAACGCCTCGCGCAGATCCTCGGGGCTTCCCACCACCTTCAGCGGCGAGCCGATGATCTCGGCGTACTTGCGCAACTGGTCGATCGCCGCGATCCGGTAGGTGTCGATGGTGATCAGCCCGACGCGATGCTTCTCGCGCAGCTTCAGATGGGCCGCCAGCTTGGCGATGGTGGTCGTCTTGCCCACGCCGGTCGGGCCGATCAGCGCCACGACGTGCGGGCCGACGCTGCGCGTCCGCTGGATCGGTCCGGCCGTCGGCAACAGCTTTTCGAGCTGCTGGGCGAGCTTCTGGCGAACGATGTGCGGCTGCGAGAGATGCTCGGGGCGAAGCTGCTCGCGCAGGGTCTTGACGATCTCGGTGGCCAGCTCATCGGCCACATCGTTCTCGATCAGCTTCATGTAGAATTCGAACAGTCCTTCGGGCACCTGCGGACATTTGCCCTTGTGAATCTCCGACACCAGCCCCTGGACCATCTCTTTCAGCGCCCCCATTTCCTGGCTAAGCCCCATGATCATCACATTGCCGGCAACGGGAGTTTCCAGCAGGCGCCGGCCCGGTTCGGCCGGGATAATCGACGCAGGCGACCGCGCCGTGGCCAGGGCGCGGGTCGGTGCCGGTGCGGTGAGGGGGGAAACGGAAGTCTCCCCGGCGATCGCCCGGCCGCGCGCTCGCGGGCGGCGGGTGGGATCGCGTCCGGCGGTGATCTCAACCACTTCGCGGCGGCGAAGTCCCAGCCAGGCGCTGGTCCGGAAGGTGCGGGTGTGAAGAATCATCGCCTCGTGACCCATGGCGCGCTTCACTTGCGCCAGGGCGTCGGCCATTGTCGAGGCTCGAAACGTTTGCAGGTCCATAGGGCTATCCGTTCATCCCGACCATGGCCACGGCTTCCACCGCGACCTCCGGAACCACTTCGTTGTACGCGAGCACCGCCACCTGCGGAAGACTGCTCTCGATCATCCGGCGCAGCGATGCGCGGATCGTCGGCCCGCACAGCAACACCGCCGAGCGACCGCTTTGGGTCAATTCCCCCACCTTCGACGCGATCTGGCGAACGATCGATTGGGCCGTCTGCGGCGGCATCGAGTTGCTCACCCCGCGATCCCCGCGCTCGATGTGCCCGTTGATCAGCTCTTCCAGCGCCGGGTCCAACGTCAGACACCACAGCCGATCGTTCTCATCCACGTACTGCTTGCAGATCGCCCGCGCCAGGGCGTTGCGCACGTATTCGGTCAACACCTCGAGATCCTTGGTCCGCGAAGAAAAGTCGCCCAACGTCTCGATGATGGTCTCGAGGTCGCGGATCGGCACACGCTCGCGCAACAGGCTCTGGCACACCCGCTGAAGCTCGCCCGGCTTGACCTGCGTCGGGATCACCTCTTCGATCAACGCCGGCAGGCGCTGCTTGAGATTTTCGATCAGATTCTTGACCTCCTGTCGC
The DNA here is from genome assembly GCA_038329845.1 of Tepidisphaerales bacterium. Taxonomy (GTDB): domain Bacteria; phylum Planctomycetota; class Phycisphaerae; order Tepidisphaerales; family Tepidisphaeraceae; genus JBBQNJ01. Next base: position 16,849 of record JBBQNJ010000078.1, on the reverse strand, counting down.
GTCAGCAGCTCGTGGGCGTGAGTACGAACCACCTCGGTCAGATGCGTGGCCAGCACGCTGGTGGCCTCGACCACGGTGTAGTTCAGCAGCTCGGCCTGGGCCCGCTGCGATTCGGTGATCCAGTAGGCCGGCAGCCCGAACGCCGGCTCGGTCGTCCGCTCGGCGCCCACGATTTCTCCAGAGGTCGCGCCGTTGTCCATCGCCAGGAACTGCTCGGGATACGTCACCCCGCGGGCCACCGACTGGCCCTTGATCTTGATCACGTAGTCGTTCGCCTGGAGGGTCATGTTGTCGCGAATGCGGATCGGCGGAACGATGATCCCCAGGTCCGACGCCACCTGGCGGCGGATCATGCTGATCCGATCCAGCAGGTCGCCACCCTTGCTCGCATCCACCAGGCGCACCAGCCCGAAGCCCACCTCGAGTTCCATCGTGTCCAGGTCGAGCATTTTCTCGGCCTTTTCCGGCTCTTTTCTCGCCGCCGCCGCCGCGTCTCGTTCCAAGGCCGCCGCCCGCCGAGTGCTGCGATTCTGATTACGCGTAAGGACGATCGCCAGTCCGCAGCAGCTTCCCCCGAGCATGAACAACGGCAGCTTGGGCAGGCTGGTCAGGCTCAGCATCGCCAGGAAAATCGACGCCACCACCAGCGCCCGCGGGCTGGCGAAGACCTGGCTGAGCATCTCATCGCCGAGGTTCTTGCGGCTGGAGGTGCGCGTGACGATCAGCCCGGCGCCCAGCGAGACGATGAACGCGGGAATCTGGCTCACCAGCCCGTCGCCGATGGTCAAGCGGGTGTAGAGCGACAGGCAGTCCATCAACGGCCAGCCACGCTCGACCATGCCGATGTACAGCCCGCCGAGAATGTTGATGAAGGTGATGACGATCCCGGCGATCGCATCGCCGCGCACGAACTTCGACGCACCGTCCATCGCCCCGTAGAAGTCGGCCTCCTGGCTTACGGCGTCGCGGCGTCGGCGGGCTTCGGTCTCGGAGATGTTGCCGGCATTGAGATCGGCGTCGATCGCCATCTGCTTGCCCGGCATCGCGTCCAACGTGAATCGCGCCGCCACTTCGGCGATACGGGTGGCGCCCTTGGTGATCACGATGAACTGGATCAGGAAGATGATCACGAAAATGATGATCCCCACCGCCAGCGAACCCCCGGCGACGAAGCTGCTGAAGGCCGTGACCACTTCACTGGCGGCCGCGGGATTTTCTGCCGTGAGGATCAGCCGCGTGGTCGCCACGTTCAGCACCAGCCGCAGCAGCGTGACCGCCAGCAGCATCGACGGGAAGACCGCGAACTCCAGCGGGCTGCCGACGTAGATCGTGGTGACCAGGATGATCGCCGAGAGGGTGATGTTGCACACCAGCAGGAAATCGAGCACCGGGGTGGGAAGGCGCACCAGCACCACGAGCAACAGGCTGATGAACGCCAGCGGAAAGAGCATGCCGCGGTTGGCATGGACTTTCTGGAACAGAGGATGGGCGGCGATCGACGACATCGGAACTTACGCTTGCACGGTCTGCTTCGGGTTCTGGCCGGTTCACACCGACTGCTTCAACCGACTGGCCTTTCCGCTGATTTCGTAGACATACGCGAGGATCTCGGCGACGGCGGCGTAAAACTGCTCGGGAATCTCCTGTCCGACCTCGACCAGCCGAAACAGTGCCCGCGCCAACGGCTTGCGTTCGAGGATCGGGATGCCGTTGGCGATGGCGATCTCGCGGATTCGCATGGCCATGAAGTCGGCGCCCTTAGCGACGACCCGGGGCGCGTGCATGGCGTCCACATCGTATTTCAGCGCCACGGCGAACTCGGTGGGATTGGTCACGATCACATCCGCCGTCGGCACCGTCGTCCGCAGCCGTCCCACCGCCTGTTGCATCTGGATCTGACGCCGCCGCTGCTTGAGCTTGGGATCGCCGTCCATCTGCTTCATCTCTTCCTTGACCTCCTGCTTGGTCATCCTCAGATCGCGCTCGATGCGATAGCGCTGCCAGGCATAGTCGATCAGTGCCAGCAGCAGCAGCATCAACCCCAGCCGCACGGCGATCGAGTAGACGATCCCCGACCCCAGCGCGAAAATCTGGATGAAGGTCAACTGCTGGGCGGTGATGATCTCGGGCATCCGCGCCGCCACCGCCGACCACGCCACCCATCCGACCAGCCCGAGTTTCAGCACGTTCAGCGCGAACGGAACGAACCCCCGCCCCCCGCCGAACAGCCGTTTGAATCCCTTAAGCGGATTGAGCGCCGCCAGGTTGGGCTTAAGGCGTTTGGACGAGGCGAAAAACCCGACCTGCATGAGGTTCACCGACACCGCGATCACCAGCAGCCCGATCATCAGCGGCACCATCGCCACCGCCGCCAGCACCACGCACCGCACCAGATCCGCAGCCATGGTCTCGACCCCGAGGTCCGACAACGCCGCGGCACCGAGTGCGTCGCGGACAATGTTCTTGAGCGCGCCCACCAGTTCGCCGCCGAACGCCTTAAGCAGGAACATCACGCTTAGGAGCATGGCCGCGGCGGTCAGATCGGCGCTGCGGGCGATGTTCCCCTGCTCGCGGGCCTGCTCGCGCCGACGCGGAGTGGGAGCTTCGGTTTTGTCGCCGAAATCTTCAGCCATCGTTGTACGCCCGTCTGTGCTTCACAGCCTCGTCCATAAAACCCGCACGGCGGTCATCGATTCCAAAATCGCCGTGCGCAACACATCGCTGGTCAGCATCAACCCGACCAGCAACACGATGAATCCGACCACGCTGCGCACCGTCACGCCGGCGGTCATGATGTTGATCTGCGGGACGGTCTTGCTCACGAACCCCAGCGCCACATCTACCACCAGCATCGTCACCAGCATCGGGGCGGCGAGCTGAATGGCCAGGGTCGTCGTCGAGTGGAACAGCCCCACCAGGATGTCCAGCAGGTCGGCGTTAACCCCGACCGACAGCAGCGGCAGCGCCTGAAAACTGTCGAACAGCCCGCGCAGCATCGCGTGATGCCCCGGCCCGCCCAGCCACGGCGGAACGGTGAGGAAAATGATCAGCGCCAGCATGAAATACATATCTCCCACCACCGAACCGGCCGTGCCGAACTGCGGATCGAACACTTCGCTCATGTTCAACCCCATCTGCTGGCCGATGATCTCTCCAGCCCACTGCGCCGCGATGAACACGAAGCTCAGCACCATCCCCATCGCCAGCCCGAAGGCCATCTCCCCGCCGATGCCCATCGCCAGTTCCCAGGTCGATCCGGGAAGCCGCTCGGGCGCGCGGACGCCGCCGGCCAGGCCCACCGCCAGAATGATCGCCAGCAGTCCGCGCACCCGGCGCGGGATGCGGTTGCTTCCGAACAGCGGCGCGAACAGCATCATCGCGCCCACCCGGAACAGGACCAGGACGTACGTCTGCACGAGTTGGAGCATCGCATCGGTCATCGACAACCGGCTCCCAACGAAAATCATCACGGGGTCAGACCGCTGGCGAACATGGTCGTGGCGTATTCCATCAGCCGATGCCCGATCCACGGACCGAGGATGATCGCCGATCCCACCATCGCCGCGATTTTTGGTATGAACGTGAGAGTCTGCTCCTGGATTTGCGTGATCGCCTGAAGCAGCGAGACGAGAATGCCCACCCCCAGCCCGATCAAGAGCATCGGCGCCGAGATCGTCAACGCCAGCAGCAGCGTATGACGCAACAGATCAGTGGCCTGGTTGATGTCCATCGCCCACACCCTTCCTTGAGTGCCGCCAAACGGATTCGAGAAAACGAATCGTCCGGTGAGTGACCTTGAAGCCCGGATCGGCTTCAATCCCGCGCCGCGTCCATCCATGAACGTCCGATCGCGGATAAAATCATCCTTCACATCATCAGCCCGAGAAGCTACCCATTAGGCTCGCGGTAATCAAGCGCCAGCCGTCCACTAAAACGAATAACAGCAATTTGAACGGCAAAGAGATCAATGTTGGGGGAAGCATCATCATCCCCATGCTGATCAGGACCGCCGAAATCACCATGTCGATGATCAAGAACGGCAGATAGACCTTGAATCCCAGCAGAAACGCGGTCTTCAACTCGCTGAGCATGAACGCCGGGATGAGGGTCATCGTCCCCACGTCGCGCCAGTCGCGCGGCTCGGGCTTGCCCGCGAACTCGTGGAAAAGCAGCACATCGGCATCGTTTCCGCCGCGGACGATCTGCCCGATCATGAAGTCGCGCATCGGGCCTTGGGCCCGGTCCAGCGCCGTCGATTGCGTGATCGACCCATCGAGGTAGGGCTGCAACGCCTCGCCATTCACCCGCTGCCAGGTCGGACCCATCACCAGAAACGTCATGAACAGCGAGAGGCCCATGAGAATCTGGTTGGGCGGAAGCTGCTGGGTCCCCAGCGCCTGGCGCAGCAACGACAGCACGATGATGATCCGCGTGAAGCTGGTCATCATCACCAGGATCGCCGGGGCCAGCGACAGCACCGTCAACAAGATGATCAACTGAAGCGCGCCGGAAAAGTTCTCGCGCTTGCTGAAGTCGGGCAGTTGCAGCGGGTTGCTCAGGGGGCTCAGGGAGGAGATGGGATTCGAGTTGGAGACTCCGGCGCCGCCGGGGGCGCTGGGGGGGCTGGGGGGGCGCTGCGAACCGCCCATCCCACCCGGTCCGAACGCCGAGTTGGGCATCGGCGATTCCGACGGCGGCTCCGGTCCGATGATCGTCTGTCCCCGCGCCGGCAGCGCGATCGCCAGCCACAACGCCGCCAGCGCCCACCACCATCCGCGAATTGCACCGACGCGAGCATCCATTCTCGACGTCTTTCCCAATCGTAAAACTTTCCTAACCGTGAAACTGCTTCGAGAGACTGCGAACCTTCTCCATCAGATCGCGCACGTCCGCCCGGTCGATCCCAGCCTGCGCCTCGGCGAGTTCTCGATCCGCTGCCGGGCCGGGCGCCGCCGAACTTTTTGCAACGGCCGTGCCAGCACCGCTCTCGGGCGACTCATACCCGCGGGCAGCGCGCCAGAACAGGCTGGCGAAGCGGCCGGGATTCTCGTCGCGGGGCTGGCGCAACTGTCCCAGCAACGCCGCGACCTCATCGGCGTCCGTGATCTCGCCCAGCGCCGACAGGTTCGTCCCCGTGTTGCCCACGATCAGCAGCCGCTGGCCCACCTGCAAGACCAGCACTTGCTGCCGCGGCGCCAGCGCCGTGCGCGACACCACCCGCACCGACTGATTCGCCCGGCCCGCGGCCGCCGAATCGCCCAGGAACCGCCGTCCCGCCCAGCGCATCACGAACACCAGCGACAGCACGATCGCCAGCGCCACGCCGACGCGGGCCAAGCCGTAATCCGGCGATGCGGCGGTGGAAGAATCGGCATGTTGTGTGGTCGCACTCGCCGTCGCCGCCGCGGCACGAGCATGGCGGATCGGGCGGTCCTCGAACACACCCGAGTGCGAAGTCGCGGTCGCGGTCGAGGGCGCGGGCGCGGGCGCGGTCGAGGGCGAGTGCGCGGGCGCGGGCGCGGTCTGCGCCATCGCAACGCGAGGACCGATCAGCCCCAGCGCGATGGCGCACAGCCACGCCACCGCCAGACCGGCGATCGCGCCCAGCCGGCGCGGGCGCGCGAAACAGGGTGGAGGGTCAGGTCGACTCCGTCCGGTCGCGGTCTGCCCGCGCGGGCGCGCAAAGCATCCCGGAGCCGCGCACGAAGTAAGCGGTAATCCCCAAACAGTCTGCCCGCGCGGGCGCGCAAAGCATCCCGAGGATTCAGCGTCATCCGCGCTCACATTCCCTCTTCCTTCACCCCGGCCACGATCTCGTTGATGCGAACGCAGAAGTTGTCGTTCAACACCAGCACTTCGCCGCGCGCCACCAGGCGGTCGTTGACCAGCACGTCGACCGGGTCGCCGGCCAGCTTGTCCAGTTCGACGACGCTGCCTTCGCTCAGCTTCAGCACGTCCTCGACCAGCATCCGCGAGCGCCCCAGCTCGATCTTCACGTTCAGATCCACGTCCCGAAGCAGATCGATGCTCGAGACCTGCGCCTCGGCCAGCGTCTGGTGGAACTGCGGCAACTGAAGCGGGGATGCACCGGGGGCGGCGATGGTGGGAACGACCGTGGCGGGGTCCTCGAAGCTGGCCTGCTTAAGCAGCTCGTCAATCGAGGCCTGATCGTTCAAATCCAGACCCGCGTCGCCCGCGTCCGACGACGCCGGCGCATCAATGGCGACCGCCGGATCGGCGGCGACATCGTGGGAAGGAACTTGATCGGGAGAATGCGAAACGGAAGGGGCAACCGGCGAATCGTCTGCCATGGCTCACCATCCTTGGCGCTTGGCGCTGTAGGTCGAAATCCGTCGCCGCGACCGGGACCTCCTGTCCGCGTCATCGTCGGCAAGCGTAGCCTGGAATCAATCCGCTCGGATCGGGATGCATCGCGGCACCAGCACTTCGTCGATCAAGCCTTCGCCGACAATCTCGTCGAGCTGATACTTGACCTGGCGCCGAAGCGTTTCCAGACCCGGCTCGGATCCGCCCCCGAGTTTCTCGGGGTCGCTTTGCGCTATGATCGTACGAAATCGGTCCTTAATCAAGGCCTCGTGATCTTTAATTGCATCCTTGACCGTTTTTTCGTGTTCGGCCCGAGTTTGGACCACGATGCTCACGTCATAAATAAAGGTGCGGCCCATCCGGCGATTCGGGGCTTTGACATCCAGCACCGGCACCTCGACCTTCTTTTTTCTGTCCACCGGCGCTGATTCGCCCCCTTCGCCGTGGCCCCCTTCCTCGCCGTGGGCCGGCATGGCAAGCCCCGCTTCGGTCGGCTTGGCGCCGGCACCGAGGAACTTGAACCCGGCGAACAGCACCGCCGCCTCGACCACCATCGCCACGCCCAGCAGGACCGGGGTTTTGCCCAGCATCCCGCCCATCGCGCCGCCGGCGGGCACTGCGCCCTTGGCCGGCTCCTTGCGATCGGCCGCCGCCGACGGCGCTGCCTCCGGTTTTTTCTCAGCCTTTTCCGCCATGGCCTGATCTCCGAATCACCCCGCCCAACGCAACCGTCCCATATACCCGGACCCCCCGAGTCCGCGCGTAAAGGTCATATCGGCTTGGAAGACCGCGCCCCTGAGAACGATGGATGAGTCGATGCCCGCCGCCCGCCGCCCCCCGCGCATCAGGGCAGACCAGGCGGGCGGATCGTTATCCTGGGCCTCCTGCCGATCCTATGGATCCAGTTATCCACCGGCTGGAAAATCCATGGGATCACCAAATCAATAAATCACATCGTGCCATATGTGACATAATCATGGTGTAAAGCCATATTGCAAAGAAGTTTACAAGGAGCGTCCCCACTATTAGTGTTACGGTACTGTATGCGATGAATGGGCCGAGGCGCTAGGGGGAGGGGATGCGGGTGGTCGGTTGCTGAGTGGGGAGAGTCGCGGGGTCCGAAGGCTCGCGCTGGGAGGGGGATGGGATCAGCGACGATGGAGCGGCGGGCGCGAGGGTGGGGGTGGGCGGGCGCGGAGATTCCGGTTCGATCTCCGGCTCGAGGATGATCGTGTCGAAGAACCGACCCCCGCCGCTCAGGTCGAACATCGCCGTCAAGACGTAGCGCCGCCGCCAGTCCAGGCGCCCGGCGGCGAGTTGAAATGCGTAGGTTCGACTGGTGCGGTTCCAGTGCTGTTGCTGCTCGTCCACCGTGCGCATCGAACCGATCCACGGATTCATCAGCCGCGCCCCGCGCGGATCGGGGCTGGCACGGCGGTAGTCGAACAGCTCGAACATCACCGTGCCAATGGCTTTGGTCGGATCGCCGAAGCGGTCCTGAAACTCAATCAGCGCCTCGATGCCATCCGGCTTGTCATCGCCGGTCCAGTCCTTGGACCCGGTGAAGATCGGATGGATTCGCATCGCCGTCGGACCGAACAGACTCGCCGCCGTCGGATCGGGCTTGATGGCCGGCCGGCACCCGCCCACGAAAACGCACAGGGCGAGGAAAAGTCCCCCTGACAAGTCGCGTGGGTTCATGCATCAAAATGTAAACCGCCCGCAAGGGCTGTCAATGTCGTCCCCCCGCGCGGTAGCATCGGGCCCATGAGACCACAACCCCTCCTTATCGCCATGGGTTTGCTGATGCTGGCGGGCGCTGCGGCGCGGGCCGCCGAAGATCGACCGCAGCTCTGGCTCTATCAATCGACGAACCTCTGGGTGGACAAGAATATCGACGCGCTCGAGACGCTGTGGCACCGCGCCGCCAAGGCCGGATACACCCACGTGATGCTCAACGATTCGAAGTTCGCCAAGCTGGGGGACATGGATCGGCGATATTTCGCCAATATCGACCGGGTGAAGAAGCTGGCGCGGGAACTGAACCTGTCGATCGTGCCGGGACTGTTCGGCATCGGCTATTCCAACGATCTGCTCTGGCACGATCCGAATCTGGCCGAGGGGTTGCCGGTGAAAGAGGCGCTGCTGGTTGTCAAGGACAATCAGGCAACGCTTCTGGCCGATCCGCCGGTGCAACTCGGTCCGAAATTCCAGTTCGTCGACAAGACGGTTACGATCGCCGGCGCAACCGCGACCATCCGCGACAATCCCGACAACGCCCGCTTCGTCTACAAGCTCGCCGTCAGCCCGTACCGCGCCTATCACGTGAACGTCGAGATCAAAACCGACCGCTTCAACGGCGAGCCGCGGATCACCGTGCTGGGCGGCAAGGCTTCCCTGAACTACACCGGTCTGGGCGTTAAGCCGACCCAGGATTGGAAGCGCCACCACATCGTCTTCAACTCGCTGGACCATCGCGAAGTGAGCATCTATTTCGGCGTCTGGGGCAAGGCCAAGGGGTCGCTGCAATGGCGAAACTGGCAGATCGCCGAGGCCGGTCCGGTGAATCTGCTTCGACGTGACGGCACCCCGCTGTCGATCGAGATCGAATCGGGTCGAGCGCTGGTCGAAGGCAAGGACTTCGCACCACTGATCGATCCACGGATGGGCAATCAGCCGTGGAAGGGAAGTTACGAGGTCTGGCATGAGCCGCCGGCGATTCGCACGATGGGCCTGGCCGATGGAACCCGCCTGCGGGCAAGCTGGTATTTCCCCCCGATTATCCATGACGAGCAGGTGATGATCTGCCCGTCAGCACCGCAGACGATGACCTTGCTCGCCGATCAGGCCCAGCGCATGAAGCAGGCGTTTGGCGCCTCGGGGTACATGATGAACCACGACGAAATCCGCGTGCTGAACCAGGATGAATCGTGCCGCGGGCGCGGGCTTACCCCGGGAGAAATTCTCGCCGACAATGTGCGGCGATGCCGGGCGCTGCTCGGGCCGGAGGCGACCGCCTTCGTCTGGAGCGACATGTTCGATCCCCATCACAACGCCCACGACGATTACTACCTCGTGCCCGGCGACCTGGCCGGATCATGGAACGGGATCGACCCCGACGTGGTGATCGTCAACTGGAACCATGACAAGCGCGACGCGGCGCTGAAGTTTTTCGCCGATCGCGGCAACCGCCAGTTGATCGCCGCTTATTACGACGGCCCGCTGTCGCAAACGCGCCAGTGGATCGACTCGGCGGCCGGCGTGAAGGGAGTCGTGGGGTTCATGTACACTACCTGGCAAAGCCGCTACGACGAGCTGGAGAACTTCGCCCACCTGGTGATCGGCGATCGGTGAAGCCCATCACATCGCCGGTCCGAACAGTTCGCGCACCTTGGCGCCGATGCCTCGTGATCGGCGATCGGCGATCGGTGAAGTCGATCACGTCGCCGGTCCGAACAGTTCTCGCACCTTGGCACCGATGTCGTCGCTGCGCATCAGGCTCTCGCCGATCAGCGCCGCGGCCACGCCCGCGGCGGCGAGACGGGCGATGTCGGCGCGGCTGTGGATGCCGCTCTCGCTGACCAGCACGCCGCGATCCTCGACCAGTTCGCTCATCCGCAGCGTGGTCCCCAAGTCGGTCTTGAACGTCCGCAGGTCACGGTTGTTGATCCCCAGCAGGCTGTAGCTCTTGTGCGGAAACCCAATCACGCGGTCGCGCACGCGGATGAGGTTGTCCATGTCGTGGACCTCGATCAGGCAGGTCATGTTCAGTTCGGTGGCGAGGATTTGCAGGTCGATCAGCTCACGGGTTTCGAGGCACTCGGCGATAAGCAGAATCGCATCAGCGCCGGCGGCGCGGGCCTCGTGGACCTGGTAGGCGTCGATGATGAAGTCCTTGCGCAGCACCGGCAGCTTCACCACGTCGCGGATCGCGTGAATGAAGCTGAGATGTCCCTGGAAATAGGTCTCATCGGTCAGGACGCTCAGGGCATCGGCGCCCGCCGCCTCGTAGGCCTGGGCGATCTTCACCGGATCGAAGTCAGCGCGAATCACGCCGGCGCTGGGGGACGCTTTCTTAACCTCGGCAATCAGGTTCAGCGGCTTGGCGTCGCTCGCCTTCTTCCGCGTCACGGCGCTGAAGAAATTGCGCGGACGGCCCAGGGTCTGGATCGTCTCCTGGAGCTGCTCGATCGGGGCGCTGATCTTGCGCTGCGCCACTTCCTCTCGCTTCGTGGCGATAATTTTTTCGAGAATCGTTCGCATTTTCCCAAGGCCGCTTGCACGCTCCTCAATTGCCCCGCCCGCGCGAGGTCTTCTTCGACGCCGCCTTGGATGCGCCCTTCGACGCGGGTTTCGACGGCCGCTTTGACGAAACTATCAGCATGGCTCTGATCTCGGATCCGACCCCGGCGATGGATGCGGACTTCGCTTCCATCGTCGCCGTCTTCTTGGCTTGGACTTGCCGCTTCGTCGTCGCCGTCTTCGCCGTCTTCGGAACTTCAATCTGCCGCTTCGCCGTCTTCGCCGTCTTCAGAACTTCGACCGGGCGATTCGCCGCCTTCGCCGTCTTCAGGGCTTGGACTTGGCCCTTCCCCGCCGACGGCTTCCCCGCGACCTTTTTCGACGACCCTGTTTTCACCTCGATCGACACCGGCTCGGCCGCCGGCGCCGCGTCGATGTCGATCCCGAACACATCTCCCAGCGCATCGTCCGCCAGCGTCTTTTCCCCGCTCCCGACCGTCAGCGCCGGGGCATCGGCCGCCCGCGCGATCAACTCGAGGTGATCCACCTGGCGCAGCGTGAACAGAATTTGCGGCTGCGAATCAAGCCTGGCCCCCACCCCGTACAACGTCGCGGCCACATGCTTGCACATCCCGGCCCAGTCCGGGCACGAGCAGCTCATCTCGATGTCGCCGGGCGAGGGAAACAGCCCGCCATCCTGCCGGGTCATCACTTCCATCACCCCGCTGGACAGCTTGCCCTGCAGCAGCTCGATCAACGATCCGATCTTCCCGGCGCAGCGCGTGCAAATCCCCTTCCAGCACCCTGTGTCCGTCGGGGCGATCTTGATCTTCACCTCATACATGCTCGATCCGCTCACCAGCGCCGTCACCAGGCCCGGACCGATCTGCAAATCGACCACCGAGCCGTTGCGCACGTACGTGCGTCCGCGCGGCAGACGATTGGAAAAGTCGCTGTATGCCTCGAGATTCTTGCACCACGACATGCCCCAGAACGTCGAGGTGATCGTGCGCCCTTGGATCGTCACCGGGGTGATGATCTGCCCTTTTTTTTTCAGCTTTTCAAGTTCCTTGCGGGCGTTGGCCTGTCGCTGTGCCACCGAAACGTACGGCCTGAAACCAAAATAACCCCAACCCATTGCGTACTCCTTCGCGGCCGAAGGCCTCGGCTTTTTCGTTAAATCGTCGCACTGTTCACGTCCAGCGATACGAATCGCAACAGTTCGTCGTTGCCCATCTCCGTCAACAATCGCTCGGCGCCCTCGTCGAGCAGCTCCCGGCTCAACCCGATCTTCTCGGCGATCAGCCCGTCGATCCGTTCCTCAACCGTACCACGACAAACAAATTTATGCACCAAAACGTTCTTTTTCTGCCCGATGCGAAACGCCCGATCGGTCGCCTGGTTCTCCACCGCCGGGTTCCACCAGCGGTCGAAGTGGACCACCTGGCTCGCCGCCGTCAGGTTCAGCCCCGACCCCCCGGCCTTGAGCGACAAAATGAAAAACGGCGGGCCATCGTCGCGTTGGAACCGCTCGACCATCTCGCGCCGGCGCGGGATCGGGGTCGAGCCGTGCAACACCAGCCCGGGACGGGCGAATACCTCTTGCAGATAATCGCTCAGCGGCTCGGTGATCTGGCGAAACTGGGTGAAGATCAGCACCCGCTCCTGCCGCTCGGCCATCTCGCGGCAGAGCTCCCCCAGCCGCTCGAACTTGCCGCTGAGCGACGCCGTCCAGTCCCCCCCGCCCGACCACTGGGCCGGGTGATTGCAGATCTGCTTGAACCGCATCAGAAACGCCAGCACGATCCCCCGACGCTGGATCCCTTGCTCCGCCTCCCCTAACGCCCGGTCGAGTTCCTCGACGGCGTGCTGATACATCGCCGCCTGCGCTTTGCTCAATCCGCACCAGGCGGTCATCTCCGTCTTTTCCGGCAGATCGGCGATGATCCGCTTGTCGGTCTTCAGCCGCCGCAGGATGTATGGACGGACCAGCGTTCGCAGCGGCGCGTACGATGGGTTGGGCGGTTGGGTGAGCGATTTGATGAACCGCCCGAAGGCCTTAGCTCCCCCAAGCAGCCCGGGGTTGAGAAAATCGAACAGCGACCAGAGATCCGACAGTCGATTCTCCACCGGCGTTCCGGTCAGCGCCACCCGCGATTCGGACCGCAACTGCTTGACCGCGCGGGTCTGCCGCGCGCCCGAGTTCTTAATCGCCTGCGCCTCGTCGAGAATCACCGCCCGCCAGGTTCGTTCTCGCATCCATTCCGTCCGCTGCAGCATCCCGTAGGTGGTGATGACCAGATCGCAGGCGTCGATCTTCCGCGCCAGTGCCGCCGGATCGCTCAGGTCGCTCTCCGACGGATGCGCCACGATGAACGACAAATCCGGCGAGAATCGCGCGATCTCCGCTTTCCAGTTGGCGATCAGCGACGCCGGGACCACCAGCAGGCTCGCCCCCGCCGGCCCGTCGCGCCGCATCGACAGCAGCACCGCCAGCATCTGCACGGTTTTGCCCAGCCCCATATCGTCGGCCAGGCACGCGCCCAGCCGCAGGTGAATCATGAATAAGAGCCAGTTGACCCCGGCCTTCTGATAGGGACGCAGATCGGCCTTGAGTTCCGGCGGGACCACCGAGTCCACCGCCGCCGGATCGCGCAGCTTCGCCAGGGTCTGATCCAGCCATTCCCCCGGCTGGATCCCGGTCCATTCCTTCAGTTCCTCGGCCACCCCGTCGGGCCGATCGTCAGCGCCGATCGCCGCCCCCGACAGCAGCCGCATCCCCTGGAAGAAGCTGATCCCGTCGCCCGCCTGTCGCTCGACCTTTTTCCAGTGTTCCAGCGCCGCCGTGAGCTTCTCGCGGTCCACCTCGATCCACTGCCCGCGCAGCGGGATCAAGCCCCCCTGGCTTTGCAAGATTCGCTGCATTTCTTCGTCGCTGAGCGATTCACCGTTCAGGGTCACGCCGACGGAAAAATCCAACAGAGCATCGGCCCCCAGCTTGCTTCGGCCGGCCTCGCCCACGCGCACGCTTACCTGCGGGCGCGGCGGGCTCTTGGCCTTCCACCAGTCCGGCACCCGAACCAGCACCCCGCTCTCATCCAGCACCGGAACCTGGAGCAGGAACTGATACGCCTGTCGCGGCGTCCACGCCAGGGCGCTGAAGATCGCGCCCGAATCGACCAGCTTTTTGATCAGTTCGCTGCGCTCGGCGGCCTGGTGGATCGGGGTCAACAGCTTCAGCAGCCCCTGGCGATTTTTCGCCCCCGCGTACTCCTGCAGCGCCCGCCCCAGCGGCAGGTGCTGGGCCTTGGCCTGCGCCGACAATCGGCTGACGTAGGTGGCCAGAAATGCGAAGGGATACTCCGGGTCCCGCTTGTTTTCCGCCAGGTGCAGCGTCACCCGCCCCAGCATCCGCCACGCCGGATTCAGCTCCCGCAGATACGCCGACAGCCCACCGGGAAACTGCGCGATCCGCGAGCGCACCAGCGCGTCCAGCGCGGTCCACCAATCGAGAAGCACTCCGGGCGTGAGATATTCCATCCCCTTCATCGGCGGGGCCGCATCCGCCATCTTCGCCAGCTCCTCCTCCGGCGCCGGCAGCGCCGCGGGCAGTGCCGCGGCTTCGCCTTCCACCGGCGCGTGGCACAGGGCCGTGAGGTACATCCGCCCCAGCGACCGGGCGAACTCGAAGTCCGCCGCCAGCGCCGTCGTCAATTCCGCTGTCGCCAGATGCAGCAATCCCTCGGCGGCCCCCTCGGCGAACGCCTTGGCCACCCCCGCCGGCGCCGACGGTCGCACCGGCTCCCCCGCCGCCAACTCCGGCACCAGCGCCGGTTCAACGAACAGCCGCCCCCGCGGCGAGATCGACAAGATCACTGGCTCAGCCATCGCGCGAACGATATGGGCTTGGGAGAATCAAAACAATCAGCCCTCGTCGCGCTGGATGCGCGACAACACGTTCACATCCTCCAAGGTCGTGGTGTCGCCCTTGACTTCTCCACCGGCGGCCAGCTCCTTAAGCAGCCGTCGCATGATCTTGCCGCTGCGCGTCTTGGGCAACGCATCGGTGAAGCGGATCTGGTCCGGCTTGGCGATCGAGCCGATCGCCTTGGCCACACAATTGACCAGCTCGGCCTTGAGCTCTTCCGACGGACGCACCCCCGACTTTAGCGTCACGAACGCCGCCACCCCCTGGCCTTTCAGCTCGTGCGGCATCCCCACCACCGCCGCCTCGGCCACCGAGTCGTGCGATACCAGGGCGCTTTCGATCTCCGCCGTCCCCAGGCGATGACCCGAGACGTTCAGCACATCGTCCACCCGGCCCATGATCCAGAAATACCCGTCCTCATCGCGCCGAGCCCCGTCGCCGGTGAAATAGGCCCCGCGCACGTCCGACCAATATTGCCGCGTGTACCGGTCGGCGTCATTGAAGATGCCGCGCAACATGCTCGGCCACGGCCTGCGGATCACCAGCAGCCCGCCCTGGTTCGCCGGCAATTCGCGCCCGTGCGGATCGACCACCGCGGCATCGACCCCGAAGAACGGCAACGTCGCGGTCCCCGGCTTGGTGGGCGTGACCCCCGGCAGCGGGCTGATCATGATCGCGCCGGTCTCGGTCTGCCACCAGGTATCGACGATCGGGCAGCGCTCGTGCCCGATCACCTGGCGATACCACATCCATGCCTCGGGGTTGATCGGCTCACCCACCGTCCCCAGCAGACGCAGCGAGCGAAGATCGTGCTGATCGGGGAACTGTCGTCCGGCCCGCATGAACGCGCGGATGGCCGTCGGGGCGGTGTAAAACACGCTTACCTTGTGGCGCTCGATGATCGACCAGAACCGCGAAAAGTCGGGGAAATTCGGCGCCCCCTCGTACATCACCGTCGTCGCCCCGTTCGTCAGCGGGCCATACAGGACATAACTGTGCCCGGTGATCCAACCCACATCCGCCGAACACCAGTAGACATCCTCTTCTCGCAGGTCGAACACGTACTTCGTGGTGATGTAGGTTCCCACCATGTACCCGCCGGTGGTGTGGATGATCCCCTTGGGCTTGCCCGTCGAGCCGCTGGTGTACAGCACGAACAACAGATCCTCGGCGTCCATCGGCTCGGCCTCGCAGGTCACGGGCTGATCGGCGATCACATCTTCCCACCACAGGTCCCGCCCTTCGGTCATCGAGACCGGCTGGCCGGTTCGCCGCAGCACGATCACCCGCTCGACCCGCTGGGTGTGAGTCAGCGCCTCATCGACGTTCGCCTTGAGCGCCACGGTCGCACCACGCCGATGTCCGCCATCGGCGGTGATGATGAACCGGCTCTGGGCATCCTCGACGCGATCGGCGATCGCCTGCGCGCTAAATCCCCCGAAGATCACCGAATGCGGCGCACCGATCCGCGCGCAGGCCAGCATCGCCACCGCCGCCTCGGGGACCATCGGCATGTAGATCGTCACGCAGTCGCCCTTGGCGACCCCCAGCTTTTTCAGCCCATTGGCGAACCGGCACACCTCGTCGCGCAGTTCGACAAAACTGATCCGGCGAACCTCCGGCGCCCCATCCCGCTGCGGCTCACCCTCCCATACGATCGCCGGCTTGTCTCCGCGCCCTTCTTCGACCTGGCGATCCAGACAGTTGTAAGCCAGGTTGGTCCTGGCCCCGACGAACCACTTGGCATCCGGCAGCTTCCAATCCAGCACCCGGTCCCACTTCTTGAACCAGGTTAATTCTTCGGCCACCCGGGCCCAGAATTTTTCCGGCTCATCGAGGCTCTGGCGATACATCCGATCGTACTCTTCCCGCGAGCCGATCCGCGCCTTGGCCGCGAAGTCCGCCGGCGGGTTGAACACCCGGTGCTCCTGCAAGGTCGATTCGATGGAGGTGGAAAGTGAACTCATAGGATTTAGCTCCCGAAAAAGCTCCAATACGCTTGACTTGGCACACCGCACGTGCGTTACCCGTGATCTTCGTCACCGCTACCAGTTTAGGCAACCGCTCAGCCCCGCGTCATAGTCATAGCTCAGCACCCGCCCGTTCGGGTAGGTCATGCTGATCGGGCGGCTGTGATTCGCCCCGCCGGACATCTCGCTGTAGGCGTATTGCACCTTCAGCGTAGTCGTCAAGCTCACCTTGCCGTTGACCGCCTGATATTCGCTCGTCAACTGACCCAGCCCGTTGAAAGTTCGCTGAACCTGGTTGATCGTCGCACCGCTGCCGTTGACGGGGTTGTTGTAACTGGTGATGCGGTAGGCGTTGCCCTGGGTATCGTATTCGGTGTTGATC
>JBBQNJ010000077.1:0-23293 GCA_038329845.1 Tepidisphaerales bacterium | reverse complement strand
CTTCTACAACCACCGCCGTCCGCACCAGGCGTTGGAGTACCGCACGCCGGCGGAGGTATACGGCATCGGGGATGGGGAAAGATCAGGGACTGTGTCCGGAGCGTTGACGCCTGCCGGCGCTGCGGTCGCCCATCGGGCTCCCTGCGCGACGGCAGGCGTCAGTGGGCATATGAATCCATCTTAACCAAGGCTAAAATGCGCCCAGCGCATGGAGAGCAGCTCAGGGTGCTGCCGCACGCCGTGGTGCCGCTGCACGCCGTGGCGCTGCCGGAGGTATCCGGCCGCCCGTTCCAGACGCGTTCCGGCCAGTCGTACGCCGACCCCATGCCGCTATTGGATGTATCCTTTGTCGCGGAAATGATCCAATGCTTCCTCGACGCTGCGAAAGACTCGCGTCGCGGTCTCGGTGATGAACAGCGACGGCGTCGCCGAGCAGGCCCAGATTACGTAGACCTCCTTGCCTCCCTCGAAGGCGTGTTGCAGTTCACGCTCGACCCCGCTGCTCAAGCCCGGCTTGCCCCCGGGCAGTTCCGGCACCAGGCTGATGATCATGTCCGACTGATCCACCATCTTGAAATCGCGGGCGTAAATCTGACCGAGGATGTCGCCGGAAATCTGCGCTACGTCCTGCGTTTTGAGCGTCACCGGCCCTTCGGCCGCCTCGACGGTGATCGTCGCCCGTCCTTCGTTCATGGCGTTCACCGCCGCGGTATGCAGCACGAACTCATCCACATCCGCCGGATCGAACATGATGAAGTTCGCGTGGATCGCCCGCTTGAACGCCGCGATCTCCGCCAGCGTTTGCGGCAAGTCCATTACATGACTCATCGGAAACGAAACGTACACTTTTTTCAGTTCCCGCCGGAACATCAGCTTGTAAATCGTCTCGCTCGTGGGCAGATTGTGCCCGCGGCTGATCATGAAAAAGTGTCCGTACCCGCGAATGATATTGGCGAGAATTTCCGTCGCCAGCAGCTCCTCTTCGCGCCACACCATGATGTCCTTAAGCGTGTGGTCGATGTCATGGTCGCGCAGCAGGCGCTGGTGAACGCTCTCGGCGTTGTCGAGCATCGTGATGTAAAGATCGGCGTTGAAGGCCTTGATCTGGTCGAAATCGAACGCCGCGAACAACCCATGGCGCCATCGGAATGTCGCGTGGGTGTTGATTAACACATGCTCGTGCTGATTGCTGAACCGCTCGATTTCCTTGAAGACCGCCCGGCGCAGGGCATTCAACCGCGTAATCGGCAGATTAAGGATTCTTCCCGCGGGAACATCCGGGGCCTCGGCATACATCATCTTCCCAACATGCAGCACGCGCAGATCATGTCCGTTGCTCCGAGCCAATTCTCCCAGCCGGTCCAGGTACGGCCCCTTATCGACCCCGACTTGGCCCGTCACGATAACTCGCATTTTCCCATTCTACCGCGCGCCGGCCCCGCGCCCGAGGGGGACCGCAGGAATATTTCTGAAGAAATCGCTCGGGGCGCAGGCTTCCAGCCTGCATTCCCGGAAGGAACATGCTTGGGGTGCAGGCTTCCAGCCTGCAGTCCGCGAAAAAATACGCAGACCGGAGGCCCGCACCTCGCAACGAATTGTGTTGGAAATATTCCCGCTCCGACACGGGGGCAATCAACCCGGCAGCGCGGCCTCGGCCTCGGCGAACAAGGCCCGCATCGACTCATCCAGCCAGGGCTGCGCAGCACACCAGCGGATCCCCTTTTCCATCGCGTCGTTGTCGATGCGCGTGATCCGCTTGCCATGACGAAGCTGCGCCGCGGCGATGGCGCCGAAATACAGGATGTTGGCGATCTCGGCCGGCAACACGCTGTTCGGCTGGTTCCGATGCGTTTTGGCGAAGTCCTTGATCAGTTCCAGTACCCCCAGCGACGGCTGGGCCGAACGCAACACCCCCCCGAAGGTTGCCAGGGACGCATCCGCCGCAGCCCGCTCGAGTTCGGCCCGGCGAGACGCCGACCGCGAAGCGAGCGCGCTCAGATCGGTCGATATCTCGGCCTGCATCTGGTGGGAAAGGATCGCCGACAATTCCTCGGCGCGCCAGACCCGCGCGCTCGACGGCTCCAGCTCGAGCATCGACGCCAGCAATCGAGGGTCGGAGTCAAAGATATCCGCGGCCACGAGGTTTCCTCTCACAATTGCAACGCCGACGACGAGCGGGCGCGGCGCCCGCGTCTACTACGCGAGGGTCCGATTCGTCCTGCGCCGCCGTCGCTTTCAGTGCGCCCGCGACAGGATCGTCTGCAAGTCCCGAATCTCCTCGTCGATCTGTTCATCCGAACGCGCATACTCCCCCACCACCAACCGCAGAATCCGAATAAACATCCGCTTGGCCGTGATCACCGCGTTCGACGCCTGCACCGGTGAGGCAAAACCATATTCGGCCACCAGCTTTTCGTAAGCCGTAGGCTGACAAAATCCCAGCGCCGGCGCCAGCACGCGCTGATCGAACAGCGCCCACAGTTCCGGTCGACCTGACTTCTCGCATTCGCCCCGCATCCGCTGAATCGCCGAATCCAGTACCTGCCGCGCCCAGGCCACGTCGAATATCTCATCCGGACGCGGTGAGTCACTGCTGGGCTCGGGCAGATCGTCCAACGCCGACATCTGGCGCGGCGCCCGCTTTTGCGCTCTATCGTGGCGAATGCGGCTGATATAAAACCGATTCAGCGCTACCAGAAGAAAATTGCGGAACTTGCCCTTCCCCTCTTCGGCTTTGCGAATGAAATCCTCTTCCAGCACCTTGTCCGACAGGAAGCTCTGAAGCAGATCGTCTGCCTGGTGGGCATCCAGCCGCTTGCCAGCGACCAGGTGGTACCGCATCGCCGGGAGATATTGTTTGAGCAATTCGGCCAACGCATCACGCCGATGCGAGCCGGTGGATTGTCCGGCACGACGTACCAGCGACCAGTGCGTCGTGGGAAACGATCCAAACTCACCGTCCAACGCCTTGCTCATCTCTTATCCATCATACCCGCGCGCTGGCCGGCGGCCAATCCGCATCTGATTCATCCCCATTCTTCAAAACTTTATAAATTTGTCGAAGCAGCACGTGACACGGGCGCAATATTTCGGGTATGATCAATCTGAGCAGGTGCCGCCGATGAGGGCGGTGATGAGTTTGCCGGACATGTCCAGGTGACCCTTAACTGAAGCGGGGCTGCGATGGTGACGACAACCCATCCCGTAGCGAAGATGCCCGAGATCGGCAAGCCCGAGTCGTATTACGCGAAGATGGTCCACCACTTCGAGCGCCATGGCGACGCCCATTCGCGCGAGGCGTACAAAGTGGGCCAGTACGTAACTCTGGCGATGGACCCGAATCTCTCGTGGGACGAAAAGCTCAAGTACTTTCGTCACGCCTTTAAGCGACACTGCCAGCCGCCTCCATTTCCCGACGAGGATGTCTGGATGTTCTATCATGCCTTGTCTCATATGGTTCGCACCCATGCCGGCGCCGAGGCGCTGCGGCTGGCCAGCACCGAAGATGATCTCTACGCCGCCCGCCTGGCCATGGGCCAGGACCGCGAAAAAATCGAGGATGAAGCCGAGGATTTTTTCCGTGGGCTGCTGGGGTCGATCACCGCCGTCCATTGCCCCGAGTGGTTCAACGAGGCCGACTGGAAGCAACTGCTGCTGATCCGCGATCAGTGGATCTGAATCCGCGAGCCATCCTTCACTGCTCTGTTCCACCTGCGACCTCGCGCCGGAAAGACGGCGGCTAAAGCCGCCCCTACGAAGCTCGTACAGTCGCAGTAGGGGCGGCTTCAGCCGCCCGAACACGCCGTCAGTCACGGGCGGCTATACCGCTTGCGGCCTTCAGTGAGACATCCGTAATGGCTCGGAACCTGCGGAATATCCCGGTTTTTTCCAAGCGGATTATCTCAATATGGCCCGCGAGCGGTGTAAAACCCAGCCGGGGACGGCTGCGCAAACCTAAAACCCAGCCGAGGGTGGCTGGGCCACAAAAATTATTTTTATTTCTGCCGGATTTTGGTTGACGGTGGCCCCGCAGCCTCCTACCTTGCGACCGGCATGGTGACTGCGGGCGGCAGAAATGCATCCGCGTTTCGGTGGGCAGTGGAGGTGCGCCCATTCGGGGCACCGAACAAAAAAAAGACCAAATTATCCGAAAAAATCCCCTCACCATTCCGCCGCTGCCGGTGTCAGTACGAGTGAGTCGCGGGCGAAGGGCCTGGGATTCACGGGCTATGTAACGGTTTGATGGGTTGTCGGTTTTTTCATCGCAGAGCGGTCCGAAAGCGAAAGCAACACCCTCGCGGCCAAGGGCGCCCAAATAGTGCGGCCCCCGTCGGTAGCGTAGACGTGTTCCGACCCTCTGCTCACACGACACGAACCCCTGCGGGGGCTCGCCTGAACAACCGGATTTGAACGTACCAAGACCTCGGCCTGGTGCCCGCCGGACCGACTTCCCCTAGACAGATCGTGGCCGCGATCGGCCACGCACCGCCTTGGATCAGTTTGTAACTGTGAGTCACTCTATCGCGTAAACCTTTTTGCTCCCTGGAGATCCGGCGAGATGATTCGATCCCTCCTTCGTAAACTCACCGTCTGTCGTCCCGTGGCTCACGCCGCCATTCATCCACCGATCGTCGCCTTGGAAAAGCGATTGCTCCTCAGCCAGAACACCAGCGATTTCTGGCAGTCGCCTGTGATCGACTCGGCGCTGGACTCGACCGCAATCGAGCAGTCCCGCCTGCATTCCAACCTCTCTGGCAAGTCCGATGCCAACGGCACAATTATCCACGACAGCGTCGCCGACATCCTTGGACACGCCGATGAGTCGCACGAGGCGCACGATTTCGGCCATGATGTCGCAGTCGCCTGGGCGCAGCCGGGACAGGTCGCCCAAGCCGCAACGACCGTGGTCACGAACATCGTCGCCGCCGCCGCCGGGTTGACCAGCTCGATCCCGGTACTTCATTCCCTCTCCAGCGCCTCGAACAAGATCTACCTCGACTTCGACGGCGAGGCCGCCGTTCGTTGGGGAACCTATAGCGTCTCGACGACTCCGGCCTACAGCCAGGATTCATCGACGACATCCTTCAGTTCCAGCGAAATCGACTCGATCCGCCAGATCTGGCAGCGGGTATCGGAAAAGTTCTCGCCGTTCAACCTTGACGTCACCACGCAGAAGCCGGGATCAGGCAATTACGTACAGGTGGTGATGGGCGGCGGTGGCGGCTGGGCCGGCGGGGGCGGCGGGATCAGCTACATCGGCGCTTACGGCTCAGCCTATCCCAACAACATCTCCTGGGTCTTCTCCGGCAACTTGGGCAACGATCCGCACTACGTCGCCGAAGCCGCCGCCCACGAAGCCGGACATAACTTCGGACTTCAACACCAGTCGAGCTGGTCGGGTTCCAGCAAGACCTCCGAATATAATCCCGGTTCGGGCGCTACCGCGCCGGCGATGGGGATGAGCTACACCGCCACCCGCGGATTGTGGTGGAACGGGAAGAACAGTCTGGGATACAACCAGGACGACCTGTCCGTCATCGCATCGGGTGCCAACGGCTTTAGCTACCGCGGCGACGACGCCGGGAATACGATCGCCTCGGCCAAGAGCCTCACCGCTTCGGGAAGCAGCCTCAGCGGCGCGGGGATCATCGAGCGAACCAGCGACGTGGACTTCTACAAGTTCTCCACCGGCGCCGGGAAAGTCACGCTCACCGGATCGGTCGCCTCGGTCGGGGCGATGCTTGACCTGAAACTCAAGCTTTTTAGCTCGTCCGGCGCCCAGATCGCCTCGGCGGATACCTCCAGCCTCGGCGAAACCCTCACCGCGAACGTCGCGGCCGGAACCTACTTCCTCGGCGTCTATTCCAAGGCTAACTACGGCGATATCGGGAAATACACGATCTCCGGATCGTCCGCCGGCGCCGGCGCGGCCCCCGCTTACACCCTCAACGCCCCGGGCAACGTTGCCGCCACCGCCGTCAACTCCAGCCAGATCTCGCTCTCCTGGAGCGATACCTCCACCGGCGAGAGCGGCTACAAGGTTGAGCGATCGACCAATGGGAGCTCCTGGACTGAAATCTATCGCGGCGCAACCAGCAATCAGACCACATATACCGCCACCGGACTCAAGGCCTCGACGACCTACTACTTCCGCATCCACAGCTACGTTTCGGGGATCGCCAACGGCAATTACTCCGCCGTCGCCAACGCCAAAACTTCCGGCAGTGCCCCGGCACCCACCGTCATCCTCTCGGCCCCCACGGGCGTCTGGGCTCAAGTCGTCTCCAGCTCGCAGATTACCCTGAACTGGAACGATACCGCGACCGGCGAAAGTGGCTACAAAGTCGAGCGATCGACCAATGGCTCGAACTGGACCGAGATTTATCGCGGCACCACGAACAGCCAGACGAGCTACACCGCCACGGGATTGAACTCCGGCACGACCTACTATTTCCGCGTCCGCGCCTACCTCTCGGGCGTGGCCAGCGGCACCTATTCCAACACCATTAGCGCCAAAACCGCATCGACCACCGCCCCCAGCGTCAGTCTCGCAGTCCCCACCGGAGTGTGGACGCAGGTGATCTCCTCCTCACAAATCAAGTTGACTTGGAACGACACCTCGACTGGCGAAAGCGGCTACAAGGTCGAGCGCTCGACCAACGGCTACAACTGGACCGAAATCTATCGCGGCACCACCAATAGCCAGACGACCTACACCGCCTCTGGATTGAACTCCGGCACGACCTACTACTTCCGCGTCCGCGCCTACCTTTCGGGCGTTAGCAACAGCGGCTACTCGAACACCGTCAGCAGCAAAACCGCCGGCGCCAGTGGCTGGCTGGCTGAAGCGCTATAGCCCGCGATCCATGTTTAATCGACGTCGTCCTCGCCCCGGTGAATCGTGGGCGAGGTTTTTTGCGCCTGCATGGGCCCAACGCTTTTTCCAGCCGACGCCGCTTTTCGGGGATCCGCCCTCGCCCAGCTTCAGAACGCGGGCGTGTCCTCCATGGCCAACTGTCAACGCCTCGTCATGCGATCGGCCCCCGCCAACCGCGGGAACGCGGGCTTGAGGCATGGGGTCTTGAGTCACGGTAATTTGTCGAATCACACCCCGGCGGGATTTTTCTTTTTTTCTGCTTGACAGGATTAATTTTCCATTTATACTAGTTAGAAGTAATCGCATCTGTTCGCGGCGGAAATCACATGATTGTCAGTCAGGAACACATCGCCGAGCGTCTTGGACTCAGCCAGCGGGCGGTCTCGATGGCGCTGAGCGGGCATCGCGGGGTCAGCGAGACGACCCGGCAAAAAGTGGTCGAGGCCGCCGGGCGGCTGGGGTATCGTCCGCACAGCTTTGCCCGATCCACGCTCAACGGCCGGACCGGGTGTTTTGCGCTGGTCCTCAGCACGGATAGCCCGTCGAGCATGCTTCCGGCGTTGATGTTGGCGGGCATGCAGCAGGCGGTGGAGGCCGAAAACCGTCACCTCATCGTGGCGACTCTGCCGGATGAGAAGCTCACCGCCACGGGGTTTGTGCCCAAGATTCTGCGGGAACTCGCCGCCGACGGGTTGCTTATCAACTATAACGCCCACATCCCGCAACGCATGATCGAACTGATCGAACGCCACGAAATTCCCGCCGTCTGGCTGAATGTTCGGCGGGAGTTCGACTGCGCTTTTCCCGACGATGAACAAGCCGGCCTGCTGGCGACGGAAAAGCTCATTGCCCGTGGACACCGGCGTATCGCATATGTCGATTACAATAACGATCTAGATGATCTGGGTGCCCACTACAGCGCGAAGGATCGTCAGGCGGGCTATGCCCGCGCCATGCTCGCCGCCGGGCTGGCTCCGCGGCGGATCGGTCAGAAGCGGATTGCCCTGGCTCGAAACATGATGGCCGATCTGCGTCAGGCCCTCGAAGGATCTGATCGCCCCACCAATCGCCCCACCAATCGCCCCACCGCCTTGATCTGCTACAGCGCCCGCGACAGCCGTGCGGCTTATCTGGTCGCATCGGAGCTGAGGCTGAAGGTGCCGGGCGAACTCTCGATTCTGCGTTTCGGCAGCGGGCCGTTCGACGACTTTAATGTTGATTTCGATGTCGCGGTTATTCCCGAAAGTGATGTCGGGCGAAGTGCGGCTCGGATGCTCACGGCTCGGCTTACCACGGGTCAACCTCAACTTAGCGTGTCGCTGCCGTTCCGGTTTCATCAGGGGCAAACCATCGCCTCGCCGGAGATTCCATTCGTTTCTTCTTCCTTGGAGGCATCCTCATGATCAGCAGTAAACTGAGCAGTTTCGCAGTCGCCATTGCCCTCACCGGTGCCGTCCACGGGGCGATCGTCTGGGATAGCGGCGACGGCAATTTCAACGCCGCGGCCAAGTGGGTCGGCGGGGTCGTGCCCGGTTCCGGCGACGTGGCGGATACAAACACCACCAGCGACGACACGATCTCGTATCCCCAATCCAGCAACGGAGGTGCGTCGCTCTACACATTGGATGGCTTGCTGGTGCGATCGGGAGACAACTTCAATTTCAGTAGTGGCCTTACCGACCTGACCCTCAACGTCGCCACGACGTTGAACAATGCGGGCATCATCAACATCAAGAACAGTTCAAACACCAACAGCCGCAGGAAGGTTCTCAGCTACGCCGGTACGGGCATGCTCAATCAAGGCACGGTGAACTTGAAAGCGAACGGGGGCAGCAATCGCGATGCCCGCTTGCTGCTCACGTCCGACGGTGCGCATCACATCAATGAAGGAGCGATCGCCTTGCAAGGCGCGGGAACCGGCGCCGAAACCAGACTCGAGGTCAGCGGCGTCGCGGCGCTGTTCGAAAACAAGGGAACCGTCACCATCGACGACTCCACCGACAACTTTTTCCGAATTACGGGCAATGAATACCGTCAGACCTCTGGAACCACGACCGTCAACGGCAGCGGACGCCTCTATGCCGGTCAGATGAACATCAACGCAGGAATGCTCACGGGCAGCGGGCAAGTCACCGGTTCAGACGCGAGCAACAAGCTCGCCGCCTCGATCGGGGCTTCCGGCACGATCGCCCCCGGCGCCGGCGGCGCTGGACAACTCACCGTCGGGCTGAACACCACCAGCCTCGGCTTCGTTTCCGGCAGCACCTATGCCTGGCAACTTGCGGCGCTCTCGACGAGCGGCCCGGGGACCAATTTCGATCAGATCGTCCAGGCTGGCGGTGACTTGGCGATCGCCGGCGGCAGCCTCGTGCCGTCGTTCATCGGCACCGCCTCGGCGCCCAGCCTGGCCAATGCCTTCTGGCAGAGCACCCAGTCCTGGACCGTCATCGACAATAGCGGCGCCGGGGTGGGCTCGGGCGCGCTCTCCGTCAATAACAGCGCCTGGGCCTCTGAAGGGTCCTTCTCGACGGCCATCTCCACCAACGATCTGGTCTTGACCTGGAACCCGATTCCTGAGCCTGCCTCAGCGTCGCTCTTGATGGCGGGACTGACAACCATGCTGGCCGCGCGACGACGGCGCGCTTGATTCGTCGCAGTGATTGAGCTGCTTCGGGGCCGGTCCGGTTTGGACCGGCCCAACCAAATCCGATTCGGTCCTGTCAACGGAGACGCAACGATGCATGCAAAGCGACAAACGGCGTTCTCTCTTGTGGAAATGCTCGTGGTGATCGCGGTCATCGCCGTCGTGATCTCCATCCTCCTGCCGGCCATGCAGCGGGCAAGGCAGGCGGCGCTGCGCATCCAATGCGCGTCTAATCTGCGAGAAATGGGCATCGCGCTCGAGTATTACGCGATGGGAAACCGCAATTATCTTCCGTGGGGTTACTGGTCCAGTGGGGATGGCAATCCCTCGGGCTACACGGTCGCCTTCGACGCCATCGGGCGCGAGCTTTACGGACGCAGCACCACGCTGCTTGGGCATGTGGACAATGGCGGCAAAACCAAGATTTACTGTCCCGCCTTCGACTCAACGGCCATCTATAAGGCACCGGGGAAATACTACACCTACGCGTTCACCGGCGGGTATGGACAGGGAGAACATGGCCCGTTCCCTTGTGGTAATCGATCGAACATCGAGTCGCGGATGCGTCGGAACTGGCAGATCAAGCACCCCCAGGAGACGGTTGCATTCTACGACGGCGGGGGAGGTTGGCACGCCGAGCGCAAAGAATGGAACGGCCAGTCCCGCAGCGGCGCGACCCCGCGCGCTCGACATATCACGCAGTTCAACGTCTCGTTCCTCGATGGTCACGTCGAGACCCAGCCTCTGAAGTTCGCCGAACAGACCAAAACGCAGGCCCAGTGGGATTATCTGCTGGGCCGCTGATCCGCCAGCAGAAAGCGACGACATACCGCCGCGGGCGACGCGTTCTTCGCCCCGAAGTCAGCCTTGCCCCCCTTCTAGCCTTGTGGCGCAGGCCTCTGGCATGGCTTTCAGCAGCGGAATGCAGGCTGGAAGCCTCCACCACAAGCTCCGCAAACAAAGGCACCGTCGCGGGGGGCGGAGGAGGGAGGTGTCTGGGAGGATTTCACTTCCACAAGCGATCGGCGAAATCCATGTAGCGGTCCCAGTCATACAGCGTGAGGCCATGGCCGCCGGGGCGGATGTGGTAGGCGCGGCGGCCGATGATCAGGGGGGACTCCAGGTCGGGCATCGCCGACTCGTCCATGGGCGGGTCGCCGGCGGCGACGAAGGCGGGGTTGGCCGCCACAAGCGCCAGGTATTCCCCGCGCGGGTCGGCCCATAGGTCGTCCGCGGCATCGGCGACATAGACGGCCCGCGGGGCCATCAGCGCCACGAGCTGGTGTTGATCGATCGGCAACTCATCCTCGCGCCCGGAAAAAGTGGCGTACTTGGGGCAAAACCAATGGGGGAACCGGTCGGCGATTAAGTCGATGCGTTCCCCGAAACGGCGTCGCGCCAGTGCCGCCCCGGCGCATCCCGATTCGTTGGAGATCGCCAGTGCGAATCGCTGATCCTGTGCCCCGGCCCACAGCGCGGTCTTACCGCCGCGAGAATGCCCGATCACCGCGATTCGGTCGGCGCGGACGTCCGGATCGCTTTGCAGATAATCCATCGCCCGGCTTGCGCCCCACGCCCAGGCTCCGATCGCGGCCCAACTGTCATGGCGGCGCGGCGAATCCCCATCGAACAGCCGCACCACCCCCTCCCGCCAGCGATCCTCGCGATGATTATCGGGCGCAAGCTGGGCATAGTCGAAGACCGCCGCGGCGAATCCGCGCGCGATGAGCCGCTCGGCGGGCCAGAAGTCCGAGCGGGTCTGACGCGTCGGATCCATGTGCTGGACGCCGCGATTGTTGATGAACAGGAACCCGGGTGCCGGGCGGCGCTGATTAGGAATAAACAGCAGCAGATCGAAGCGATGCTCACGATCGGACTGGCGGCTGCGGATGGCCACCCGTCGCATCGTGGCGGTGCCGTCCATGGCGCTGCGATCCTCTTCCAGCACGTCGAACCGCAACTCCTGGGGTTTCCCTGGCGATCGGCCGTAAATCGTCTGCCCGAACAGGTCGATCAACTGCTCGCGCCGACGATCCCAGGTCATCTGCGGCATCATCACCGCCGGAAGCTGATAGCCGGGGACTTTCGCTTCGTCATACAACACATCAGAGCGCTGGTTCGACAACGCCTCAACTACCGCCGGATTCGCAGTCCACATGAGGCTCGAATCTACCCGAAGATGCACTTTGAACAACCTCTGCGGCCTTGGTTTTAAGACTCGACGGCGCGAGGGCGCGAAGAAAATTTGAGCGGCAAGCGCCAGGTCAGCGTAGGTTCTGACCGCCCGTCCGTCTTCGCCACCTCTTGTGGCGTGAGGAAAAAGCGTCGCCAAGGGTGCGTCAATAGTCGTTGGGATCAGCGAAGATGCCGCCCTTTTCCAACGGGTTTTTCCACATGCGCATGGGGTCGGTCGGATCCGCGACGACGCTCTTGGGCAAGCGTTCCACGTGCCCGTCCATGAACAGGCAATTCAACGTGTCACCCGGATGTCGCGCGGCGATCAGCGTGACGCCCTTGCCGTGGGAAATCCCGCCGCCGCCTACGACATGATTGTCATAACGGTCTCTGCTGGGGTCTCCCGTGGCCCAGACCCACTCGAACATCAGCAATTGTTCCTGGCTCTTGGAGAAGTTGTGATACCCGTAACGAGGATGGTTCCAGGTTCCGCCTGTCTTATCGCGGTAGGGGCGCATGTTCCCCCCGTACGAAAGCCCATCGCGTCGCCAGCCGGCGTTGACCCCGAACCCGAACGATCCGCCGTCATAGCCCCCGGGCCAGCCCATCATCACCTTGCCGAAGTCATTTCGAATCTCGGCCGGGCACAGCCAGACGGGTGGGGTAGGGGTCGATGCGTATTTGCTGTAGTTCGGTGCCGTCGGGATCAGCTTGGAATACAGTTCCCAAAACCAAGGCGTCGGTTCATTGTCGAGGGTGGGGAATTGTCCGGCGTAATCGCGGGCCCAGAACTGGTTGGCCAGACCCCATTGCCGCAGGTTGCTCATGCAGGAGATGGCCTGCGCTTGTCGCCGGGCCTTGTTCAACGCCGGCAGGAGCATGGCGACAAGCACCGCGATCACCCCGATCACCACGAGCAATTCCACGAGGGTAAAACCGTGTCGTTTTCGCATGGGAACACCTCGCAAATGAAAAAGTCTGATCCAGCCGTCGAACAGCCGTCCGTCACGGTGCCGGGATCATTCGATGGCTCGACGTTACATCCGACGCCGGCGCGGCATCAGGATCAGTCCGCCCAACCCCAGCATCGCCGCCGCGGCGGGTTCGGGGATGACGGTGAGTGTCGGGCGATAGGCCTCGGTGGTGTTTTCTCGCGAAGCGATGCCATGGATGTAGTTGACCCCGCCGGGCCCCGTGTCCCGCGCGAGAATGATCGTCGCCTGGTTATCGGTGTCGGCGTTCAAGAAGCTCGTCAGCGCTGCCGACGAGAAGCTCACCGTGCCAAAGCCTTTGCCGGTTCGAGTGAACGTGCCAAGATCGGTCGTGTCGGCGGCAACAATCGGGTCTGACGAATTCAGTCCCGGAGCAGTGTTCCATGTGATCGCGGATTCGGTCCACGACTCCCCGGTGTGGCCATTGTTCAATCCATAGACATGGAATGTCCAGACTGTGGTGCCTGTGCTGTCGGTACCTCCACCAGTGACAAACTCCATCTCGAGCGTCGCCGACGTGATCGTGGCTGGCGCTGTGGACAAATCAAAACGCATAAATCCCACACGGGTGCCACTTCCGATCGCCGTGTCCAACTTCACCCAGATGGTCGAGTTGCTGCCGTAATTATTGTCCTTCTCTCCGTTCCTGCCGCTCACAAACGAATCCGCCTCGGCAGTGATGACCGCTGCCGAAACCAACGAGGCGCTGGTCAACGTGCCAACCAACGCGAAGAAAATTGAGCAATGCTTCATCGCGTTTCCCTTCCGAAACATTCGGCCCTTGTTGCTGAGAGACCCGTTCATTCCCGCGGCACGAGCGGCGAGACAGGTCCTTGGTGCGCCCGCGTTGGGCGCGAGCAATGTCGTAGCATGATTTTGTCTGAACATAAAAAAACCTCCGTCTAAAAAGTGGCACTCGGCCACGCGCCGGTCGATTCACGAATCACCAGTTCTCATCGAAACCGCGCGGTCTCTACGGGCCGCTTTGGGTGTTCGAGAAGGGAAAAACCATCTCGGCCGCGGCAAGTTTGCTACCGTGGCTTATTGCACACCTATCTTAGAAGCTGCTGTCCGCCGGGCGCGCCTTCCCAGCCCCAGAACGCCCGCCAACCCCAGCATCACCGCGGCGGCGGGTTCGGGGATGGCGACCAGCCGGATTGTGCTGTCGCTGCCCGTGCCGTAATCCAGGCGATATCCCGTCGAGCCGAGTTCGACGGTCGGATCGGTGTCAAGGACGCCGTTGTAATAGACGCTGCCAAAGCTGCCCGACAGGCTCCCGCTGTAGCTGGCCAGGGTGTACGGGCCGCCGAAGGTCTCGCCGCTGAGCAACTCAATGTTCAATTCGTCGCTCGATCCGCTAAGCGTCAAGTCGCCCAGGACGGTGATCTGATCACTCACGCCGGCACTCTTCAATTCGATCGCCAGACGGCTTAAATCGCCGAAGGTGACCGCGGTAGGGACGGCGACGCTGCCCAAGGTGAGGGCGCCGACGGTATTGGCGGCATTCGGATCACCGGGGGCGATAATGCCCGTGCTGATAGTCGGAGTATCCCCGTCGTAAGTAGGGAGCGTGGACAGATCCTTGCCTTGAACCAGCACCGTGCTGCCGGACTTCGGTGCGATCACACCCGTCCCGGCAAGCGTGCCATCTGTTCCGGTGAAGTTATTGTTGCCGCCGCCGGTCTTGCCGCTCACAGCATAGTCGCCGCCACCGATATGGCTGCCATTGACGATCAATTTGCCGCCATAAACGTTGGTCACGCCCGTGTACGTGTTGGCACCGTTGAACGTTTGCACGCCGGTATCACCGAAACTACTGCGTCCCTGGGAATATTTCAGGTTCCCGGTAATCGCACCGTCATAAGCGCCCGAGCGGATCGCGGTGATCGTTCGCGCGTTGCCGCCGCTGTTAGTGATTAGCCCCGTGGCGTCTCCGGTGATGCCGCCGAGGGATGCGTTCCCGCCCATAAGATCGATGGTCCCTGCGTCCACATCCAGGGTGGTGTTGTAGCCTGATCCACCGAGTGTGTTGTTCAAAACCACGGTGCCAGCGCCAGCCTTGTTGACTATCGCAGCGCCGCCGAAATTATTGTCGAAGATCAGGGTCTGCCCGGCATCGGTCACGGTCAGTGACTGCGTCGACAAGTTGGAAATTACCACCTTTTTGGTGATCGATTGGTTTGCCGCCCCGCTGGCGAGGGTGATCCCGCCGGTGCTGAGGGTGAGGAGGGTGGTGTTGTCCCCGCCGATGGAGTAGCTCGGGGCGGTGCCGGTGAAGGTGATGCCCTTGACGGTGAGGTTGCCGTTCTGCGTGGTGATCGGTTGTGCCGCGCCGAGATTGGAGAATTCGACGTCGGATGTCGCGTCCGGCGCGCCGCTGGGCGTCCAGTTATCCGCCACGCTCCAGTCGCCGTTGGTCGAACCGTCCCAAACCACCGCCGCTCCGGCTTGGATGCCGATGCCGCCGGTGAGAAGGATCGCCAAAGTGAGTTTGCCGCGTTGCATTTGTGCCTCCAGTCTAAGGAATTGGGTAAAAGAGGTTCTCGGACTTCAATGTGGATTCGTTGGACGATTGGCCGGGTCGTGCCGTGCTTTGCCCGAGCACAAATTCGAAGGGGATCGCCTGCACATGGGGAGTCGGAGCGTCGGGATTGCCGATGCGTTCCAACAGCAACTCGGCCGCCCGACGGCCCATGGCCTCCATGGGGGAGATCAGGCTCGTCAGCACATATCCGAGGGATCCGCTGGGATGCTCATCGAAAGTCACCACCGACAGGTCGCGGGGGATTTCGATCCCCAGCCGCAGTCCGGCCACCGCCAAGGGGATCACGTTGGTGGAACTGTACGCGACCACCCCCGTCGGACGATCGGGATCGGCAAGCAGCGTGTGGAAAAATGGAACGCGCTGCTCGGCCTCCAGCACCTTCGGTCCGCGCTCGATCCGCGCCGGCAATCCGGCGCGGGTCATGGCCGTCTCGTAACCGGCCTGGCGGTCGCGGGCGCTGAAGTGGGCGATCTGGAAATCGTCGGACCCATGCGAAGCATCCACGTAGGCGATACGCCGATGCCCAAGTTCCAGCAGATGTTCGCTGGCCCGCAAGGCGGCACCGAACTCGTCGGGGTACACGCACGCCTGTCTCTGTCGGCTGTTGATCCAGACCGCCGGCACGCCAGCGCGATCGACCAATTCGATGAGCGGCTGGGGGACCCCCTCCTGGTAGTTAATCAGCAAACCATCGACCGACCATCGACGCAGCAGCGCGGGGATGCACCCGTCGGCGAGGAGAACGGCGTCGGGAATTTGTCCCAGCGTCAGG
Organism: Tepidisphaerales bacterium; assembly: GCA_038329845.1. Lineage (GTDB taxonomy): Bacteria > Planctomycetota > Phycisphaerae > Tepidisphaerales > Tepidisphaeraceae > JBBQNJ01. The sequence goes on along the minus strand of JBBQNJ010000077.1, from coordinate 7,288 downwards.
TGGGTGTCGTGGGCTTCCAGCGAACCTTGGATGCCCTCGAGCAATTGGTGCGGCAGGTAGCTTCGCTTGACGTCGCTGCTAAGCAACAGCCCGATCGACCCGAACTTCCCGGTGGAAACCGCCTGGGCGGCGGCGTTGGGTCGATAAGCCAGTTCCTTGGCCGCATCGAGGATCCTGCGTCGGGTCGCCGATCCGATCCGTCCCGTGCCGCGCAAGGCCTGGGAGACGGTCATCTTGCTGGTCCCCACCTGCCGGGCGATGTCGGATAGCGTGACCGTCATACCATGATTCCGCGAAAAACCCTGAAACAGAACTTAGCAATGACTTACCGGTAATGCAATATAGCATACTGCGGGAGCAACGCAAGAGAAAAAAAAAGAAAAAACTGGCTTGGGTTAGGCCGCGGGGGTAAAGACACACTCATGCCGGCGGGCGCGGGACCAGAACCACGTCGTAGAAGAGCTTCTCGATCGCCGCGGCGTCCATGGCTTCGGTGACCAGGGCGTTGGGCTCGCCGTTTTGAATGAGGGTCATGCCTCGGGTCAGTTCTCCGGTGGTTTCCACGCGGATTTTCCGCGGCGAGGTCGTGAACAGGTCGGGCCGGGCGGTCCAGACGATCGGGGCCGCATCGTACATCACCGGACCGATCTTGCCCCCTTTGTGCGGCCACCAGCGGTCGATGCACTGGTGCAGGAAGTCCGTCAAGTCGCCGCCGTGATCGCGGATTCGCCCGCAGCCCGCCGGATCGATCACGAACTGGCGCGTGACGCTCCAGGTGCCCAGGAAAATCGGAACGCCGCTTCGGAAGACCAGGTCGGCGGCGATGACATCCTTGGCAATGTTGTTTTCCCTGCGGACGATCGCCGTCTCACCGCCCATGATGGCCAGCCGCTTGATCTTGGGGGCAATCTCCGGACGGCTAGTCAACAAGGCGGCGATGTTGGTCAGATGTCCGATGCAAACGACGGTGATCTTGCCGGGTTGGGCTTCGATCAGGCGGGTGAGCAGATCGAGCGCCCCTTCATCGGCGGGCGCGAAGCGCTCGAACTCGTCGGGAGTCACAAGATCGCACTGGGCGTCCTGGATGCCGTGCCAGAGCGGTCCCGGGGTCATCGGACGCGGTGAGCCGGCGGCGACGGGAATATCGCTTCGCCCGGCAACGACGAGAAGCTTGCGCACCAGGCGGGCTTTGGCATCGGCGCGCCATCCCACGGTGGTCACGGCGCGAAGATATACCTCCGCCCAGCGCGCCGCCAGCGCGATCGCCAGCACATCGTCCACATCCTCGCCGGCATCGGTGTCGATAATGATCGGTTCCATACAGTGTCTCGCAGAAGTTAATGTCCCCGCTTTCGGGCAGGGGTCTTGCCCGCGGGCGCGGGGTCGCTGAGCGCCTTTCGCGCGATGAACAAGTAATTGAAGCCTCGAAGGTAGTAATTGCCTCCCTCGGCGGCCTTGCGATAGTTGCCCATCTCCAGCGTCTTGTTATGGCGAACGACGGCGATAATGTCCACCGGCTCGAGGCGCTGGCGCAGAAGGTTGAATAATTCGAATCCGATCGGATAAAACCGTCGTGGGTGAACGTAGGAATCCGAGACATACAGCCCCAGATGCCCGCCCGGCGACAGCACCCGGGTGGCCTCGGCGAAGGCCTGATCCATCGCCTGGCAATAGCCGGGTTCCGAAGCGTCGAGCTTTCCGAGGTCGCGGGGATCGTCGCCGTAATCCAGATGGGTTCCGTACGGTGGGTCCATGAAGACCAGCGATGCTTTGTTGGACAATTCCGGCGGCAGTTTGCGGGCATCGACTCTAAAAATATCCTTGCGGGCCGGATGCACATCATATCCCAGAGCTTTTCGCCCCAGATCGCGGGCGACGTCCAGCGTGGTTCCCGATCCGCAAAAGGGGTCGATGACCAGATCCTTTTCGTGGGTATAGCGCGAGATCAGATTCCAGACGATGTAGCTGGGGGTTGCGCCTTTGTAGCCGGGGACGCCCTGGGCGCCATCGCCGTAATCCTGGCTGGGATAATCCCACAGGGTGGTGGGTTGCAGGCGCAAAGCCGGGCGATGGAACTTCATTCCCGCGAGTATATCGTCGCCGCCATTCTTAGCGCGATGCTCACGATGATCTCATCGCTCGCCAGCGCTGGCGGCTACAGTGCCGGGAGAAGAAAGTCGCGCCCGAGCCGTCGCGGCGGCTCGGAGGGCGGCGGATGGCGAGAAACAAAAAAATACCGGGATCGAGCGGCGTCGTCCGAAAATGGGAAATCGGTCCGTCGCATCCGAGTCAGGCGAATCGATTTGATTCGCTCGGCACTCGATCCCGAGAAACCGCATTGCCCCGGGGCGCCATAGGGGCGTTCAGGGGGGCGGACCGCCGTCGGTTTATAGACCGATGAAGCAGGTCCCTTTTCCGTCGCCCGGCTTGGTCGGCCGGTAATTATCGACGGTTCATCAAGCCCGGGCGCGACGCGACGAATCGTCGGCGGGCAGGAAAGGAGCTTCTATGACCGATCGTACGTTCCGCTCGACGATCCCCGCGTTGCTCGCCGGAGCCATTGGCTTTGGCGCGGCGAGCGCCTTGGGTGCCGAGCCGTCAAGCACCCAGGATTTGCAGGCGCAGATTCGGGATCTCCAGACGAAGGTGGCGCAGTTGCAGGCGCAGCAGCCGGCCCCCGCGGCGGCACCGGCGCTCAATGCCCACGATGTCGATGCCACCATCGCGGCGGTGCTCGCCGACGCCGAGAGACGAAGCCAGTTGCTCGCCGAATCGGGCAGCTTTCTTGCCGGGTTCGAGAAGGGCAAGTTCCTTCTGCAAACCGCCGACAAGGCCTTCGTGTTTCATCCCTGGCTGCAATTCCAGTTGCGCAACGCCACCCTCGCCCGCGACAAGTTCGCCGGGGGCAGCGACTACGACGTGCAGAACGGGTTTGAAGTTCGCCGGATGAAGCTCGGCTTCGACGGAAACCTGTTCAGCAAGGACCTGACTTACCTGTTCAGTTGGGCGGGCAATCGTAGCGGCGGCGGGCTGGCATTGGAAGAGGCGTGGATCAAGTACGCCTTTGCCGAATCGTTCGCCCTGCGTGCCGGACAAATGAAAGATCCGGTGATGCACGAAGGGCTGACCAGTTCCAAGCGACTGCTCGCCTCGGAGCGGAGTTATCTCGAGAACCGCCTTGGCAACGGCGACAACTTCATCCAGGGCGTGGCGCTGATTTATGCTCACGGGAAGCTGCAAAGCGAAGTCGCGTTTACCGATGGCAGCGGCAGCGCCAATACGAACTTCGAGGATCGCCCGACGAACGGGACGGACTTCGGCGTGGCCGGACGGGTTCAGTACGCCGTCATGGGTGACTGGAAATCCTACGAGGACTTCTCGGCGTTGGGGACCAAGGACCGTCTATTCGTCGTGGGCGGCGGCGCCGACTGGACGCAGTCGGGCGACTCGGGAGTTCTTCAATACACCGCCGATGCGCAATATGAGACGCCTGGCGGGCTCGGCGCCTACGGGGCGTTCATCGGGCGATTCAGCAGCAATGCCGCCGCCGCCGCCGGGGCCGACATGAACGACTGGGGGGCGATGGGACAGGTTGCCTACCTGGTTCCCAACACCCAATGGGAGCCGTTCGTTCGATATGATTTCACGCATTTCGACGGCAAGCAGTACGCCCCTGCCGTCGAGAACGACGTGCATGAGATCACCGTCGGGGCCAACTACTACTTCCAGGGCCATAGCGCCAAGCTGACCCTGGATGGAAGCTGGCTGCCCAACGGCGTGCCCGCCAACCAGGCCGACGGAGGGGCCGATATTTTGGCCAACCCGGGCAACAATATTTTTGTGCTTCGGGTGCAGTTCCAACTGCTGATCTAGCATTGCCGGATCGGTCGAGGAGTGGCAAACGATCCGCCCGCGCGAGCAACGCTCGCGCGGGCGGTTTGACTGGTACGCCGTTTTGTTTCTTAGGCGCGGATCGACTTGCGAATTCGGCGGATGGCACCCATCGCCCCGAGCATCCCGGCCCCGGCCCACACGCCGGCGGGAAGCGGAATCGCCGGGGCGACTTGGCAGATTCTCCCCGCCGACACCTGGTCGAGCGCGAAATATTCACCGATCCCGCCGGTGTTTCGGAATTTGACGCTGGTGAACACACTCGAGGCGTCGCCGATCAACCCGAAGTACAGCGCCCCGCCGCCGGGGGCGTTGACCGTGTTGGGGACGGTGAAGCTGTCCACCGGCGTAGCGCCGTTGAACAGATCGACGATGAGTTGCCCGTCGAAGTCGCCGATGTCGATCGCGTAAAATCCGACCAGTGCCTGCGGCGCCGAGAACGTGAGGGTCAAGTCGCCGTCGGTGTTGGTTTCGACATACTTATCCCCGTCGGAGGGATAGCGCCCCACGCCGTTGGTCCCCGACGGGATGTATTGCACTTCACGCGGCCCCGAGAGGGTCACGATATCGGCACCCAGCATGAACTGGATCGGGAGCTGGGTTCCCTCGGCGAAGCTTTCGAAGCTCTCGGTCCCGACGCCGGTCGTGTTGGCCAGGAACGCCGCCCGGGCCGCGTCGGCGAGAGGATGGCTGGTCAGGCGGGTGTCTTCACCCAGTCCCAGGTCCTCTGCGTAGTACGACTGAAAGCCCGCCGAGGCCGTCGCGGCGGTGAAAAGGCTTGCCAGCGACATCACGCCGGCGGCCATGATCGAGGTACGCATGAATCCACTCCTGTTGAATCGAAGAAACAAGGCTCGACAACTCCCGATTCGCGCCGTTCGCGGATCGTGCGTTTGTCGCCACTTCAACGTACCCCCGAAATCGCCGAGGCCAAGAAGAAAACGGTTCGATGGGCCTGGCGGACAACGGTTCGCGGACCGATTATTCCGCTTGAAGTGGATGCGCCGACATTGCATTCCCCGCAGGCGCAGATATGACTCGCGCCAATGGCGAGTTTTCGACTAGAGGACCGTTCAATGAAACTAACGAACGATAACATCGAGGCCGAGTTGGACTTCAGCGGGCTGTTCGAGCCGTACACCGATCCGTCATCGGGGATTGTCAGCCAGATTCTCACTCGCCGGGTGGCCCCGCTGCAGTTGGGGTTTTACTTCGTCAACTCGGGTTTTTCCGACGATGGCCGCTATCTCTGGTTCTATTGCGCCGCTCCGCCGGCACCAGGGCGATGGCTGGGAGTGGTGGATTTTCGGCAACGAACGGTTCACGGATATCCCGAGACCGCCTTCACCCATTCCAGCCCCGTCGTCCAGCCTGACGGCAGTGTCTTGTGGGCGACCGAAGCGGCGATCTGGCGTCGCGGGCCGGGACCAGACGATCCGGTCCAGCGCGTCAACGCGATGCCGGAGTCGCTGATCGGGCACTCCGAATCTGGACTCTCGCCGCTGCGGAACATCGAAGCGCTCAGTTCACACCTGTCGATCTCGCCGGACGGACGCGGCGTGTTCATCACGGCCCGCGTCGCCAATCAAAGTTTCCTGGGGCTGCTGCCGTTCGATGGCTCGGCCTTCGAGGAATGGTCGCGCGGCGAAAAATACTTCAATCACGCGCAGTTCTGCCCGAATGATCCGGAACTGGTGTTGATCGCCTGGCAAGGGGGAAACGACTACCTCACCGGCGAAAAAATCGAGATTGACGACCGGCTCTGGCTCGCCAGGCCGGGTGGTGCGCCGCGGCCGCTCTTCGCCGAGCCTCACCTGGGCACGCATGAATGGTGGGACCGCGACGGCGAACATGTCTGGTTCGTGGGCGAGCCGTTCTACCTTCGGGATCGCGCCGATTCGCGCCCGGCCACCTGGCGAGTCCGGCGAGATGGCTCGGATCTCCAGTGCGCCGGGCCGTGGTTCTGGCATGCCCATGATTCATCTTGCGGGCGGTATCTCACCGGCGATCGACATATCCCGTACCAGGGTTTTGCCCGCGGGATGCCTTCGAGCGTGCATCTGTGGTCGCGCCACGGCGGCGAGGAAGCGGCAATCATCTCCCACAACCCCGCGCACAAAACGATCGGACGCCAATACCATATCGATCCGCACCCGCGTTTCGTGCTGGGCGATCGCTACATCACCCATACCACGACCGTCCGCGGACACGTGGACTTGGCGATCACGCGGCTCGACGACGCCGTCAAGGGCCTGCGGCCCGCGCCGAGTTCGCTGCAAATGGGCGGTTGAGTCGCATTGCGACATCTCAACGCGAAACGGCGGCGGAGAACGTGCCCGATTTTCGGGGGATGCGTTAACTGCGATGAAAAATGCTCTAGCCCAATACCGGTCCCGCAGCCCCGTGCTTTGGCACAACGCCTCTAACGCCATCATCGCTTCGGCGCTATCCAAGTCCCAGCGCCGCCCAGGCCCCGTTGCTTGGCTTCGCCCTGTTCCAACACCCCCGGACTCAACCCGCGCCAGACCCGCGCCCGCGGCACCAGGTTCGCCGGCAGCGCGTTGCGCTCGACATAGCGGGCTACCGTGAGATATTGCAAGTGATCCTGCACCCGGAAAGCTCCTGTACGTTCCCTGGTAGACGTGGTGAGCCACTGGGGTGAGGTCCATTACGAGTCTTAGACCCTTTTCTTACCCGTGGGTGCGCTGGTGGGCATGGCACCGCCGCACATGAGTGACCATCAGCCAGTGCATGAAGGCCGGCAATCGAAAATCCAGGCTGGGCCATAGGACCCGATGCCAATGGTTCGGCATCAGGCAGTAGGCCAACCGGCGTAAGGGAACCCGCATCAGGGCTTCGGCCAAGACCTTTTCGAACGCCGCGTAGTCACGATCATCCTCGAAGATGCGGCTGCGGCCGTTTCCGCGGTGGATGCAGTGGAAAACCACGCCGCCGGGAGCGTGACGCAGAGGCTTGGGCATGCGGAGAAGCTGCCAGCCCTCGGTTCAGACGCCAATAACGAGTCTTAGACCCTTTTCCATTATCCCTTCGAGAGCTCCGACCCCCTCGAGAGCTCGAAGGAACAACAGTGAAGACTCCCGACCCCTTCGAGAGCTCCGACCCCTTCGAGAGCTCCTGGCTACTCGCGCCACAGCCGCGGGGACTGCAAGCAGGTGTGCATTGGCCTGGTGGTGAGCCGATGCGGCATGGCGTTGGGGTATGAGCTGTTCGCGGGAAACAAGGCGGATGTGACGAAGGTCAAGGAGATCGTCACCCCGATGGAGCAGCGCTATGGCAAAGCCGACCGCGTGTGGGTGATGGACCGGGGCATGGTGTCGGCCGCCAACGTGGAGTTCCTCAAGGAAGGCGGCCGCCGCTACATCATGGGGACGCACAA
>JBBQNJ010000076.1:0-24152 GCA_038329845.1 Tepidisphaerales bacterium | reverse complement strand
GAAGGTGCTGGACGAGATCGCCCAGGTGAGCGTGGTGGACGTGGTGATGAAAACCCGATGCGGGAGGGAGATTCGACGGCGGTGTGTCTCCTGTCCGACCGAATACCAATCCATCCTGCTGGACCGGCTACATCTGGCTCTCCCGAGGCACCTGGCAATACGGGAGGATGTAGTGTCTAAAACCGTGTGACAATCGGCCCTGGCGCTAGCGCCAGGGCCGATTTGATCACGTAACTGCGGAAGTTGGGTTAAGATGGATTGATACGCCCGCCGATGCATGCCGATCTACGCCGATCAAGGTCAACGATTGTTTCGCCGCGCCCGCGAGGCCGTGCGTCGAAGACGGCGGTGCGTGGACCAAAAGGCGGGGTGAGCCGCGTGGCTCGGCGTCCCGATCGCGAGTGATCGGTCAACGAACGCCCGCCCGCCGAAAGTATCATGGACCCGGCGTGTCCTGACACAGACTTCTTCCGTCGTGACGCCGTGGCGAGAGAATCTCTGGATTCAGCGATACTGATCTTGCGCCACGACGCGAGAACGCAACGACGATGAAATCTGACAACTCGAAATTGATCGGAGGTCGCCGCGTCGAGACACCAAACGTCGTGCGTAATCTCTATTCCCACGCGCGCTGCTGCCATTGCCTGAGCATTGGGTCATTCGTCAGGTCGAACCGCAGCGGGGTGACGGTGATGAACCGGTCGCGAAGGGCCGCCACATCGGTGTCGGCGTCGGTCTGGCCCAGGGAAAACACGCTGGAATTCCAGTAATAATCCCGCCCGCGAGGATCGCTGCGGCGTTCATACGTATCGCCCCAGCCGCGCGTGCATTGGCGGACCACGCGAGTCCCGGCGGGCGACTGATCCGCTGCCAACGCCGGCAGATTCACGTTAACACACTCCCCGGAGCCAAGCGGCGCCGCCAGGCACTGTTCGATCGTCCGCCGCGCCCATCCGGCCGCCCGCGGATAATCCACCGGGATGTCCTTCTTGAGCAGCAGCGACACCGCGATGCTGGGCAAGCCGAGAAATGCCCCCTCGATGGCGGCGGCGACCGTCCCGGAGTAGATCACGTTGATCCCCACGTTCGCCCCGCTGTTGATCCCGCTGACCACCAGGTCTGGTGCCCGCGGCAGCAGCCGGGCCACCGCCAGTTTCACGCAGTCCGCCGGCCGGCCATCCACCGACGTGCCGGTGAACGTCCCCTCGACGGTCACCTGCTGGGTCATCAGCGGCGTTGTCAACGTGATCCCATGCCCGCTGGCGCTCTGCACCGTCTCGGGCGCCACCACGTATACCTCGCCCAAGGCGGTCAGTTCCCGGTACATCGCCAGCAGGCCCAGGGCGCGAATTCCATCGTCATTGGTCAATAAAATCAGCATTGCGGCAAAGTGTAGCGGTCAAGGCCGGTGAGTCCATCGCGCCGATGCATGACCCGCGCCGCGGCCCCGTCGGCACTACCCAATGACGAAGCGCACCTCGCTCGAACCCCTCGTCTGCTGGATTTCCAGCCGTGCATCGATGCGCTCACGCAGTTCGGTCACATGCGAGATGATCCCCACCAGCCGGCCGCTGTCGAGTAGATCCGTCAGCGAGCGGATGGCCAGGTCCAGCGTCTCGGAATCAAGCCCCCCGAATCCCTCGTCGATGAACATCGTCTCCATGTGGATGCCCCCGGCCCGCGCCTGCACCACATCGGCCAGGCCCAGCGCCAGCCCCAGCGCCGACAAAAAGCTCTCCCCGCCCGACAACGTCGCCACCGGGCGCGAAAATCCCGTGTAGGCATCGAACACTTCCAGGTCCAGACCCGAGTTCACCCGCGCATCGGTCACCTGGCGCTTTCGCTGCAACTGGTAGCGATCGCGGCTCATCGCCTTGAGCCGTTCGCTCGCCGCCAGCAGCACATCGTCGAGAAGGAACCCCAGGACGAACCGGTTGAACGTCAACCGTTCGCGGTTGTCGCCCCCCGCCACCTCGGCCAGGCGACCGATGGTCGCGTACTGCTCATCGCACCGGCGCAGCTCGGCGGCCGATTCCGCCAGCGTCTTGAGCCATTCGTTGATCTGGCACATCTGATCCTCGAGCGTCGTGCGGCCGACGACCGCGGCCTCCAGCGACGCGGCGGCGGCCCGCGCCGACTCGGCCGACTGCTGAACATCGGGACGCGTCAACGCTTCGATGGCCCGGCGGGCGTTGGCTTCACGATCGGCCGCGGCGCTCAACTCGCGCGAAAACGCGTCGATCCGCTCGCGCAGCTCGATGCGCTGCGATTCGACAAGTTTGGCCGCCGAATGCTCGGATTCGGACGCGAAGTCAAGTTCGGCGAGCCGAGCGGCGAAGGCTTGGCGGGCGGCGTCGAAGGCGGCTTGAGCCTTCTCAAGTTCGCTCGTCGCCGCGCGGACCGCCTCATCCGCCGTCGCCGCCGCGGCGCTGGTTTGTCGCTTCGAGATCGCCGCCTTTTCCATCGCCTCGTCGATCGCCTTGATCCGCGTCTCCAGCGTGGTCGTCCGCGCCGTCAACGCGGCTACGGTGGACCATTCGGACGGCACTCCCTCGCGGCACTCGGCCAACGCCGCCCGCGCCGCCGCATCGGCGACCGCCGCATCGTTTCTTGCGGCCTCCGCCGACTTGCCCGCCGATTTGGCCACCTCGACCCGCGCCCGCGCCGATTCGATCGCCGCCCGCACTCCCGGCAGTTCCTGCCCCGCCGCCGCGGACCGCTGCACCGCCTGTCGCGCCGAAGCCAGGCGCGCCTCGATCACTTCGACCGCCTCGTCGGCGCTCGATCCGAGGTTTTGGCGATACCCCTCGCCCTTGGCGATCTCCCCGGCGAGTTCCCGCTCGATCTGCGACACCGCCGCCTGAGCCGCGGCCAGCGCCGCCGCCGCGGAGTCCACGTCCTTGTGCGCGCTTTTCATCCGGTCATCGGTCGGGGAAACGCCTTGCGATCGGGCCGGCGCTGGATGCTCGAGCGAACCGCAGACCGGGCACGGCGACCCGGCGGTCAACGTCTCGGCCAGCCGCGCCGCCCGGGCGTCGATCCATGCCCGCTGAATCTCGTAACACGCGGCCTTAACCCGCTGATGTTCCCCCTCGGCTCGCTTGCGCGCCTCCTCGGCGAGATCCCGCCCGGTGCGATGGGTCTTGATCCCATTTTCGGCCGCAGCCAGCGACTTGCGCCCCTCCGATTCGCGCTGGGCCCGCTCGAGCGCCAATTGATCCGCCGAGCGCTGCACCGCGATCCCCTCCAGCTTCGTGAGCTGCGACTGCTGCGCTTCGCGCTCCTCCTCGGTCTTGGCAAGCGATTCATCCACCCGCTTGAGCGCCGCGTCGAGCTTCTTGACGGCCTCAGCGCTTTGTTTCGCCGTTTCGACGGCCTTTTCCAGCCGCCCTACGCGCTGCCGCAGATCGCCATGTCGGGCCAGTTCATCCGCGCACGCCGCCCGCTCCGCCCTGGCGTCCTCGGCCGACTTCAGCCGATTCAGCGCTGTCTCGTCAGCCCGGTGCGCCTTGCCTGCCATCGTGTCGGCGTCGGTCCACTTTTTCTTGCGATCCTCGAGCTCGCCGCGGCACTGCCGCGCCGCAGCTTCCTCCGTTCGCGCCGACTCGGCCCGCTCGGCGGCCTTGAGCTTCAACCCGTCCCGTTCAATCCTCCCCGCGCGGCGCTGCATGACGTTAAGCGCTTCAAGTACTTTTTCGTGTTCGCCGAACCGCTCGGTCGCCTTCTCATCGGCCCTCAGCTTCCCGCGCGCGGCCTCATCGGCCCGGCGCGCCGCGTCGATCCGCTCACCCGCCTGGGATACTGCCGCGACGGTCTCCTTGCGGCGCAACTCGAGCGCCTCGACCGATTCGGCCTTGGCCCCGGCAAGCGTCTGCGCCCCGGCGGCGCGGACCTGCTGTGACTGGAGTTGTAACTCCCTCGCCCGCTTCTTCAGCTCGTCTTGGACCCGCACGTAAAACTCGGTCCCGAACAGCGTCTGGAGAATCGCCTCACGATCTTCACTGCCGGCCAGCAACAGCTCGCGGAACTTTCCCTGCGGCAACATGATGACCTGGCGAAACTGCGCGCTGGTGAATCCCAGCAGGCGCGTCGCCTCGGCGAGAACTTTTTTCGGCTGTTCGGCCAGGGGCCGGCCTTCCTCCGATTCGCCGCAGTCGCTGCGGTCCCACAGGATCGCCGTCGCAATGTTCTCGGTCAGCCCCTCGCCGCGCTTTTTCGGAACCAGTTGCCCCGGGCGGCGCACCACCCGGAATCGCCGCGGACCGATCGCAAAATCGAGCGTCACCTGCGTCGGCGTCGCGGCATCGCTGAAGTGGCAGCGAAGCTGCTCGGCCTTGCGTTCTTCACCGGAAGTGTCGCCGTAAATCGCGTAGCAGATCGCGTCGAGAATCGTGGTTTTGCCCCCGCCGGTCGGACCGTGGATCAGAAACAGCCGGTGCTCCCCCAATTGCGCAAAGTCGATCTCGTGCGTCCCGGGGAATGGGCCGAACGCCGACATCGTCAGGCGGATCGGCCTCACAATGTCGCCTCCCGTTCGGCGCTGCGCAGCGCCTCGGCCACCGGGATGAACGCGTCGGTAAGCGCCCGGTCCATCGGCTCGCCGCTGACTTCCTGGAAAAAGGCGTTGAACAGCTCGAGGTCGCCAAGCTGGTTATGATCCACCCGCGGGCCGCGGGTCGGGTCGGATGTCGCGGCCTGGCGCCGCTGCATCGACATCACGTTGGGATACCTCTCCCGCAGTCGAGCGAAGGCGTTCAATGTCGCGCCGGAATCCTCCAGCACCACGTGAAGATAATCCTCGCGCCCGGGATCGGCCGCGGCACCGTCAAGGATCGCCTGCAACGCCCCCTGAATGATCCGCGTATCCCGCCGCGACTTCAGCGCCACCGACTCGACCGACACCGCGCCCGAAGCATCCATCTCCACCACCACCGCCGACTTGCGGTCATCGGCTTCGGAAAATGAATATTTCATCAGCGACCCGGCATAACGCACGCGGCCCTGCGCCATCGCTTGCGGCCGATGCAGATGCCCCAACGCCACGTAATCAAACCCGGCGAAGGCATCGACATTCACCACCCCCGCCCCGCCGATCGACAGCGGCCGCTCCGACTCGCTCTCCGCCGCCCCATCGACGAACGCATGCGCGATCAGCACCCGCCGCCCCTCGCGTCGCTGGGCGTTGATCCGTTCGACGCAGCAGCGCATCGCGCTGTCGTGGCAGCTCGCATCCGACTTATGGCAATGTCGCACCGTCGCCGGCTCGGCATACGGTAGGGCAAGAAAATGCACCGGCCCGTCGCTGTCCTCGAGCGTGACCTGCCCGATTTCCGGCGACAACCGGCCGAACACATGCACCGAACCGCGGCGCATCAACCGCGACGCGAAGTGCAGCCGCTGCGGGCTATCGTGATTGCCCGCGATGAGGATCACCGCGACCTTCATCTCCAGCGCCAGCCGGCTTAAGATCTCATCACACAACTCGACGGCCTCCGGCGGCGGCACCGAACGATCATAAATGTCCCCCGCGATCACCACCGCTTGGACATTCGACTGCTTGACCAGATCGCATAACCCATCCAGCGCCCCGGCCTGATCGTCGGTGAGATGCACCCCATGAAACAGCCGCCCTAGATGCCAATCGGCCGTATGAAGGAACCGCATCGCACCGCTCCCATGCCCCCCCGCCCGAGCCTCATCCGCGCCGGACTCCGTGCCACCCACTAGCCCCGCGAGCCGAGTCAAAGCAACAAGCCCTTCAACGCCGTAGTTCGTCGAAGGGCTTAATTCAGCAGCAACGGAGAGGCAGGGATTCGAACCCTGGGTACGGGAATGACCCCGTACAACGGTTTAGCAAACCGTCGCCTTCAGCCACTCGGCCACCTCTCCGATTCGAAGAACCCAGCCTACCGGAATTGACTTCCTCAGTCAAATCCCCTTGTTTTTTTGTTTGTTTTCGCACATGTCGCGTCGTCGGTTGCATCGACGACCACCGCATCGCCAGTTCCGCCGAGATCGGAAGCGCACGGCATTGTCTTGCTCGACAAGCGGACATTCAGCCCGCGAAAACGGTCATGCCCCACGTGAAGGAAATTCGCCCCGCCGCCGAGCTTGACCAGGCCGTTTCCATCGGCAACAATACATCGCTCGGCCGTGCCACGCCCCCATCGTCTAGTGGCCCAGGATATCTGGTTCTCAGCCAGAGGACAGGGGTTCGACTCCCCTTGGGGGTACTTGTAAGTTTTGTACCGACAGGTACTTATGAGATTCGCCCGGCAAATCCGGGCGATTTTCATTTGTGCCCGCCGTCGAATTCTCATCGGGAAACACCACTTCCGCCGGATACTGCGCCGCTTTTTGCGCCGCTTTTTCGTCGCCATCTTTGGGCTTGGCATCGGTCCCGATTGCGCGGGTGTAGTCGGCTTCGGTGGCATGGAAGTAGTGTTCCTTGGCAACCGCTTCGGAATTTTCCGCCACCCTCGCACCCACCGCGCCGCGAAGCAGGCATGACGCATCGCAGATGCCGTGTCCGCGCCAGCTCAACAGGCCCATGGCGCGCCGGTGTACCGTTTGCCCAGACTGGCTAAGCGTTCGTGTGCCGGGGTGAATACCACGCACCGCCTTCCTACAGCGACCTACAGGGAAATATGATGTCAGCTATTGACTCTGCATGCCACGTTGTTATTTTCAGTGTATGGACACGCTCGCCCAAGCCATCACGATCTGCCAGAACGCCGAGAAGGCGATGCGGGAATTGATGCAGGGGGCGATTGGGGCCGGTGAGTACCGCGACCTGCCCACGCTGGCTCGGTTCGCAGAGCAGTTGTGCCAGATGGCGGCCAAGTTGGGGCAGAATCCGGAGCCGTCGCCGGTCACGCCCACCGCCGCCACTGCCAGGCCCGCTGCCCAGTCCCGGCGCAAGAGCCGCATTCGCCGCAAGAGCAGGGTCAAACATTTCGGCCAACCCAAGGCCGGCGTACGCTCGATCAAAGCCGAGTATCCGAGATTCAGACGCGACGGCGAGAACCTGGTCAAGGCGGGCTGGTCCAAGTCGAGCAAGGCCGAGTATGAGCATCGCGCCCCGAAGGCCGTTGCCGGCATACTGCTCAAGGCCATCGCTGCGATTGAAGGCAAGATGCCGGTCTTCACGGTCGATGCCCTGTTACCACTGGCCGATCCGAGCGACAACACCGAGATTCCCGGCTATCAAGCGTACCTGGCCTTGGCGTGGCTGCGGAAAGAGGGAATCGTCCGCCAGCACGGGCGGGAAGGCTATTCGCTGTTGGTCAAGAGTGAATTGGACAAGTCGCTGGAAGACCGCTGGAGCGCCCTGCCGGATGGTAAAGCGGGGCGAAAGTGAAGGACATGATGAGGCAGTCGATATGCCGGGGAACCCCCACCGGGAGTACGCAGGGGATAGAAGGCAACGGTGACTGATGCCCTGCAACTGGCAGTTCTATCTCAAGCAAGCCACGGACACGATCCGGAATCCGACCGCCGGCGAGTTCTTCTCGACCGAGGCGGTTGGCGATGTGACGGAGGCCCTGGTCCGCGAAGGGATTCAGAACACGCTGGATGCGCGAAGGAAGAAGGCTGATGGCTCCAAGCAGCCGGCGCATGCCCGCATCTTCCTGTCCGAAATGACTGGTGCATTGCCGGCGTCGCGGGCACAGCGCTGGTTCGGCACCCTCTGGCCCCATGTTGTGGCCCCCGGCAATGGCCTGCGCAATCAACCCGCGCAGGATGACCGCTGCCCATTTCTGGTCTTTGAGGACTTCGGCACCACAGGACTGACAGGCGACGCAGAGAAGGATGACCAGATCGAAGGCGTCACGAATCATTTCCTGCGGTTCTTCCGGGGCGACGGCCTTTCCGGCAGCGGTGATGACAAGACCATCGGAAGCTGGGGTGTGGGCAAGACCGTTTTCCCCCGCGCCAGCCGAATCAGCAGCCTTTTCGGTCTGACGGTTCGCAGCGATGATGATCGGCAACTCCTCCTCGGACGCTCGATCCTGAAGTACCACCGCTGCAACGAGACGTCCTACAAGTCCGATGGTTATTTCGGTCACAGCCGACTCGATGGTTTCATGCTGCCCACCGGAGATCCAGCCGTGCTGGACGAGTTCCGCAGCGATTTCCGCATCAAGCGGCAGGCAGAATGCGGCTTGTCCATCGTGGTGCCTTGGTACGAGATCGACGGCGACGACGGCATGAGCCGGGGCAAGGTCATCTCTGCCGTGCTTCGAGGTTTTTTCTACCCGATCCTCATGGGGCACCTGGCAGTGACGGTTGCGACGCCGGGCGACGAAATCACGCTGGACGCCAGTTCCATTATGTCCAAGGTCGAATCAATCGGCGGGAGCCTGGCGCTGGAGTTGCTTCCGCTGCTGGTACTGGCCGAATGGGCGAGGACGCGGCTCGATTCGGAATTTCAGTCTCTCCTGCCACCAGTGCCGGACAAAAAACAGAAGTTGTCGCCCGAACTCGTCCCCGATGCAGTGGCCAAACAGATTCGTCAATCGTTGGCTCAGCGCCAACCCGTGGCCCTTCGCGTG
This sequence comes from Tepidisphaerales bacterium, assembly GCA_038329845.1. Classification (GTDB taxonomy): domain Bacteria; phylum Planctomycetota; class Phycisphaerae; order Tepidisphaerales; family Tepidisphaeraceae; genus JBBQNJ01. The sequence continues at coordinate 15,597 of JBBQNJ010000076.1, read as the reverse complement.
CCGATGCACGTTCAGCCTCGGGACGGCGAGCCGCAAGCCACCTTCTTCAACATATTCCTCGAACACAGCGGCGAGGACGGCGAGAAACCGGTTTTCGTCCGCGATGAACTCATCATCCCCAACGTGCAAACGCCGCGCATCCCCCAGGTGCGGGCATTGTTGATCGTCGAGGATAAGCCGCTGGCAACTCTCCTGCGTGACGCTGAAACGCCGGCGCATACCCAATGGAACCAAGGGACCAGCAACTTTAAGAACAGATACAAGTTTGGCCCGGGCGCGATCGACTTTGTGCGTCTGGGCGTGTCCGAGCTGCTGCGCATCATCAATCAGGCCGAACAGCAGCCTGATCCGAGCATTACGATTGATTTCTTCTTCATTCCCGCCGAACCGGAGGACGAGGACACCGTGCCTGCCCGCCGGCATAGGGCGAAGAAGAAGGGCGAACAAACCGAGGTAGAGGAGATCGAGATCAAGAAGCGGACTCCTCCTCGCTTCCGCATCGACAAAATGTCCGGTGGGTTCTCAATCAGGCCGGGCGATCCCGAATCGCCGCTCCCGCGATACATAGACATTCGCGTTGCCTACGACATCCGGCGCGGTAACCCTCTGAAGAAGTACCACCCGGCCGACTTCGATGTGGGCAAAGCCCCGATCCAGTTCGAGAAGGATGGTGCCGACGTGACGAAAAACGAAGGCAACGAATTGCAGGTCAAAGTCAATCAACGGGAATTTCGACTGGACGTGACGGGCTTCGATACGGATCGAGAGCTTTACGTCAAGGCTGATGCCAAGGAGGCAGTCGATGATTAGGCGTATCAATTTCACCGGACGAAAAACGATATTACGTGAGGATGCCCGCGTGGCAGTGCGGCCGGATGCCGATGGTGTGTTGGCGTTCGACGCAGCGATCAACTTGGCTGACTACGAACTGCCGCAGGATGCCCAAGTGTTCGTCGAAGCGTACCGTCAGACGACCCTCATGCGTTTCCCGCATGGCACGGTCGCTACCCCGCGCCCGCCGGGAGACGTGGCCCGTCGCCTCGCTGAGTTCTCCGCCTCCGACGGTTTGCTCTTCCGCGTCAAGGTGACATCGTCGGGCGAGCGGGCCGGCGTGCTGCTGGCCGAGGCCGACCGCATTCCCGTCAGCGATGATGAGGAACAACCCGACAACCGTGTTGCGCTCTTGCCGCCGGTCGGACAGGACTTGGGCCAGGAGACTTGGCGGCTGGATTTCAGCGGAGCCAGCGGGCCGCAACTGCTGGTGAACAACCGCCTGGGCGACTGGAAGGCCATCGCCGCATCTCCGCTGTTCCGCAGCCTCGTATATCCGGCGGCCATGCGCCAGGTTCTCTGGCAGGTGTACAAGGTCGAGGAAATCCGCCACACCGACGACCCTGATGCCTGGGGAAGCCGCTGGCTGCGTTTTGCCGCTTCCCTGCCGAGGGCCGGCGGCCCACCGTCCGAGAGCGACGATGATGGTGATTGGGATGAGTGGATCAACGGCGCGGTCGAATCCTTCGCCCGCCAACACCAGATGTCCGACCATTTCAAGCGCGAGTACGAGCGCAACCGGGAGGCTTCGGCATGAAACTCCACCGATTCAACGATGAAGGCGTAGCCCGCTTTGCGCGGTTCTTGGAAGACCTGGCTGCCGACCCCGGCCTGGCCGTGCCCACCGATCTATTGACTGATGCAGCCTGCACGGTTGAGGTCTCGCCCGGCCCGGAGATCGAAGGCCGCCCCTTCGCAAGCCGCATGGAAGCGGCCCGCTATCTGGATGGCATCCTCTCCACCGTCACCGGCTGTGACGCAGAGCGCGATGCCGGTCTTTGGGCGTGGCTCACGCTGTTCTACTTCGACCAAGTCTGCCCCCCTGACGGCCACGCTCGGCGCAAGGTAGGCGAGCAGGCCCGGTACGTGCCGGCCATAGCAAACTACCAGAAATACTACCGCCACCTTTTGGCCGGCCCGTACCGCGTTTTCCGGGCGCACCGCGATGACCCTGATCGCGCTCTGGTCCTCTTGTGTGGCCCTGTGAACAAGCCAGGGGACATTGTGGAGCAACTCGTCGCGCGACAGGAAATCATCACCAATCCGCACGCAGTTGAGCTGGCAACCAACATCTACTTCGATGCGAGGTCAGGATCATTCAAGCGCGGCGCTGCCGGCAAGGGTGGCGGCTCGGTCCGCAGGCTCGCCGATGTCCTCAACCAGTTCGACGTGACATGGGACCTTTACTGGATGTCCGCAGACGGGATTCTCTCCAAACTCCCGAAGGAGTTTGACCGGTTCAGACCATCGGCAGCGGCCTGATGTCTTGCTGAGACTTCTATCTCAGCAGCCCAGCAGCGTTCTCCGCTGGACAGGCAGTGCGACCGCGTATATCTCGATGCCTGCGCAGTCCAAAATATCCCATGCCGTCGCCAGTTCTCGTTCCAGCAGCGCGCACTCCGACGGCGTGAACGACCGCGCACCATCCTGCGTCGTGTACTCATCAAACGGCGTGTCCGGGTGGAATCCGGGGCCGATGATACGCACAAACCGACGAACCCACGCTTTCGCTTCGGTGGGCGATGAATTGGCGGGCAGAGGGTCAGGGATTGCAGGTTGGCCTGAGATAGCGCTTTCGTCCTTTCTGGTACTTCGCCGGGTTCCAGGATAACGCTTCAGTCAACCGTTCCGCAAGTGTCGCGGCGTCAGTGGTCTGGCACTCCCAGATCACAATGACCCACCATCCCAGCTTTCGTAGCTGGCGCACCGTCTTCCGATCACGCCCCACGTTTCCCGCAAACTTCGCTTGCCAGAACGTAAGGTTATTTTTCGGAGTGTAGGCATACTTGCAGCGGGAATGGCGATGCCAGAAGCAGCCGTGGACAAATATGACGGCCTTGTGCTTGGGCAGCACGATATCGGGCCTGCCGGGAAGGTCCCGGCGATGGACGCGGAATCGGTAGCCGAGGCGATGGAGTGTTGACCGAACAACCAGTTCGGGCTTTGTGTTCCGGCCCCCGATCCGGGACATGTTCCAACTTCGGTGCTTCTTGCTGATGCGGTCCATGGCTACTTGAGCAGGTCGTACACAATCGCGGCTATTTGTCTGGCCAGAAACGGCGGCACGGCGTTCCCTACCTGCTGATACTGCTGGGTGCGATTGCCGCAGAAGAAGTAGTTGTCGGGGAATGTCTGAAGGCGAGCCGCCTCGCGAACGGTCAAACTCCGGCACTGCGCAGGATCGGGGTGGATGTAGTAGTGGCCGTCCTTTGAAATGTGGCTGACAACAGTAGTAGCCGGGCGGTCCCCAATCTGTACACGGAAGCGGTCGGCGAAATTGCCACCTTCAAGCGCGGTGCTGACGTTCAGGTGGTCCGGGTGCAGGTCGGCCGGGAAGTCGCGCAGCGATGGGGATCTCCCTTTGACAGCCGCGAAACAGGCAGCATAGAGATAACGGTGCAGGTCGGAGGCCATGTGCCCTCGCGCGCTATGGTTGCAGACGCCGCCCAGACGCGGATCAACGAACCACTCCGCCAAGCGGCGCGGCTTCGACCTCCACCGGAGGAATTCCCCGCCACGGTCGGCCGGTGGTGCTTGTACTTCGTTCATCGTCTTGATCAGAAGCCGCTCAAGCTCTGGTCCGCCGATGTTACCCGCCCGCTTCACCCAGCGTGACCCTATGGCACGTTTGATTGCCGCTGCCCATGCAGCGGGGGAATCTTCGCTGCGCGACAGCCCGCTGCGCAGAGGCGGCAGATCGTCCAGAACGTCGCCTGCATCGACACGGGTAGCCGGGCTCAGAACGGCGGGACTGCGCTCGACGTTATCGCGCACGCCCACGAGGATCAGACGATGCCGCGCCTGCGGAATTCCATAGCGCTCGCAGCGCACGACGAAGTCGCGGATTGCCGCGCGCCCGGACACTGTCGGCACCTCGACCGGATTCAGCGAGTGAATCAGATACCCGTGTACCTGGTACCGATGCGAGCCATGGGCGGGCGCGGCTCGTCCATGGTCCCTCAAGGCTTCGGCTGGGCTCTGCAGGTCAGCAATAATCCGGTCAAACACGCGCAGATTCTTCAGCGATGCTGACAGCAACCCCTTCACGTTCTCCATCACGAACACCCCCGGCCATTGGTCGGCGATTACCTGGAGGTACTCGACGTAGAGCGTCTGTTTTGGGTCGTCTTCTGGCACGTAATCGGCGTTCCCCCGGTTGCGCGACCGTCCGGCCAATGAGTACGCCTGGCACGGTGGCCCGCCGATCAGGACGCAGGCCCGATCACCGTCCAGCACCTGCCCAATACGCGCTCGGACTTCCTTTGCAGTATCCGCCCCCAACGTCATGTTCCACGCCTCGGCGCTGGCGGCCGCGGCTTGCTTTGGGTACACGGCGAACAGACTGCGCCGATCCAAGTCTCTACGAAGGTGGGCGTAATACTCGTCAGGCGCTTCGCCATTCGGGAACTGGCGGAAGAAGGCGCGCAGCTCAAGGGTCTGGTGGGCCGTCTGGTCCTTCTCGATGGACAGGTGAATCTTGAATCGCGGCGTGCCTTCGGGCCTCCCCAATGCCGAAAAACCCTCCCCCAACCCGCCGGGGCCGGCGAACAAATCAATCACGGGAATCGGTCGGTTTGCAGACACAAGTACCGCACGCCTCGTCAGTTAAGTCGCTCATACAAGCCCGCTGAGGCCCTGATGAGAGGGGCCGCAGTATATGGGCGGGCGAGATACGATGCCATAATGACGCCGATGCAGGCAACATGAAGGGATTACTTGCCCGTCGCGGACAGCAGGCTTGCCACGGCGGCCATGTAGTCTGCTGCCGTCATGCCATGCGCCTTCGCCAGCTTGCTCAGGCCGTTGGCCGTCGCCCGCGTCTTGCCTTGCTCGATCCGGCGGACAGTGCGCTCATCCAGGCCGGAAACGTCCTGCTGGCTCAGCCCCTTGGATTCGCGCAGAGCGCGGATGGCCTGCCCGTAGCGCTCGTTGAACTGCTCACGCTTCTGCTGCGCCTTCAGCCGCGCCTGCGGGTCAACGGCTTGCTGGAACTGCGACCAGCCCATGTGAATGTCATGGCTTGGCCAGTGGATGAAATCGCCCTGCGGGTCAATCTCGAACCGCTCACGTTCCTTCGCCGCTGCGTTGCGCAGCTTGGGCAGGCTGGCGAACGGGATGCGAAGCCGCTGGAACGTGGGTGAAATGACGACCAGTTCATCCCGGTCCCACCAGGCATCCATGATCGAGCCATCCTGATCGGACGACAGCAGGCCGGCCAGGAATCGACGCAGGAAGGAAAGCTCATCATCCGCTTCCAGCCGGGCCAGATGAAGCCGCTCCTTGCTCCGTACCCCCAGTTCCACCAGTGATTCGGCAATCGACTCGGCGGGCATGCTCTCATGCCCCACGAACAGCAGGAACCGCTTGGAAACCGAGGCGAGGTGCTTGGCCTTGGACAACTCCGGCTCGCTGGTCAGGTCGCGCAGGTCAGATACGATGAGAATCTCTCCGCTGCTGCCCGCACGCCGCCGCGAAACATCGCTCCAATTCGTCCACAAGCGCAGGCGTGAGCGGCCAGCCGGCGCGACTTCGCGTTCGGCCTGCTGAAAGGCGTGGGAGAGCGCGCCGCCGCGTACCAGTACGTCGAAATGTGCCTGCATCGCCGTCATGCCGTTTCCTTCCACTCATCCGCCTGAGCGGCTTCCCACTCCACCAGCAGTTCGGGCCGGTGCGTCCTGACACCTTCGATGATGGCCCGCCGATCCGTCCGGCTCATCTTCGCGTCGGGCGGCCTCAGAAGCTCGATCATGGCCGCATCGGCTTCGAGGATATACACCTTGGCTTCCCAATGGCCGGGCTTCCGGGCGTGCAGGTGCGGCGGCTCATGGTCGCCGGAGTAGATTATCAGCCGCACCCCCGGCACGCTGAACGCCCTGACCGTCGCCATAGATCATACCCTCATCATCGGACATTTTCTACTGGCAGATTGGATAAAATGTCCGGTCTCGTAAGTCGTTGTCTTTCATCCGCTTCGCGCCGGCCCACGGCAGCGCACGGACCGGCAAGCCGCCACCCGAAGCCAGCGCCGGCTATGGGCATCGCCTCAACCCGCCGTTCAGTGCGGCAGATCATAACTACCCGTGCCAGTGGTAGAAAGGAGTCGGAGGGTCGCCCGTTGTCTTGGTGTCGCGCTTCCAGAGGGTGATCGCCTGCAAGCCCTCGGCGTTCTGGTAGCCGAACACCGACAGGTCGGTCACGTTGTTCGGGGGGGTGGATGCATAGTTGGCGATTCGCGTCAGAGTATTGTCGAAGATGCTGGTGAGGTTCTGCACCGACGAATAGGCGATCTTGGTGTGGTTGACGGTCAGGTCCTCATTGGCGTCGATGAGTCCCTTGTCGTTCCACTTGCTGTCGTACTTCATGTCGATGATGCTGAAGATGTTGGATGGGATGTCGCGGGCGAGGTCGCCGAGCATCCGGCGCAATGCCCACTTGGCCTGGGTGGTTTCGCTCCACGGCTCGCCGGACAACGCGCCGAAGCCGCCCTGCTTGGATGGGGCGCCGTTTTCGCCCTGGCGCAGGGTGATACGCGGGTCGAAACCGTTGACCGTGGATCGAAGCGACCCCACCGAGCTGTAGACACTGTCGGGGTTCGAGGCGTAGGGGTGATAGCTCACCTCGTCGATCAGGTTCAGCTTCCCTTGGCCCCGCACGTACGTCAGCACCCGGCTCATTTCTGTCGAGGAAACGCCCGCCTGGGCGACGGCGATGATGCCGGCAGTGGGATCCTGGGCGCGAACAACCTCAGCCGTGCGGATCAGGAACGCACCGTAGGCGTCGGCGTTGGTGGTAGTCGCCAGCTTCGGCTCGTTCCATATTTCCCAGCTTTTGACGGTTGCCTTGTAGCGATTGACCATCGCAGCCGCGAAGGCGTCCCACTTGTCCAGCGCCGCCCCGCTGGGCATCGCCGCGCCCAGGCCGGTCCCGCCGCCGCCGGTGTAGATCGGGTTGCCGTAGGAGAGATTCACCCAGGGGGTCACGCCTTGGGCGGCCATGTCGGGGATGATCTCGTCGAGCCAGGCCCAGTCATAGACGCCGGGGGTTTTTTCGGTCTTGGCCCAGCCGGACTGGATGCGGGCGATCTGGACGCCCAGCGGGCCGAGGTAGTCCTTCCAATTGGCATAGACGGTGTAGTCGCGGTCCATGGTCTCGGCACCGACCGACCAATTGGACCCGGCGATGTCGCGGGCGTGGCGCGGGGCGACGCGCCCGAGAGACTCATGCCCTTGCGGCACGACCGGCCCGACGACTTGGGCCTGGACCGACAGGCAGGCGAGGACCGCGACGACGAAACTGAAGGCACGGTGGCAACGCATGGAACTCTCCCGGCGGGCGAATCAAGAGCGCCGGCGAGGCGAGAAGCCCCGCCGGCGCGAGAAAATCGTCAAGGCTCGAAGGATCGTGATTCAGCGGGCGCGCCGGCGAAGCAGCAGCAGCCCCGCGCCCAGCGCTCCGATCGCCGACGACGCCGGCTCGGGGACGATCAACAACTGGCTGGAGTTCAAGACGGTGTTGCTGAGGCGCACCTCGTCGATGTAACCGTACCAGCGGTTATTGGCTTCGTTTTTCGGACTTAGTTTCCCGATCGCCATCGCCTCGGTCGCCGCCGTGGAAGTGATCGGCACACCGGTAACGGAGGCCGACTGAAGCAAATTGCTCGAGGACGATAAATCCTTCAGATAGGCCGTCGCATTCCCGCTGCTGCCGTCGATCGCCAAGCCGACGTAGTAATCGGTGGCACTTGAGATCGTAAGGCCGCCCAGTTGGGTCACGATGGTCGTCGTGCCGGTGGCATTGCTGGTGAGCAGCAGCAATTTACCGGTGGAGATAACGACGTTATTCTTGTCCTTCGTGGTGGTTCCCGACGCCTTGACGCCAATGGCCCAACGCCGGTCACTGTCCACGCCCGACGACTCCCACTGAGAAGCAATGTAAAAATTATAACTGGTCGATGTGGTATCCGGGATATTGACCAGCGCTTCGAACGTAAAGGTTGAGAGCTTGGTGGTGGCGGTATCGACCGTCAAATGGCCTGCGCGAGTGCCGACATCGACCGCTTTGTCGTTGGCGGTGGCGGTTCCGGGCAGCGGGTCGGGGAACTTGGATCCCGCGCCGCTGCCGGGCAACGTGTACTGGCTGACGGTCCCCACGGTCGAAAGGGTGTTGCTTCCCACCGAATCGGTTCCCAGCGAGGCGCCCTCGAAGCGCCAATAGGCGATGGTCGAAGCCGACGATTGGCTGGCGATGGCCAGGCCCGCGGCGGCACAGGCACAGAGGATGAGTCGTTGCATTGCAGACCTCCGGAGTTGTGAACGGCAGATCCCTTGAATTCGCCTGACGGGGGCGACGAGGCAGGACGTCCGGCGCGGTTCTTGCCGGACTCTAGAAACGGAGTATAACACAACACAAGCCCCGGGAAATCCATTCTTTGCGTCATTTGTCATCGGAAACGCGCATCGTGCCGGAAAAATCGCCTCCATCGCCGGCCAACCAGCACAATCCCAGGGTCTACGCCTTCATGTACACCCAAGCGGACTTTGGGATCAACAGTTTGTGCGAAGTCGAACTGCGGTTCGAGGGCAAACGCTGGGAACACACCCATCCCGACTTCCAGTTGATCGCAGTCATCGAAGGAAGTCTGGACCTGGTCATCGAAGGTTGCCGGCAGTCGCTCGGGCCGGACACACTGGTGGTGGTTCCAGCGCGGGCGCGGCATTTCGCCGAGGCCAACGGGCAATCCACCTATGCCAGCGTGCTGGACCTGCGGGTGATCGACACGCCGTGGAACGCGCTGGGGCATCACTTGGAGGGGCTGGTGGGAGAACCCCGCGTCATGCCGGCGGGTTTGGCGCCCCAGACCGCCCGGCAACTGCGCGACGCGATGAACGCCGGGGTCCAGCGATTGGCCAAGGTGATGGCGGCGCTCTGGGGGATGCTGGCGTCGACGATCCCGTGCGACGACCTCCCGGCGGCACCCGCCAACGCGATCGACGTGCGCTTGCAGCTATGCGACTGGATGATGCGCGACGGAATGGCCCGGCCCGGCCTGCTGCAAACGCTGCCCGGGAGGCTGGACCTCTCATCGAGCCAGTTGACGCGGCTCTACCGGCGGAATTTCGGCGTCACCCCCGGCGCTCGGCTGCGAAAAATCCGCTTGGAAGCGGCCGAGAAAATGCTGCGCCATACCACCCTTCCGATTAAACAGATCGCCTTCCGCTGCGGGCTGGTCTCGGCCAATACCTTCATTCGCTTGTTCCAGGCACGATATGCAACCACCCCGCGCAAACACCGCATGAACACCCGAAACGCCGTCAGACCCGCGGGCGATAATAAGATGCTTGGAGATGATGACGAAAATGAACGGCGCTGAGCGACGCAAGCGTGAAATGGAGCGTAAAAGGTCGGCTATAAGCCTTTGATACTTGTCGCTGGCAAACAAAGCGGGGATGCCTCAACAATCGTGGACGCGCTTCTCTTGGGCCGGCCCGGATGCCTATACGCGGAAGATCGCCCCGAGGCGCCGGCCCAGCAGGGTGTTGGCGGATAGGATCGTCAACATCAGCAGCGCCATCGCCCACACGCCCAGGGCGCTGGCGATGTACGGACCGTCGCCAAGCCGCCCGAACAGCTCGTAGATCGCCTTGGTGATCGGCCAGTATTCCTGCTTCTGGGCCAGGATCAGCGAATCGCTCACCTCCAACATGGCGAACGCGAATGCCAGCAGCCCGCCGGCGACCAAGTTCGCCGCGATCAGCGGCAGGGTGATCCGCCGCAAGGTGCGCATCGTCGATGCGCCCAGATTCCTCGCCGCCAGTTCCAGGTCCACCGGCGTTTGCTGCAACCCCGCCACGGCGCTTCGCACCACGTAGGGCAATCGGCGCATCGCATACGCGATCACCAGCAGCACGGTCGGGTTGGACTGCACATCCACCCAGTGGCGAATCCAATCCACATCCTTGAACCAGGTCTGAAGCTGGAGGCTGATCGACAGGTACCCGAACGCCAGCACCAGCCCGGGGACGGCCAGCGGAAGCATCGCCAGTGAATCGATCAACGCCCTGCCCGGCAGGCGCGATCGCACGATCAAATACGCGATCCCCACCCCCAGCAGCAGGTCCAGCATCGTGCTGAACGACGCGAACAGGATGCTGTTGGCCACCGAGGGCAGCGCCAGGTCGTGCGTCAGCGCCGCGCGGTAATGCTCCGCCGTGAAAACGCTGGGGACCACCGTCGCGTACCATCCGCCGACTTTCGATATGCTCATCAGCACCACCCCCGCATGCGGCAGCAGTGCCAATCCGATCACCAGCAGGAACAGCGACAGCGCCGCCAGCCCCCGCCCCGGCGACAGCTTCCTCGCGCTCGATTGCACCGACGCCTTGGACACCGCCGACTCACCGCCGCGACCCAGAACAAACTTCCCGACGAAATACAGCACCGAGCTGCTGAGCAGCATCACCACCACCAAGGCGTACGGCAGCGGATTGCCGCTCACCTGCCCGATCCGGTGAAAAATCTGCACCGCCGTCACGTCGTAATAGTCAAACATCAACGGCGTGCCCAATTCGGTGAAACTCCAGATCAGCACGATCGTTCCACCGGCGAACAGCCCCGGACGCATCAACGGAAGGGTGATCCGTCGGAAAATCATCCAGCGCGACGCCCCGAGGTTCGCCGCCGCCTGCTCCATCGCCGGATCGAGGTTCGCCAGCGCCGCCGAGACATTGAGAAAGAGGATCGGGTACAGGCTCAGCGCCTCGACGAGAATGATCCCCAGGAGCCTGATCGATCCGAACCAGTCCACCGGCGCGTTGGCACCGACAACGCCGAGATCTTGGGCCACGGCCGTCAGCACGCCGTAGCGGCCGAGAATCTGCCGCATCCCGATCGCCCCGACGAACGGAGGAAGGATCAGCGGCACCAGCAGCAGCCCGCTGACGGCGCCCTTGCCCCAAAAGTCATAGCGCACCGACAGCACTGCCAGCGGGATGCTGATCACCATGCAGACCGCCGTGACACTCACGGCGATCCCCAGGCTGTTGAGCAACCCGCGACGAAGATCGCTATCCAGAAAAACCGAGGCGATGTACCCCAGGGTGAATCGTCCCGATTCCGGCTCGCCGGGAATCCCGAAAAACCCCACCCGCACCACCTGGTACATCGGCCAGAGCAGAAACACGGCAAAGATCAGCAGCACGATCCCCAGCAGCGCGTACGCCGCGAGATGGCGACGGCGCGGCACGGCGCGACCGGCGGCTGGCGGCGATAGTGACGTCGATCGTCTCATGCTCGCATCGCAATCAGGGTTGCGCCATCCGACGCAATTGGTCATACTCTTCGCGGAATTCCGCCGTCCAACGCCGTTGCATCTTCAGCCGCTCGATCGGACGCGCGCGCTTCCATTCATCCAATCGGCGCAGCGCCTCGCCCTGGTCGAACGGAAACGTCCCCAGCCGCCGATCCAGTTCCGCCGCCCGGGGGCTGGTGAGAATCGCCATCCGCGTCCGCTGCAACTGCTCGAGTGGGATCATGCAACTGGCTTCGATCAGTTCGCCGAGGATGCCGAACGTCTTCTCCCGGCGCTCGGACTTGTTGAATCCCGCGTTCGACGTGAACGGATCGACGCGGTCGGTGAAGTCTCGCGGATCGGCGTAAACCGCTGGTGAAATCGGCAGTCGCCGAAGCGACGTCTGCGCCGGTCCGCCGGCAGCGCCGGCACGGGTGTTCCACAGGCGCTGGCCCGCATCCGACAAGACGAACTCGATGAACCGCACCGCCAGCTCGCGGTGCGGGGCGCCTTTGACCACCGCGATCGGATCGGGGTTGATCACCGTCGCGTTCACCGGCTCGATGTATCCCATTCTCGCATCACCCACGGCATCGACTTGAGATCGCCCATAAAAGTCGATCGCCATTCCCGCCGCCGCGTTTCCCTGCGAAACCAGCGATGGAACCAGCCCGGCGCTGTCGGTGAATAATCGCGCGTTCGCGGCGATCTGGCGGACCAATCCCATCCCGTCGGCCCAGCCGGCGTCCTCGCTTCGCCCCTCGATCGCCGCGTCGGCCATCGCCCGCTCGACGATGATCATGAACGCCATCTTCGCAGAGGCGCTGCGGGTCGGATCGGCCAGCGCGATCCACCCGCGCAGCGCGGGATCGCGCAGGTCCTTCCATGTCGCCGGCGGCGGCCGCTCAAGGTAATCGAACACGTTCTTGTTATAGACGATGCCGAAACTCGCCAGGGCCGTCCCGTACCACGCCGGCGGATCAGACGCCAGATCGTACAGCGCCACGCCCCCCAGCGAGGGCGACGGAAAGACCCGGGCGAACAGGTCGGGATCGATCTCCACCGGCTCGAGAACGTCCAATCGACGCAACTGGCGATTGAACAGATCATCACCCCCGCCCCAGATCACGTCATAGCCGTAGGTGCCGAGTTGTCTATACATCCCCGCGCTGGCTTCGAAGATTCGCAGGATGTCGCTGCCGCCCCCGCCATAGGAGCGAAAGTCGAGCATCGCCGGTTTGCCGAATCTTGCCTGATGCCAGGCGGCGAACGCATCGTTGAACTCGCGGCGAATCCCCTCGGTGTGCGGGCTGATGAGGATCAGGCGCAGATCCTCCTCGACGGCGATCTTCCCCGGCGACGACTTGCCGATCGCCCCGCGCAGCAGAAACGGCACGATCAACACGACGGCGAACAAGATCAGCGAGCCATACCGGCGCATTCGCCTCCAGCGGCACCTCCCCCAGACCCCTCCCCCTCCGACACCGACGGTCGCCCTATAGAGCCGCGGCACCCATGACCGTCCCGCTCACTCCCCTCGCTATTGTAGTGTATCATAATTAGTGCGTCTCATGGGCGACTGGAAATCCTTCGGTTTGTACTTGCAGGTTGCTTTCGCGACTGAACATAAAATGCCATTTGGCCGAGACACTACACTATGTCGCCCTACCGTCTGATCTCACCGCGGACTCGTCATCGCTTCGTCGCGTGCCGGCCGGGCATCCGCTGTCGGAAACGTTCCTGAGACTCGAGGATATCAACGGAGGAGCTGGGATTCGAACCCAGGAGACCCCTTGCGGGCCCACCGGTTTTCAAGACCGGCGCATTCGACCACTCTGCCACTCCTCCGGGATGCTGAAACAATCGTATCGCAACCCGCGCCCGGCGTCAAAATCGCTGTTTTTCCTTGGCAATTCGCGTGCTGGCGCGCAGGCGGCAACGCGAGCATTTGCGCGCCGTCGTTTCCACCTCTGCACCGACAACATCTTCGTGGCGATCGGAAGCGGCAACGGGAGCGTTTGCGCACCGTCGTTTCCACCTCTGCACCGACAACATCTTCGTGGCGATCGGAAGCGGCAACGGGAGCGTTTGCGCGCCGTCGTTTCCACCCCGCTCGGTGAAAAGCCGCCCGACAACGCTGCGTAGGGACAAGCGCGAAGGGCCATTTTTCGGCGGGACGGGACTGGAAAACGGGACAGGTGCGATTATTCTTCCGTGGTGTCACGCTTTGTCTTCCTGGGCCGGCTGGCCTTACGGTAGCTCGACTCCAGGCCCTGCAAATATATCGCACCTGTCCCGAATGCCATTCACTTAACGTGAAAACGGCTGGGGAAAGTCGCCTTATTGGTCCAAGACTGCTGTTGAGTTCGCCGACTTTGGCCCTTAAGTGAATGGCATTCCACCTGTCCCGTTTTCCCCTGCTGTCCCGATTTCCCCTGCCGGCATGACGCGTAAGCCGCCGCCGGGCCTGTTCGGTGAGGTCGGCACTTGAGCGACCAGCACACCGCCGGCCCGTTTCGGCCTGGACCATCCACCGTCGAGGGGCGTATGGCCAGCGAATCCGTCACGTCCTGCAAGCAGATCGCCGTCGTCTACAACACCCACACCGCCGAAGGCCAGGCCAACCTGCTGCTGTTCTGCGCCTCATGGAAGCTGCTGGGCGTCGCCCGTCGCATGGTGGCGGCGCTGAAGGCGGACGAGGGGCGGGAGTGGGATGCCGAGATTCACGAGTTCGAGTGCGCCATCGCCGAAGCGATAGGCAAGCCCCCGCCAGCCAGACCGAAGGAGCGGTGTCGTGAACGAAATCGACTGCCCGGTTACAATGGTGCGCGACATACGGAACAAACGACATGATGACTTTTCGCCAATTCTCGCAGACGCCCCAGACCATCCCGGCGACGGCCGGCTGGTATCTGGCTGATTTGGGCGAGGCGCGGGGCAAGCAGGAGTTGTTCACCCGCCAATCGCCGCAGAAGCTCAAGGCGCTGCGCGAGCATGCGCTGATTGAGAGCGCCGTGTCCAGCAACCGGATCGAAGGCGTGGAGGTGGACCAGAAGCGCATCGGAACGCTGGTGTTCGGTACGCCCGTCCTCAAAGACCGCGACGAGGAAGAGGTGCGAGGCTACCGGGATGCCCTGAACCTGATCCACACGCAAGGCGCGAAGCAGCCGATATCGGAACAGACGATCCGCGACCTGCACCGCATGTGCCGGGGGCAGGTGTGGGATTCTGGTGAGTACAAGCAGAAGGAAGGCGACATCATCGAGAAGTACGCGGATGGCCGTCAGCGGGTGAGGTTCAAACCGGTGTCGGTGGCACAGACTCAGCCGGCGATGGCGGAACTGATCGGGGCTTGGGACCAGTGCCTCAAGGAGCGGTGGGTTCATCCGCTGGTGGCGCTCGGGGCGTTCAACCTGGATTTCCTGTGCGTCCATCCCTTCCGCGACGGCAACGGGCGCGTGTCGCGTTTGCTGCTGCTCGTCCAATGCTATCACCTGGGGCTGGAGGTCGGCCGGTACATCAGCTTGGAGCGGGTGATCGAGCAGAACAAGGAACGCTACTACGAGACTCTGGAGCAGTGCTCACAGGGCTGGCACGAAGGGAAGCACAACCCCTGGCCGTTCATCAACTATCTGCTGTGGATTCTGAAGACGGCGTACAAGGAGTTTGAGGATCGCGTCGGGCAGGTGAAGGCGCCGCCGGGAGAGAAGAGCCAGATCATCGCCAGCGCCATCGAGCGGATGATCGGCGATTTCAGCATCGCTCAGCTTCAGCGCCAGTGCCCCGGCGTGAGCGTGGACATGATCCGGCATGTGCTCAAGGAACAGCGTGAGCAAGGCAAGGTGCAATGCTTGGGGCGCGGCCGCACCGCGCTGTGGCGCAAGATCGGGAAATAGGTAATGGGCCGGCAATTGGGTAATAAATTGGGTAATGGCCGGCCGGCCCCAACGGTGAGTTTGGAGCTATGGCGCGCGTGTTTCATTCAAATCGGCCATTTCAACCAATGCTGAAAGCGGCATTTTCAGTGAATGGCCCCTTGAAGTACGGCCCGGCGTACAAGGTCTGTCACCACCCGTAGCCGCTCATTCTCAGGGATGGACGGTCGGCTGTCTTGTCCGCTAACCCAACTTCCGCAGTTCGCGCTCTAAAATAATTTTTCCGAGCCGAGAATCGGCGATCCCTGTCAACCCTGGCCGTTGGAGGATGCAAAAGGCGATGTAGTGAAGACCAAGTCACTCGCCGGTGCGTGGTAGACTTCT
>JBBQNJ010000075.1:0-24329 GCA_038329845.1 Tepidisphaerales bacterium | reverse complement strand
CGCGGCGGTCAAAATCCCTTGACGTGTACGTTCACCGAACCATCGCATCGCTCACCTGAACTTTCGCCAGTCCAGACAACCGACCGAACCGCAGATAAACGACTCAACAAAGGACAATCATACCCGAAAGGGGGGCATGTCGAGAAGAAAATTTAAAATTGTGAACGGGGCTTTTGCAGAATGGATTTCCCGAGGCATAAATTAGACGAGGACCGGCACAAGGTGACCTGCGATGGAGGGTCCGCTGCGGAGTCCGGCCAGCGCCGACTTTGCGCGCGCCGGGGGAATGGAGCAGGTCCTTCCGCCGCTGCCCGGGCCGGACGCCGACGGGAATATCCCGGCGGTTGAGGAGTATGCCCGAGCGCTGATCGCACGCCGCATCTTGCAGGGCCGGCGCACCGCGCGGTGGTCGCGGGCGGAGTTGGCCCGGCGCTCAGGCGTTCGGCGTCGAGACGATCAGCCGGATCGAAAACCGCCATCACACCGCCCATCCGAAGAGTATCGACCGGATCGACCGCGCGCTGGGTAAGGCGAAATGATCCCATCCGAGGGCGACGGTTATCCTTCGCGTCGTTGCGTCGTTGCGAGAGAATTTCAACTCGCCCGGTTGGCGATGAATCGCGGCGAGGGGCGGGGTAGGATGTGGCGATCATGGACCCTTCGACATTGACGATCGCCGGATTTCAGAAGCACATTTCCGATCGCTACGAACAGGTGGACCGCCAGCGCGGGGCGCCGCGGACGTTTTTGTGGTTTATCGAGGAAGTGGGGGAACTGGCCACCGCGCTGCACGGGGAGGATCGGGTGAATCTCGAGGAGGAATTCGCCGATGTGGTCGCATGGCTATGCACCCTGGCGAACATCAAGGATGTCGATCTGGCCGGGGCGATCGCGCGAAAATACCTCGGCGAGAAGCCTCCGGCGGGTCATAAATAGCTGCTCTCGCGGGGAATCGCCGGGGCGGATAGAATCGGCGGCGATGCGGTTGGCAATTGCGGGGTGTATTTTCGCGCTGCTGTGGGCCGCGGCTTCGGTCGCGGTGGCGCAAGCCCAGGGGGAGGTCGAGTCGATCGGGTTCGAGCGTCGCTTTCGCCCGAACTGCTGGACCCCGATGGTTATCAAGCTTCGTCCTGAATCGGGCGAGGGCGGGACATTTCAGATCCAGGTCATCCAGCGCGACATGGACCTGGACAAGGTGATCTTCACCCGGCTGATCACGCTGACGGGCTCGCCCGAAGGCCAGCCCCCGCGAGAGCAGCGGTTCTGGATGTATTTCGTCCCCCAGCCGGTCAACGACGGGTTGTTCAATCCCGGCGACACGCTCACCGATCTGCAAAAACGGCTTCGCGTTTACCTCTGCACCGCCTCGGGCCGGCAACTGCGCGAACTGGCGATCCGCGATCCGCTCGAGAACGTTGACCCGGTCACGCGGGCCATGGGCCGGGTCGCCATCGATCATCGCAGCGAGCGCCTGGTGTTGATGATCTCCGACGGCAGGGGGCTTTATGTGCCGTACGACAGCGGTGGACCCCTGCGCGGAATTCTGGCCGATGTGTCGATGGTGAGCATCAAGCCGGCGCAACTGCCCGACAACGCCATCGGGTACGAAGCGGTGGATGCGGTGGTCTGGCTGGATGCCGACCCCGCGGCACTCGATGCCGACACCGGGCAGAAACGCCGGGCCTTGGAGCAATACATTCGAGACGGCGGGACGCTGGTCGTTTCGCAAATGCACGAGTGGCGAAAGACGCAGAAGGCGTTCGGCGATTGGCTGCCGGTGACGGTGAGCGACCTGCTCGATCGCGCGACCCTCGAGCCGCTGCGGCGATTGTCGCTGCCGCGTTCGGCCCGTGGGGATACGGCGGCGGCGCCGGAAACGGAGAACGAAAACAAGGATTCGGTGAAGGAATTGACCCGGGACCTCACCGGCACGCAGCGCCGGCTCAAGGCGGTGGAAAGCCCGGTGTGGGATCGACCCCCCGGGCCGTTCAAGATGGCGTTGGCCGAGGCGCATCCGGGGGCGGCGGTGGATGTCTGGATCGACTGGGCGGGGATCGCCCCGACGCGCTATTCGCCGTACATCGCACGCCGAACGTTTGGCACGGGCAACGTGACCTGGGTGGCGCAGGATCTGTCGGACCTGGCGTTTACTCGAGTGACGGCGGCGGGAGGGTGGGTAAACATCTGGGACCGCGTGTTCGGCTGGAACAACGCCCCGATGATGCGCGATTCGCGCCGAAGCGAAGACGATCCGGAATGGCAGGCGTATCTGCCCGCGACGGGCGTGGACCTGGGCGGGGCGATCCTGGGCGGCATGGACCATGGCACTAAAACCGCGCTGCTGGTGGTCCTGGCGATGTTCTTCTTCGTCGCCTACTGGCTGGTGGCCGGTCCGGGCGTTTACTTTTTCCTGCGACGGCGCAAACAAAGCGGGTGGAGCTGGTGGGCGTTCGCCGCCACGGCGCTGGTGGCGACGGCGTTGACGGTGGGGGTGGTGTGGGTCGTGCTGCGCGGCCCGCCGAAGGTGCGCCATTTCACCGTCGTTCGCGGTGCCCCGGGGATGCCGACCATCGTCCACAGCCGCATCGGGCTGTATATCCCGCGCGACGGCGATCAGCGGGTGTCGCTGCCCGACGCCGCCGCCGGTGAGCCGAATTACATCCGCTCGTTCGCCATCCATCCGCAGTTCATCCGAGAATCGCGCGATCTGCCCGCCCGCCAGGAGTACATCGTGCCGGTGGGCGATTCATCGAGCGAACAGCCGGTGACGGTGAGTTTTCCGTATCGCAGCACGCTGAAGAAGATCGAAACGCAGTGGGTCGGCCCGACCGATGTGGGGATTTTCGGCTCGGGGCGGCTTACCGACGTGGCCACGCTCGAGGGATCGATCACCAACGGGACCGGGCGCGATCTTCGCGCCATTCACCTGGGGTATCACTTTCCCGGCACGCGGCTGCTTCGCCAGGCCGATTACGTGGTCTATCTTCCCAAATGGGAGGCGGGCGTGACTTTGCAACTGAAGGAGCAGACGCGAATTCTCTACCGCGACCCGAGTGGCGGCTCGGCCTCGCGCGGCGAGATTCCCCCCGCGGGCGATGGACGACGGATCTTCTGGACCGACTTCTGGTACCGCCCTTTCGTCACGCCGTCGGGCGGGTTCAGCGAGGATCGCATGGCGGACGATGACTGGAGCCAGCAGACGCCGCGGTCCCTGGCGATGCTCAGTTTCTATGATCGGCTTCCCGTGATGCGGTCCGCCAATGAGCGATGGGACAGCCGCGTCGAGTTTCACCGTCGCGGCGGGCGATATCTGGATATGTCCCCGGCGATCGCCTCCGGCAGCCTGGTGGTCATTGCCCAAGCCGAGGGGCCGCTGCCGATTCCGATCAAAGTGCAGGGAAAGCCGGTGCCCGGCGAGGGGCGCATCTTGTACCAATACGCGCTGCCGCTGGATCGCGCCGGGCTGGATGATCCTACGGGTGCCGGCCCAGCGAGCGCCCCGGCGTCGCGCCCGAGAGCATCGTCTTTAAGGTAGACTCAGGATCGGCGGCGATTCGTCCGTCAGTGGAGCGACTGAATGGGTCCGGTGATCAAGACCGTCAATCTCACCAAGCGGTACGGAACGCTGGTGGCGCTGTCGAATCTCAATCTCGAGATCCACGAGGGCGATTGCTTTGGATTCATCGGCCCGAACGGCGCCGGCAAGAGCACGACGATCAAAATCCTCGCCACGTTACTCCAGCCGACTTGGGGCGAGGCGCGCATCTGCGACCATGTGATCGGATACCAGTCCCGCCTGATCCGGCCGTTGATCGGGTATGTGCCCGATTATTTCGGGGCCTACGAGGACATGGTGGTGCAGGAATACCTCGAATTCTTCGCCGCCGCCTACAACATCAACGGATCGCAGCGCGTGAAAGTGGTGGGCGACGTGCTTGAGCTGACCGACCTGGGCTACAAGCGCGATGCCTTTGTGGACGCCCTGAGCCGGGGGATGAAACAGCGCCTGAGCATCGCCCGGGTGCTGCTGCACGATCCGAAGGTGCTGCTGCTGGACGAGCCGGCGGGCAACCTCGATCCGCGGGCGCGGATCGAGATGCGCGAGCTTCTCAAGGAGCTTCGCCGCATGGGCAAGACCATCATGATCAGCTCGCACATCCTTCCGGAGTTGCAGGACCTGTGCAACACCGTGGGGATCATCGAACAGGGGCAGTTGCTCTATTCGGGGCCGTGGACCGACATCGTGCGCAAGGCCCGCGGGGGGACGGTGCTGCAAGTGTCGGTGGCCCCGAATCCCGAGGGTGCGGCCGATCTGCTGCGGCAAAACCCGCAGGTCGAGTCGGTCGAGCACTCGAACGGGTTTCTCCAGGTGAGCCTCAAGGACGGCGTGTCCGATCCCAGTTTCGTCTCGCGCGATCTGGTTCAGGCGGGATATCGGCTGTTGATGCTGAAAGAGGAGGAAGCCAACCTCGAGACCGCGTTCATGCGCTTGACGAAGGGCGCGGTGCAGTAGCATGTCGCTTTCACCGGGGCGCGGGACTTTCTCATGCCGATGATCCTGAACTATCTTTACCGCCTGGGACCGGGAAACCCCATCCTGCTGCGCGTCGTCGAGAGCGGCGGGAAGCGCCGGCGCGATCTGATCATCCGCACCGCCTATCTCGGCATCCTGGTGGCCTGGGTCGTCGCGGCGCTGATTACCGGCGGCGGAACGGTCGGGGCGGCCAGCCTCGATGAGCTGGCCAAGACCAGCGCCCTGATCTTCCAGCAGATGAGCTATCTCCAGCTCGCCCTGGTGGCGCTGCTGGCCCCCATCTTCACCGCCGGCGCCATTACCCAGGAGCGCGATTCGCAGACCTACGACATCCTGCTGGCGACGCCGTTAAGCAACGGCCAGATCGTCCTCGGATCGCTGCTCTCACGCCTGTTTTTCGTCGTGGCCCTGCTGATCAGCGGCATCCCGGTCTTTTCGATCACGCAGGTGTTCGGCGGCGTGGCGATCGCCTCGATCGTGATGTCGTTCGCCATCGCCGCCGCCACCGCCTTCGTCACCGGAGCACTGGCGATGGCCATCGCCACGCTCAAGGTTGGAACCCGTCGAACCATCTTCAGCTTCTACCTGTTCATCGCGGTCTACCTCGTCGGGGTCTATCTGCTCGACGGCCTGGCGTATTTCCATCCCGTGTTGCCTGATGCCGCCGGGGTGTCCATCAGCATCGAGCGCACCGGCACGAGTTGGTTCACCGGCGTGCATCCGTTCCTTGCCTTGCGGGTGATCTTCAACGTCAAGGGATATGCCCCGCCAGACCTCGGTTCGCTACCCGAATCGCTCAAGAGCTGGCCGTGGAGCTGGTACTGGACCCGGCCGGCGGGGTTTTATATTTCCTCGATGTTCGCGCTGAGCCTGGTGTTGGTCTTGCCGTCGATCGTGCTGTTGCGCCGGGTGGCGCAAAGCACGATCTCGCCGCGGACCTGGCTGTTGCAGCGGCTTCGGATCGTCCGCGCCGATCGCACTCGAAAACCGCGCGGAGTATGGAACAACCCCGTCGCCTGGCGCGAGGCGCGGACCAAGGCATCGGCGGCGCGGGCGTCGATCCTGCGCTACGGATTCATCGCCATCGGCGTCGGCGGGGCGGTCTACCTGGCCTGGCGATTCAACACGCTCCGCACCGACGAAGTGGACTACTACATCACCGCCGGTTCGTATGACCCGGCGTCACGGCAGCTCACCGTTTACGGCAAGGAATTGACCCGCACGTACCTGCTCGACTCCGGCGCCGATGTGCGGATCAACGGCGTCGAGGTCGATCCCCGCAACGCCGACGCCCTCAACGGGCGCTACCAGATTTCGTTCACTTCGACCACGCCGAACGGTACGACGCTGAACATGGTCACCGCCACCGACATCCAGCGCGGGTTGAGCGATGCCCAGGTCCGCACCTTCCTGCTCGGCGCCGTCACCGTCGAATTCGCCGTCATCCTGCTGATCGTGACCAACGCCGCGGCATCGACCGTTACCCGCGAAAAGGAAGATGGTTCGCTGGATCTGCTGTTAAGCACGCCGATCACCAGCCACTACTATATTTGGGGAAAACTCCGGGGATTGGTCGCCTTTGTGATGCCCCTGATCGCCGTGCCGCTGATCAGCGTGACGGTCTTCGTCGCCAGCGACTGGTTCCGGTCGATCGGGCCCAACGCCGATTCGAACTTCCGCTGGATCGTTTTTCCCGAGGCCCTGCTGATCCTGCCCGGAACGCTAATTATCGTCGCGGCCTTCGGCGGAATTCTCGGCATGCAGATGTCGCTGCGCTGTCGAAAAACCGTGATGGCGGTGATGAGCAGCGTGGGGATCATGCTGGGCGTGGCCGCCACGCTGGGCTGGTGCGGCAACGTGGCGCTGAGACAGTTCGGGCGACATACCGGGCTGTTCAACCTGATCCTCGCCAGTTTTAGCCCTTTCACCATTTTGACTGTTCTGATCGATCCCTATTCGTTCGCCGATGCTATATTCGTCACCGGCCCCGGTCCCGGCGACCAGGCCTTCGCGGGCCGGATCGTTCTGATGGTTTTCTCGTGGGTCTCCACGGCCATCTACGCGGCGATTGTCTGGGCCATGTACCGCT
Organism: Tepidisphaerales bacterium; assembly: GCA_038329845.1. Classification (GTDB taxonomy): domain Bacteria; phylum Planctomycetota; class Phycisphaerae; order Tepidisphaerales; family Tepidisphaeraceae; genus JBBQNJ01. The sequence continues at coordinate 17,706 of JBBQNJ010000075.1, read as the reverse complement.
CGATGGTCAAAAATTTCGACATGACGATCCGTCGCCAGGCGCGCTGAGGCTCGCGGTTACGGATGAAGCACCACGACATCCCGCGGATCGATCCAGGCCGACACCGCCTCGGTCGCCTGGTCCTGGCCCAGATGGCTCGGGTTTAGCTCGAAGCATTTCATCTTCACCGCCGGCTCGCCCGGCGCTCGCGATGGCAGCTCGAGCTGATGCTGCGCCACCTCCCCGAGATAGACGGTCTCGAGGATTGTCGCGCGCAGGCGGTTGCTGGCATCCGGCGCCGCCTCGCCCAACCGAAGCGCCTCCGGACGCAGCGAAACGCAGACCCGGTCGCCGACAGTGAGCGCTGGATCGACGGGGACCGAACTGGCGAGCCGACCCGCCGCCGTGTCGATCAACGCGCGATCCTCGCGGCGCTCGAGCAGGCGCCCATCGAGAAAGTTGGTCTCTCCCATGAAACTGGCGACAAATCGGTTGATCGGGCGACGATACAGTTCGTGCGGCCGTCCGATCTGCTCGATCCGCCCGCGGTCCAGCACCGCCATCCGGTCGGCGATCGACATCGCCTCCTTCTGATCATGCGTGACGTAGATCACCGTCAGTTTTGCCTCCCGGCAGATGCGCCGGATCTCCGATCGCATGTCCAGCCGCAGCTTGGCGTCGAGATTGCTCAGCGGCTCATCCAGCAGCAGGCATCGTGGCCGCACGACCAGTGCCCTGGCCAGCGCCACCCGCTGCTGCTGACCGCCCGACAGCTCGTTGGGTTTGCGATCGCCGTACTCATCCATTTTCACCAGCGCGATTGCCTCGGCGACCCGCGCGTCCTGCTCGGGCCGTCCGATCGAAAGCACGTCCAACCCGAAGCGCACGTTCTCTCGCACGCTCATATGCGGCCACAGGGCATAGCTCTGAAAGCACATCACCGCGCTGCGCTGGCCCGTGGGCAGATCGGTCACATCCCGGTCGCCGAAAAAAACGCGCCCCGAAGTCGGCTCCTGCAGCCCGGCGATGATCCGCAGCAGCGTACTCTTGCCGCACCCGCTGGGACCGAGCAGAAAAAACAGCTCGCCCGCCTCGATGGTCAGATCGATCCCTTCCAGCGCGACCGTCGATCCGAATCGCTTGCCGACCTGTTCCAGACGCACGGTGGTCATATCCCCCCGATTGTAACCAAAAGCTCCGCATGGAAAGGGGAGCATGAGGACATCCAGAATATTCCGGCAGCGGCGCTGAAGCGGGGGAACCGTCCGACGGAATCTTCTGGATGTCCTCGTGCGTTGCGACATCCGTCTGACTTGACAGCGCACGACTTATCTCGTAAATCATTCGTCCTGCATGGGCGGGCGGCCTAAAGTCCAGGACTGCCGTTCGCAAGTGCTTGTCGGACAACAACCGATGATGCGGGCGTAGCTCAGTGGTAGAGCGTCACGTTGCCAACGTGAATGTCGTGGGTTCGAGCCCCATCGCCCGCTCTGCAAGACCCCTGTGAGTCATCGACTCACAGGGGTTTTTCGTCGCCCCCGCCCGCTGAAATCCGGCAAGTGGCACTGGAAGCTCTAAAGGCCATGGTGCCCCGACAGCCGTTCGACGCGAAGTCGATGTCGAATCGCCGGTCCGGGTATGGTGCCAAGGATGAAGTCCTTCGCAGCCGTGGATTGGTTGGGACCGGTCGAGCGATCCTTGGCGAAGCTGCATACATTCCTTGTGTCGCGGCATTGGCAGGGGCGAGGGAATGCAATCGTCAATCTCTACGCCCATGAGTTCTTGACCGCCGAACCCGATGTCGAAGGTCCGCTGCGCTCACTTGCGCAGTTGGGGATTGAAGTGGCGGTACCGCAACCGCCGAACCGGACGAGGCGGCACGTCCGCAAGGATCAGGTGATCTGGCCTGCCTCCCTGATGACGGCATGGCCGCATGGGCAACTTCTCGCCGTCGTCATGGAGTGGAAACGCGATGCGCCGTCGGCTTGCGCCAAGGACATCGCATGGCTGACGGAGTTCACCCGACTGCATCCGCAAACGCTCGGCGTATCGGCCTGCGCCTCGATATCTCCCTTGCACGGCGTCCGATATCGCGTTCTCCTCGCCGGACAGGTCACGGCCACGACGTTCGCACGCTGAATGGAACCGCGCGGTTTCTCGGTCCCGCGCGGCGTCGGAAGTGGTGTATGATCGTTTTCACGTGTTTGCAGACGTTGCCGTTGCGCAGCCGTCAACTGCCAGCGGCGATGCGAGGCCGCTTTTCTTGTGAAGGAATCCGGATGTCTCGGAAGTATGATCCCACCCCAGACCCCCATGCTCAGCCGGTGCGGCCGGAATTGGGAAGCCTGATTGTGGCGGCTTGGAACAGCCTATCCGACCATATAGCGATCGTGAACGGCGATGGGGTTATCGTAGCGGTCAACAAAGCATGGCGTGATTTCGCCGCATCCAATGGTCTGCTCAGCGGGAACGTCTGCGAAGGGGCCAGCTACGTGAGCGTCTGTGATCTTGCGGTGGGGGAGGATGCGGAGCTGGCTCGCGTATTTGTCCAAGGCCTGCGCGACGTGATTGCCGGGCGTTGCAGCGCGTTTGAGATGGACTACCCTTGCCACTCTCCGGATACTCAGCGGTGGTTCGCGGGGCGCGTCACGCGTTTGTCGGGCTGCGAGCCGGCCTACGTTGTCGTTGCCCACGAGAACAGCACCGAGCGCAAGCAGACCGAGGAGATGAAGCGCACCCAGCAAGCCGCAATGGCGCACTTATCGCGCGTCGTCACGGCCGCCGAGCTCACATCGGGACTTGCGCATCAACTCAACCAGCCCTTGGGGGCCATCCTCCTGTATGCCGAAACCTGCCGGGACCTGCTCAAGGCGGGTACCCAGTCGCCAGGCACACTCATCGAGCCGTTCAACAGGCTGATTACCGAGGTGGAACGGGCGCGAAACGTCGTGGCCCACTTCACGAAATTCCTCCGCAGGCATCCGTTGACCAAGTCCACGGTGGATGTGAATCTGCTGCTTAAGGAGACGATCCATCTCCTAGCGCGCGAACTGGGGCAAGCCAAGGTCGAGGTGCACTATCAACTGATACCAGAGAGTTTCCGTGTCGCCGGAGACCCTGTGATGCTCGAGCAGGTCATTGTCAACCTGGTGACGAACGCTCTGGAGGCGATGGCCGGCGCCGCGAACCGACCCCGGCGGTTGACCGTCGGAACAGAGGTCAGCGCCGCGGGTGATTGCACGGTGAGCGTTCGCGATAGCGGACCCGGCCTGGCACCTTCGGTCAGGAAACGGCTCTTTGAGGCATTCGTGACCAGCAAGCCTCGAGGCTTGGGCCTGGGGCTCTCGGTGAGTCGATCGATCATTGAACAGCACGGCGGCCGGCTCTGGTACGAACCGGCGGACGATGGTGGCGCAGTGTTCCACTTCGTACTGCCCGTGGGAGGCAATGCCGCGCCCCAGCAACCGGAGACCGATCATGGACTATGACCATCCGACGGTGCTGGTCGTTGACGACGACCCGGCCATGCGCGACGCGCTTCGGTTCATGTTCACCCAGACGGGCCTACGCGTTGAGACCTATGCGTCGGCCGAGGAGTTTCTGGCGGCGCTCAACGCCGAAACATGCGGTTGCATCATCCTGGACCTGCGAATGCCCGGTCTGGACGGCGTGAAACTCCATGAGCGACTTCGTATTTGCGGATCGCAACTTCCCGTGATTTTCCTCACCGGGCACGGCGATATGCACGTGGCGGTTGAGGAGATGAAGGTCGGGGCGTTCGACTTCATCAGCAAGCCCGTGAACCGTGATGTGCTGTTGCAAAGGGTCGGCGAGGCGATTGCCCTGGGCATCGCGCGCCTTCGGGAGGGCGAGGATGCCCGCGACATCAACCGCAGGTTCGCCCTGCTTTCCCCCCGGGAAGTGGAGGTCTTGGAACAGGTTGCCCATGGCCAGGCGAGCAAGCAAATTGCGATATCATTGGGTTTGGCGGAACTGACCGTGGCCAATCACCGCGCCCACATCCTGCGCAAGATGGGTGCGGCCAACAGCGCGGACCTCGTGCGGAAGCTGGCATTGATCGGCCGCGTACCCCCCCCCGAACAAAGCCCTAACGGCATCACCTAGAGAGCTGAGTCCCTGATATCCGCTGCCGCGATCTGTGGCAGCGCCCTCACACGCCGATTCCCTCCAATGGTTCACCGCGCTGATTAGAAATAGCCATCACGGGTTTCTACAAATGCGCCGATGTTTCCTGTGGAGTGACGAAACACGTCCCCTGACGCGATCGAACCGACATCCTGGGAATGAACCCGCTGTGTCAGGCTGGAAAGGACTCTTGCATGGAGACTGTACTCTTTGTCGACGATGCGCCTGGTTGCCAACTGGCCATTTCGGCGGCCCTGCGGATGGGCGGATTCGAAGTGACATCGATTCGAGATGGGATGGCAGCGCTTGAGTATCTCGAGGACCGTCGCCCGGATCTGATTCTCCTCGACTTGGGAATGCCCGAAGCCAGTGGAATCGAGGTTCTGGGCCGGGTGCGCGGCGAGCCGCGTTGGGCGACGATTCCAGTGATCGTCTTCACCGCCTCGACCGATGCGGCATTGCGGGCCAGGGCCGAGGAACTGGGGGTCCAGGGATTCTTCATCAAGTCCCGGGTGTCAATACGGGAGCTGCTCGCCGTTGTGCGGAAATACGCCACCGGGACAACATCGGTCACGTTGGAGGAGTCAGGGCCGCGCATCAAGCGGTTCGCCTGTGCTACCGATGACGGCCTCGCGACAGCATGAATCGTAACGGAGAAGGGTAGTGACGGCTTGAAGACCGCCGCAGCGCACAACTGGGCGGCTAGACAGGAATAGCCAGATGATGATTCAACCGCAGCCAACATGCACGCCACGCGATGACCGCGAAGCCTGCGGCCAGCCAGAATACTCGGCCGGTTCATCGATAGCTGCACGCTGGAAGCACTGGAGCGTGCGTGCCGTTATTCAAATTGCTCTGATTATAGTTGGGTTCGGAAGCTATGAACTCGTCAAGGAAACCAACTTTTCACACCTGACCAAGGTTCAGTCGCACATTGTGAGCACCGTGGTGGTCGGCATTCTGAGTGCCGGGATCATTCTCCGAGGTGTCCGTGTTTCCGGGCAACTGCTTGACTCTGAAATGGCACTGAACCTGGCGCTCAGGGAATCGACGGTCAAATCGCGCCAGCAGGCCGAGTTGCTCGGCAGTATCATCGGGCGAATCCCCAACCATGTCTTCTGGAAGGACTTGAACAACGTCTACCTTGGCTGCAACGACCAGTTCGCGGTGACCGCCGGACTTCGGGATCGTCATGAGATCGTCGGCAAGACAGATTTCGACCTGCCTTGGACTCGTGAGGAGTCCGAGAGTTACCGGCACATAGACCAGCAGGTGATGAGATCGGGCCAAGCTGTACTGGATATGGAGGAATCCCAGCACACAGCGGAAGGCGTTCACACTTGCGTAGTAACCAGCAAAGTCCCGTTACGCGACCGTGACACCGGGGTATATGGCGTCCTGGGCATCTACATAGACATCAGCGACCGAAAACGGATCGAGGTGTTGTTGCAATCGCGGATGGCGGCCATCGACGCCGCAGCGGACATGGTCGTCATTACCGACGGGGCGGGCAAGATCACCTATGTGAACCCGGCTTTCACGAAGGCGACCGGGTATGCCGCCGAGGAGGTCATTGGCCAGACGCCGCGGGTGATCAGGTCCGGCCAGCATGGCAAGGACTTCTATGAGGCGATGTGGCGGACGATTCTTTCCGGGAGTGTCTGGCAGGGAGAATTGGTCAATCGTCGCAAGGATGGCAGCCTGTATCCCGAGGAGATGACCATCACGCCGATCCGGAATGACAGTGGCGCGGTGGTGAAGTTTGTCGCCATCAAGCGCGACGTGACCGTCAAGAAGGAACAGCAGGCTCTGGCTAGCGAACGTGGGCACCTGAGGGAGTCTGTTGCGGCGATGGAACAAGTGCTGGGGATCGTCGGACATGAATTGCGCACGCCCTTGGCCGGCGTTCGGGCGATGGCGGAACTGCTGTTGATGGACCAGATCACGCTGCAGGACCAGAGCCACTTTCTGAAGAGCATAAACCAGGAAGTCGTGCGCATGTCGGGCACGATTAACGATCTTCTGGAAGCCGCACGCCTCAATAGCGGCCGTGCCCAGTGGAACTGGTCGGTGGTCGGAATGCTCGAGACGTGGCGAGAAGCCGCCGACAGCATTGCGCCGCTGGTGGACCCGACTCGCGTGTCACTCGAGGTCATCGCGGACCCGGAGTCGCTGGAGATGGGCGGGGATGCGGACGCGATTCGACGACTGGCCGTCAACTTGCTGAGCAATGCGGCCAAACACACCGATGGCGGATCGATCCGGGTCCACGCCAGCGGTGTCGAGGAAGGCGGCAAGACGTGGATTCGCATCGAGGTGACCGATACGGGAAGGGGGATTGCCCCGGAGATCGTGTCGCGCTTGGGTGAGGCGTTCGCGCTGAACGCCGGGGTGGTGGGCAGCAAGCACGTCCGGGGGGCCGGGCTGGGCTTGTCCATTTGCAGGGGGATTGCCGCAGCGCACGGCGGGCGTTTGAGCGTGCGGTCGGAACCGGGCGCCGGCACCTCAATCATCGTGATGCTTCGCGCCGACTTGGACGCGCCGACGCGGCAAGAGCCCGAGGCGTGCATTGTCAACGTCATGCCGGATTCAAACCGGGAACAGGGGTGGACGAAATGAAAACGATTCTGGTTGTTGACGATATGCGGATTTTCAGCGATGCGATAGCGGCCACCATGAAGGTCGCCGGCTACCGGGCGCTCACCGCCGCCGATGGGGCGGAAGCGATCAAGATCATCCGCGACAGCAAGCCGGACCTGGTCCTGCTGGACCTCGGCATGCCGGTACTGGATGGACTGGCCACATTGAAGTTGCTCCGAAGCGATGCCGAGACGCGCGGCCTTCCGGTGATCGTGCTCACCGCGCTTTCGGACAGGGACAAGGTGCTGCAGGCCGCCAAACTGGGGGTGCGCGACTTCCTGCTCAAGTCGCGTTTTTCGTTGGCGGAGCTGACCGAGAGGGTGAAACTGAGGCTGGCGGATGGCATCTGCGGTGTATCCGCCAGGACCAGCAAGGCGGCGGCATCGGCCCAGGGCGATGCAGCGCCGGTGCCGCCGTCCACCCTCTGTCCGCCAGCGTCCCCCAAGCTGGCTGCGGAGGGCGGCGCGAAGCCCGCTATCCAGGCCGCCGCCGACGGTTCCCTCGACAATATCGGGCCCATTCCACAGTTGCTCACCCGCGCCGCATGCCTTTCGCGTGTCGCCAAGGTGATGGAGGGCAAGACCCTGTCGGGTGTTGTCGCCCAGGTGATTTCCACAGCGACTTCGCCCAGGACGGACCTCGCGCAGTTGGCTACGCTGATTGGTCGCGACCCGGCGCTGTCGGTAAAGGTGCTTCGGGCCGCCAACAGCCCCGTGTATGCAAGCAGGCACGGACCCAAGACCACGATCGCGGAAGCGGTGCGTAACATCGGGGTCGGCACCGTGCGAGATGTCGCCGCCGCAATGAGTGTCTTTGAGGTCATGCCGGAAACGGCTCCGGACGGGTTCAATCCCATTCGTTGTTGGCAGCACTCTTTTGCTGTCGCTCGCCTCTGCGAACACCTTGCCGCCAGCCATTGCCCGGAGAGTGCGGGTGTGGCGTACTTGGTGGGGCTTTGCCACGACCTGGTGCAGATCATGTTCCGTGCCCAATTCGGGAAGGAATACACCCAGGTGCTGGACTGGGAAGCCCGCAGCGGCAAGCCGCGAACCGAACTGGAGAAGGTGATGCTGGGGGTCGAGCACGGTGAACTAATCGTGCATTTGCTGGAACGGATGGGCATCCCGGAAGCGATCCAACGCCCCATCGCCGCATTTCACGGCAACACCACAGCATTGAGGGGTGACGGTGACAGGCGACTGGTTCGGATGCTCCAGATGGCTGAGTCCTACGCCAACGGCCTCTTGCTGGCCTGTGGTCGTGAGTCAACGGTGTCACCGTTGACCATCGGCGAGTGTAAGGCGGCAACGGGCCAAGACCATCCGCAACCGCTGGACGCCCTCTGCCTGCGAAGCGAAGTCATCTCGATGACCGCCATGCTGGCCCGCCTGTCGGCCGCGGATGAGGCGAAACTGATGGCCCCGCTCTATCCGTCCAGCGAGCGTCCGGTCGGTCTGGTGCGCGACACTTCATTCTCCGCCTTTGACCCAATCGAAGGAGCCATAGGATCAATTGCCGCCGTGAAGGTGTTCGAACAGGTTCCGCCATTGGAGGTGTTGCAGGGATTCAAGTCGCTGGTGATCGCGTCCAGAAATGCGTCGGCAACAGGTCTAGGTTCGGGCGATCTCGACCGGCTTCGCAATCAGGGCAGCGGCATTGATCTCGATGTGATCTGGCTGACCCATGGCAATCAGAAAGCCGACCTGCCCGACAGAGTCACAGCGCTGAGGTGGCCAATAACGCTGGAACGTTTGGTCGCGGCGCTGGGTCTGACCGAGACAACACCCCAGTGGCGACCGGGCCACAACTCTCCCGCCTGTTACGGGCCTTGCGACTGCACGGGCTGATCAAGAACGTCGGGCGGACGTCCAAGTACTATCTGACGGAACTGGGTCGCCGCGTGACCACAGCCGCCCTAAAATTGCGCAACCTCGTCATCATTCCGGCGCTGGCGCAACCGCTGGACGCCCTATGCCTGCGAAACGAGGCGCTCACGATGACCGCCATGCTGGCCCGCCTGTCGGTCGAGGATGAAGCGAAATTGATGGTTCCGCTCTATCCGTCGAGCGAGCATCAGGTCGCTTTGATGCGCGACGCGTCTTTCTCCGCCCTTGACCCGATCGAAGCAGCCATCGGGTCGATCGCCGCCGGAATTTCCCGGCGCCCACGGCGAGGCCGATTACCTGCTGTACGTGGATGGCAAGGCCATCGGTGTTGTCGAAGCCAAGCTCGTCTGCCACACCCTCAAAGGCGTCGAGGGCCAATCCGCCAACTATGCCGATGGCTTGGCCGCGCGGTTGCCGACCTGGCGCCGGCCGCTTGCCTTCCAGTACGAATCCACCGGCGAGAGTACCCAGTTCACCCACTGGACCGAACCCCATGCCCGCAGCCGCGACCTTTTCTCATTCCACCACCCGGCCCCGATCGCAGGCGGGCGAACTCCTCGAGTCGCCGGTAATACACTTCCGGCATCGTCCCGTCGGGCCGCGGGGCGCAGTTGATGAGCAGGTTGCCTCCCATCGCTCGGCACTGGCGGTAGCGGTCGAAGACGGTCGCCGCGGTCTGATACGATTCGTGCGCGTGGTAGCCCCAGCCGCCGTCGTTCCAGGTATGGCATAGCTCCCACCACCCCTCGGGCGCGGTGACGGGCATGCGGCATTCGGGAGTTTGGAAATCCCCCACGCCGTGGAGGCGGGGGTTAATCACGATGTGGGGTTGTAGCTCGCGGATGCGCGCGATCGAGATCGGCTGCGGGCGCGATCCGATGCTGGCCTTGCCGTCGAACCAGATCAGGTCGATCCGCCCATAGCGCGTGAGCAACTCTTCGACCTGCCCGCGAATCGCGCGGGACAGCCCGATCTGAAAATCGTCCGATGCCCGTCTGATCTCGACCGGTTCGTGGTCCAGACCGAAACCGGGCGCCGAGGTTTCGCCCGGTGGGAGATTCTCTGCGCCCGGGCCGATCGACTTCATGGTGGCGTATTCGAACGACATATGCCTGCGCAGCAAGTGCCAGTCCGGCGGGGAAAAATACAGCCCCACCTTCAACCCGTGGTGGCGGCACGCCGCCACGAACGGCGCTACCAGATCCCGGCCATTCAGGTGAGTATGCACGCCTAGATTCGCATGTTCACTCGGCCACAACGTGTACCCATCGTGATGTTTCGTCGTCAATACCGCATAGCGGAACCCGGCATCCCTGGCGGCGGCGATCCAAGGGTCCGGATCGTACTCACCCGGGTCGAACCGATCGGCCAAGGCCCAATACTCATTGGGGGTGATGCATCCACTGGCCCATTCGCCGGTCCGCCACGGCGCATTTTTCATCATGCCCCAGGACAGATCGACATTGCCATGCACGCTGGCGATTCCCCAATGCAGGAACAGCCCCAGCCCGGCATCGGCGAACCACTGGGCCTCGGGGTGCTTAGTGGGGCAGAAATTCTTTTCGGCTTCATCAACGCCCGAATGCACTCCGATGACGGCATGCTGGCTCGCCGCCGCTTCGTTCGCCGATTCAACTTCGTTCTTTGCCATAGCAGGGCTATTTTAGCGACTGGCCAGTGTGTTTGCCCTCGGCGATCTCCTCGATCATTTTCCGGTTAAACGCCGGGATGTCGTCGGGCTTGCGGCTGGTTACCAAACCGTTGTCCACCACCACTTCCTCGTCTACCCAGTGGGCACCGGCATTTTTCAGATCGGTCTGAATCGAGGGATAGCTGGTGAGCTTGCGTCCCCGGGCGGCACCGGACTCGACCAGCATCCACGGACCATGACAAATCGCCGCCACCGGCTTGGACTCGGCGAAAAATCCCTTGACGAACTCGACGGCGGCGCGGTTGACCCGTAGCAAGTCCGGATTCATCACCCCACCGGGCAGCAGAAGGGCGTCATAATCGCCTGGCTTGACTTGGTCTATCGTCTTGTCCACCTTGAACGAATCGCCCCATTCTTTGTGTTTCCATCCTTTGACCTTTCCGCTCTTGAGGCTGACGATTTCCGTCTTGGCCCCAGCCGATTCCAGCGCTTCACGTGGCTTGGTCATTTCCTCCTGCTCGAACCCGTCGGCCACGAGAATGGCCACTTTTTTCCCATCAATCTTCTGCGATGTCATTGCAAGGCTCCTGTATTCCGGCGCCCAATTGGCGCTGGCAGATCGGCTCGCAAGATCGGTGCCGATGGCGGCGCGGTGAATGGAAGGGGATGTCCCCGTGCCGTGCGAACTCGGGAACTTCGAGCACGAACTTGAAAAGCATCGGCGGCGCGGGGACACTGCGGAGCTTACCCGATGCGGAGGGCACTCGATCGTGCGGATCATTGCGTTGATGAATCAGAAAGGGGGCGTGGGCAAGACGACCACCACGGTCAATCTCGGCGCCGCCCTGGCCGAACTGGGCCAGAATGTCTGCCTGATCGACCTGGACCCCCAGGCCCACCTGACCATCAACTACGGCGTGGACCCATCGCCGGAAATCACCTCGCTGTACAATGTGCTCGTCGAAGAACGCCCGCTTGTCGACGCGATGCATTCTGTCGGCGAGCGGATCACCCTGGTGCCCAGCTCGATCGATCTGGCGGCCGCGGAGATCGAGCTGGTCAGCGTGCTGGGCCGCGAGACACTGCTGAGGAAGCGCATCGAGGCGGCGAATCCGCAGTTTGATTTCATTCTGCTGGACTGCCCGCCGAGCCTGGGGCTGTTGACCATCAACGCCTTGGCCGTGGCCGATGAGGTGCTGGTCCCGATGCAGGCGCATTTTCTGGCGCTGCAGGGAGTGGCCAAGCTGCTCGAGACGGTTCAGTTGGTCAATCGCCGGATGAACCCCCATCTTCGGGTGGGGGGGATCATTCTGACGATGTTCGATTCGCAGACACGCCTGACCGGCGAAGTGGTGGATGAACTGCTGCGGTTCATCGAGCAGGCCCAGGGGAAAAACCTTCCCTGGTCGCGGGCCAAGCTGTTTCAAAGCCGCATCCGCCGCAACATCAAGCTGGCGGAAAGCCCCAGTTTCGGGCAGACGATCTTGAAGTACGAACCATCGAGCAACGGCGCAGCCGATTACCGTGCGTTGGCGCGCGAGCTTCTGGGATTGCCGGCGGTCGCCGCGGGTGCCGCGACAGAACCCGCCGAGGTTCGTGAGTCGCCGGGTGTCGAATCGGCGAAGCCATCCAAGGCGCCTCGGCGCAAGGCGCGGGCGATGCTCGTGCCCAAGGGCACAGCGCCGACTTCGATCGTCCGTCCGCCGGGCGACCCGGCACCCGGGCCTCCCGCTGGCGATGAGATTTCGCGCGCCGATGCATCATCGCCCAAGCCTCGGGTCGACCCGGAGGCAACGCCATGAATCGCGTGGCACGGCTCACTTGGGCAGGCGTGGGAATCTACTGGATCGTTCTGTTCACGCTGACCCATATTCCGGCCCAGCGGATGCCCCACACCCGCATCAATGACAAGGTGGCGCATCTCGTGGCGTATGGACTGCTCGCGGGGTTGCTGCACCTGTCGTTCTGGATCGGTCGCGTGCCGTTGTGGCGGGCGGTGATGCTGGTGGTGATGATTTGTGCCGCATATGGCGCGGTTGATGAACTGCTGCAATCGTTCGTTCATCGCTCGTGTGATTTCGCCGACTGGCGTGCCGACATGGCCGGTTGCCTGGCGGCGACGGCCCTCGTCGCCCCGCTGCGGGTCTTCGTTCGCGATGCCCTGCGGTAAAAAGACATGGGAGGTCCGAAGAAAATCATCGGCATCGGATGTCGATGTAAAGCGTTTGCAGGAATGTCTTTACATTGGTGTAAAACCCGATAACTGGAGAATCATATCCACTTCGTATATTTTGGTTGAAACTCAGTCTCAATGGGATATACTATCGGTATGGAAAAGGCGTGTGACGTGGCGGAATGCAATCATACGGGTCCGGCGGCATCGTGCAGCCTGAATCAGTTGGGGATCGGGTGTTGCGGATGCGTGGTCTCGGTGGGCGGGGACATGGACGTTCGCCGACGATTGCTCGAGATGGGATTTTGTAACGGGGCGGCGGTCGAGGTGGTGCGGCGGGCACCGATGGGAGACCCGATCGAGTTTCGACTGCGCGGATATCACCTGTCGCTGCGGAACGAACAGGCGCGTCATGTGAAAATCACCGGTGCCACGACCCGGTAGTCAGGTCGCGCGCTCGAGGGCGAATGGATGGCACGTTCTGCCCGGCGATAACGGTTCGGCCCACACCTTCGACAAGCCATGTCCACTTGTTGTGCATCATCCCGTGATCCGGCGCAGACGCGATCGGGCGAATTGACGATCGCGCTGGCGGGAAATCCCAATTGCGGCAAGACGACGATCTTCAACGCCTTGACCGGTCTGCGCCAGAAGGTGGCCAATTACCCCGGCGTGACGGTCGAGAAAAAGACCGGCCGGTTGAAGCTGCCGGATGGTAACTGGGCCACGGTCATCGACCTGCCCGGGACCTACAGCCTGATCAGCCGTTCGCCGGACGAGATGGTGACGATGGAGGTGCTGCGCGGGCTGCGTCCGCGTACCCCCGCGCCGGACGTGGTCATCGTCGTCGTCGATGCCTCGAATCTTCAGCGGAATCTATACCTGGTGAGCCAACTCATCGAGTTGGGCCGGCCGCTGCTGGTGGCGCTGAACATGATGGATGTGGCCGAACGACGGGGGATCCACGTTTCTCCGCAATCGCTCGGCGAGGCGCTGGGGGTGACGGTGGTGGCGATGGTCGGCCACAAACGCCAGGGGATCGAGGATCTCAAACAGGCCATCGCATCGGCGCGCACCGCGCCGATGCCCGACTGGCCGTTGCCCGCGCCGATGCGCCGGGAAGTCGAGATTCTCGGCGGTCGTCTGGCGTCGATGGATGCCGAGGGCCGGTCGGCCACCGGGGGCGCGGCCACGGGGTTGTACGGCGCGCCGGCGCATCCATCGTACGAAGCCCTGGCCGAGCGTCTGCTGATCGGAGATCGCGCGGGCGACATCGCGCCGCTGGCGGGGCAGGTGCCCATCGCCGAGCAGGTGCGATCGGCCACGGCACGTCTGGCCGAGGCCGGGATCGAGCCGATGCAGGCCGACATCGAGGCCCATTACCGGTGGATTGAGAAGTTGGCCGAGCGCGCCAGCGCCAACGTCGAGGAACTGGCCGCGATGGGGACGACGGCGCCGCGCGAGGTGCTGGGTTACGAAACGGCCCGGGGACGAACCCTCAGTGACAGCATCGACGCGGTCTTCATGCACAAAATCTGGGGCCTGGTGGTTTTTTCGGCCATCATGGCGACGATCTTCGTGAGCATCTTCTCACTGGCCGCGCCGATCATGGATGCGGTGCAGGCCGCGGTCACGTGGATCGGCATCAAGCTGAGCGCGGGAATGAGCGACGGCCCGCTGAAGAGCCTGATCAACGACGGGATTTTCAACGGCGTCGGGGCGGTGGTGGTGTTCGTTCCCCAGATCGCGCTGCTGTTTTTCTTTCTGGCGGTCCTGGAAGACAGCGGCTACCTGGCGCGGGCGGCGTTTCTCATGGATCGCCTTCTCGCCAAGGTGGGACTGCACGGCAAGGCGTTCATCCCATTGTTGTCGAGTTTCGCGTGCGCCATCCCGGGGATCATGGCCACCCGGACGATCGAAAACCGCCGAGATCGCCTGGCGACGATCCTGATCGCCCCGTTCATGAGTTGCAGCGCCCGGCTTCCGGTCTACCTGCTGTTGATCGGAACGCTCTTCGCCGGTGCCGGAGCGATGGCCCAGGCAGGCATCATGCTCGCCTGCTACGCGCTGGGGATTCTCGCGGCGGTGGTGACGGCGATCGTCTTCAAACGCACGTTCCTCAAGGGGGCGCCCTCGGCGTTCATCCTCGAGATGCCCAGCTACAAGGTTCCCCAGGCGTCGCAGGTCCTGCGTCATGTGCTAAGCAATACCTGGGAGTTTCTGGCCAAGGCCGGAACGATCATTTTCTGCCTCAGCGTGGTGTTGTGGGCGCTGATGTATTATCCGCGGCTGCCGGAATCGCGCATCGAGCAAGTCGCCCTCGAGGCGCGGGCGAATATGCCCGCGGTGCTGCGCGACGGGGTGATGAACCAGTCGAACAGCGCCGCGGCCAGCGAGGATATAGACGCATCACGCCAGGCTTGGATCGACGAAGCGGTTCGTGGCGAGGAACTTCGCCATAGCTTCGCGGGCCGCTTCGGACGGACGCTCGAGCCGGTGATTCGCCCGCTGGGGTTCGACTGGAAAATGGGCGTCGGGCTGGTGGGGGCGTTCGCCGCCCGCGAGGTCTTCGTCAGCACCATGGGGATCGTCTACAGCGTCGGCGGCAACGATGAGGACACTTCGAGCCTCACCGAGGCGATGCGGGCCGATGTCTACCCGCGCGGCGACCCGCGGGCCGGCCAAGACGTCTGGACGCCGCTGGTCGGCATAAGCATGCTGGTCTGGTTCGTGCTGGCGATGCAGTGCATGAGTACCTTGGCGGTGGTGCGGCGAGAGACCGCCGGTTGGAAATGGCCCTTGTTCATGCTGGTGTACATGAACGGACTAGCGTACGTGATCTGCCTGGGCGTGTATCAGATTGGACTGCTGGCGACGAGGTGAGCGATGGCGATGTGGATGCAGCAATTGATCGTGGGATTGACGGTAGGGGGATGTGGGATTTACGCCGTCCGCCAGGCAATTCAAGCGCTGCGCGCCGGCAAGGGGCGATTCGGCGCCTGCTGCGCCAAGGGGTGCGGCGCCGCTAAATCGCCGAACCACCCGGCGAAAAACGCCCCCCGGGTCCTCTTCCTGCCGGTCGAACAATTGAAGGTGAGGGGACAGAGGAACGCACGCAGGCACTGAGGCACTCAGGGGGGAAGAGGAAGGCACGCAGGCACGCAGCACGCAGGCACGGCAGTCAATCTTCGAGTACATCGAGGTGTTCTACAATCGCAAACGGCAACAGTGCATCAGGCAATCCCAGCCCGCGAACCGTTCGAGTCGACCCGTAAATAATCTCCTCGGCGCTCCCACCATTCGTGGAAAAGCCCATGTCCTTTTATGTTCCCTTCGGGCATCGTGCCTTAATCATCCCCCCCAAGTCCCCTCCAAGGCCAGTCCGCCATCATTTCTTCGCCTGTCGTCCCCCGCGCACTTGGTCGAACGGCTGCACATCGCAGCGCCTGGCCCAGGCGTCGTAGTCGGCGCTGAGGGTCTGGACCAACTGCGGCTTGTCCGGCGCCAGGTTGCGGGTTTCGGTCCGGTCAGCCCGCAGGTCGTACAGTTCCCACGGCTCCCCATGCGCTGCCACCAGCTTCAGATCGCCCTTGCGGATCGCCCGGTGCCCCTGGTGTTCCCAGCCGATCAGCTCGTGCCCCGGGCGCGATCGTCCCTGCAGCGCCGGCAATAGCGACTTGCCCTCGGCGGGGGTGATGTCGCGGCCGTCGAAGGTCCTCGGATAAGCCACCCCGGCCGCGTCCAGGCACGTCGGCATCAGGTCGATCACATGCCCCACCTTGGCCGACAAACGCCCGGCGGCGATGCCCGGTCCGCGGGCGATCAGCGGCGTGGAGATGCCGCCTTCATGGACGTATTGCTTGAACAGCCGCAACGGGGTGTTGCTGGCGTTGGCCCAGGGCAAGCCATAGCTCATGAACGAGTCGGCCGGTCCCGGCGGCACGCCCGGTTTGCCCCGATCGACCTCCTCGGCGCAACCGCCGTTGTCGGACAGGAACAGCACCAGCGTGTTGTCCTCCATCCCCGTGCGGCGCAGCGCATCCAGCACCCGCCCGACGCTTTGGTCCATCGCGTCCACCTGGGCCGCGTACACCGCCATCTTCATCGCTTCGGCCTCCTTGCGCTTCGGCGATAGACCGTCCCACGCCGGCGCCCGGGGATGTCGCGGCGACAGCTTCCAGCCCGGATCCACCAGGCCCGTTTCCAACTGCCGCTTGTGGCGTCGCTCCCGCAGGGCATCCCATCCGATTCCGTAAACGTCGCGATAGCGCTCGATGTCCCGCGGCCGGGCGTGCAGCGGCCAGTGCGGGGCGGTGTAGGCGACGTACAGGAACATCGGGTCGTCGCGCCGGGCGCTGCGTCGATGGTCGTCGATGAAGCCGACGGCGCGATCGCCGATGGCGTCGGTCATGTAAAAGCTGCCATCGTCGGGGGGCGTCCACGGCTTCTCGTCGATGGCCATCTGCCGTCCCCCGTCCAACCGCCAGTAGTTGCAGGCCCCGCTGATCAACCCGAAATAGCGGTCGAATCCGCGTCTCACCGGCCAATGCGCGGCGGCCTCCCCGACGTGCCACTTGCCGCTCATGCAAGTGACGTAACCCCCCTGCCGCAGCGCCTCGGCGATGGTCACGCAACGGTCGTTGAGGAATCCCTGGTAGGCCGGATGTCCCAGATCCTTAATCATGTGCCCCACGCCCGCTTGGTGGGGATAGAGCCCGGTCAGCAGCGCCGCCCGCGATGGACAGCAGCGGGCGGTGTTGTAGAACTGCGTGAACCGCGTCCCCTGGGCGGCCAGGCTGTCGAGGTTGGGGGTGCGGATCTCCGAGCCGTAACAGCCCAGATCCGACCACCCCATGTCATCGACCATGATCAGGACGATGTTGGGTTTTCCATCGCGCTTGTCGTTCATTGGTCTTTCCTCCGCCTTCAGCCAGCGCGGCGCCAGCGCCGCCGTCGCCGCCGTCGCCGTCGCCTGGCCGATCAGTCGCAGGCAATTCCGTCGGCTGAGGGATCTGGGTTCGTGCATGGGGTCAACTCCGGCTTGCTGTGGACGCGTCGGGGGGATCATCCTCTATATTCGCCATCGCCGCTAGCCCAACTTCCGCAGATAGGCCCCGAATATTTTTTATTTTGACGAAAAAACGTGGCTGGCGTTTCGTGGCAAGGGGTGCGTGATTGAAAAGTCGATGTAGTGCCTAAAACTTCGGTTGGCGACATGTGTTATGTTGGCC
>JBBQNJ010000074.1:0-24964 GCA_038329845.1 Tepidisphaerales bacterium | reverse complement strand
AAACCGACCTTTCCGATCCGAAGCTCCGTGGCCGTACGGTGCTGCTCGACGGGACCGCTGAGTACCCATGGGATCGCATCCTCAATCTTGACGCAGTTGTCCCAACCGGTGACGAATCATTCTATATTGGCCGAGGTTTTCACGGCGTAAATCCGGAGCCAGTGCCTGGATATCACGATTGACTGACAAGAGCTCGCTGATCGGCGTCTGGGCGATCTTGGCCAGCGCGCCGCGCTTCTCAGGAGGCAAAATCGGGGACGCTCCTTGTAACCTGATTTATATCCTAGGGTTAAATTGTAATTCTGTCACATATTCAATGCCGTTGATTGTGAGTTTGCTCGAAAAAAGGCGAAATGGCTGATTTTGCGGCTGGGAGAAGCGACATAATTGTGATGTAAAGAATTCGATTACACGGGTTGGGAAGGAGCGTCCCCGAGTGTTTCGAGTGCGGCCCCGGCGGCGTCTCCGAGTGCGGCCTCGAACCGAACGGCTATCCTTGCTTGCCAGACTTCTCGCGTATCTCCGCCGGCGATGCGTCAATCCGTTCAGGCTTCCTGCGGATTGTCCGCCAGCGGGGCTGGATCGCGGAGCGATGGCGCGTGGGGGGTGAAGAATTCCTCCAATCGCTCGAAGACGGCGTGGTCGGCGAGGTGGCGGCGAACCTGCGTCACATCGTGCAGCTTCGTCACTTGGCGGATCACCTGCTCGAGCCGCTCGCCCTCGGCCACTCGCAGCCACATGCGGCTGTGGCGTCCATCGCCAAGCGGCATGCAGAGAATCCCTTCCAGGTTGAACGACCGCCGGCTGAACAGTCCGCAGACGTGCGACATGACGCCGGGGTGGTTGTTGACGGTCACCTCCAGCACCGCGCAGGAGCCATCGGGTGCTTCGATCATCGGGTCGGATTCGATTTCAGTTTGCATGGTTTACCTTACCTTGAGAATGGTTGTTGATCTGTGTTTATCTCGCCGCGCCCGCCAGGGGCGCAGAGTCGATCATGTCGATGTTGGCCGCGCCGGGCGGAACCATCGGGAAGACTTTCTCCGATGGGTCGATCGGGGCATTGACCAGGCACGGCCCGCGGTGGCTGATCGCCGCCGCCAGCGTCGCCAGCGGGTCAGGGCTGGTGCCCAGATCAAAGGCCCGCACCCCGAATCCTTCGGCGATCTTCACGAAGTCCACGCTCGCGCGGTAATCGGCGGCGAAGATGCGCCCGCCGTAGAAAAGGTCCTGTTGCTGATGGACCAGCCCCAGCGAATTATTGTTGAACAGGATGACCTTCAGGTTCAGATTCTCCTCGGCGGCGGTGGCCAGTTCCTGGATGTTCATCAGCAGGCTTCCATCGCCGGAAAAGCAGACCACGTCGCGGTCGGGGCACGCCAGGGCCGCGCCGATCGCGGCGGGCAGCCCGAACCCCATGGTTCCCAGGCCGCCGCTGGTCAGCCAGTGGCGAGGGCGCCGGAACGGGTAGGCCTGGGCCGTCCACATCTGGTGTTGTCCAACATCCGTGGCGATGATCGCCTGCTCGTCGAGCATCGCGGCGGTCTGCACGATCAGCCCGTACGGCGTTCGCGGATCCTCCGCGCCGGGCATCGACAATCCGTGTTCACGGCGCAGCGTCTGAACCGATTCGACCCACTCGCCCCGGCTCGCCGGCTTCACCGCAGCGACCAGCGCCTCGAGGGCCTCGGCGACGTCGCCGGCGATGGCGACGTGGGCCGATTTGATCTTCGACATCTCGCTGGGATCGATGTCGATGTGGATGATCTTGGCGCCCGGGCAGAACCGGGCCACCTGCCCGGTGGCGCGGTCGTCGAAGCGGGCACCGGCGGCGATGAGCAGATCGCACCGCTCCATCGCCATGTTCGTCGATCGGGCCGCGTGCATCCCCAGCATCCCCAGGTTCAGCGGGTGCTCGACCGGCATGGCGCCCAGCGCCATCAACGTCATCACGGCAGGCAGTCCGGCCCGCTCGGCCAACGCCACGGCCTGTGCCGAGCCCTCGGCGGCGATCACCCCGCCGCCCAGGTAGAGAATCGGGCGGCGGGCCTGGTCGATCATCTTTGCGGCGCGGGCGATGGCGTCGGCGTCCAGCGCCGGCTCGGGATCGCGCACCCCGGGCGCCGGCCACGATTTCACGTCGATCGACGCCATCTGCACGTCCTTGGGCACATCCACCACCACCGGCCCGCGCCGCCCGGAGGAGGCGATTTGGAACGCCGCGGGGATCGCCTCGAGCAGTTCCTCGGCCGAGCGGACGAGGAAATTATGCTTGGTGCAGGGCAGGGTCATCCCGTAGGTGTCCACTTCCTGAAACGCATCGGTTCCGATCAGCGACTGGGCGACTTGTCCAGTGATGCAGACCAGGGGAATCGAATCGAGCTTGGCATCGGCGATGGCGGTGAGAATGTTGGTCGCCCCGGGTCCGGAGGTGGCCAGACAGACCCCCGGCGCTCCCGTCACCCGGGCCATGCCTTGCGCGATAAATCCCGCGCCCTGTTCATGGCGGGCGAGGATATGGCGGATCCGGCGGCTCTTGGACAGCGCATCATACATCGGCAGGTTCGCACCGCCGGGAATGCCCGAGACAATCCGCACGCCCTGGCGTTCGAGCAGCCGGACGATCAGTTCAGCTCCGTTGCAACGTGACATCGGCTCAACGCTCCTTTGGCAATGGGCCGGTGCGACTTCGGGGGGATTTGCTGGTCGAGAAGAACTGAGCCAACAAAAAAACCCCGCCGAATGCACCGGCGGGGTTCGTGGTTCATCGAAAACGATTCCCGCTAGCGCAATGGCAGAGTTACGCGTACAAGTACGCCAACGCCAAGGGCCATGGGAAGGGTTTCACGCATCAATACCGATGATCATGTCAAGCCGCCGGGGAAAGTCAAGTGCGGCGAAAGAATTTTCGTTACCCCTGCACATTATCGCCCTGGCCCGCTGGCGAAGCTCGGCTTCCCAGTCGGGCGCAAGAATTTTCGTTGCCCCTACACATTATCGCCTTGGCGATGCCGTCCTTGCGATGCCGGCGAAGCGGCTCATACTGGCCCGGCAAGGTTTTTGCCGCCGTGCTGGACGCGGCGGATCGGGAGATTGTGCTATGGGCCACCCGTCGAATTCCAACGCGCCGCTGAAGTTCACGCTGTTCCGTGCCGGCGTCCATCGGCAGCAGTTTCAGTACAAGTATTTCGTGCCCGAGCCGGTCAATCACGGGTGGACATGGGACGACCCGACCATCAATGCGCTGTTGGAACGGGCGATTCGAGGCGTGGGGCAACTCGACGCCTATTCCCGCATCATCCCGGACGTGGATACGTTCATCCATATGCATGTGCTGCGCGAGGCGAGCCAGTCCAGCAGGATCGAGGGGACGCAGACCAGTATCGATGAGGCCGTAATGGACATCGAGCAGGTGGATCCCGAACGTCGGGATGACTGGCAGGAGGTGCAGAACTACATCGCGGCGATGAATCATTGCGTCGCGGCGCTGCCGCAACGGCCGCTCTCCACTCGGTTGTTGCGCGAGGCGCACGAAATCCTGATGCAAGAGGTTCGCGGCGAACACAAGACACCCGGCGAGTTTCGGCGTAGCCAGAACTGGATTGGCGGCTCGAACCTGAGTGACGCGGTGTTCATCCCGCCGGCCCAGGAATTGGTGGCGGATTTGATGAGCGACCTGGAGAAGTTCTGGCACAACGACCAAATCGAGGTGCCTTTGCTGATCCGGGCGGCGATCAGCCATTACCAATTCGAGACGATCCACCCGTTTCTAGACGGCAACGGACGAATCGGCCGCTTGTTGATCACTCTGTATCTCATGGATCGAGGCTTTTTGCACAAACCGACCCTTTATTTATCAGACTTTTTTGAGCGTCATCGCGCATCGTACTACGATGCCCTAACGCGGGTACGCGTCGGTAATGATCTGACCCACTGGGTGCGGTTCTTCCTAAACGCCGTGATCGATACCGCCGAGAGCAGCCGGCAGGTTTTCGAGAAAGTGCTGGCGTTGCGCCAGGAAGTGGATGCGAAGCTGGTGACTCTAGGCAAGCGAGCTCAAAATGCGCATCGTGTCATGCGGCATCTCTACAGCCGTCCCGCTATCGACACCAAGGGTATCCAAAACTTGCTGACGATTAGCAAGGCGACTGCCAACTCGTTGATTGCGGCTTTGTCACAACTTGGTTTTTTGCAGGAGGTTACCGGATTTCAGCGTAATCGGATGTATGTGTTCCGACGGTATGTGGATGCGTTCAAACCGACTACGCAGGGAGAACCCGGTGCGAAACAGGTGGAGGGGAGAAGCTAGCCTACGGGGATCCATAGGTTAAGTTATTGCGGGCAACTTAAACTATGGATTTTATAGTTTAAGCTCGATGCCCAACTTGAACCATGAATTCCCGGAAGGTAGATAATCGATCATGGGCCAGCCGGTGCCCCGTCGGGACCCTTCTTCTTCGCGCCTTCGTCCCGTCGCGTTTAGAAAACTCGATCTCAAGCCGGGTTTGTGACGCAGGCGATGCGGGCGTAGACTTTGGCACGGGTTTTTCGGAGCGAACTGGATGGATGTGCAATGGCTCTTGGCGATGGCGGCGGCGGGGCTGTTGGTACGGGGCGGCAGCGTCCTTTACGGCTCGGGGTTGGCGCGATCCAAGTTCGCGGCCGGGGCGATCCTGCGGAACTTCGCCGATTTCTCGATCGCCGCTCTGAGCTTCTGGCTTGTGGGCGCGGCGATCCAACTGGCGCCGTCGGGGGGCATTTTCGGATTCGACTCGAGTTTGTTTCTCGGCCCGGCCGGCATCGACGATGCGGCCCCGCTGATGCTCCTGGTCATGCTGCTGACGGCCACGCACGTTGTTCCCGCGGCCATGGCCGAACGATCTCGATTCTTCCCGCTGTGGGCCGCGGCGGCGTTGCTGGGGGGAGTGGTCCTTCCCGTCACCGGACACTGGATATGGTCCGATGCCGGATGGCTTCGGCAGTGGGGCGTGACTGACATCGGCGGGGTGATGGCTTTGCATGTACCGGCGGGCGTGTGCGCTTTGGTCGGGGCGATCTGGGTTGGGCCGCGCATGGGCAAGTACAACCGCGACCGCTCGGGGAACGCCATCCCCAGCCACAATGTCCCCCTGGCGGCCAGCGGCGTGATGCTCATGCTTATCGGATGGATCCCCTATTTGCTTGGGTCGGCGATGCTTCATGGCGGCGCGACCTTCGCCGTCGCCAGCAACACCTTGCTCGCGGCGTGCGCCGGCGGAGTGGTCGCGTTGCTGGTCGGGCGCTGGCGATATGGAAAGCCAGAGGTTTCGCTCACCTTCAGCGGAATCCTCGGGGCGATGGTGGCGGTGAGCGGCTGTGCCGCGGAAACCACCGCCATGGGAGGCGGCCATCCTCTGGCGATTATCCTGATCGGCGCCGCCGCCGGACTGATCGTCCCCTTGGCCACCGTTTCGCTCGACCTGATGTTCAAAGTGGACGACCCCAGCGGGTTGATCGCCGTCCATCTCTGCGGCGGAATCTGGGGCGCGGTGGCCGGGGCCTTCGTAATCCCCGCCGACTTTTTCGGCCGAATCCAAATGCTGGGCAATCATGTGATCGCCCTGGCCGCGATCATAATGTTCGCCGCCGTGATGAGCATCGCGCTGTTCGCGCTGCTTCGGCGGACCTGCGGGCTGCGGGTCAGCGAAGCCGATGAATTTGACGGCCTTGACTTGGCTGAGCACGACATCAATGCCTATCCCGATTTTCAACAGACGATGATCAAGAGCTACCACTTGCGCGAAGCGTGAAAGAGCAAGGGGCGGGAGTGGCGTCGGTTTATTTCGGTCGGGGTCGGGGTCGGGGTCGGGGTTCGCGGCGTCAACCGACGGCCAGCGCCAATCGGATGCGTGCGACAACCTGATCCCAATCAACTGGATGCAAAGTTCCCATGAAGCTGACTATGGCATTCTTGGGCAACGTAACGATAAACGCGCGAAATGCCGAGGGAACGCGAAGACCCGCCGCCTGCCAATTCTGAATGACGAAGTCGGTCGGCGCGCTGGATTTCTGAACCTGGCTGGTGACCAGGCCGACAATGACATACGGCCGGGTCTGGTGATAGGCAGCGGTCGATAGGATGACCGCAGGTCGTCTCTTGGTCTGAATGGCACCGGAAAATTCGATCCAGACGATCTGGCCGGGGTTCATGGCTGAACCGTGATATTGCGCGGCGGGTCGCCGTCGGACGGATCGATTTGCCGCGCAGCGTAGGCGGCCAGCTCAATCAAATCATTCTCCCCCCATTCATCGCTGACATCGTGAAGCACGTCCAAGTGGGTCAGCCGGTCCAGAATGAGCCTGGCCAACTGAAGTCGTTCCATGGGTGTCATGGATCGAACGCGCGTGTCGTATAGCTCTTGAACCTTGCCCATGGGCGTTCTTTCACTCATCGAGACCTCGCGCAGGTCGGCGAGTGTCCATCGGCCAAGTATACACTCTCAATGACGATGAGGCTATGAGCCTCTTGGCGCGGATGTCCCTATGTCCCTATCCCCTGAGGATGAACATTGCGGCCATGAAGGCACCGACGAGTCCGCAGATGATGCCGGCGATCGCCATGCCGCGGCCGCCGCCCTGGGCGGTGCCTTTGCCCACTTGGTTGAGTCCCAGGATTCCGAACACGATCGCCAATAGCGGGGTAATAATTGTGCAGAACGCCGGCAGGCCGATGATCCCCAGGACCAGGGAGGCGACGCAGAATCCGTTGCTGGTTCCAGCGGTCTCGACGGTGGTGCCTTCCATGGTGAACGGCATCCCACAGGCGGCGCAGTTGTTGGCCGAGACCGGGCTGATGGCGCTGCATCGCGGGCATTGGATCGACGCCGCGCCGTCGGGGCGGTGGATGAGTTTTGGCGCGCGGTCGCCGGCGGCGGCGTAGGCGTGGACGGGATGGGGATCTTGCTTGATGATCTGGCGCGTTTTCGGGTCGATCAGCCGCCCGTAACGGTCGAGGATCGGGATCGTAATGTTGTTGCCGCAGGTGGGGCATTGGCCTTCCTGGCCTCCCATCGCGTCGGTGGCTTCCAGGCGAGACGAACAGTATCCGCAATTGAATCCGTAGCGCTTGCCGCCGGAACTCGGGCCGAACGGTCTGCCGGGCGAGGGTGTGTGGGCGCCTGCGGGAGCGGGCATAGGCCCCGCTGGCGGTTGGGCCTTCCCACTTTGCCCGGCGCCGCCATGACCCTCGCCGGGAACTCGCAGGGTGGTCATGCAGGTGGGGCAGCGCACCAACTTGGCCGCCTGGGACTCATCGGCGCTCAAGGGGGTCTGGCAGACATGACAGGCAAAGACAATCATCTTCTTAGCGCTCGAATCCTAGTCTCGGGCGCTGGTTCCGCAAAGATTCACCGGGCAGGGCCGGAAAAATTGAACGGATGATCGTTTTTTTGTACAGGCTCGGTTCGGGATCATGGCTCGGCTTGGACGCTGACGGCGGCGATCACGCCGGTGTAGTCGCTGCACAGCACCGACGCCCGCGACGCCGCCGCCGGCTGGGGTGCCAGCGTAACGCCATCGCGGCCCGTGGTGCCGTCGCTCCACAGGGCGGGCAGCCGATGCGTCAACAGGACCGCGGCGATCCCCGCCAGCGGGCCGGCGGCAAAAAGCTCGGGAAAATACCCGTACAGGCTTGATAGGATCGTCGGGGAGTTCAACCGGCTTGCCGCGGCGAGTTCCAGCGCGTCGATCCAAGTGCCGTTGGCCGAGCCGAGAAGATGCGTTGGATGATCCAGTTGTCGAAGCACGCGATCGAGGGTCCGCGACATGGCCCGGCCTGAGTCGCCGTCGCGTCCGCCGGCACAGGTGCCGATCCGGCCGCGGATGCGCCCCGCTCGGCGTTGTTCGAGGCTGCGACGGCTCTCGAGGATCAGCGACACCGCTCCGGCCCCGCTAAGGAATCCGCCGGGATCGCCGAAGGGACGACCGCCTCCGACACCGGCGTAGAGTCCGCATTGCTTGTACCCGGCATTGACCGACACGTGATGCTCCTCGGCGGCGCTGACGATGGCGCGATCCCATTCGCCGGTAGCGATGCGCAGCGCCGCTAGGCGCAGGGCCTCGAGCCCGGCGGTGCGCGATCCAATGATCGTCTGGCAGGCCCGCTTGAGCGACAACATCAAGCTCAGATGGGCGGCACCGGCGTTGGGCACGGCCTCGGCGAACAACAGCGGATTGGCCGCGGCGATCCCCTCTTGGACGATCTGGCGGTAATAGGCATCGCTGTAGTTGGCCGACCCGTGGGTGCTGCCCAGGATCGCGGCGCAGCTTTCGGCGAAAGCCGGCAAATCGTCGATCCCGGCATCGGTGCAGGCGACCGCCGTGGCCGCCAGCGTCATTTTCACATACTCGCTCATGCGCCGAACCCGCCGGGCGTTGAGCAAGTGGAGGAACTGCTCGTCGGGGATCGGACCCGGATCGCGCTCAAGGCCCGGTGCCGCGCCCAGCCGCGCGATAAACGCCTCGTTGCCGATCGCGCTGGGGAGGATCACTCCCACGCCGCTGATCAGGACCTCGCGGCGATCCGACCGATCGAGCCGCGCTGCCAAGGCCGCCCGCGCCGCCGGGGCTTCGGGCGCCGCCGCCGTCGGCAGTGCCGGAGCGAGCACCACGCAGGTATTGGCCCCGCCGAAGCCCAGGGAGGTATTGAGGACGGCATCGAGACGGGCGGGCTTGCCCGCGCCGCAGCTCACCGTCAGGTCGGGAAACTCCAGATTCTCGGCCGCGACGTTGGCGCATCCCGGAACGCACTGATCTCGCAGCGCCATCGTCGAGAGAATCAACTCGACAGCGCCGGCGCCGCCGAGGGTGTGCCCGAGGTGGCTCTTGAACGCGACCACGGGAATCGCGGGCAGGGTATCGCCAAAAACACCGGCCAGCGCGCGAGCCTCGGCCACGTCGTTGTCGGGCGTTCCGGTGCCATGTGCCGCGACCATGCCGATGTCGGCGGCGGAGAGCTTCGCATCTTCCAGCGCTGCGCGGATCGCGCGGGCGGCGCCTTCGCCCCGCGGATGCGGCTGGGTCAGATGGTGGGCATCGGCGGATTCGCCATAGCCGAGAATCCGCGCGATCGGGGCTGCTCCGCGCCGCAGGGCATCGTCGCGGCGCTCGAGTACCACGATGCCATACCCCTCGGCCAGCTTCATCCCCTGCCGGCCGCGCGTGAACGGGCGCACCGGACCCGGCGACACCAGCCGAAGGCTGTTGAATCCGCCGTAAACGTATTCGCTGATCGTGTCGTATCCCCCCGCTACCACCACATCGAGTTCCCCGGCACGCAGCATCGAGATTCCCAAGGCGATGGCGCCGAGGCTCGATGAACATGCCGAACACGTGGTGGCGCAAAAGCCCTTGATCGCCAAGCCCTCGAGGGCGCGGGCGAGCGTGGCGTTGGCAAGAAACCGATCGAGCCTGGCCGGATCATCGTGCCGAAGAAACTCACCCGCCGCCCGCATCCCGTGCAGGGTGGTGCCCAGCAATACACCACGACGATCCGGCGGATATGGAAAGCAATCCAAGCCCCCCGCGTCATCCAGCGCCTGGTGGATCGTCCGACGGAGGTATCGCACTTCGCGCGGCTGATCGGAACTCTCATCCGATGGAAGATCGGGCGCCTGCCCGCCATCGGCACCGGGGGGCAACACGCTTTCGACCGCCGACAGCCGACCGATTCCACATCGGCCTTGCAGCACCGCCTCCCACGTCGCCTGACGCGACAGACCCAGCGGGGATATCAGGCCCGCGCCAGTGATGACGATCGCGTTTTCCTCCTGCGGCATCAACGATTCCTCCAACGGCGACGCTCCGTGGATCGCCATGCTCTGATGCGAAACGTCGCCGTGACGGCTATTTGCTCCCGGCAGCCGGCACTGTGTCCGGGGACTGGTCTTCGCACCACGCCGGTTGAATCATCAACCATTGGTCGGGATATGCCAACAGATAGCGCTCGAGAATGCGCGCCAACTGGGCCGTGGCCTTGTCCGGATCGTCGCCGGCGCCCACGCGGATCGCCGGCTCGACAAACAACTCGATCCGCCCGTCCGGACGCCGGATCGAGTAGATCGGGACGATCGGCGCACCCGACGCGAGGGCCAGCTTCGCCGGACCGGTCGGAAGCGACATCGTTGCGCCCAGCACCGCCACATCCAGCCCGCGCTGACCGGGCATGAGCCGATCGCCTTGCACGACCACCACCTCGTTGCGCTTCAATGCGTCGCGCAGGCGGATCCAAATCCCCCACCCTTCGTCCACGGGTGATTCGCGCACGCCCAGGGACCGGTGCAGTCGCGAGCGCAACTGCTCGAAGCGGGCGATCGCGTCGCGCTTGAAAACCACGTGGACGATCGGATCGTGTTCCAGCAACGCCGCCACGCCCACTTCAAACGATCCCATGTGGGCGGTAACCACCACCGCCCCAGCGCCGTCCCGGCGGGCGGCGAGATAATGCTCGTGGCCATGAACCGCGGCGATGCGTCCGACCAGCCGGGCGCGGTCCTGTGAAAGACTTGCTCCCACGTCGCAGACGAAATCATAGAAACTGGCGATGATCCCGCGAGCCACTCGACGAACGTTCGCCGCCGACGCCGCGGGGCCGAGAATCCGCCGGGCGTTGGCGGTCGTGGCCGACCGCAGCGACGGGGCGCACGCCCAGGCGCCGCGAAGAAAAAACCCCCGGGCACCGCGGGTCAGCCAGGGCGTGCGGCGGCAGCAGACGAATAGCGTATTGAGCCAGAAATCGGCACAGGCTCTGCTCACGCGGACGTGGGATCGGACAGTCGCCTTCGGCTTGGCAACATCCGAAATAGGGGCAACGCCCGAAGCGGGGCCATCGACGGAAACAGGCGCATTGCCCGAAGCGGGCGCATCGACGGAAGCGGGGGCATTGCCCGAAGCGGGCGCAACGTCACGCGAAGCCCGCGCGGCGCTAGCCTCGCCCGGCGCGGCCATGGCACGGCTCACCGATTCCCTTGTCACACAACTCGTCCCCAAAGTCACCGCCCCAAACCCTCCAAGGGTCGAACAATCGTCGCATCCGCCGGTGCCGGGTTGGCCAGGTTTGCATCGGTCAGACCGACATTCGTCTTCACTGCGTCAAACCGCAGCGACGTACGATCGCCCCCCGCGTCCACCATGCGAGCTTCGATCATTAACGCCGTAGTCGTGTCCAGCAGCACATCCACATGATCAAGATATTGCGACAAAGATTCCTCCGATGGGCGAAGGCGCAGCGCCAACGATCGGGTGGGGTCGGCCGCGTCGTCGATCTCGTTTACGGGGATGCGAAAAAACCGAAAGTGTCGCCGCAGCGATTCCAGCCGCGGCAGCGGCGAGGCGGCGAGCGATCCCATGCGCTGGTCGATCGGATAGATTTCCAACGTGTTCTGCGGCGGATAGTAGATGCGAACTTCCCTCTCGTCGATCGTCATCACCGAAGGCGACGGCTCGAGCGTATCCCAACGCATTCGCGACCCGATCACGCGCAGAGTGCCGGATGACACCAGCGGCTTTTTCAACAGGGCGGTGAACTTTTTCTGCGTGAAACGCCCGGACAGATCGCGCACGCGGCGCGCTCGCTCATCGAGCGCTTCAAGCTGCTTAAGCAGTGCCGCATCCTCGGGCGGTGCCGCGACAGCGGTTGTCTGGGTGGTGGCTGGAACGGTCTGGCTTCGTCCCGTCGCGGCCCCGATTAAGACCAGGAAGACGATGATCAGCCCGGATTTGCACATCGATTTTTAATCCCCGCCGATTGCCAGAGTGACGGTCCCTCGGGCCACGCACTCATCCTGCACGCGGGCCTCGACCTCGAACTGGTGCAGCGCCCCCATCACGCGGGCGGCGCGGGACATCAGCGTCACCGACGCCGGCGGCTCGACCGACCGATCGAACCGCATCTCGCATGAAGCCAGCTTCCCCGCCACCGGCCCCCGCGGATCAGGCCCGGCGAGAAGCCCCGACAGTTGCGCCAACGCCTCGGTCAACAACACCCCCGGAACGACCGGATGTCCGGGAAAATGTCCGGCGAAGAACGATTCATCCCCGGCAAGCTGCCACGCACCCTCGGCCGATTCTCCGGCGACGAGTTTGTCCACTCGCGTGATGAAGCGAAACGGTTCGCGGTGAGGAAGCAACGCCAGATAATCGGCCGGCGGCACCGGCGCGGGCGACAGACTCGCCGGCGCGGAAGATTCTCCGCCGCTGCGCTGAATATAGCGTCCCAGGCTCCCCACGCTCTCGAAGATCTCGCGGCCCACCGCGTCGCCGGGAATTTTCAACCCGAATTCCTTCTCGACGCTGGTCACCAGCAGAAGCATGTCCAGCGAATCCAGGTCGATGTCGCTGCCGAAAAATGGCATCGCATCGTCGATCGGAACGTCGGTGCCCAGCTTGAGGTCGCGGCGCAGGATCGTCTTGATGCGATCCAGAATCGCCGAATCGACCGATGGGTTGGGTTTCGACTCGCTCATGGGACAAATTGGGATTGTGCGGATATTGGACGGTTAGGCAACCGTCGATCGAAAGTACGGATTGCGTGAACCAATCCTGCGCTCATTGATCGGCATTGGGACGACCGCCGCGATGGATCGTCTCGAGATGGCGGCCCTGGCGGGCGACCGCCCGGCGGCGCAGAAACTGGATCACCCGGGCCACATGCGGCGTCATCGAGTCGGCGGCCTCGTATTCGGCCATCGTGATGGCCAACGCCTTGTCGCGGTAGAACAGGTCGCGGATCGCATCCTCGAGTGCCTCGACCTCGACTTCGGAGAATCCGGCCCGGCGAAGACCGATCGAGTTCAGCCCGCGAATCTCGTCATTGCCATCCACCTTGATGTACGGAGGCACGTCGTGGCGAATCCGGGCGTATCCCCCAAGGTAGGCAAAGTCGCCGATCGTCACGAAGTGATGAATCCCCGCCCCGCCCGAGAGGACCACGCGGTCGCCGATCACCACGTGCCCGGCGATCATCACGTTGTTGGAAATCACGCACTCATCGCCGATTTCAACGTCGTGGCCGATATGGGCGTTGACCATGATCAAGTTGCGATTGCCGATGCGGGTGATGCCCGAGCCTTTTTCCGTCCCCACATGCGCGGTCGATCCTTCGCGGAAGGTGTTGGCTTCCCCGACGATCAACTGGGTGTCGCTACCCTGGTACTTCAGGTCCTGCGGGGCACCGCCGATGACGCAGTTGGGGAAAAAAATATTTCCCGATCCGAAGGTGGTATTGCCCAACAATGTGACATGGCTGAGCAGCCGACAACCGGGGCCGAGGCGCACCTTCGGTCCGAGGACGCAAAAGGGGCCGACCTCGACGTCGGCGGCGAGCTGGGCCAGGGGATCGATGACGGACAAGGGTGATAGCTTGGGCATCGGGTTGTTGCGGTTGACGGACACAGGCGAATGACTTTCCACGGTTGATTGATCCATGCGATTCTTTGCCGGCCTCATGCCGATTCGGCATCCACCAGCATGAACTTGATGTCGGCCTCGGCCGCCAGTTTCTCGCGGACGAACGCCTTGCAGCGAACATGCCCGGTGCGGCTCTTGACCCGCACCGTCACCGCCTCGAGCAGCAACTGGTCCCCGGGGACCACTGCCTGACGAACCTTTACCTTGTCCATGCTGATCAAATACGGCACCTTTCCCTTATGTTCCAGTTTCTGATCCAGCAACACCCCGCTGATCTGGGCCATCGCCTCGACCACCAGCACCGCCGGCATGATCGGGGTGCCGGGATAGTGTCCCTGGAAAAAAGCGTCGTTGAAGGTCACGTTCTTGATCCCCGTGACCCGCTCGTCGCCTTGGATCTCCAGAATCCGGTCCACCAGCAGCATCGGGTAGCGATGCGGCAGAATGCGCTGAATCCGCCGGATGTCCAGCACCGCCTCGCGGTCCACCAGTGAGGCGCGATGATGCGCCAGCTCCTGCTCTAACAGCCGCCGAGCCAGCAGGTGATTGAGCGAATGCCCGCTTCGCCGCGCGACGATCCGTCCGCGAATGGGACGACCGACCAGGAATAAGTCCCCGATCAGGTCCAGCACCTTGTGGCGCACGCACTCATCGGCGAACCGGAACTGGTTGTCGATCGGGCCGTCGGCGGCGATGACCAGCAGATCCTTGGGCGAAAGGTGCTCACCCATCCCGCGGGCCCGCAGTTCCGCCGCCTCGTTCTCGAAGACAAACGTCCGCGCCGGAGCCACTTGGGTGGCGAAATCTTCATCGCCCAGCCGGAACGCGAACAGTTGTCGTCCCACAGGTGCGGGCGCCTCGAAATCGTAGAGAATCTCCAGACAATCCTCCGTACCGGGCAACGCCGCCAGCGTCGCCCCAGCCTGCTCGACCTGCATAGGCTTACGAATCACCAGCGGCGAGAGCTTGGCCTCCTGCTCGATCGGCCCGGCCTCCTCGATCGCCCGCACGAACGCCTGGCTGGACCCATCCCCCCCGGGCAGTTCACCATTGGCGCCGCCCTCGAGCGTCACCACGGCATTGTCGATCCCCACCCCCGCCAGCGCCGCCATGCAATGCTCGACGGTCTGAACGAACAGCGTCCCGTTTTTCAGGCATGTGCGCCGCGGGCGGTCCACAACATGACTCACCAGCGCCGGAATCCGCGCGGTCTTGCCGTCATATTGACGGACGAAGAGAATCCCCGCGCCGGCCTCGGCCGGTGCGATGGTCAGGTTCGCCGGCTCACCCGAGAACAACCCCTGTCCCTGGACGCTCGCCGAGCGAGAAACTGTGCGTTGGCGTTGACGCATGTGATCGCCGCGCCATGCGGCAACCCTTAAGTATACGGCATTCCCGCCCGGCGGAAAGAGATGCTCGACAACGATCGGCAACAAAAAAACCGGCCCTCGTCGAGCAACCGGCGGCCGCGAAGACCAAAAAAGCAAATTCTCTCGCCACGGCGCCAGGCCAGCATTCTTCCACCGGCCCGCTCGGTAGACCGACCCGGCTGGTGATCACCTGTCCGCTGCGCGTCACGCCGTACGAGATCCCGTTCGAGTTTGGCCATCTGCCGCTTCCGCCTTTTGCGGTCCGCCCGGGCCGATGATGACGGCGGGCGACGATCGGCGCTGGAGCTGCCCGCAGGCGGCGCTGATGGTGTCGCCGCGGGGACGGCGAAGGTGGGCCACGACGCCGCCGCCGCGCAGGGCCTGGACAAACGCCTCGATTCGCTCGGGTGCCGGACGGGCGTAGACCGTTCCGCTGACCGAAACGCCGGTGGGGTTGTAGGGGATCACATTTACATGGGCGCGAAAGCCGCGCATCAGTTCGGCAAGCCGGCGAGCATGGTCAAGCGAATCGTTGACCCCGTCCAGCAGCGTGTATTCGAGGGTGCAGGTGCGCCCAGTGGCCGCGTCGAATCGGCGCAGCGCGTCGATCACGTCGGCCACGGGATAACGCCGGTTCGCCGGGATCAGCCGCGAACGCGTGAGGTCATCCGGCGCGTGCAGCGACAGAGCAAGGTGGACATTCAGATCGGCCTGCATCAGCCGCAGCATCCCCGGAACGATCCCCACGGTGCTGACGGTGATCTGGCGCCAACCGATGCCCCCGACCTCGGGCGCCGCGATCCGCCGGATCGCGGCGATCACCGCGTCGAGATTGAGCATCGGCTCGCCCATGCCCATGAAGACCAGGCTGCTCAGCCGGCGTCCGGCATCGGCGGCACCGGCCCGCAGCACCAGGTATTGCTCGACCATTTCCCCGGCTGTGAGGTTTCGCTCCAGGCCGCCGAAGGTCGAGGCGCAGAAATCGCACCCCATGGCGCAGCCGATCTGCGAGCTGATGCACCCGGCGGCGCGGTCGGGGCGATGCGACGGCATCAGCACCGCCTCGACCGCTCCGCCGCCGAAAAATGCGACCATGAATTTCTCCGTCCCGTCCGCCGAGCGATGACGATGGGCGATCGACGATTGCCGCGACGGCAGCTCGAGGCGAAGACGCTCGATCAATGTTCGACCGATGGGAAGATCGGCGGGATCGAACCGCCCGGCGGTTTCGTGCAGGTGCCGAAGCAGTGTTGCGGCGTGCGCGGGATTGGCCCCCCAGCCTTGCAGCAGCGCCCGCAGCGACTCGAGGCTGTGATCGGTCAAGGCGCTCATCGCCATTGCGCCATGAGATCCTCGGGGCGATCCAGCACCAGCGCCGCGTTGGCCCGCTCGAGTTCCTCGCGCCCGCGAAATCCCCAGGCGGCACCGATGGCCGTCATTCCCGCGGCGTGAGCGGTTTCCATGTCGGTGTGACTGTCGCCCAGGTACGCCCATCGCGGCGGGTCGATCCGGAGGCGCGAGGCGATCTCGATCGCCCCGGCCGGGTCGGGCTTGCGCGGCCGCGCGGCGATAGCGCCCATCACGGCATCGAAATGCCATCTCGAGAGATATCGCTCCACGCATTGGTGCGTGAAATCGTCGGGTTTGTTAGATAAAACTGCGATTTTTACCCCCCGCCGCCCCAGGGCGTCGAGCATCGGCTCGATCCCATCGTAGACTCGCGTCGCCCGGTTCCACCCGACGGCGTATTCGGCGCGATACGCCTCGCCGACGGCGCGGACCGCCTCGTCGTCGGCACGATCCGCGGGGATCGCCCGGCGAATCAGCATCTCGACCCCGTCGCCGACGCGGTGGCGATAGCTGTCAACGGAGTGTGTGGGAAAATTGAACTTCGCAAGCGCCCGATTGGTGCTGTCGGCGATGTCTTGCAGCGTATCGAGCAACGTCCCGTCCAAGTCGAAAACAATGGCATCCCAGCGCATGGCCCAAGCATAGGAGATGCCCTGGCCGCAAGAAAGCGGCGACCGCGGCGGGGCAGCTCGTCGATCGCCGATTGTGCCGGGGGCAGGGGAACATCCAGATACCTCCTGTAGCGACCCCCCGTGGCCGGGATTGCACCCGAAGCGCATGTCGCCACGACGGCGAGAATGGCCCGACAGATTATTCTGGATCTCCCCGTTCTTCTGCGCGCGGGATGTCCCCGTTCACCCCGCGCTGGATCTCCCCGTTCCCCTGCGCGCTGGATGTCCCCGTTCAACCCGTGCCCACCCTTCGGCTTACAGCACGTCTTCGTTCGACCCATTGGTCGGCGCAGCGCCCAAGCCCCACGGGTGGCGGAGTTGGCCGTTGCGGTGCATGCCCATCAGGGCGCAGCCGACGAACAACAGGATACTGGCGGCGGACAAAGCCAGATCCTTTGCCGATGAGGTGCAGGCGATGCCGGCGCAGATGAACGCGGCGGCGGCGAAAACAGAGACTTCCATTTTGCCCGGAATCAATCGATAAAATCGTCGCATGACCAACAAGAACTCCCTTGCCGTGACAAGGCCGCCAATCGATGCGCGGGGCACCGACAACCCGACGGCGCCGATGAAAAATCCGCGAACCGATCCGCCGGCCTTTGATGCCCTCGACGAGATCCTTCCCGTCAGCACGGCGAGCCTTCTATACCAGATTCACCCCGTCGAATTCCAGCATAATCGGCGAAGATTTCTCCCGATCCATTTCTCGCCCGATGAGTCCGCCGCATCTCACGATCCACTTTTCGACCGATGAGTCCGCCGAGTTCTCACGATCCACTTTTCGACTGATGAGCGTGCCGCAGCTCCCAATCCGTTTCCCGCCCGATGAGTCCGCCGATTCCTTGACCTACTTCCCCGCCGATGAGTCCGCCGCGGCGTTAGCGTTTGCGCTTGGCCTGCTCCTGGATGACCTCGCCGACGCGAACGTCGAACGCATCGGCCGCCGGGGCCGACTCGGAGAGGCGCTTTCGCTCGGCCAAAATGAACGCATCCCGCTTTTCGCTCAGCACGGCGATCTTCTTCTGCAACTCAACCCGCCTGGCCTGTTGCTCCTGGACATACGCCTTTCGTTGCTCGAGGGTCATTTTCTGCATCGCCTCGGGCAGTTCGGCATCTTTCACCTTGGTCCAGTCGACCTCCTTGCCCGCCAGGTCGGCGACGAGGTCGCCGCGACCGCTGATCGCCGAGCCGCCGAACATCAAGCTGCCGTCGTCCGCGCTGGACTTGCCCATGTACGACGCCCGCGCCGCCGCAACCTCCGTCGGCGCCGATGTGGCCGCCTCGAGCTTGCTCTCCACCGCCGACTGCTGCGCCATCGATCCGTACGCGATCACGGTGCCGTTCATCTCGGTCGTCAGCCGCGCCAGCTCCTCATCCACCGGCGTGGCGACAGCGACCATCCCGCCGGTCTGGGCAAGCTGGATGAACGATCCCTCGCTCAAGCGGGCGATCTCCTGCCAGATCGGAGTAGTGGTCCCATCGCCGCCGCATTGCACGGTGTTGATGATCAGGTCGCGCTTCACGGCCTTCTTACAGATGTCGGGGTATTTGATGTCGTGGGCGTAGTCCATGTGCGGCGGGGCATCGCCGACGAGAAACAGGATTTTCACCACGTCGCGATTCTTGCTCCAGGACACCTTTTCCACCGCCTCATCCAACGCCTGATTCACGCTCTCAGGTCCATCCCCGCCGCCGTCGGCCTTGAACGACTGGAGATTCTTGAACACCGCGTCGATGTCGTCGGTAAGGTCGAACACCTGGGTGACGTAGGCATCCCCGCGGTCGCGGTAGCCCACCAGGCCCAGGCGGATCTGCGGGCGCGGCTTGGTCGAGATGATCTCGTTGGCGATCGACCAGATTTTCTGCTTGGCCCCTTCGATCAGCCCCGACATCGAGCCGGTGGTGTCGAGAACGAAGCAGACCTCGACCTTCGGGCCACCCGGTTTTACGGGCGCTTCGCCCGCGGCGATCGCGGCGGTAAACGAACAGGCGAGGATCGACAAAAGCATTGCGACGAATCGAAACATGGCGGACTCCCGGTTGATTTTCTAGCGAATATTGTAAAGCGTGTCGCCCAGAACCACATCCAGTTGATCGCCCAGGCTCAGCCACGCGGCGGCCTCGGGGTGGGCTTTGACCAGCGCGAAGTATTCGTCGCTGTTGAACTGGATCTGGCGCTGCTTGAGATTCTTCTCGAGATTGGCCCGCGATTGTGCCGTCGCGTCGGTCCAGATGCTTCCATTCTGGTAGAAGGCTCGACCCTTGATGACCCGCGCCTGTTGGGCGTAGTTGACCGACGAACGGTATCCGGCCATCGGGGAACTGCCGGCCGAGGGCGAGCCGCTCGGCTCCGCCGCAGCGCTGCTCTTGCCCAGCGCGACCGAGCTTTGCGCCTGCGACAGATTCCAACTCTGCTTGAGTTCCTCGGTGCGGGTCGAGTTCATGACCGCCCGGTCGCCGGCCTTTTCCAACGCGCCCGAGTCCTTGCGGGCCGAATCGTACCACCCGCGGGCCCGCCCCAATGCCTCGCGGTCTTCGCCCAGCTCGCGCTGGGTCCGCAGCGCCACCGGAATATCCCGCCGGCGCTCATCCTCGAGAATCAGATACGCCGTGTACGGCGTGACGATCCCATGTTCCCGCGCCAGCCGCACGACCTCGTCCTTCAATTCGGACGTTTCTCCGTGCATGCGGATTTCGTCCAGCAGCCACCCTACCCGGCGGGTCGCCCACAGCCGCGGGATGAACTCGTGACGCCGGTCGTTCTCGGCGAACTTCACATCGCCGGAAAACCGCCGCGTCTTGCCGTTGATCGTCCCGCTGATCGTCGCCGCGGCCGCGCCCGATCCGCGATAGCGCCCGAAGACGATCAAGGTTTGGTCCTTATACAAGTCGGGCAATTGCCTGGGATACAGTTGTGATACCCGCACATCTCCTGTGACCTCCAGTTTCGGATCGACCATCGCCGGTGCCTGGATTTTCGAGTAAAAGCCGCTGACTTTCACCTCGATGTCCTCTTCGGGCAGCACGTATTGGCTAAACGCACGAGTTCCCCCGGCGATGCGGTCCAGCAGGTGGGTGTTGATGTCGGAGCCGATCCCAAATGGGAAAACACGGATGCCGTCGTTGGATTTTTCGACATTCGCCACGATGGAATCCTCCTTGATTTCCCCGATGGTCGGTTGGCCGTCGGTCAGGAAGATGATCGTGCGCGGGCGCCCGGCGGCGTCGGATCGCTTCTGAAATGTCGCCGTCGCCAGCCCCAGGGCGTCGTTGATGGCCGTGCCGCCCATCGGCTTGAGGGCGTTGACGAACTTCGTCGCCGCCTCGACATTTCCCGGCGTGGCTGAACGCAATTCCGTGAACAACCCCTCGGCCTCGGTCGAGAATCGCACGATCTCGAAGCGATCCTCGGGATTGAGGTTCGCCAGGCAGAAAATCAGCGCCTTGCGGGCCTGGTTGATCTTTGCCCCGGCCATCGAGCCGGATGTGTCAAGCACAAAGACGATATCCGCCGGCTGGGCCCGCTCGTCGGCATCGCGCCCGCCCGGCGAGGCCAGCAGCAGGAAATACCCATCGTCGGTCCCGTTGCGATAGCTTAGGAAGTTGATCCCCACCGGATCGGGGTCCTGCGTCCAGATCAGTTTGAAATCGGTGTCGGGTCGGGCCTGGCGTTCCTCGTAACCCACCACCGCCCCGTTCGAGCCGGTGCGCTTGATCTCGGCGGTGTGGCTGGGGCAATAGACGCTCTTAAGCGGCTGCTGGCTCTGGAGCGTCACCCGGATCGACACTTCCTTCAGCGGCCGCGACGAAAACTTCTCCGTGTTCAGCGGATAGACGTATTCGCTCAACCCCCCATCGGCGGCGATCAACTGGGTGTAGCTGATCTTGATCGGCTTTCGCCCGTGGGGTTCGATGGGGAAGATGCGTGCCTTGAACGCCCCGCGCCCGGCATACTCGAGCAATGCCGGATCCCGCGCCTTGCGGACGATCTCTTCGTAGAGGCTCCGTGCCTTCTCCGCCGGCAGCAGCTCGGCATCGGTCATCCGCCCGTTGACCTCCATCGAGAACTTGTCGATATGCGCCCCGTCCGGCAGCGGAAACAGATACGTCCCCTCGAGCTGGCGGTTATTCGGATTGTAAAACTCCTGCTCGATGCTGGTGATCGCCACCGGCCCGTCGATCTTCACCTCGACCCGGTGATACGTCACCTCGAGCGGCGCGAACGAAAAATGCCCGGGGATCGGATGGGGAAAATCGTGGATGACGATGAACCCATCGGCCATCAACCGCGATGCGATCAGCCCGAGTACGACAAACGCCAGGAAAACTCTTCGGATCATGGGAAATCTCCGTTCCGAAGGTTTGGATGCGCCATCGGCCAAAAAGTTCCCGGATTTCCCCCGCCCCCCCCTACCCGATGCGGATGCCCAACCCGCGACAGGCCCCCACCGCCCAACCGCCCGCCGCATTCCCATTGGAAGGGTAGCGTTCCTCCCCAGCGACTTCGCGCGATCGCCGAGGGTGATGGGGATGAACCTCCAGCGCCTGGCCTTGGTCAGTACGGTCGCAAAACTCTCTTGACCCCCTTGGGGGTTGCGGGACCACTATTAGACCGGGCGCATTGGCACGGCCGCCGTCGACGGCCGTGCCAACGCCTTTGGCATCACAAGAACGCGGCGAAAGACACGCCGGATTCGCCGCGGCCGCTCAGCAGCGACACGGCCCAGCCGCCGGTGGTGGGCATGGCCCAGGACCAGCCGGCGGGCTTGATGGCCCGCACGGAGAAGGTGCCGGGCTTGATGCCGTTGAGGGCATAGGCCCCGGCCGAGTCGGTCAGCACCGACGCCTCATCGGCATCCCAGGCACCGTCGTTGTCGGCGTCGATGAAGACCCGCCAGCCGCCCAAGCCGCCCTCGCCAGCGTCCTTGAACCCGTCGCGGTTGGCGTCGTTGAAGACGTTGCCCGAGACGGCCACCGGGCGGGCCAGCCCGAAGTTCTGCCCGGTGGCGTTCTGCCCGCCGCCGAGGTTGACGGTGTTCAGCCAGCCGGTGGTGCGGACCCATCCCGACGGCAGGGCCTGGCGGACGAAATACGTCCCGGCGGGGAGGCTGGTGAACTGGTAGTCGCCGAGCAGGTTGGTGACGGCCACCGGCTCGCCGGCCTCCTGGTTCCAGTCGCCGTCGTCCAGCCACACGGTCTGTCCGACCATGGCCGGTTCGCCGGCGTCCTGCACGCCGTCGCCGTCGAGGTCGTGCCAGATCCGCCCGGCGATCGAGCCTGTATTCGTCCCGGCCTGGGTCTTGGCGAAGGCCACGTTGGAGGCGCCGGAGTTGGCCACGCCGTTGATGAAGGCCCGGACTTGGAAGTAATAGGTGGTGTTGGGACTCAAGCCCATCGCCTGGTAGGCGGTCTGGTTGGCCGAGGTCCCGCGATAGATTTCCGTCCACGGTCCGCCGGCGGCCATGGCCCGTTCGACCTTGAAGCCCGATTCGCCGGTGCTGGTGTCGGTCCAGGTGAGGTTGATCTGCGACGTGCCGGCGGCCGCGGCCTGCAAGTTGGTGGGGGCGTTCAACTGCGTTCCCGATTGCGTCCTGGCGTTGGCCACGTTGGACGGGTCGGAGTTGGCCACGCCGTTGATGAAGGCCCGGACTTGGAAGTAATAGGGCGTGTCGGCGTTCAAGCCCATCGCCTGGTAGCCGGTCTGGTTGGGCGAGGTCCCGCGATAGATTTCCGTCCACGGCCCGCCGGCGGCCGGGGCCATTTCGACCTTGAAGCCGGATTCGTTGTTGGAGTTGTCGTTCCAGGCGAGGTTGATCTGCGACGTCCCGGCGGCCGTGGCCACGAGGTTGCTGGGGGCCAGGAGGGTTGTGGACGCGCTGACCGCGCCCTTGACCGCGAAGTTGTAGGGGTTTTCGTTGGCGTCGTTGTTGGCGAAGCTGATGTTTCCTTGGAAGGTTCCGGCGGTGGCGGTGAGCAACTGCACCGTGAAGGAGTCGCTGCCGCCGGCGGGGATCGAGGCCGACAGCCCCTCGGTGATGGCGAACCCGGCGGGGACCGTCAAGGCGCTGGTGGTCAGCGCCGCCGTGCCGGTGTTCTTGACGGTGAAGGTCTTGCTCGGACCGGCGGCGTTCTGTGCCGCCGAGCCGAAGTCCGTGCCGTCGGTCGTCGAAGGGGTGGTGTCGCCATCGGCGATGGCGACTGTGCCGAAAAGAACGTCGGCTTCCGGTGCGGTTGTCACCGGGTTCGTGTTGATGATGTTCACGGTGCCCGCTTTTTTGGCGGTGTCGATGGTGTAATTGCTGCTGGTACCGAGCGTGACGATGGCGGTTTCGGTCGATTCAGCGACGCCGTCATACTTCGGAGTCAGTTTGATGGTGGCCGAAGCCGCGCCAGCAGGAATCGTGGCGTTGGTTGGGATCGAGACGTAATCGGTGCCATTGGTGGCGGTGCCGGTGATGGCCAGATTGACCACCAGCGCCGCGGTCGTTGCTCCGGTGCGGGTGATGGTATAGAGGCCAGTATCGGTTGCGGCAGTAGAGGAAGAAACCGGTTCGGTCGCGGTGGCGTCGGTGGCGACGATGGAGACGGTGGGGAGGACCACGCCGCTCTGCACTTCGACGGCTCCGATATCGACCGTGCCATTGGCGATCCTAGCCAAGCCGCGTTGGTCGGTGGTGATACCCGCAGGAATGTAGGCGTTGAGACCGTGGTCGATCGCCGGACTGCCAGCAAGCGGGAGCATGGTTTGCGTAAGTCCGCCATTGTTGGCTAACGCACCGAGTTTCGCATTGAGTGGAGCAGCCGCCGTCCCGGTGCGGTCAGCGCCGCCAAAGCCTGTGCCACCATCGGTGATTCCGACTAGATTGTAACCAAGCGAGTTGAATGCCCCGATCGCATCAGCACCTTGAGTACCGGTATTCCCCGCAATGACGGAGTTCATCGCTGAAAACGCTGTGGCAGCGCCGGAATTATAAAGACCACCGTACCCGCTAGCGCTGCTTTGAAGAGCACCAGGATCATAGCTGCCGGTGCCGGTATTGCCAGCTACGGTGACATTTGTCAGAGTCGCGGTGCCGACGTTATACACACCGCCTGAGGCCGTTGCGTAAGCATGATACGCGCTGGGTACATGAGCAAGACCGGCATTTCCTGATACGGTCACGTTCGTCAGGATGACGGTGCCATCGTTATATAGGGCACCGCCTCCTTGCGCCGCTCCATAGTTGTAAGCACCATTTGCCGTTGCAGTATTACCTGAAAGTGCCACGTTGGTCAGTGTCGCGGTTCCAGAGTTGTAGAACCCGCCAGCACATGAGACGGTGGACAATTGGCCGGCGGTAGCCTGTGCGTTGCAATCTGAGATCGAGCCGTTTGCCAGCTTAAACGTTCCACCGTTATTCCAAATACCGGAGCCGTTTCCCTTTGTAATGCTGACGTTTAAGAGGCTTGCAGAAACGCCGGTGTCGATCTGGAAGATGGAACTCTTATCTCCCCCGCTGACAGTGACGCCTACTGCCGTCCCAATGATCGTTGTTGGTTGTGCGGTGTTAGTGAACTTCAGAACAGTGCCGCCAAGACCGATGGTCTGCGCCGTCGCGAACGCCGTTGCATCAAAGGTAATCGTCGTGGCGCTCGTGCTGGCATTGGCAGTATTGATGGCCATCCGCAGGCTGGTCAATCCGGTGCCCGCCGGGAAGATCGCGTCGATGGGGGAGTTGACCACGACGCTGGTCAGCAGCGTCCGGCTCTCCAGCAATTCAACAGCCGAGCGTGGTGAAGCCCAAGACTGGCGTGATTGGGACAATTTCCGAGAGAACGAAGAACGATTGGATCGAAGCGAGCGCATGGCGATTCCTTTCCGAGAGACCGCATCGGGAAAAATGTGTAGATTGCCCCGTCAGTCCGATGCACCCCTGGCGGCAACCTCGAATTTTTGCCCTCCGGCAAAAACAAGACAAAGCCTAAAAACATGGGAACATCCGTAATGTAGCTAGTGCATTGTCATGCCTCCGATTTAGGATCACGGCCCGCAGGCGGTCGGGTCGATGATGACATCAACCAAGGAAGGTGGTGCCATGCTCAAGAAGTACATCGTTCGCCTCACGGATGAGGAACGCAAGACACTTCAAC
>JBBQNJ010000073.1:0-25523 GCA_038329845.1 Tepidisphaerales bacterium | reverse complement strand
TCATCCATTGCGGCTTACCGGCCGGGCGGACCCACTTCACCAACGGGTCCTCATGACCCAGGCGACGGACGTAGATCGAGCAGGGCATTGCCTTGCGGGCGTGTCGTCCCTTGGGGCGCTTCCGCGGCCGGTGGGGACGGTGGGGGGTGAAGTCCACGATCCGCCGCTGGTGCATGCGGAATACCGCGAAAACCGCGGCCTTACTCAGCAGGGCCAAGTGCCAGAAGGAGCAGAAGCCCCGGTCGCCGAGACCGGTGGTATATTTCCTATGTGCGGCTCGGGAACGTTCCCCAGGCGTCCGCGAACCGCGAAATAGGCCCCGCGCGTGCCTCCGCCAGCGGAAACGGGCATCTTCGAACGCGGGCACGACTACCTGGACAAGCTGCAGCCGGCAAGGCTGACAATATATCTGGTCAAACGTTTGGAATCACTCGGCCACGAGGTTATACTCCTACCCGGGCCGCGTAGGATATTTTCAGAGCGGTATTTAGCACATGCTATTTCAAATTGAACCGCCGGAAACCAAAAGACCCATGAAATGCCACATTTCAATTCTCATTGGTCTATTTTGTGTGCATACACTTATTTGGCAGTACAACGCCTGTGCTGCGGGGAATGTCGGCGCCGATCCCGCAGAGGCCGTGATCCTGATTGCCGATGCCACGCAGGGCGTCTTGCTTTCTGGCAAGGCAAGACTCGGCAAACCCGCAGGAAAACCCGATTCGATTGAGCGCGCTGGCATGGGTGGCAAAACCGTGGCGGTGGTTGGGCAATGGTCAAAGAATATGGATGAGGAATCGCGGGTGGAGTTTGCTCCGTCGCTTCCGAAGGCCGGGTATTACGACGTGTATGTGAACTGGGCGGCGCAGGTCATTCCGGCAAAATCAGCCAACCCGCTGCCGATTACGGTGAAGTTCGATGGTGGGGAACGGACGTTTCGGTTTGTGCCTTCCAATGAATATCAATGGGTTTTTCTGGGCACCTATCCCTTCAAGGCCGGGAATACTCCAAAGGTGTCTGCCGATGCGAAGGGATCGCGCGGAGGATCAAGCATTTTTGGGGTAAAGTTCGTGCCGGTGGGCGATCCTAAGAAAGCACTGGGAAACCGTCCGAAGGTTCTTCCCATCCTGCCGGGAGCTCAGGACGAATTTGACAAGATGCGGGTGCGTGCGGCCGAACTGGCCACGACTTCCGCCAACGCCGATCTCACCAATCCCATGGTTGCCGATGCGGTGGCGCAGAAGGAAGCCACCAACTATCTGCTCTGGAAAAATATGCAGAAGCAGGAGGGGACGGTGAATCTTTGGAATGATCTTCCCTTGGGGGCGGAGCGCATGGAGAAAAATGACGGTGGCGGCTGGCCGTTGACGCGAACCTTTGAGCGAATGGCCGATCTTGCCTCGGCCTACGTGGGAAGCAACGAGGCGCTGGGGTTTGCCGACAAGATGCGGGGTAATCCGGAATTGCTCAAAGATATCCTCTCCGCCACGAACTGGCTGTACGATACCCGCTACAACGAGCGTTCCAAAAACAAACTGGGCGCGGATTGGATCGGGATGGAAATTCAAAATCCGAAGAATATCGCGACCATGCTTCTGCTGCTTTATCCGCAGATTTCCGATGACTTGATGCAGAAGGAGCTGAAGGCGATGAACGCCATGAGTCCCGGGCCGGACAAGTTTTATGGGAATGCGATTTCGACCGGATTTAACCGGATGTTCGGTGTCTATGCCTTCGCGTTGCGTTCCATTGCGGCCAAGGACAAGGCGGCGCTCGACCAGATTAACGGGCTCATTGAGGAGGAATACCAGACAAACAGCCGATCCAAGCCGATGGTGCGGAAAGGCAAAACGGACAAACCGTCGTTGGACGGCTATTATGACGACGGATCATTCATCCAGCATGGCAATTTCCCTTATATC
This sequence comes from Tepidisphaerales bacterium, assembly GCA_038329845.1. Taxonomy (GTDB): domain Bacteria; phylum Planctomycetota; class Phycisphaerae; order Tepidisphaerales; family Tepidisphaeraceae; genus JBBQNJ01. Next base: position 23,601 of record JBBQNJ010000073.1, on the reverse strand, counting down.
GGGATTTACGGGCGGGGGATGCTCGGAAACTATGCCGAATTGCAATCGCTCCTTGCAGGGTCACCCTGGGCCATCACGGACCCGCGCGCGAAGATCTTTTACGACTGGGTCTATCGCGGTTATGCGCCACTCTTTTTTGGCGGGGAAATCATGTATGGATCGCTTGGTCGCTCCACCGGACAGTCGTGGCATCAGAACGGGGCGGTCTCCTCGGAAATCCTGGACGCATTGGTGAGAATGGTTCCGGACGCACCACCCGAGGATAAGGCAAAAATGTCCTCCATTCTTAAAACCTGGCTGGTGGAAAAAGAGAAGTCTGCCTACCCGGAATTCAGCCGACTCGACATGAAGAAAATCTCCCCGGAATCTTTTGGAATGCTCATGGAGATCAAGAACGACTCCTCGCTTCCCCTCACGCATCCGAAGGAGGGAACAACGGTTTTCTACAACACGGACTACGTGGTTCACCACCAACCGGATTTTGCGATGCAACTTGTGATGTTCTCGACCCGGATCAAGACCCATGAGGACATCAACGAGGGCACCAATCGTTTCGGCTGGTATCAGGGGGAGGGGGCGCTTTTCCTCTACAACCGCGACAACTCGCGCTACAACGACAATTTCTGGGCGACGGTGAATCCGTATCGCCTGCCCGGCATCACCGTGGATCCGCGCCCGCGCGAAACCCCGGGCTCAAAGAATGGCGAGCTTTCCACCAGCCCTTGGGCGGGCGGAGTCGAACTGGATGGCTTCGGGCTCGCCAGCATGGGGCTGATCGAACCGGGCGTGACGCTCACCGCGCAGAAATCGTGGTTCTTTTTTGGCGATCAAATCGTTTGTCTTGGCAGTGAGATCAAGAGCACCGACGACCGTCCGATCGAGACTATCGTGGAAAATGTCAAACTGTACCCCAAGTCGGACAATGCGTTTGTCGTCAGTGGCCAGGCGCAACCAACCAACCTCGGTTGGAAGGCTGACTTGAAGGATGTGAAATGGGCGCACCTGGCCGGCACGGTGCCGGGAACCGACACGGGCTGGATTTTCCCCGGCGGCGCCACGATCAAGGCCCTGCGCGAAGCCCGCACCGGCAACTGGACGAACTCCTTCAAGACCGACAAGGATGGGGCAGACTACACGCGTAACTTTCTCACGCTCTGGTTTGACCACGGCGCGAGTCCAACGGGTGCGACTTACGCCTACACCATTCTGCCTGGGAGAAGCACCGAGCAGACCAAAGCGTATGCCGAAAAACCGGGCGTCGAGATCGTGGAGAACAGCGCGAAAGCCCAAACGGTGAGCAGCAAGGAACTCGGCGTCACTGGCGCAAACTTCTGGACCGACGCCGCGCACAAATCCGGCTTCATCAGTTCCTCGGGTAAAGCCGCCGTGCTAGTGCAGGAGAAAGTCGGCAAACTCAGCATCGCCGTGGCCGATCCGACGCAACTTGAAACCAGCGTGGAAATCACACTCGATGCGCGGGTCATGAAAGCCATCAAGACCGATGTGGAAATCAAGGTCGTTTCGCTCAGCCCGTTGAAACTCTCTGTCAAACTGGAGAAATCCGACGGCAAAACTTTCACTGCGGAGTTTCAGAAATAGTTTAAATCAACGAAGGCTATCTCAGCGCCGAACAGTTCGACTGGACTGAAGAGGACGTAGCTCTTCATGCGTCCCCCCCCCCTTCAATCTATCTCATTTGTCGTTGGGTCCCGATTCCATCGGGAGTCATTGGTGCTTGGGTATTGGCCATTCTGTGCAACGCTCTGCTTTCCTCCCCGGTATCAGTTCCGGAGACATCGCATGCGCATCGCCGCCCTATTGCTATCGCTTCTCGCGTCGCCTCTCTTCGCGGCCGACTTTCACGTTTCGCCCGCAGGCCGAGATGATGGCGATGGCTCAGCCGCAAAGCCCTTCGCAACCATCGCCGCCACCAGTCAGAAACTCCAGCCCGGCGATCGCTGCATCCTCCATGCCGGCACCTATCGCGAAACACTCCGCCCGCGTCAGTCCGGCCAACCCGACAAGCCGATTGCGTATCTGGCCGCCCCCGGCGAGGACGTCACCATCTCGGGCACCGACCCGGTCACCAGTGCATGGCAGACGACCGCTCCGATTGCCACTGCCGCCGTCCCCGGCCCCGTCCATCAGGTCTTTCGGGCTGGCAAGATGATGCCCGAGGCCCGCTTTCCCAACTGCACGCCTGACCAGATCATGGACTACCCCCGCGCTGAGGCGGGACCAGGCACCGGCTACGAGACGCTCAATGACCCTAAGCTCCCGCCCGGCGATGCCACCGGCGGCATTGTGCTGATCCTCAACGGCGACCGCTGGTGGACCTCCACCCGCAAGATTGTCCAATACACCGCCGGCCGAAGCCTGCGATTTGACAGGACCTATAAGCCGGCCAAACCCGACGAGTATCACACCCACGACCCCTACCAGCCCAAGGCTGGCAATCCGTACATCATCTTCGGCGCCCTCAATCTCCTTAACGCCCCCGGCGAGTGGTTCCACGAGGGTCACACACTCCACTTCATGCCCTGCACGCCGCTGGGTAAGGTCCATGATATTGAGGTCCGTCGGCGCGACCTGGGCCTCGATCTCTCGGGCCTGGCCCATATCCAGATCATTGGCATCTCGTTCTTCGCCGCCGCCCCATCGCTCAAGGACTCGATAAGCTGCCGGATCGAGAACTGTCACTTCCGCTACAACGAGCATGCCCGCGAGCTTGCAGGACCGTTCAGCACCGGCCAGGTCGTCTCCGGTAAGGACAATGAGTTCCGCCACTGCAGCTTCGGCCGCACCTCGGGCTCGGCCGTACGTCTCCACGGCAAGAACAACCGTCTGATCGACTGCGTCATCTTCGATACCGACTACACCGGCGCTCTGGATGGTGCGATTACCGCTGGCGATTCCGTTGGCGCTGTCATCGACCGCTGCACCCTCCTCCGCACTGGCCGCGATGGCATCCAACACGGCAACTCCCGCCGGATCACCATCACCCACTGCGACATCTCCAACGTTGACCTGCGTGCCAGCGATTCTGGCGGCATCTACTGCTGGGGCACCGATGGCACCGGCAGTGTCATTGCGTACAATCAGGTCCACGACAACACCGGTGACATGAACGTCGGCATCTACCTCGACAACTTCTGCCACGACTTCACCGTCCACCACAACCTCTCCTGGAACAACACCGGTGCCGGCATCACCCTCAACAGCAGCGCTGAGAACCATCTTGTTGCCAACAACACGCTGGTGAACAACGGCCAGACCTTTGCCACCTTCGCCTACACCGGCCGACCACTCACCCAGAAGGGCACGCGCATCCTCAACAATCTGCTCACCGGCACACTCAAGCCCAACGACACCAACAGCTTCGCCCAAGGCGATCTCGCCCCCGAACTCTCGCACAATGGCAAGGGTGCCATTGATGACCGCGGTATGCCGCTGCCCAACTCCGCCGCCATCGATGCGGGGATTCCCGTCCCCGGCATCACCGACGTTTTCAAGGGCAACGCCCCCGACATCGGCGCTTACGAAGCCGGCGCTGAGCCCTGGGGCGCGGGTGCCACCTGGACACCCGCTGACATGCCCAAGGGCGAGCGCACCAGCATCGCCTGGGCGCCCCTGCCCAAGGTCACGGAAAAAGCCATGCTGACGAAGGGTCTTGTCCTCTGGCTGGATGCCGCCGATCGCAACACGATCAGGACCGACGCCCAGAAGCATGTCACCCGCTGGCTCGACAAGTCCGGCAATCACCTTGATGCGGTCCCGGCCGACCCGGCCCTGCAACCCGTAGTCACCGACAACGCCATTGCCGGCAAGCCGGCCGTCGGCGGCGGCGCGTTCCATCTCACCCAACTGGCCGGCGACTCTTCGTCGGTCACTCTCGTCGTTGTCGCCGCCTCGCCTCAACCGGGCGAGCCCTGGCAGCGCCTCGCCTCCGCCTGGAACGGCACCGAGAAGGACTGGATCACCCCCAACTGGTCGCTGCAGATACTCAGCGCTGAGAAGCCCACCGGTTTCCCGCCTCAGGTGTTTTTCTACCGCAGCAAGGAGCCGCGCACCCTCGCCAACCTCACCCTCGGCGGCACTGCCATGGGCAAGTTCCACGTCTTCACCGGCCAACTCGCCGAAGTCCTGCTCTACACCCGTGCCCTGAACGACGAGGAACAGGATGCCCTGACGACCTATCTCACCGGGAAATGGAAGCTGTCACCGCCATAGAAACCGACCGGCAAGCCATACCCCGGCGCAGCATCCCACGCGCACCCGCCCTGCACGGGCGCCTGGATCATACGCGCGGGCTTTGCTCCGTTGTTGATTAGGGCTTGGATGTTTCTAACAGTCTGCGGGTCGAAGAATTGCTCGCCAGTTTCCTTGCAGACACGGGCGGGGACGTGCTCGATGACATAGATCCGGCCGGCTTTCTCGACGGTGTAGGTGACTTGGATTTGGATCATGGCTTGGGGCATGGGGTGGCCTATTTAATCCTGTTTCGGCCAAAACGACAAATGGATGGGGGGCAAACACGGAAACTCAGCGCGGAATCTTGAGAATCAGGCGCGGAATCTTGAGATTGAGGGGCTTTCAAGCGCTTGGGAGGGGCGTTCTTGTTCTTGGACGCGGTGTTCTCGTGGTTGGACGGGGCGTTCTTGTGCTTGAAAGGGGCCCTTCAAGCGCAGGCCGACCCAAGGCCCGCGCTTTTCTTGCATTTTCAGTTGACGAACCCTTGACGCTCGATCGCATCACCAGCGTAATAGGATCCCATGTCACAATCCCTGGGCCTTGACGTGTTGGCTCCGGACTATCACGGGGCGAGAATTCCCGTGATGGAGCATCCGCGCGGTGCCTCGCGCGAGGTGCTGAAGCATTTCACGGGAATCGACCCCCTGGCCGAACCGTCGAGGCTCGGCGATTGTTTCCGTCGATTCGCCGAAGTACTCGAGATCGACCTGCTGTGGGGCGGGGGTCTGCCGGACAACGGCGGCGGCGATGCCGAATCGGCACTGGGCGGTGACGAGATTTTTGACTGGAGCGACGGGCAGTCCGTCAAGCGCACCCGTGAAGGCCTCGAGGTCGTCCAATGGGGAATCTTCGGGGCCGTCCATCAGGAAGACGGGCGGCACTTCGTGCATGTTCCCAAGCCCGCCTCGGTGGATGAGGCCCTGGAGTTTCAGCCGCTCGAGCATTTCCCGAAAACGGTCGATGAATATCGCGCCGATTTCCTCACCGAGTATGCCACAGCGCTGAGAAGCTGCGGCGACACCTGCGTTCCGCTGCCGCATCATTACACGACGGCATATCACTGGCCGCTGGCGATATTCGGCTTCGAGATGCTGTGCGAGGCCGGCATGGAGGAATCGCGGTTCGCGCGGCTGATGGAGCGCTTCGCCGAGATCTCGCTGCGGATCACCACGGCCTGGTCGCAGGTGCCGAACCTCAAGGGCTTCATCCTGCACGATGATTTGACCATGAGCAGCGGACCGCTGTTCCACCCGGACTGGTATCGCCGCCATATTTTTGTGCATTATCCCGCGATCTTCGCACCGCTGCGAGACAGGGGCATTCCGATCATCTTCACCAGCGACGGCGATTGCAGCGCGTTCGTCGACGACATTTTCGCCGCCGGTGCCGATGGGTTGAACTTCGAATACCTCGTGGACCTCCAGACGGTGGTGCAGCGCCATCCCGAGAAGTTGCTGATCGGGAACATCAACAGCGCGACCCTGGCCCGGGGCACGCCCGAGCAAATCGAGCGCGAGGTGCGCCAGTGCGTCACAACGGGCGCCAGGGCCCGTCGATTCGTCTGCAACGTCGGCGGCGGGATCACTCACGACATCCCCGCGGACAATCTCTCGACCTATCTGCGCGTCCGCCAACAATGCTGCTGCGAGGCCCGCAAGGCCCGGTAGGCTCTCTTGCCCGCTCTGCGGCCATCGCCACAATCGCGGACATGACGGTCTGGTGGCTGGTGGTTTGTCTGGCGGTGTTTTTGATCGGGGTGACTAAATCCGGGTTCGGCGCCGGCGTGGGGTTGATGATCGTGCCCATGACCGCGATCGCCATGGGCCACACTCCGCGCGGTTCCGAGGCCGCGCTGGGGCTGCTTCTGCCGCTGTTGATTACCGGCGACTTCATCGCCGTCTACCAGTATCGGCGGCTTTTTTCGCTGGGGATCGTCAAGCACCTGCTGCCCGGCACGGCCATCGGGGTGATCGGTGGCGGGCTGCTGCTGTGGTGGTTCCACTCCCAGGCCCACCTCGTCGGGGCGCTGATCCGCATCGAGATCGGCTTCGAATCGGTCCTGCTGGTCGGCATCCACTGGTGGCGACAATACAAGGGCGTGCAGCAGCACCTGATGCCCGAGCCGTGGCGAAGCCATCTCACCGGCGCCTTCGCCGCCGTCAGCTCGACTCTCGCCCACGCCGCCGGACCGATCATCGCCATGTACCTGCTGCCCCTGCGCCTGGACCGCCGGCTTTTCGTCGGCACCTGCGCGATCTACTTTTTCATTCTCAACAGCGCCAAGCTCCCGGCCTACTACTTCTCCGGTCAGTTCGCCAAGGCCAACCTCTCGTTCACGCTCCAGTTCCTGCCTCTGGTGCTGGTCGGCGCACTCCTGGGGCTGTGGATGAACCGGCGTCTGTCCGACAAACTTTTCAGCCGGATCGTCTACCTGATCACATTTTCCCTCGGCTGGTACATGCTTTACGACGGGGGATGGATGTTGTGGACAAGGCTGCGATAGGCGGGTCGGGTGTTCGGCCGGACCTCGGTTTTCGATAGCGACGCCGCTCTCGCGCTTGGGATCCGTTCGTGTGCGACCCGGCCCGCATTGGGGTATGATAAAGACGTGCAGTCGCTTTTCGTGACGATCCGGCGGCTGGTTCTTTCCGGTCGGTATATCGTCGGCCAGCACGCCGCCGAGCGGCTCGAAGAACGCGGCGTGCTGGAATGGCAGATCGTTGACGGCATTGGAATGGGTCGCTGCCTGGCAGAACGAAAAGATGCCCATCCCAACGCCGTCGTCGAAGTTGCCCAGGTGCTTGCGGATGGCACCGGGGTGGTGGCGGTTTGGTCGTATATCGAATCGGCTGACATCGCCAAGCTGGTCACGGTGTACTTTCATCCGAGGTGATCCGATGCGCATTCAAGGCGAGCGTCATTGCAGGACACGATTGGTGAGAACGGAGAAATTCGTTGTCGCCGTCGAGGTGGAAACCGTCATTCCCGACGCCGATCCGAGCGAGCCGTGCCTGGAATCGGAAACCGTGGAGTTGTTGCGCGAGGTGGAGCGACGAGCAAGACAAGGCGACGTCGCGTGGCTGCAACGGCACGGCCAAGTGTACGCGGCGATCGACGCCGCATAGCGAGCGATTTTTGTCGCCTTCGGCGTTTGGTTTTGCTGGGCGTCGTGACACCGGCACGTTTCCGCGTGGTTCCCCTAACGCCATCGCACGGGTATCCTTCCCTCGCATGGAACACAGCGATGAGGAACTCAAGCGGGCTTACAAGGCTTTCAAGAAGAAGCTGAAGATGCAGCAACTCGAGGATGACTCGAAGCTCGGGCGGTCGCCCTTGACCGGGCCGCGCTCGACGGTGGCGGCGATCCAGCCGCCCAGCGGGTTCGCCCGCGAGGTCTGGGAGGAACTCGGCCGCCGAGGATATCTCAAAGCCGACGGCGGAGGTTTTTACGGCATGGGAACCAAACAATGGTGAACCGGCCGCGCCCCAGTGGCCCGCGGGCATGAAAAAAGTGCCGACCCTGGACGGCAGCTCCGCGATACATCCCTGGAACACCCGATTCTCGGTCGGCGGTTCGTAAATTACGATTTTCCGCTACAATGCCCGGCTTGTCCGCGACCAATGGCTGGATCGCGGTGCTTTTAGGCCTTAAGAAAAGAAGGATTGGACCATGATTGAGATCGCCCTAGTCGGCTGCGCCCACATTCATACCCCGGGGTTCGTCAAGCGAATCAAGGAGCGCAGCGACGTTCACGTCAAGTGCGTCTGGGACGCCGATCGTCGCCGAAGCGACGTGTGGGCCGCCGAACTGGGCGCGCCGGTGGTCGAGAATCCGAAGAAAATCTGGAAGGACAAGGAAATTCGCGCCGCGATCATCTGCTCGCAGACCGATCAGCATCAGAAGCTGGTTCTGGCCGGGGCCAAGGCGCAAAAGCATCTGTTCGTGGAAAAGCCGCTGGGGATGGGCTCGAAAGACGGCTACAAAATGGCCGCGGCCATCGAGAAGGCCGGGGTGCTTTTCCAGACCGGATACTTCATGCGCGGCAGCCCGATCCACCTGTTCCTGCGCGAGCAGATTCGCCAGGGATTGTTCGGCAAGATCACCCGCGTGCGGGCGAGCAACTGCCACGCCGGGGCGCTGGGCGGGTGGTTCGACGCCAAGGGCGACGATGTGGGGCACGACTGGCGATGGATGGCCGATCCTTCCATCTCCGGCGTTGGCGCGTTCGGCGACCTCGGCACCCACTCGCTGGATATCCTGCTCTGGCTGATCGGCGATGTGACCAGCGCCACCGCCAGTGTCAACACCGGGACGAATCGTTACGAGGGATGCGACGAAACCGGTGAAGGGCTGATGACCTTCGCCAACGGCACCATCGGCACGCTGGCGGCGGCGTGGAATGACGTGGCCAACCCCGTCAGCCTGATCATCTCCGGCACCGAGGCCCATGCCGCGATCATCAACGGCAAGCTGCACTTAACGACCAAGAAACTCGAGGGCGCCGATGGCAAGGAGCCATGGACGCAGTTGCCGGCGGCCGTTCCGGCGGGTCTGGATTCGTTCCTCGACGCCATCGCCGGCCGCTCCGACGCAGCGCTGGTCAGGGCCACCGAAGCCGCCTATCGCAGCGCCGTCATGGAAGCGATGTACGAAGGCGCCCGCAAGGGCAAGTGGATCGCCCCCAAGGCCCCTTCCGCCACGGCGCCGGCCCAACCGGCCTCTCCTGCGACACCCGCGACTCCGGCGGCCGAACCCATGGAAGAACCGGCCAAACAACACGGCGACGCCATGGCCTGATCGCCGCCGCGAACAAAACGGCCGCAGGCGGCATTCGGGGCGCATTGTGTATCTCGAGTCGTTCAAACTTTCGGCGTACGCAACTTCACTACTTCGATGAAGCCCTGGAAGCCGCTGAGGCGATGCCCCGGAGATCGGGGGAACGGTCCAGCATTTGGCACGGCTCGATCAGAACGGCAGGGTCTGGTCCATCCAATCGTCGGCTTTGAGAACCTGTTTTCGATGGAAGCGGGCCATGCGCTCGGCGCGGCTCTGGGCGATTTTGATCAGGCGATCGGCGCCGAGCCGGCGCCAGGTCCGGCGCAGGTGGCGGGCGTGGCGGATGAACAAGTCGTCTTCGATGCTGCTGAACAGTTGGGCGCAGCCGGGATCACCCTGACGGCCGGCGCGGCCGAACAACTGGCGATCGACACGCCCCGAGCCGTGCGGCTCGGTGGCGATCACGTGCAGCCCGCCCAGTTCCGTCACGCCCCGAGCGAGCTTGATGTCCGTTCCGCGACCGGCCATGTTCGTCGCCACGGTGATCTGCTTTTGTTGACCGGCCTGGGCGACGATCTCGGCCTCGGCGGCGGTCTGGCTGGCGTTGAGCACGCGATGCACCCGCCCCACCGCCGTAAGCCGCCGGCTCACCTCTTCGCTGGCCAGGACGCTGCGCGTCCCGATCAGCACGGGCACCGCCTTGTCGTTCAGCTCGCACACCCGCTCGATCACCGCGCCCCACTTTTCATCCAGGGTGGCGAACATGCGCGTGGGAAGATGAATGCGGATGCACGGCTTGTTGGTGGGGATGCGCACCACCGGGCGAGTATAGATTTGCCATAGTTCCCCGGCCGATTCCCACGCGGTGCCGGTCATCCCGCACATCAGGGGATATTGGCGAAAAAACCGTTGAAAACTGAGCCGGGCGAGGTTCTCTTTGTCCGCCGTCACCTTCACCTGCTCTTTGACCTCGATCGCCTGGTGCAACCCATGGCGCCACGATCGGTCGGCCATGACCCGCCCGGTGAACTCGTCGATGATCTGTACCTTGCCGTCCTCGGCCACCAGGTATTGCTCATTACGCACGTAGCAGCGCCGCGCCGAAAGCGCCTGCGTCACCAGTTCCTCGCGCCGCCGCCGGCCTTTCCAGAATCCCGAATCGGCCGTCAGGTCATCCAGCCGGTCGTTCCCGCGGGCCGTCAGATCGACGCTGCGGACGGTCCAGTCGATGGTGAAATCGCGATGCTCCTCGAGCTGACCGGCCAAGGCGTGGGCAGAGCGGTACAGATCGGCGTTGGCGTTGTCATCGGGCGAATCGGAAATGATCAGCGGGGTGACGGCCTCGTCGATCAGCAGGCTGTCGGCCTCATCCACCAGCACCCGCGCCAGCCCGGGCAGCATGAGCTGATGGCGCTGGCTGGCGTTTTGCAACATCGCCACCGACATCTGCGTCCCGTTGCGCAGCGTCCCCAGCGCGATCTGATCGCGCAGGAAATCGGCCACCAGTTCCTTGCTGGTGACGTAGACGATCCCGCGGCGATAGTGGTCGATCCGCTCGGGGGGCGTGGTTTCATGGATCACGTGCCCGACGTTGTGGCCGAGGGTATGATAGATCGGTGCCATCTCGGCGGCGTCGCGCTGAACAAGGTAGTCGTTGACCGTGATGACGTGAACCGGCCGACCTTCCCAGGCGAGGATGCTTGCGGCCATGGCGGCCGAGAGGGTCTTGCCCTCGCCGGTGGCCATCTCCGCCACCGACCCTTCGCACATCGCCAGAACCCCCATGACCTGAACCAGGTACGGGCGCAGCCCGATCGAGCGCAGACACCCTTCGCGGGCGACGGCGACCGCCCGCTCGAACGCATCGCCGTTGAGCTTTTTCACCCGCGCCAAGTCCCGCGCCGCGGTAACTTCTTCGCGGAATCGCGCTGCGCCAAGATCGTGAATTCCCGGCTCGAGCGCTTCGATCCGCTCGGCCTGTCGGCGCATGCGTTTGAGCGCCGGAATCCGGTTCTTAACCCATCCCACCATGCCGTGGATCGGCACGTCCAGATTGCGCAGCTCGGGCGCCTTGACGCGGCGGGCGTCGAACACCGACCAAAGCTCATCGTTGACCGCTTGCGACATTCTCGATTTTCCGCCGAAGCCGCGCCGCACCGGGCGCTACTACATCCATTTGCTCTTGGCCGAATGCGTCTGCAACAATTGCCAGAAACGCCGGCCCCATTGCCACAGCAGCGGGCGCTTGTCCAGCCGGAAGCGGATATACGCCCGCTGGCCGGGGAACCACTCGGCCGAGGGGTTGTCCAGCATGACCCGCATCTCGAACTGGCGCGTCATCGGCGTGCGCCCGCTGGCATCGCGAGGATCGGTGGCGATTTCGCCCCCGCCGGCGTGACCCAGCGATGCGCTGGGCAGCTTGTCCTGGGCGGCGTTGATCAGTTGCGCATCGTGGCCGCGCAGCACCGTTCCGATCGCCCCGGCCAGGCGAATCTGCGGGTTCGGATCCGAAACCAGTGCCGCCAGTTCCGCGTCGCGCTGTTCGAGGGCCGCCTTAGCCACCAGTTCACTCGTGGTGGCGACGATGGCCACTTCCTGCCCGCGCGGCAGATACGTGTGCATCATCTCTTCGAGCTGCGGGGCGATCAGTTCCCCGTCAATCGGAGCGCGAACCGTCAGCCCATCGCGGCGTCGTACCGCATCTTCCAACCGCTCGCGGATGGCGCCGATGCGGATCTCGGCGATCTGGCGCTGGGCTTGGTCATGCACGCCGGCGAGCTGGCGTTGCGCCTCGAGGCCGCGCAAGTTCGCCTCGAGTTGGACGATCTCGGCGTCGAGCTGCGGATCCTGCGCCACGAGGATCGCATCGCCTCGGCGCAGCGACTGGCCGTGGCGGGCCTTGATCTCGTTGACGAAGCCCCCGCCGGCCATGTGGACCACCTGGCGGTCGCGGCACTCGACGATCCCCACGGCTTCGTAATAGACCCAGAACGGGATCAGCCCGATCAGCACGAAAATCCCCGTCGCCACCGCCAGGGTAAACGCGAACGCCCGGCCGCGCTTGCGATGCAGTTCAGGCTCGAGCATGAGATACTTGCCGAGCTTGAACAGCGGCATGAGGATCCACGTCGCCACGCCCCCCAGGGCCATCAAGATGCCCAGCACCGGGACCGTCCAGGCGACGACCACGATGATCATGATCCCGATGAAAATCCGATAAATCCCCGACAATACCGCGTACAGGAACAGCCAGACCCGCTGGCCGACCGGGGGCAGCGGCTGGGGCAGCTTCACCCGGAACACATGGCGCTTGATCAGCCCCAGCGCGTATTCGACGCTGCGCTGGCGCAGGTTCGGGATCTCCAGCAGGTCGGAAAGAATGTAATACCCATCGTAGCGCAGCAGCGGATTGGCATTGAAGATGACCGTGCTGACGCTGGCGATCAACATCGCGTTATAGGTCAGTTGATGCACGAGCGAACCGGGAGCGGTGTTGATCCAGACGAACGCGCACAACGCCGCCACGAACAGCTCGACGATCATCCCCCCGGCACCGACGAAGACACGCTGCCATTTGTTGGCGAACGCCCAGGCCGTCGAGGCATCCACGTAGGGCGTGGGGATGAACACCAGGAACATGATCCCCATCTCATGCACTTCGCCGCCGAATCGACGGCAGGATGAGGCATGGCCCAGTTCGTGAATGAACTTGATCAGCACGAACGTCAGCCACAGGAACGGCCAGTTGCCCGGCGAGATCGCGTCGGCGGCACCGGCGCGAAGCTCACCCCACCGCCCCACCAGCGCCCAGACGGCCCCGAACACCACCGCCAGCCACAGCGCCGCCCCGAACTTACTGAGCATCAGCCGCGTGACCGGCATCCAGAGCTTGAGGAACCGGTCCGGATCCCACATCGGGATGCGTGGGAACAGCACGTTCATCAGCCGCCCTTGCAATTGGCGCTTTTGAAGCTGCTTGTGACGGCGGAGCAGCACGGTGGCGTCGGGGGTGATGTCGGCCTCGACCAGATTGGCCGAGTAAAGCTGGGAGAGAATCTGAATGACCTCCGGCTGCGTCGGAGCATCATCGGCGAGCTGCCCGCCGACCAAATCCCAGGCCTCCGCGACCGTCCGCCGCCCGTCGAGCAGCCCGACGAACCGGTAAGCAGCGTCGGAGAGCCGATGAAACTGGTTGCCCGCCGGATCGCGCACGACATACCAGCGCTCGCCGCGATAGTACTGGCGCGAGACCTGCGCGCTGGGTCGCAGCCGCGCTTTCAACGGCGCCACGCGATACCACGATTCAGAAAACGTCGGTCGAACCAGAGGCATGAAAGTTCCCGCAAACAGCAACACTCAACAGCAGAGTTTTCCCACCGTCGCCGCCGCCACCCGCCACCGCGGCGACCCGCTCGACGGCTAATGTAGTGTCTTGGCCTGATGGCATCTTCTGTTCAGTCGCAAAAGCAACTTAAAAAGCACATGGTGAAGGATTTTCCGTCGAGCATGAGACGCACTATTTAAGAGACACTACGAATGCCACTCACTTAAGGGCCAAAGTTGGCGAACTCAACTGCCGTATTCGCCCGATACGGCCGATTTTCCCAGACGTTTTCACCTTAAGTGAATGGCATTCGAGACACTACATTAGTTGGTCCATCCGTAGCTCCATGCCTTGAGCTGGACAAACTCGATCACCCGGTGCGTCCAGATCCACGCCAGGCGTCGATGCCCCACGTCGATCCGCGCTTCGCCCTCGAGGCCCGGACGCCAGCGCGGCTCGACATGCGGCAGATGGGCGTAGACCCGAAAAATATTGTCCCCTTCCTTGGCTTCGCCCAGGGGCACGATCCGCTCGATCACCAGCGGATGACGCTCGCTCGGAAGGCTGGTCGTGGCCAGTTCTCCCTCCTGGTGCAGGCTCACGTCCTGGATGTCGCGCTCGGGGACGAACAGCTCGGCACGCAGCGAATCGCGCTGGGCCAGCTCGAACAGCTTATCACCCTGGTTCACCCGGGCACCGCGCTTTTCCATCAGGTCCCCGGAAAGCACCTCGCCATCCAACGGCGCGATGATCTCGGCCTGGGCGATCAGATGGGTATACAAATCGACCTGCGCCATCGCCTCGTCGCGCTGGGCCATGGCGATGTTGGCCTCCGCGGTCTTTCGCTCGGCCTGGCGGGCCTGTGCCTCGCGCAGGGCGCTGTTGGCCTTGCCCAGGGCCTCGGCTTTTTTCAGCGTCAACTCGGTCGTGTCCATCCGCGCCAGCACCTGGTTGGCCTTGACCGACTGTCCCGGCTCGACCAGTACATCCTTCAAAAACCCGTCGAACGGGGCACTGAGCGTGCGTTTCTCGACCGGGACAAACTGGAACGGCGCCGTCACGTGGTACATCGGCTTGTAGAACGCCGCCACCGCCGCCGCCACCAGCACCAGCGCCACGATCGTCTTGGCCAGCATGTGGGTCGGACCGATCGCCAGCTTCAGCATGTTCTTGGCGCTGTGGCCGGCCTTGGTAATCAGCCAGCGGTCGTTGTGCCAGCGGTCGTACAGCTGCGGAGCCAGCAGGTCCGCCGCCACCGCCAGGCCCTGCGCCGCCTGCTCGTTGATCCGGTGCCCGGGGGAAAACTCCAGCGTCAGGATCCCGACGATCTCCTGCCGCGTCCGCAGCGGGATCGACAACACCGTGTTGCCCGCCTGGCTTCGGGAAAACCGTTCGGCCTCGCGCGTCACGGCATCGCCATGAACGCTTTCCGGCTCGTACTTGACCACCTGATCCTGGTCCCAGCACTCTTCCATCACCGCTTCGAGCGAAACGATCAATTCCTGCTTTTTGTCGAATTTTTCGGTGTGACTGAGCGCCTTGATGCGGATGCGCGTCCCCTTGACCCATCCCAGCGCCACTCGGGTGGCCCCGGTGCGCGTCGCCAACTCATTGCACAGGCCCATCGCCGCCGACTCGAACCCCTCGGCCATCGCCACGCTGGTCACGCATTGCAGTGCGTGCTGGTGGCTGGCGGCGATGATCCGCGCCTGCTCGCTGTTGCGCCGAAGCGTGAACAGGTCGAAATACCCCGCGACCAGTTGCATGCTCATCAACCGCTGGCGTGCCCGCTCGGTGTCGCGACAGCGCACGATCACAGCGCTCACCGCGACCACCTGTTCATCGGCCCGCAGAAGCGTCGCCAGGCAGAACCGGCTCTCCCCGCTTTCATCCGGCTCGCCGATCTCGACGGCACCGTCTTTGTTCTGAATTACACAGGGCTTGAGAATTTCCGCGAACGCCGCCAGCGCCGCCGACCGCTGCTCCGGGCCGCTGTCGTCCGGGCGGACGTGTCCTACCGGCTGGAGATTCGTCGCCTCGTCCTGCTTATGGATCAGGAAACCCGCCGCCTCGGACCCCGCGACGACGACCGCCTGCGCCGTCAGCAGATCGTTCATGAACGCCGGAAGGCTCGACGAGGCGCTGAGCAGGCGCTGGATCAGTTGAGAGCGCGACGAGCCGGATTGCTGCGACTGCTGCGATTCGCTGCTGGCGCCCTGGGAAGGTTCGACGATTCCTGATGACACGTTGCTCACCTGTCGGTTGAAACTGCCGCGGCGTCGCGGAGTCGCTCGGCGGCGCCGGCGATCGTCGCCGGCAACTTCAATTGCACGCGATATCCCGAGGCGTGGCCCTGGGGGTTGGCCATCTCCAGCCTCACAAGCTGGGTATCGCTGGCCGGGTCGGCCGTCGGGGAGAAAAATACGATCTTCGCCGTCTGCCACTGTCCCGGCTTGTCCAGATACGCCACCTCCAGCGTGTCTCCCATCTTCAGCTTCACCGCCGCCGACACCGGCAGATGCGCCTCGATCCACAACGGATCGTTTTTCACCACCACCACCGCCCCGTCGCGGTTCTGCGGATCGGCCCATTCGCCCGGACCGAGATTCACTTTATCGACCATTCCTTCGATCGGGGATCGAAGCCGCATCAGCTCGAGCTTGAGTTCCTGACGCTCCACCTGGGCCCGCTTCTGCGCGTTTTCCTCCTGGGCCAGGTTGAACTTGATCTCCCCCAGCCGCGCCTTGAGCACCGACTCTTCCAATTCCGCATCCGTCGCGGCGTTCTTAGCGTGCATCTGCTTGATCCGCTCGAGCGTGACCTTGGCATTATCCCATTCGGTCCGCGCCGCCTCGATCGGCAACTTGCTGAACGCCTCGATCTTCATCGCCTCAAGCAGCTTCCGCTCGGTCCGCGTGTCCTGCTCGGCCAACACGTCACCCTTCTGGACACGCGCCCCATCCTTGACATTAACACTCTGAACGATCCCCGGGTCCTGAAAGTTCAGCGCCAATTTCTCCGACGGCAACGAAATCGCCTCCGCCATCCGCGGCTCGGCGGCCCGGGCCAACCCTGTGACAACGAGCGCCAACACCGCCAACCGCCCCATGAACGTTTTTCCAAAGCTCCTGCCGCGATTCGTGTTCATCGACATAACCTGTTGTGCAAAACGAATTACCGTTATACGTGTTCAAACCCCGCATCGCACCGCGGCATCCCCATGCGCCGCCCCAGCGCTCGCCATGGCCGCCCGACGATCCCCAGGACCGCGACGCCCCCTTTCGTCCATCTTAGACGCCCGGGAGCCAAAAAAGAATCGCGCCTGGAACAAGATTTATTTGTTTTTCCCCGCCTCTCGCGGCGGGCCGTCCAAGGGGATGGCGACCGGAGCGGCGGCGGGGGCGCCCAAGGCATCCAGCGCATCGATCGACTTCAGCGCCGTGCGAGCGCCGCCGCCGGAGGTCAGACGGCGAAGATCCGGCACGCTCGCAGGCGGCTTAGCCAGCACCGACCCATCCTTCGGATTCAGCGCCACCAGGCCGGTCGTCGTCGGCACGACCACGACGCCTGACATCAACGCCGCCGGACCGGTGACGTTGCCCCGCGACGGTTGCCATTTCCATTTCGCATCCCCGCTGGCAGACTCCACCGCGACCACGCCGGCACCGGCGAAGATCGCCAGCCCCTCGACAGCGCCGATCAGCGTCGGCTCGCCGATGCGCGATGTGTCCCAGGCGCTCAGTCCGGTCAACGGGTCCAGTCCGAACGCATCCTGTGAATCCATCGGCGCCACCACGGCCAGGCCATCGCTGATCACCGGCGTCGAGGCGTATCGAAGCAGCGGCGTCAGATGCATCGGGCTGCGGGCCGCTTGCCCGCCTTTGCGCTCCCA
The DNA here is from genome assembly GCA_038329845.1 of Tepidisphaerales bacterium. Lineage (GTDB taxonomy): Bacteria > Planctomycetota > Phycisphaerae > Tepidisphaerales > Tepidisphaeraceae > JBBQNJ01. Next base: position 6,357 of record JBBQNJ010000073.1, on the reverse strand, counting down.
GAACCGCCGCCACAGGTCACGGTCGGGGCTGTCGGTCAGACGAGGGTACGGGCGAATCCACTGGATCGCCCCGTCGAACCGCCCGACCGAAATCACCGACTCGACCCCGGGGGCGATCAGCACCGACTCGCCGAAAACCAGCGGCGCCGTCTGCTGCCAGAAATAGTCCAACTGCTTTTTCGCGTGTCGAGCCGCCCCGCGCTTGGCTTCGCTCCGATCGCTCAGCGCCCCCAGCGCCGTCACCCGCAACAACCGGCCCGTCATCACATCATGCACCGCCAGAACGAGCTGCGGAGTCGGCTCCCCCGGCGGCTTGGCATTCACCGCCACCGCATACACACTCCGCCCGCGGACCGCCGGATCGCTTAGGTAAAGTAGCGGCTGAATCTCTTTGTCTCGAGTGCGCTGACGTTCCCGCTCGAACAGCTCCCGCGTGTCCCACAGCAGTTCCCCATCCGAAGCACGAAACGCCCGAAGACACCCTTCGGCGTTGTCGCCGCGGCGCTGATACACGACGATGATCTGCGCCATCCCGGCGGTATCGAGAAACAACGACGGCACGGTTGAGATCCCCCGCCCCACATCGCTTTGTCGATCCATCTCAAATTTCGATTCATTTTTCGGCTTTCCCGGCGGAGTCCAGGTCCACTTGACCACGCCGCGATCGTCCAACGCCGTCACCCCGCCGCTCGAGGCGAAAAAGACCGTCTTGCGATCGGCGACGGGAATCGAGCGGGGAAACCGAAATGAATCGACCTGGCCGTACCATCGAGCCTCGAACGCAACGCTATGGCTTAAGGCCGAGGCCGAACTCAGCGCGGCCCCGACGCGGCGGGCGGCCTGGTGCCGCGGCGAGTCTTCCGTCGCCCCAGCCTCGCGGGCCAAGTCGTACAACGCCTCGGCCGCGGGAAGATCCCCTTCGGCCAACGCGCGATCGGCGCCGAAGCTCAGCGCCTCCCCCGCCGCCGTCGTGAACGGAAACCGCTTGGCCACGGCATAAAAGGCCTCGGCTGTCGCCTGGGGATCGGCCCGAATCGCCACCAGCGCTTCGCGGGCCTTGCCGCCGTATTGCGCCTCGCAAACCGGCGCCAGCGCCTTCCGCTCGGCCGGCTTGAGCGCCCGGACCCACGTCGCCAGCGACATCACGCCCCCATCCGGCGTCGCGATCAGCGCATCATTGGCCGCACCCAACAGGCCTCCGAGCCGAATCGCCGCCTGCGCCGGATCGGGCTGGGCGATCTCCGAGCGCAGCACCTGGAGAATCTCCGGCTGCGCCACGGTGGGCTCCGGCGGATAAAAGTCATATCCCTTCGCCACGGCCGTGATGAGAAGCATCACCGCACAAACGACCCGCGGCACGCTGATCGGACACTCGATGGGCATCAATTGATTGTAGAGTCTGGCCTGCGAAAAAACCGCGAAGGCCGTTCGGATTTCCCGCCCGCCCGACGATCGCCGTCGATAGAGCGGCGGTCGGTCGGGCCAGGGGTTCGGATTTCCCGCCCGCGCGACGATCGCCTGTTCGGCACATCCACCCGCAACACCCCCGTGCCGCGCGCCAACTCACAAGTGCATTGGGTTGACGATGATCCACACGCACGTTCCCCCTTCGCGGCCCATCGGCCGTGCCCAGCCCGCAGGACGGCCTTTGAGCCGTTTATACAGTCTGTATAAGCGGGCGGGCGTCAGCGGCGTTGCAAGCAGAAAGGACCGAGCCGTTGTCGTCGCTCAGAAAGCCCTTGAAGTCGCCAAAGAAAACGTCGGCCCCGACCATTGAACATCGGTCCGTTATATGGCCAAAACGCTCTTTCAAACGCTGGGACAGATGGCCCCCGAAAGGACACTCTGGCAACAGGTCTACAGCAAGTCGTTGCCTATCTCGATCATCCTAATCGGTGTCTTACTCGCGGCGGCTTTGCTCGCTATACTTCGTGGGCGGCAAACACCAGCCGGACAGTTGCCGAAATCCCAGCGATGGCTCGTCTTGGCGGTGATTGCCGTTGCGATCGGTTTCTCTGCGTTTATCGTCATTCGGGCCATATAACCAAACGCTGCATTAGGTAGGGTGGTGTACTCGCCCACCTCGGTGATCGGCGATGGTGGGCGAGTACACCCACCCTACAAGAACCTATCGACGGCGGCGGAGAAGGCCGCCTACCGCATCCATCGCCGCGGGCTATCGAAGGGGTCGGGAACTGTTTTTCCCCTGAAAGCGAAGACTCTCGACCCCGTCGCCACTTCCGCCAGCAACCCGGCATCGGTCCCAGGAGGGAAATGACTAGCCATACCAATCTCCATATAGAGAGGCAGTTCGGGATCGGGCAAAGGGCACAAGCCCTTAAGTCTCACGTCCCGTACAGTTCATCGGATCGCGCCAACCCTCACTTAACCACGATTCGAAATAATCCGAACGGTCGATAAAACCGGCGATTTCATGCAGAAACCCCCCGCGCAAATGCTCCCGCCCGTGATGATCACCGCATTTTTAAGTGAGAACACCGCATTTTTAAGTGAGAACGCCGCATTTTTAAATGAGAACGCCGCATTTTTAAATGAGAACGCCGCATTCTTAAATGAGAACGCCGCGTTCTTAAATGAGAATGCCGCGTTCTTAAATGAGAACGCCGCGTTCTTAAATGAGAACGCCGCGTTCTTAAATGAGAATGCCGCGTTCTTAAATGAGAATGCCGCGTTCGCATATGAGAACGCCGTATTGGCGAGTCGGTAGGGCCAGATCGCAATCCAGGGGGCCATCGAATGGGTCGGGGCCATCGAATGGGTCGGGAGTCTTCAATGTTTTTCCCCTGGCAGCGAAGACTCCCGACCCCTCCGCCCCTCCCCTCCGCCCCTCCCCTCCGCCCCTCCGCCCCTTCGCCCCTCCGCGATGCACCCGTATGTTGCCAAACCCCTATCATACAACGAGCTGCTCTGCGATTCGCCATCCGTCTGCGCGGACGAGCGCACGGCCGAAGGCGGCGAAATGAGAAATGTGCCTTTTTCCCTTTCCGACTCGGTTTCGATCGTGCCTATTGGCATCGAGCTGGGGAGGTGTTGGGAATGAGAGACTGAGGGGGCGAGGGGGCGAGGGGGCGAGGGGGCGAGGGGGCGAGGGGGCCGATGCCCCCATTGCGTTAGCCCGAAGCGCCAGCGAGGGAACGCGGGGTGACGGGGGGAAGCCCCCTTGCCCCCACGGCGCGTGAATGAGCCGCGCACGAAGTAAGCGGGGTTTTGAACGTGTGTTCGCTTACTTCGTGCGCGGCTCCCTCTTGACTGCCCCCGCAACCATCGCCGGTTCCTCAGATACGCCCGTGCAGCGCGCAACTCGTCGGTTGATTGCGTTGATCCTGAGCGAAGTCGTATCATGAAATCAAGTGTCCTCTTGCGACCGTGTTGGAGAAATTCCAGATGAGCAATTCGAATGAATCGGCCGGCGCGGATGCCCGCCGGGATTATCAGCGGCGGATCGCCTGGTTCCACCAGGCCCGGTTCGGACTCTTCGTCCATTGGGGACTCTATTCCCTGCTCGAACGCGGCGAATGGGTCTTCTTTCGCGAGCGGATTCCAGCCGATGAGTACGAGGCCCTGGCCGATCAGTTCACCGGCGAGGCCTTTTCCGCCGATGCGATAGCGCGATTGGCGGTGGCGAGCGGCATGAAGTACGCGGTGTTGACCACGCGCCATCACGAGGGGTTCTGCCTGTGGGACACGAAAGTCACCGATTTCAATTCGGTTCGCCGCGCCGCCGGTCGAGATTTCGTCGCCGAGTTCGTCGCCGCCTGCCGGCGACATGGCCTGCGCGTGGGGCTTTACCTTTCCAATAAGGACTGGCGTGAACCGGGCTACTGGAATCCCAGCCGCTATCCCGAGTCGGTGAAAAAAATGGTCGAGGATCTGCACCGGATGACCGAGGAACTGCTCGGCAATTATGGCCAGATCGACTTGCTATGGTTCGACGGCGCGTGGGTGGATGTAGGCCGCGCCGGTATAGGAAAAGAACAGATTCCTGGTTTCTGGCGTTCGGAAGAACTACTGGCGCGAATCTACGAGCTTCAGCCGAACATTCTGGTGAACAATCGCCTGGGTCTGCCGGGGGATCTCGACACTCCGGAGCAGCAGGTCAAGGCAAGCCAGGCGGGGCGGGGATGGGAAACGTGCATGACCCTCGGCGATGAACATGCCTGGGGATACGCTTCGCACAATCCCACCCGCAAGAGCTTGGGACAGTTGCTGCGAAGCCTGACTCGAGCCGCGGCCGGGGAGGGCAACTTCCTGCTGAACATCGGCCCGCGCGGGGATGGTTCATTGCCCGAGGCCGACGCTCTGCTCCTGCGGCAGATCGGCGATTGGATGTCGGTCCACGGCGAGGCGATCTACGGCTCGCGGCAGTTCAACTACGGCCCGGCGTGGTACAGCCAAGGCGTCTTCACCGCCAAAGGAAATGATCTCTACCTGCACGTGTTCTGGTGGAGCGGACCGCGGGTGGTTCTGCCGCTGTTTAAGACCCCTCCGGAGCGAGCGACACTGATCACCACCGGCCAGGCGCTGGCAATCGATCACCGCTCCAATGGCCGAGTCATCCTCAGCGGCCTGCCGAAACTGCCCCCCCACCCGGCCCAAAGTGTGATCAAGCTGGAGTTCACTGGCCCCCCGCAACTGCTGAACGAACCCGACCACGCGGCCTGGCTGCGGGGTGCCGTCGAATGAGTAGCGCGGCAAGCTGGACATGGCGACTCGGGGCGGAGCGCGCCGGGACCGAGCCCTCATCTCGACTAGTCGGTTCTTGAACAGGACGGCCTCTGGCCTGCGCATTCCACGCCGCAAAAGCAGCCGGGACGGCTGCACCACAAGACCTTGCCCCCGAGCATTGGCGTAACGAAGCGCAACCGCTCGGATGCACTTGGCCGACATTCGTGCGATAATGGCCGGATGGACTCGATGAATCCTCCGTTGCCGGAGTTTGTGGGAACACGCACGCCGGACTTTGGCAATCTGCTGGCGGTGCTGCAACGCAAACGTCCGGATCGACCGACGTTGTTCGAGTTCTTCCTCAACGATCGGCTGTATCGCCGCCTGACCGCCGGCGCGGCGATGGACGAATCCGACCCACTGACCCCTTCGCGGCGGGCGATGCATGCGTTCGCGGCGGCGGGATACGATCACGTGACCCTGCGGATCCCCGGTTTCGCGTTCCCTCGCCGCCGCCATGAGAGCGCCGCCAGCCGGTCGATGAACGACACGGGGCTGATCCACGATCGCCCCAGCTTCAATGCCTATGCCTGGCCCGACCCCGACGCCGCCGACCTCGAATCCCTGCGGACCTTGGGCGCGGAATTGCCCGGGAGGATGAAACTGATCGTCTATTCGCCGGACGGCCTGCTGGAAAACGCCATGGCGATCGTGGGATACGAAACGCTGTGTTACATGCTGGCCGACGAGCCGGCCCTGGCCGCCGATGTGTTCGACGCGATCGGCTCGCGCCTGTTGCGATATTATGAGCGCGCCGTGAGCCTGCCCGGCGTCGGGGCGATCGTCGGCAACGACGACTGGGGATTCGCCAGCGGAACGATGATCGCGCCCGACGATCTTCGCCGCTACGTTTTCCCGTGGCATCGCCGGATCGTCGCCGCCGCCCATGCCGCGGGGCGTCCGGCCATTCTGCATTCCTGCGGGCAACTTCAGGACGTGATGGACGAGGTGATCGACGACCTGCGATACGATGCCAAGCATTCCTACGAGGACAAAATCACGCCGGTGGAGCAGGCGTACCAGCGCTGGGGAGATCGCATCGCCATCCTCGGCGGGGTCGATGTCGACTACGTCTGCCGCGCCGACCCGGCGCAGATCACCGCCCGCGCCCGGGCGCTTCTGACCACCACCCGCACCGGCGGCGGCTACGCCTTAGGCACCGGCAACAGCGTCCCGGAATATGTCCCCGACGACCGCTACTTCGCCATGACCGTCGCGGCATTCGAGTAGCGCCCCGCCCCGGCCCGTTGACGGCGATCTAAAATTCCCCTGGGACCGACCGTCAAGACCGGCCCAGCCCCATCGTGCCGCCACATGGATATTCTGGATGCCCCCTTCCCTTCTCCCGGTGCCGAACTTGACAGTTCGCGGCAGGCGCCTAGGATTGAAGCATAAAGATCGCGGGGTAGAGCAGCCTGGTAGCTCGTCGGGCTCATAACCCGGAGGTCGGAGGTTCGAATCCTCCCCCCGCTACTTGAATTGGGGCTTCGAGCAATCGAGGCCCCACGGTTAACGGATAACGCCGAGGCCCACAAGCCTCGGCGTTGTCGTTTCTACGCCAAGTCCCACAAGGGTTTAGCGATCGTCGCTGTTGCGGACGTTCTCTGCCGT
>JBBQNJ010000072.1:0-25683 GCA_038329845.1 Tepidisphaerales bacterium | reverse complement strand
GCGGTGCCCAGGTCTCGCAAACGGCGACGAACTCCCGGTGCTTCTCATCGAGCTCGCCCAACTCGTCTTCCAGCATCGGAAAGAGCCACGCCTGAATGCAGTGCCACAGGTTGCCCAATTCCGCCAGTCCGCTGATGGTACATCTCCCGGGTTGCGGATGTCTAGCACCCGAGGACAGAATTGTACCCTGATTTATACAGCATAACTACTTCAAACACAATAATTGACAGATATTATAGGGGGGGGGGGGGGTAAATCAATGGATGGATTGAGCGAAGTGCGGCACACTTTCAATCAGTCTCAGGCAGGCTTTCTGAAGACGTGACGGCAAACGTTCCGCCAAACTTCGGGGGGTTTTGCAAGAGGCTCGGCCATTTGAAATCCAGGAGAAAAATGAAATTGGATATTGTTGGGCCATGCGCCCGTCCGCGGTCAACTTGTCAGAACGAGTCAAAGTTCACGCGTGTGCAAATCAGGCGGTTGAAAAGCCCTGAACGATGCGCTCGGGCGGTGCTGGGGGCGGTTTTGGCCGGCAGCGCGCTGGGCCTGGCGGCGGCACCGGCGGCCGCGGTCGACAATGCCGCCCAGGCGTGGGGATACAACGGCGACGGTGAGCTCGGCAATGGGTCTTACACCAATAGCAACGTCCCCGTGGCCGTCACCGGGCTGGGCAGCGGTGTCACCGCCGTCGCGGGGGGACGCTACCACAGCCTGGCGATCCAGAACGGGGCCGCCAAGGCGTGGGGATCCAACTACTTCGGCCAGCTCGGCAATGGGTCTTACACCAATAGCAACCTCCCCGTGGCAGTCACCGGGCTGGGCAGCGACATCACCGCCGTCGCTGCGGGATATTACCACAGCCTGGCGATCCAGAACGGGGCCGCCAAGGCGTGGGGAGCCAACTACTACGGCGAGCTCGGCAACGGGTCGAACACCAACAGCAACCTCCCCGTGGCCGTCACGGGGTTGGGTAGCGGCATCACCGCCGTCGCGGGGGGAGGCTACCACAGCCTGGCGATCCAGAACGGGGCCGCCAAGGCGTGGGGAGCCAACGACTACGGCGAGCTCGGCAACGGGTCGAACACCGGCAGCAACCTCCCCGTGGCCGTCAGCGGGCTGGGCAGCGGTGTCACCGCCGTCGCGGGGGGAGGCATACACAGCCTGGCGATCCAGAACGGGGCCGCCAAGGCGTGGGGATGGAACAACTACGGCCAGCTCGGCAACGGGTCGACCACCCCCAGCAACGTCCCCGTGGCCGTCACCGGGCTGACCAGCGACATCACCGCCGTCGCGGGGGGATATCTCCACAGCCTGGCGATCCAGAACGGTAATGTGTATGCATGGGGATACAACAACAACGGCCAACTGGGCGATGGCACGACCACGGCCAGCGCCATCCCCCTGCTCGCCCTGGACTTGGGCGTTGACCTCATCGACGTTGCGGCGGGCTTCTACTCCAGCTATGCCCTCTCCTCCGATGGCAGTCTGTGGGCTTGGGGAGACAACTACTACGGCCAGCTTGGGCTGGGCGACAACACCAATCGCCTGGTCCCCACGCAGTTGCTGGCCCCGGCGGGGTACGCCTACACCGCCATCGACGCCGACGCCAGTGGGATTCACGCCGTCGCCATGCTCACCGCCGTCCCCGAGCCGGGCAGCCTGTCGCTACTGGCGCTGGGGGGATTGGCGCTGCTGCGGCGAAGACGCCGATTCGCGTGAGCGATCGCATGCAATCCCGGTGACCCTTGCAAAGAGGGCCTTTCCGACAGCGGAGAGGCCCTCTCCTTTTTGAGTGGCCCGGTTGGTTCCGTCGGCGGCCTCACCGGCGTCGGGGTTGGCCCAATCTTCACAGGCTTTGTGGGTGGTCAGGCGTGGACCGAGCAGTGCGCAACCATGCCTGGCGGCCAGTGCCTGCCATTGCAGGTCATTGGCGTTGGACAGACCGGTGGAAACGGCCGGATCGCCGCAGCCGTGTTGCCGAATGACAATTCCGCGCAACCGCTTGACGCCATCGGGAATCCACAAGTGATAGTCGGCCGCCTTGAACTTTTCGCCGGCCTGAGGAGCAACGGAGAGGTCAAAGTACTCTCCATAAGCAGTAGGGGTGAGCGTAAGAAGCTTCGCCAAACGGCTAGGAAATTTGATTCCGCGGGGCGCTCGGGAAGCCGTCTCGGGGCGGGGGGTTTGGGGGGGAGGGGCGTTTTTGACGTCCATTTTTCTCTCCACAACAAACGAAAACGGGACATGGTTCATCTTCCCCTTTCAGCCGCTGCTCTCTTCGGTGTGCCTCGGGGGCGGATTGTAAAACGAGGACGCGCTTCTTTTTCCGGTAGGGCGAAAAGACGGCGCTGTTTTTTTCTGAAACCTCGCGCGCTTCAATGGCTGTCGGGACGCTATCGCCGGGGAACGGGGAACTCGGGGACGGATTCGAGGCGGGGCAAATTGCCCACGCGCAAAATCCGCGGCGGCGACGAATGCGGCCAGGCAATCGCGTACGGGACACCCGGGTAGAGATCGAACAGGTTGTCCGCCAGTGGCGTTTCGCCGTCGAGATCGAGGCAGACGTTCCAGGCGAAATTCTCGGACTGGAAAATCGCCCGCCCGTTCTCGACTCGCACCGTGGGCTGGGAGGTCGGCCACTCAATATCACGGAACAGCGGCAATAGCAGCCGATTGCGGGCCAGGAGTTGCCCGTTCGCATCATGCAGCATGGCGAACGCCGCCGACGATTGCGGATCGGTCCAGCGATCGGCGGGGAACGACCCGATCGGCGTCGAGGCGTTGGCGCGCAGTGTAACTTGCGCGCTTTCGTCTACCGTGTACTCACCCGCCAGGCTGAACAGCCCGAACCGCAGCGTCGCCGTCACCGCTTGCGGGGTGTCGTTGATCCCGAACACCTCGACGCGGTCGTTTTCATTGACGACAACCACGCTGATCGGCGCCATCGCCCGGCGCACCGCCCAGAAGCTGGGGGTTCGACGAAGGTAGTAATCGACGATCGTCCAGCTCCGGGTGGCCGGCCAGGTGTCGTTGAACATCCAGAAGATCGCCGCCGCCGAAGAGAACATTCTTCGGCGAAAATTATCGATGTACTCGCGCAGTCCTTCGGCCTGGATGATGCCGCCGAAATACGTGAAATCCTCGATGCTCATCGAGCGGATATCGCGGCCGATCCATTGGTGGAACATCGCATCGACGAAGCTGGGTTCGCCCCAGGCATCGACGGAATTGTCGTGCACCTGCCAGGCGAACGACCCGATCGCCCGCTGTTTGCCCTGCGGCAGGCACGCGAGCATCGTCGGCAGCGCCGTGGGACCGAGAATGCCTCCCTCGTTGGGAAACCGGCAGATCATCTTTCGATACTTGCGAAAGTCGGTGTCGAAGAACCCGATCGACCAGGGATGCTGATCTCCCACATCGTCGCGCTGAGGATGCTGCCCATCGGGCGAAAACGGGCTGGAGGGCTGGTAGTAGCGGGTAGGATCCTCCTGCGCCATCAGACGCGGCAGCAGGTGATGGAACAGGCCATGATCGGGAAGAATCTGACCTTCCCGATCCCAGCCCCAGTCCCAATTTCCCTGCTCCATCTCGTTGTTGCCGCACCAGGCGACCAGGCTGGGATGCGACGCCAGCCGGCGGATATTGTGGATCGCCTCGAGTCGCACTTCGGCGGAAAACTCGGCATCGTGGGCGGGATAACGGTTGCAGGCGAAGATGAATTCCTGCCAGACGAGAATTCCGCGCTGGTCGCACAACTCGTAAAAGTCGTCCGATTCATAGATGCCCCCGCCCCAGACGCGCAGGAAGTTGAAGTTGGCCTCGAGGGCCAACTCGACCAGTGCCTTGTAGCGGGCGCGATCCAGGCGGGTGAAGATCATATCGGCGGGAACGAGATTCCCCCCCTTGCAGAAGATGGGGTGCCCGTTGACCTCGATGAGGAAGTATCGCCCGGCTTGCGGATGCGGCTCCTGGTTCACACGAACATGGCGAAACCCGATTCTCGCCGATGATTCTCCCGCGCACGTCCCGGCGATTTCCACCCTCGCCGACAGCTCGTACAGTTCCTGAGGACCGTGCCCCACCGGCCACCACAGCCGCGGAGAGTCCACTTCCAGAAGGATCTCGTAGCGATGAAGCCCCGGCTTGATCTGGACGTCGATTTTTGCCTCGGCCGGCGTCCCCGCAATTGCCACCGCAAGCGTCGCGGCGGTAGGCTCGCTTGAAAGCCCTTCAATCCATAGCCGCGACCGCACCGTGGCGCGACGCAGATCGGCATCCATCTCAACCAGCGGAACGAGCCGATCGAGCCGAGCCGGCGAATCGGTCCACTCCAGCCGGCACGGCTTGAATATTCCGACGTTCACCAACTGCGGTGCCCAGTCCCACCCGAAGCTGCATTGCGGCTTGCGGAGCCAATGGCGTTTGGGTCCCTGGCGATGATGCTTCTGCAGATAGCCTTCCATCGGCTTGTCGGCCGTCTCGTTCATTCCGGCGGACAAATGTACGACCAGCAGGTTGTCTCCCTCGCGCAGTTTTCCGGTGATCTCGAGCCGGCAGGGTCGAAACGCGTTATGGTGCTGGCCGATCTTCTCTCCGTTGAGCAGAATATCGGCGGTGTAGTCCAGCCCTTCGAAGATCAGCCATGCCCGCGCCCCGACCGCGACGGAGGGCGCAACGAAGTTTCGCCGGTAGGTCCAGTCAAACTCCTCGACCCACCGCGCCGCCAGCACGTTGGTCCCCACGTAGGGGTCTTGCAAAAGCCCCGCCCGCATCAGGTCCAGGTGGACCTCGCCGGGCACATGCCCGTCGATCGCCTTGGCCGGATCGACGACCGCTTTTTCGGCGTGTTCTCGACGCCCGCGCTCGCCGTCGCTGTATCGAATTTTCCAATCGTCGCCGCCGAGATCGAATGAATGGAGCATGAGGGGTCATCCAGGATAGGGATAATCAAGGCGCGCCGTCAAATCAGGCGCGGTGCCGTCGAAAATCAGACGCGGTGCCATCGAAAATCAGACGCGGGAAAGAGCCCAGGCGCTGAACAGGACGACGCCGGTGGCGCCCAAGGCGACGGCGATGGCGGTGATGCGAGCCAGAGCCGTGATGCTGTCCGTGGGCGTTGCGGGCGCAGGAGAGAGGTCCGGGAACAAAGCTGGTGCCGGGGCGGCGTGTTCGGGCAGCGCCTGGAGGATCAGATTGGCCTCGACGAATGAAGGGCTGGGCTGCTCGACCTGCTCGGGGGTGGGGAGATTCACATACACGATCGGGCGCGGCGCGGCCTTGGCGGGGGCGCGACTTGGCATGGATGCCACGGCGGTCGAAAGCCCGCTGCCCAGGCCATGCACCGCCCCGGGACGATGAATCAGCGGCGATGATGGCGGCGGCGATGATGAGTCGATCGCCTCGAAATCCACCTGATCGGCCACGCCGGCAGATCGTGGTTCCGGTTCGACGAACGTGAACCCGGCAACCGTTCCGCTGAGCGCTTCATGCGGATCGGCCGGACGGATCACCCGCCCGCGCCGAAGCGACCTCTCGACCGGCGCCACGAACGGCCCGGAAGAATAGGTCAACAGCGTCCGCCCGATCCGCACCTCGTGGCCGTCCAGCAAGACTTGCTCCTGGACCTTACTCCATCCGATACGCGTTCCGTTCTTGCTGTTCAAGTCCACCAGTTTCCAGCCGGCGCGGTACGGCTCGATCCGGCAGTGCCGCCGGGACATGAGGATGTCATGCAGGGACACGTCGCACTCGCACGCCCGACCGACCACGATCGGGCGATCCGTCAGCTCGACCCGGTCCAGTTCCTCGCCATTGGCACTCAGCGTGATATAGGGCATAAGCTCACTCGCAGCGCATCGCCTAGCCGGCCCGCCGCGCCGCTCGAGCGGCACCATGGGGCATGGCTCTACCCATACATCGAAGAAATCGCGCTGTTTTCTTGCCTTTTTCCGGACGTGCCCGAAATAGCGTTTGTGAGGGGGATGGCGACGGCTTGTCGTGCAGCGCATCGCTGCCCACAGCCGCCTGTCGGAATCGAACCGACAACCTGCGCTTTACAAAAGCGCTGCTCTGCCAATTGAGCTAAGGCGGCACAGACTCATTGAACGATCTGGAGAATCTTGAATTCCATCGTCCCCCGCGGCGCCCGGACCTTCACCGAATCGCCGACGCGGGCCTTCATCAGGGCCTCGCCCATGGGACTGGATACCGAGACGGGCAGAATATCGGTGTCGGCCGCGGGCGGCTGAGCTTCGCCGACCAGGCGCACCAGTTGCTCGCTGTCATCCGACAAATCGAGCAGCTTGACGGTGTGCCCGAGAAACACGACATCCTCCGGCACGTGTTCATTCGACACCACGGCGAGGTTGCGCAGCTTCGATTCCAGCTCCGCCAACTCGCGCTCGATGGCACGATTCTCCTCCTTGGCGAAGTGATATTCAGCGTTTTCCGACAAATCCCCCAGCGCCGCGGCCTTGCGGATGCGATCCTGCACATCCACCTTGGCCTTGTACATTTCCTCGCGCTTGCGCTCCATGGCGAGCTTTTCCTCGGCACTGACAATCTGCATGACGGTCAACTCCTCACCGTCGTCCGCCGGGCGTGCCCCAGCCAACAGACGATCTTCGGGTTCAAAACAACGACCCCGCGAACGCCGTCTCGCCGGGTCTGTGAAAACACAAGCCACCGCGCCGGGGGGCGGTGGCCAAGGGTCACGAATCAATCGCTAATCTTACCCCCACCGGGGGCTTTGGCAACCTTCACGCGTTTTCATCACTGCTTGCCGCACCGCCGCGGAACAGTCGATCCCGCAGTCGAGTTCCATTCATGCCGCGGCCCGCGAGCGGCCGCGGAAGAGTGAAGCGTATTGCACCCGAGGAAAGACCTCCAGACGCCCGCCGACCGTGGCGTTGTGGATGGTTCGTCCTTCGGCGTTGAACACGTCCTTCGCCCGACGGTACGCGATCTCCATCCGGTCGGTGCGGGGACTGTGCCAGCGATATCCCTTTCCGAAATAGTCCGGATGGAAGTGATTGGGATCGTCGCTGGTCGATTCGATCCGGTTGCCTTCGATTTTCGCGGCGGCCGGGACGGTGTAACTGTGATCGAAGCCGACCAGGTGGACGGTTCGGAACCCCATGTAGTACGCCAGTTGCAGGCACAGGTAGCTCACGGTCCCACCGGCCCAGAGCTGGCGAAGGGCGTTGCTGGAAAAGTGCGGGAAATTGGCATATTCATCGTAGCGCAGGCGCACATTAGTCCAGATAATGTCGTTGGTGGGTTCGATGAAGCGTCGAAGGTAGTTGCCAAAAAACTTCGCCGCCGGACCCTGGTAGGCGTTGATCTCCCCGGCACGATCCTCGGCGACGAGCGGGTCTTCGACCACGTAATAGGTCGGATCGAAACCCATGGTTCCGCGGTTGAGGAAGATCGAGTTGACCCCGAAGGTGAACTCGCTTTCCAGCGGTCGCAGATCGCATTGGTTGAGCGACGGCCCGTTGCCGAGGATGAAACATCGGTCACCGCGATGCAGATCGGCAAACGCCTCGAGCCGCCGCTCGTTGATCGACAATTTCAACCCCGCCGCGGCGGCGCGGTATCGCGTCGTCCAGGCGATCCGGCGGCGCAAGGGCACCCGCGGCCACCGCCGTGGCGACAGGTGGCTGTCGCACACCAGGTTCAGGGGAGAACGCACCAAGTGATCCCAGCGCGTCTCACGCCGCAGCATGGTGCTGCCAGCCGCCGAAGTCGTCGCATTTTTGTTGGTTTGATTGCTCATGATCGATTACCTCGCAGGCGCCGGCCCACAGTTCGACCGTGGCGGCGGTTTCGAGCAGAAAATCCCTCACTTGGGCCGGATAGGATGCGGGCAGTTGGTCCCGGCTGATTTGCCGGAGAAAATCGCCCAGCTCCCGGACCCGTTGAGGGATCGGCCCGGCGGAAGGCGCGAACCGTTCTCGCAACTGCTCCACCAGCCAGTCGGTCAGCAGGATTCCCCAGAACTCATGACGCAGGTCGCACAAGTAATCGTGCGGGTTGCGCCGGTGTTCGACCACCGGCGATCCGAACGACACATGATGTTCGGTTCCGCCGATCACCGCCTGGAGAAAATATCCCGCCCAGATGTCGCCGTAGCGTTCGATGCGTCCCGCGGGAAGCTCGAACCCCATCGGCACACAGAGGAAGGCCGCAATAAGTTCGCGGGTCACGCAGGTATTCTGCGTGTTGATCGGGCTCCAGGTGTCTTGGGCGAGAACCGCGCAGTCCGGTCCGCGATAGCTCAGGGCATCCACCCGCCCGTTAAGCCAGCTTGTCGCGTCGATATCCGGTTCGCGCAGCCACAGTCCGGCGTTCACGCCGATCCGCGCTCCGCCCGGTGCCGCACGCCGGGTCGAGCAGTTTTTGTCATTGCGACGCTTAAAGGGATACCCGCGTGGATAGATCGGGCGATGGGGAAAAATTTCGAGATGCTCGCAAATATTGTGAAATCCCCCCGGCTCGTGCAGCGTCCCGACCGTCAGCGACTCTCCCACGCGCTGATGCCCCCCCACCAGGTCGTCGCCGCCGGGAAAATTATCATCGTCCATCGAAATCAGACGCTCGCATCCATCCGCCAGCGCCAGCAGATATCCGATATTCCGGCGGCTCTCATTGTCGTATGGCAACCGCGCGTACAGAGCCGGACAATGCGCCCGGCCCCAGGCATCCTGCGCATCGATGTCCATGTACCGGCAGTCCAGGCCGAGAGCGGCTTGCCAACAGCACCACTCGGCTGCCGCGGGCGGGGTCTTGCGATCGCCGATGACCCAAACCGCAGTGCTTGCCAGATGCCCGTGGGCCTGAAGATTCTCACGAATCCCGGCCAGCACCGCGGGCGGCTGGATCGTCGTCAATACGATGTGGTTCGCGCGCCGCGACATCATCATTCTCCATCGTCAAGACTCATCGGCGCGAATAAATTCCAGTCCGTTCGGCCGCTTGGCGCACGACCGCGTATCGTTCTACTTCGAACGAGTGCGCCGGCGGGCCGGGGTCACGCTTGCCGTCCCGCCAAGTCGAAACAGCACCCGCCGGCTCGATCGGCCAGGAAAGCCGGCCCGGCAAGACCGCGCCGCAGAAGCCGCGCATGGTGTTGCGGAACGTCTGACCGCCGGTCTGGGCGTAACTGATCCCCAGCACGTCGCTGTCCCAGCCGCGCATGACACCCAGATAATGCGCGGTCGTGGTGAATCGTTGATACGCCACGGCGCCAAACAGGTAGGCTCGGACGCCATGCTCGGGGTCTTCGCGGATGCGATCGGCGCGGATGTCGGCGTCACAAGCGGAAAACATGCCGTAGGCCAGTCCCCAGGGCGAGATCGCCCCGTAAAGTCGCTCGGCCGCATCCACCATCGCCGGATACCACGCCGCGTCGTAGGCGAAATCGTCTTCGACCATGCACAGGTATTTCGGACAGTATTTGTCGAGGATGAGCGTCATCGCCAGATTACGGCTGGTGGCCGCGGGCGTGAACCGCGGGGTGAGGATCACATCGTCGGCCTCGACGCTTCGGGCCCAGGCGATTTTCGCGTCATCGTCGCTGGCATCGGTGAGAATCAGCCGGATTCGTTGCCGATCGGGCGCGATCGCATGGCAGAGCGATTCGAAGCTTCGCCGCGCCACTTCCAGCCTTCCGCAGGTGACGAAAACCACGCACGTTTGCGGGCAATTGCGGCTGATGTTCATGCCACCCTCCCCAGAGACAGCCGATCCCGCGAGGCGTCTAAAAAGCGCGGATGCCACAGGCGAAGCACCGGCCCGTCGAAACGCTCGGCGATGCGCCGCTCGATCGCATCGACCTGGGCGGGATTGATGTTCGAGATGATCACTCCGTCGCACCGGGCCGAACAGAGACAGTCCTCGGACCGCACGTCCGCCCCGCGATAGTTCAGTCCCACGAACGCCGCCCGCGAGTCGGCGATCGCGTCGATCCGCAGACCCGCCGACTGGCAGGCGCGATAGGTCGCATAAATATTCTTTGAATAGTCGGCGATTACCACCGTGCGGACTCCATGCTCGTCCGACCATTTGCCGATCCGTCGTTCCTGACGTCGCAACTCGAACACCGATTCAACCGCAGCGTCCGAAATTGGCCTGCGGCGCAGCAATCGAGGGCTGCGCATCCACCGCAGCGCCTCATCAAATGCATCGGCGGCGGCGGCGCCATGGCCTTGATGCCGAGCGATCGCGCTGTAGCGCTGCGACCAATCCTGTCCGTAAAGAGTTCGCAGTTCCGGATCGAGATACCTGGCGGCGACGATGAGGTTGTTTCGCAGATCCATCTTGACCGTCAAGGCCGAACATCGCCCGGCGGCGACCTTGTTGTGGCGAAACTTCAAATCCTCGAATCGCTCAACTCGGTATCCCGCGGCCCACAGCCGCATCGACAGGTCGTATTCCTCGGCCTGGCGGAAAAAATCCTCTGGGAAAAGCCCGACCTGCTCCAGCGCCGAACGTCGAAGAATCGAGGCGCAGCCGATCATCACCGCGGGCATGGCGCTGGCCTCGCATCGCCCATCGGGCAGGATCGCCAACCCACTGAGCGCGCCCACGTCGGGATGATGATCCAGATAGTCGATCCCTCGTATCACCGCATCGTCGATTGGATGGGAATCATCGTCGAGCAGGACGATGTACTCACCGCGAGCGTGTTCGATGGCGCGGTTGCGGGCCGGCATTCCGATGTTTTCCGTCAGCCGGATCAGCTTGGCGTCGGGATGTGCCCGCGCGACGGCGTCGGCCGTGCCGTCTGTCGAGGCGTTGTCCACAACCCACAGCTCCCACTCGCCGGCGGGGAGGCTCGCGCTGGCGCGATAGACCTGGCGCAGATTCTCCATCAACGTCTCGCGCCGGTTGTGCGTGATGATGACGTAGGAAAACCGCTTCATGCCGCCGCCCTTCCCGCACTCAGCGGAAGATCTTCATCCCGCAGCCGCTGGCCGATCGCCGCTAAGGTGCGGGAAACGCCGGCGAGATAGCTCAATCGGCTTTCGACGGCGAGGCGCTGCGCCTCGGCGATCTGTCCGCGCAGCGCTGGATCATGGATGAATCGCTCGATGGCGCTTTGGAGGCTCTGCGAATCGTCGAAGCTCACTTCATTCAGTCGCGGCAGGGCCTGCGAATCTCCGGGGATCAACTGTCCGGCTCGCTCCCAGGAGCGGACGAGTTGGACCGGATCGTCATAGTCTCCCAGGACGGTGCAGCGGCCAAGCAGCGCTTCGAGAGCCTCTTTGTGCCCCGTCGCCACGCAGCGCCTCGCCTGCGCGGTGGTCTGCGCCGCCGGATCGACGAAATCACGAAGGAAGTTGCTCAATTCCTGGGTGAGGGTGTCGTAGGGATGTCGGCGGATGAGGAAAAATCCCCCCGCGGCAAGGCCGTCGAGCAGTCGTTGGTGAAAACAGGAGTAGGGTACGATCTGGAAATTGATCCGCGCCCGCCGGGTCAGTTCCTCGAGCGCCGGACCATATTGCACCGAGCCACGGGCATAGGGCGCGAACTGGGGATGGTCTTCCCAGCCGCTGCCGTAAATGGAAAGCCTTAGCCCACGGGTCGCTGCCGCCGTCGCCGCCCAAGCCAGTGCCTGCTGGCGATAGAGCGCGTTATTCAGACCCTCGAAAAGCAGTTGCAGGACTGCATCGCGCCCGGCGGGTGAGGCGATTTCGGCCCGCTCGGTCCGCAGCGCATCGTCCAGTCGGGCGGCGACTTCGCATCGAGTCGTCACCGATCCGCCACGGGCATATTCGTCGATCATTTCCGCCGAGCATCGGCTGATCGCGCGGCGAGTGGCGCCGGGGGCTGATGCGCACGATTGCAGGATTCGCTTGGTGCTGGCCGCCGGCGACTCCGAGGCGTTCGACACGTAGACCAGGTCTTCGCCGCCGGGGGAAATCGAGTGAACCGCTTTGGGGATCCGGGTCAGTTTACCCAGGCTGATGCACTGGCGCGGGGGATAGCCATATCGCTGGGAATACCACGCTCCGGCGGTGGTCAGCACATAGTCGCGCGTGGCGATTTTGTCTCCCGCCGAGCGCGAAGTCAGGTTGTCCAGATGATCTTGAATCCAGCAGGCGAACGGAACCGTCGCGGGAAACACGTCCCCGTGTTCGTCGCGCAGATGATCGATCTGGAACACCAGGTCCGGCTTGAAACTCGCCATTGCCGCCCGCAGGGCGGCGCGGGTGATGCGATGATGCCCGGTCGGCTCGATCAGGCGCATCGCCTCCCAGCCAAGCTGAGTGAACGCCTTGGCCGCGTCGCGCGTCGAATGTTGCAGCACGGTGGAAAATCGCGTCGTGATCAGCAGCGCCCGCGGCCTTCGCGGCGGGTGATCGCCGAACAATTCGATCAGTGCTTGGCGCGACAACTGCCCGCAATGTTCGGCCACCACGGCGTGATTCGCCGCGTCCGCCGCGAGCAAATCCGCCAGCGCCTGCTGGATGCCGACAGCGATCTCGGCCGACTCGAGGCTCTGATTGACGTTGGAGACCGGAAACTGAAGCATCGGCTCATCCACGATCGCATCGCTGAACGAGGGTTGCCACCCGGCACCGATGAACCACTGAAACCGCTCCTGCTCGATCGGCCCGGCGGGGCCGGTGTAGTCGTGGATCGCCATAGCCAGCAGCGCCAGCCGCGGGTCCGGCTCGATTACGAAAACGGGCAGAGTCATATTCAGGAACAAAGATGGGGGATTCCCCGCCAAATGCTTAAGGAAATACCCATCGCCGATACCCGCCAGGGCCAGTGAATGCCCCTGGCCGATTGGCGATTCCAGCGCCTTACCCAGGCGCGCGACGCCGCCAAGCGGATCGTGGTCCGGCGAAAGGCAGATCGTCCCGACACCGGCCTGCCGCCGTAAAATGGTCATTGCGCCGGAGGGAACGCAAACGAGTACGTAGGATTCATCGAGTTCGGCGGCGGCGAGGATTCGAAAAACCTCCGGTCGATGCGCCTGCATCGCCTTGAGATTCCTCGCAAGCAGTTCCGATGAGTTCAGCACTGCAATTTGTTATCGGACGAGTGACTGCGGCGACGTGAATCAGTCCGGGGCAATGGGCGCATGGGCACAACCCGGTATTGGTAGCATCGGGTTGGCAGAGCATAATGTGGCGGTGGATTCGTGCGCGGGGACGTGGCAAAGATGGAGGCTCCAGTCGATGGCGACGAGTACCGTGGAAAATTACGTCAAGCGGCTTTACGAACAGCAGCAGCACTGCGGCGAGGAACTGGTGCCGCTGGGACGATTGGCGCTGGCGATGGAGGTGGTCCCGGGAACGGCGACCACGATGGTCAAGGCCCTGGCCGAGGCGGGGCTGGTTCGATACGAGCCCAGGCAAGGCGCGAGGCTGACGCCCGCGGGAGAAAAACTGGCACTGCACGTGGTGCGACGGCACCGATTAATCGAACTTTTCCTGGTCAAGGTGCTGAACTTCGACTGGACGGACGTTCACGAAGAGGCCGAGGAGATGGAACATGCGATTTCCGATCGGCTGATGCAACGGATCGACGAGTACCTCGGACACCCGGTCTATGACCCGCACGGCGACCCGATCCCGACGGCGGCGGGAAAGGTCAAAGAGCGTCGGACCCGGCGATTGAGCAAATGCGCGGCCGGCGAGCGGGTTGGCATCGCGCGGATCACCGATCAGGATGCACGGTTTCTTCGATATGCGACCGATCGAGGCCTCGTTCCCGGTGCCCGCGCGGTGGTCGAGGCATCGGACCCCGTGGGTGAATCCATTCGCATCAAGGTGAGCGACGGCGAGCCGCTCACCCTCGGCGCTGCCGCCGCCGCGAGAATCCTGGTAGTGACCATCGAGGCGAACGCCGGCGACGCTCGGTGATAGGGCTGTCGATGGAGTCGAAAAACCGTCTTCCGATCGCCCTCGGCGATTCAGAATCCGGCTCGGGCATTTCGACTTTGAGAGAAATCGGCAGCCCCCGATCCGCGGGGCTATGACCCGCCAGAGGCAGCGGCGGTGGCGAACTTCGCGGAGAGCTTGATCACCCGAACGCGATCAAGTTCGCCTTTGCCTTGATGTGATCTTCGGCCCCGACGACGCTCAGCACGTCGCATTCGCTGCCGAGAATGAACGGATGCCCCGCGACCCGCATTCGCGCGATCAGCTCATCCGCCAATTCCCGTACGCGCTCCAGGCTCATCAGGTCGTCGGAGTAGAATTTCTTGCTGGGAAGATTGCCGTACAACACGGTGCGCTTCGAGACGATCGCCGCGTCTTCCCACAGGCAGCGCGAACTGCCAAGGCTCAAAATCGCCGGGTCCAG
Organism: Tepidisphaerales bacterium; assembly: GCA_038329845.1. GTDB lineage: Bacteria > Planctomycetota > Phycisphaerae > Tepidisphaerales > Tepidisphaeraceae > JBBQNJ01. The sequence continues at coordinate 11,361 of JBBQNJ010000072.1, read as the reverse complement.
CGACGAATAACCGCGGAGCATCGGCTCGCATAGCTCGCCGCAGCAGTGGAAGATCAGGTCGGCGCCGCGGTCGTCGAGGCGGGCTTTAAGCCGGCGGAGATTGCCCATCACGTAGCGGTCGAACACATCGGAACCCGCCGCGATCTGCAGCGGGGAGATAAAGGCGTTGGAGGCCGCCGGCTCGGCGATGAACATCGCCTTGGCGCCGGCCTCGAGCTGAGCGTCGATCGACGATTCGATGACGATCATCGCCAGTTCCATGGCGCGATCCAAAGTGCGGATGTCGTCCTCTTCGTCGGCGGCGACGCCGTCGCCTGCGAGGAAGATCGGAGTGATCGGATCGCTGAGCAGCTTCGAAACAAAAGAAAATGGTCCGATCACCATCCCCATCGGCAGCAAGTCCGGCTGGCCGGCGACAACCTTGATCGCCTCGATGGCGCTGTGAAGTTTGCCCGTCGCACGGCGGGCCATGAACTGGCGTACCCGCTCGGCCTCTTCGTCGGCGGGCGATCCGGCGAGATGGAATGTGTCGGCGTCGGCCTCGAGGATGCCCAACGCCTCGGCCAGTACAATCTTCTCGATCGTCAGGTCCATCAACGGGACCGCCAGCGGCGATCGGAACCGCCGCGCCGTCTCGACGAGTACCTCGCCCAATCGCCGTCCATCGCGCCGGATGCGCTCGGGGTCGGGCTTCTCATGCAACACCAGGTCGGTGGCGATGGGCGTTCGCAGCCCCGACGCGGCCAGATCGAGATAATACTCCCGCTTCACGTGGTCGCTCCCGTCGCCAGCGCGTGCCGCTCGTCGGCCTGCATGGGGGGAAGATCGATCCCCTTGCCCCAGATTCGCCGGGCCTCGCGGCAATAGTGAAGATAATTATGCATCGGCACGTCCGGCGGGACGCGATGGTCGCAGAACGGGATAAAGCCGCCCTGCTCGACCAGCGGTGCCAGCCGGTGGATCTCCTGCGATATCCGCTCTGGCGTCTGCGCCAGAATATGCTTGTCGAATCCTCCCATGATCAGCAATTCTTTGCGGTATTGCTTGCGATATTTGATCGGATCAGCCCCCCAGGTGCCGATTTCCAGCGGGAACATGCAGTTGACCCCGCCCTCCAACCACAGCGGCAGCAGATCGTCGATCTTCCCGTCACAATCGACCCAGACTACATCCACACCATGCTCACGGCATAGTTCGGTGATTCGACGATACTGCGGCACGAGGTATTGCTTGAAGTGCGCCGGCGACAGCAGCGGGCCGGCGTTGTAGCACATGTCCTCCCACATCGAACAGGCGTCGGGGCGCACTCCGGCGTCAAACACCTTCGTCAAACAGGCGACTTGCATGTCGGCGATGGTGATGATCATCTCCTCGAACCACGCCGGATCGTCATAGATGACCAGGGCCAGATTTTCGATGCTCATCCAGTCGCGGATCCAGCCGAAGAGGCTGCCGGCGCCGACGATCAGCGGATGATCGCGGTTCGGATCGGTCCAGCGAACCACGCGCTGGGCGAAATCCTTGGGCACGCGCGCCGGATTGCTCGGGTCGAGCTTCGGCTTGTAGAGCGCATCCCAGCTTTGGCGATCGGTGAGCGAATGCCCCACGTGCATGGGGATCGATACGCTTGATCGCTGGCGGCGGACAATCACGCCGTCGGACTGCATCTCGGTGTATTCATCGCCGTCATCATCGAGAATCTTGTGTTCAAAGCCGGGGAACAATCCCGAATGAACCCCAGCGCCCCACTCCTGATCCCCCCCGCCGAGGCTGGCGTCGAGGCCGAAATAGGCCGCGGAATTCTTGCGATTCACGCTCGCCGGCAGGCCCTGGGTATGCCAGAGCGGAAGCGTCTCGTCCCAGAAGTTAAAGTCGTACAGCGGGCAGCGATCGACCGGCCCGTAGTGCATCGTGGCGATGAAGCGTTGGCGATGGTTCATAGAAAATCCTTCCTGAAAGCCGCCGGGCGATCATACCCCGCGGATTGGGAGCGCCCATGGGTCGGATCGGCGAAAACATGTGATATCCTGCTGCGCCGGGCGAGGTCAAATTGCCTGGGGTAGTGGCACCTTCGACGCCTCATCGTACATCGCCAGCACGTTGGCCACCGGACTGATCGACTGGATGTTGTGGCATGGGGCGCAGATCCACCGCGCGCGATGCTCGGCCATAATCGCGCCGCACCAGCGCACCTGCTCGCGCACCTCGTCCGGCGTGCCGAAGGCCAGGGTGTGCTGGTTGTCGATCCCGCCATGGAAGACCACGTGAGCGCCGAAGTCGCGCACCAGCTCGGGCAGCTCCATCCCCGGGCAGCGCCACTGCAACGGATTGAGGATGTCGATTCCCACCTGCTCGATCAAATCGGGCAGAAAAATGCGAGCCGCCCCGTCGGTGTGATAGAACACGCGGGCACCGTGCGACTTGACCAGTTGGGCCATCTTCTTCTGGTGGGCCAGCAGGAACCGGCGGTAAGTTTCAAGGCTGAACAGCGGACCGCTCTGTCCGCCGAGGTCTTCGGCCAGGTAGAACAGGTCCACGGCACCGTCTCCGGCGGTGAGAAAAATCCGCCGGTTCTGCTCGTAGTGGAACTGGAATATCCGGTCAAGAATCGCGTGGGCAAGGTCCTGGTTCTCGATCAGGTCCATGTACCCCTGTTCCATCCCCCGCAGTGAGCAATAACGCAGAAACGGCTCATAGTGCCCGGCGCGGAAGACACGATGGCCAGCGTTTTTCTCAACGGCGGCGGCCACGGGCGAATAATCAAAATCATCGGGATCGGGCCAGGGATACTGCTCGACCTCGCGCAGCGTGGTGATACCGGCCAGCGGATGATATGTCGCTTCGGAGTACGCCCCGGCGCCGTATTCGATGCTTGTGTGACGAATGCCCCATAAGTCCGCCTCGGGATCGAGCGGATGCCCGCTGGAAAGCCGGCGCGGACCGGCGCTGTACGGCACGTCGATCCCCAGCTTGCGCCAAAGCTCATCCCCATCGCAACCGACCTCAGCGACCAAGGCGGTGTGAAACTCGCTCGTGCGCCAGTAATCGGTGGCCAAGCGATCCCGCTCGGCACCGTTGAAAGTTGCCATCCAGCGTTCCCGTGGTGTCATATCCCGAATCTCCGCTGAGTGTCAGTTCAATCGTCCGAACTCGATCCCCGCGCGGTACATCGCCTCGATGTTTTCCAACGGGGTTCGCGGCGCCAGATTGTTCCCCTCGCGCAGCACGAACAGCCCGCCTTCCAGCACGCCGCTGGTGAGGATGCGCCGGACCTCCCGGCGAACGGTTTCCGGCGTGGCCGACATCAACAGCTCGACGTGCGGGCCGCCGTTAATGCGCGCCCGCGGCCCCAGTTCCCGGCGCAGTTTCCCGAAATCCACGGGAAAACCAGTGTCAAAACTCCACACGTTCAACTCATCACGCAGGGTCGGGAACAACCGCGTGGCATCGCCGCAGAGGTGGATTCCGCGCGGCGAGTCGGTCGCCAGCGCCGCACAAAGCCGCCGATGATGCGGCATCACATGTTGGCGATACGCCTCGGTCGAGATCATGGCCACGCTGTCGTCGGCCCAACCGAAGTTGTCCTGGGGCACGGGGATGCCCGCGAGGTTCCGCCAGGCCCGCATCCGTGCGATCGTCGCTTCGGTGATGAAATCGAACAATTTCGCCAGCCGATCCGGCTCCTCGATCATGGCCGAACAGACGAACTCCGGCCCGAAGAGGTTGCAGGCGACGGTCATCACCCCGTCGGTCCCGCACATCGGGCAGCCAACCTCGATGGGGCGGCCCAGGAAGTCCTCCCGCGCGGCCCGGCGCTGGTAGTGTTCGACGTATCGCAACGCCTTGGCGCCCACCCCGCCGAGCGGGTCGGGGATGCCATGCTCCATCACCGCCTCGGGGTTCTCCGTGAAGCGCGGGCGCGTGTCGGGCACCTGGTCGGCTAGATATTCCACCTCGCATCCGAACCACGCCGCCTCGTAGTAATTCTGAAAATCCGGGGCAATCTTCCATGTTTTGGGCAACCCCAGCTCGAAATCCTGCAACAGGTTGAACTTCGCCCAGCGTTGAAAATGAAGTTGTGCATCGAACATCGCATCCGGATCTTCGGTATAGGATCGGAAGTCGATTCGATCCGGATTCACCGCTTCATTGAAGATGAAGTAGCGGCTGTTGGTCCCCACGAAGATAGGGACCCGCGCCGGGGATTCACGCCGATCCAGCGCCGCCCACAACGCGCCGACCTCGGCATTGTGGGCCGCGAAATCCATTCCCGCCAGGCGATCGCCCGGCTGGGATCCCTCTTGCCGCGTCGAGGTCATTGCTTCACCGGCCATTTTCCCCGCCATGTGTCGATCCACTTCCTCCCGCGCTATTTTTACCCAGCGGGTGATGCGGGATGGGTCGTTCTCGACGGTATGGGTGTCCTTAAGAATCAGTTCCAGCGGATGATCTCCGACAAGCTTGAGCGTGTGACGCAGGTCGGCGCGGATCGCCGGCTCGTTGAATCCCACGCATATGTGGGCCGGATACGGCTTGCGGCTGAAAATGTAGTCGCGCCCGAGCGCAGCGGCCATCTTCTCCTGATTCGCATTGGGTGCCACCGACACCCGGCGCAGCCGCGGCACATCGCGCAGGATGCCCCCGATGCGATGCTCGAGGCCTTCGCAGCAGCCGTAGGAGGTGATCCTGAATTTCTCCAGCAGCGGGACCTGGTAGGGAAGCACGAATTCCTCGAACATCACCGGGGAAATGCCGACTGTTTCCTGGGATTCACCGAACCCCCAGAGTTGCTCCAGCCGCGCTGGTATTGCCCCATCGAGGCCATCGTCCAGCAACCCTACCCCGCCGGAACCGACATAATCGCCAGGCCCGGTATTTGGCGTGAGCAGACGCTCGCGCTCCAGCCATGTGATGAAGTTCATCGCATCGTCGCGCAGGAATCTCATGATCCGATGCAGGGCCTGCGGCTGGTCGCACATGGCCCACATCAGGTTTTCCAGCCCGACGAGTTTGGCCGCCTCCCAAGTCAACCCCAGGGTCCAAAACAACGAGCCGTGGATTCGCACCGGAAGCAGATCGCCGAGCAACTCGCTGGCGAAGGCCAGCGTCTCGGCCGTGAGTTTTCGATCGACGCTGAGCGGGCGAAAGTGCAGTTTGTCAAAGTCGCCGTCCAGGTCCTTCATCGGCGCGTCCCAGACGTAGCTGCCGCGATCCTCGCCACGGCGATAGGGAATATCGAATCCGTAATCCCCGACGACGAGTTTCCAGTTCACATCGAACCACGGCTCGACGGTGTTGTCGTCGTTGATGTGATCGCGCCAGCAAATCTGCCCGCGCAACTGCCGTTCGATCCAGCGATACCGCCCGTCCTGGCAGACAAGCTCCGAATCGGGGATCAGTTCCCGCCAAGCGCCCTCGGGAAAACACAGCACCATGGGCCGCACCGGGTCCAGCAAGTTATGCCGACGCCATAATTCGCGGCGCTCGGCCATCACCGGCTCGTCGGCGATGTCGCGCACCCGCCGGGCCAGTTCACGCACCAGCGCCCGCTCGCGCATCGCCGATGAGTCGGAAACTGTTGTCATCGGAGTCATGCTCTCTCCAATCAGGTGTAGTCGCCATATTTATCGACGCATCGAATCACATGCTGGTAGCTCTCCCAGCTTACGCTCGGCGGCACCGAGTGATCCGAATGGTAAATGTACCCTCGAGTCGATTTGCCCGCTTCGATCTTGGCCTTGATCTCGGCCTCGATCTTCTCGGGATCGTTCGTCGCCATTAGCATCACGTCCACGTTGCCGAAAAATGCCATGTCCCGGCCATATTTCGGGCACAATTTGCGAACGTCCATGCCCGCCTTGGCCTCCAGCGGTTGCAGGCAGTCGAACCCGGCTTTAAGGTATAGGTCCATCACCCCGTTCACGTCGCCGTCGGTGTGATAGATGAAACGCATATTGTGGATATGAGCCCAATCGGCCAATCGCTTGTGGTCGGGCCAGATCAAATCCTTGTACATTGCCGGGGAACACATCGTGGCGGTCTTGAACGCCATGTCGCCATAAATCCACAGTCCATCGGGCTGAATCCCGCTGGCCATGCAGGCGTCGAGGTTGCGGAGCATGACATTGGTAAATGTATGCGACACATCGCGGATCCACTCCGGGTCATCGGCCATGGCCATGAGGGAGATCTCATCGCCCATGAGCGAGCGGGTTTCCTCGAAGCTCTCGACTGCGGTGAGATGGCACCACTTGCCGCGCTTGCGCCCGATGGCGAGGTTTCGCCGGGTGGCTTCGGGGTCCACCTGCAATCCGCTGGCGAGCAGCGCCGGCTTGAAGCGCGTCTCCCACGCCTCACGGCTGTCACATTCGAACCCCAGGTGCTCGGGCGTGCCCATGCGGTCGTTCCAATAGCGCGCCAGTTTGCCCTGGGCGTCGCGCACCACCCGTGTCGTTGCGTCGCGGCTGATGATCTCATCCTCACCGGGAAAGGCACTGGGCCAGATCCAGTTGAGGCTGTGAAGGTCCGATCCCAGCAAGTCCAGAACCGTTCGCGCATCGCCGCCCAATCCTTCCTTTTGCCATCGCGTAATGGTGTCGCTCCAGAACGACTCATGCCGCGGCACGCGATCGTGGTCTTGCCGCGCGAACATTCGCTGGACTCGTTCCCGACCTGACATTTTCGTAGCCAAAACCAACTCCTTCTTCGCCGAAGCCTCAGGCGTAATTGCCCTCGCGCCGCCACACATCGAGCATTAGCTCATAGCGCGACAAGCGCATTCCAGTATAAATACAATTGCTCGTGCAGAATATATAGCCGCCACCCGGCATTCCGTGGCGCAGCGCATATCGCGTCGATTCGATCACGTCATCATCGCTTCCCGTATCCAAGGCGTTGCAGGCGACATTGCCGCATAGCGCGACGGTGTCGCCCACCAGCCGCTTGACCTCGGCGATGTCCACGCCGCCCTGCGGGTCCAGCGAATGTAGCGCGTGCGGATTCGTCTGCAGCAGTTGGTCGAGGATCGGCATGATGTTTCCATCCGTATGCTTGATGACGTGAAACCCCAAGTCCCGATACCCGCGCGTCAGCCGCGCCAGGTAGGGCGTGATAAACTCGGAAAACATCGCCGGGCTAAGGAACGGTCCGGTGTTGAAGCAGTAATCGCTGCATAGTGCAAAGCCATCGAGCTCACCGTGCTGGCGATACTCCTCGGCATGGCCGAGCGCCTCATCCACCCGCCGGGCGGCTTCGGCATGGACTTTTTCCGGCTCATCCACCAGGCGATAGGTGAACTCGGCCATGCGCTGTCCGTTGGGGATTCCGTATGTCGCATCGCCGTGGCGCAGGATGCAGAACTCATCGCCGCTGAGATCGCGGATGTGGTCGATAAGCCGACGGGTCTCCTCGGCCTCGCCGGGATTGGGATGCATGAGGATAGCGCTGTGTTCGAAGCGCCGGGCCGTTTCCACATAGATCCATGCCATGTCCCGCCGATGGAGTTCCCGCTCGCGGTCGGTCATCTGCAACCACTGGCGATACGAGCGGTGGGCGGGATGGACCTTCCCGAACACCTCCATGGTCAAAAAGAAGACCAGCTCGAAATGGGGAACCCGGCCGGTTAATGGCTGGCGATCCAGCGCGGCGAGGAATCGTTGGCGCGGGGTCATCGCGGTGCTCGGTGGGTTCCGATGCGCCGATGCCGGCGCTGTCGCGTTCGAAGGCACCGGCATCGGGATCGGTATTAAAATCTCAGCAGGCGACGAGCTTGCGCACCAATTCCACGGCCGATGCCGCATCCGGCGCAAAACCATCAGCGCCGATCTCATCGGCGAACTGCTGGGTGATGGGTGCCCCGCCGATGACCACCCGCACGTCCTTCAGGCCCGCCTCGCGCACCTTCTGCACCGTCTGCTTCATCGCCGGCATCGTCGTCGTCAGCAGCGCGCTCAGCCCGATCACCGAGGCGTTGTGTTCCCGGGCCGCGGTGACGAACTTTTCCGGCGCCACGTTCGTCCCCAGATCGATCACGCCGAAGTTGGCCCCCTTCCACATCATCGCCACCAGGTTCTTGCCGATGTCGTGCAGATCGCCCTGCACCGTCCCCACCACCGCCGTGAACTTCGGCTTGATCCCCGCCTCGACTAACAGCGGCTCGAGCAACGCCATGCTCTCTTTCATCGCCCGGCTCGCGATCAGCATCTCGGGAACGAAAATCTGGTTGCACTGGAACCGCCGGCCCACATCATCCATGCCTCCCACCAGGGCATCGAGAATTTCCTGGGCCTTGGCACCGGCGCTGATCAGCTCCTGCGTCGCTTTCTTGGCGCTGTTGCGATCCCCTTTTTTGATCGCTTCGGTAAGGCTTTCGAGTTGGCTCATGTCAGATCAACACTCCATATCCCGCCTGCTCGCGCCGACTTGCGGAACGTCCACTCGCCGGGCGAACTGGAAATCGAGACGAACGTATCCTATTGTGCCCGGACCGGATGTAAAGGGAAAATCCAGCCGATGTCGAATGAATCGTCTAACGTCGCCCCCCCTGCCCCCGCCGCCGCCGCCCCCGCCGCCGTCGCCTCGATCGCGGTGATCACCTGCGCCGTCCTCGAGGGCGAGCTGACCCACCTGGCCAAGTCGATGGGCCATGTCGTTCATTTTGAGTTGCTCCCCCAGGGGCTTCACAACGAACCCCATAAGTTACGAACCGACCTGCAACTCGCCATCGATCGCGTCGAGCGCGATCTCCCGGCGGTCCGGGCCATCGTCCTGGGATATGGTCTGTGCAGCCGCGGCACCGAGGGCGTGCGCGCTGACCGCTGCCAACTCGTCATCGCCCGCGCCCACGACTGCATTACCCTGCTGCTGGGATGCAAAAAACGTTACGCCGAGTACGTCGCGCAGTTCCCGGGAACCTACTGGTATTCTCCGGGATGGAACCGCTGTCACACCCCGCCAGGCCCGGAGCGCTATGAGAAACTCCATCGCAAATACGCCGAGCAGTTCGGCGAGGAAGACGCCGATTTTCTGATGGAATCCGAGCAGGCCTGGTTCAGCAGTTACCACCGCGCCACCTACGTGGATGTCGGCGTCGGTGTGACCGAGAAGGATCTTGACTACACCCGCGACTGCGCCCGGTGGCTGAAATGGGATTACGACCGCCAGCACGGCGACATCGGCCTGCTGCGCGACCTGCTGGAAGGCCACTGGGACGCCGAGCGGTTCTTGGTGATCCCGCCGGGCAAGACCCTGCGCATGACCGCCGATGAGCGGATCATCGAGACGGCCGAGCGGTCGGAACTCGAGAACCCCAACGCCAAGAGAAAATCGCTACCTGTGATCGACCATGTCCCGACCCACCCTTGATGTCCACACCGACCACGGCCAGCAGGCGATCGAGCCGGACCGCGCCGAACGCTCAGCACCGCTGAGCGATGTGCTGCGCCGCCACGGGCTGCCGTTGAACACGCGCTGCGGGCAGCGGATGTTGTGCGATGGGTGCGTGGTCGAGCTCTCCGGCGGGCAAGTCGTCTCGATCCATGGCGGCGGGCCTATCGAGCCGATCGCCGGCATTCCCCGCTCGATCCGCGCCTGCGAGCATCGAATGGACGGTGAACACGCCGCCGCCATCCGCATCCCCCACCGCTCGATGCTCGCCTACGAGCCGCACGTCGTGGCCGACTTCCGCAGCAACGTGCCCCGCGCTGATGATCCGCTGGTCCAGTGCGTGCGCCTCAGCGCCGCCGAGGCCCGCGATGAATCCTCCCTGCCGGCGTCGATCAACGAACACGCCCCGCACCCGCTGCCGACCCGGGTCGATTTCCACGATCCGCCCGACTATTGGGAAAACTCACCCGAGTCCGATCCGCGCGATCGCCAGGCGACCCTCGAACATCGCGTGGACCATTGGGCCATCACCCGCCTTTCAACCACCGCCCCGACGCAGCGCCTCGGTGCGGCGATCGACATCGGGACCACCACCGTCGCGGTTCTGCTCGTCGAACTCGCCACCGGCAAGGTGCTCGCCAAGGCCGCCGACTTCAATCAGCAAATGCTCCTCGGCGATGACGTGGTCACGCGGATCACGCTGTGCGCCAACGATCCGGCCATGCGCACCCGTCTTCAGGACGCCGTTGCCCGCCGCACCATCGCGCCCTTGCTGACGGAGGTTCTGACATCCGCCGGTGCCGATGCCCACAGCCTCGCCACGATCGTCGTCGCGGCCAACACCACCATGTTGCACCTGCTGGCCGGAGTCGATCCCTCGCCGCTGGGTGTCGCCCCGTTCACCGCGCCGTTCCTCGACCATCGCCTGCTCGATGCCCACGCGATCATCGGCCCGCCGGTCCCCGCGGGCATCGGCATGCATCTGCTGCCCAGCGCCGCGGCCTATATCGGTGCCGACCTCACCGGCGGCACCTTGGCCTCCGGATTGGCCTACGATGCCGGACCCAGCCTTCTGGTGGATGTGGGAACCAACGGCGAAATCATCCTTCGCCACGGCGACCGGCTGCTCGGCTGCGCCACCGCCGCCGGACCCGCTTTCGAGGGCGCCGGCCTGAGCTGCGGCATCCGCGCCGGACACGGCGCGATCGGGCATCTGCGAATCGACCCGATCACCTGGGCGGTTCAATCCGACATCATCCGCACCGATGCCCAATCCGATGATCTGCGCCCCGCCGGACTGTGCGGCAGCGCCTACATCGACTTTCTCGGCGAGGGCCGGCGCAGCGGGCTGCTCAGCGCCGCCGGACGATTCAACCGCGACGCCGCCGGCGTCAACGGCGATCGCTTCGTCGCCTGGCGTAACGGCAAGGAGAGCGGATTCCTCATCGCCCGTGGCCAGGGAAATCGTCCGCTGGTCGTCACCGAGGTGGATGTCGCCCACCTGCTGCCGGCCAAGGCCGCCATCGCCGCGGGCGTGCTGATCCTGCTCCGCCGGGCGGGCCTGCAACCGTCCGACATCCAGCGCATCTACCTCGCCGGCGGCTTCGGCACCCACATGAGCGCCCCCCACGCCATCGCCTGCGGCCTGCTGCCCGGATTCACCGCTCAACAAATCCAAACCGTCGGCAACACCAGCCTGGCCGGGGCTTACCTGTCGCTTCTCGATTCGACCGCGCTGCGGGAAATCGCCCGCATCTCGCGAAGCATCGACATCATCGAACTGAACCTGGATCCCGATTTCGAGGATTGCTACATCGACCAAATGGCCCTGCCCGATCCGGCATGCCCCCCCCCCCAACCCCACAACCCCCCCCCGGGGGGGGGGTGGTTTTTTTAGGGGCCCCCCCGGCGGGGTGGGGGGGGGGGGTTGGGTGGGGATCCCGGCACCGGGGGGGGGTGCGAACCCGCGCGATTGGC
>JBBQNJ010000071.1:0-25860 GCA_038329845.1 Tepidisphaerales bacterium | reverse complement strand
TGTTTTGTTTTTTGGGGGGGTGGCCGGTTTGTTGGGGGGGGGGGGGGGGGGGGGGTGTTGTGGTGGGGGGGGGGGGGTGGGGGGGGGGGGGGGGGGGGGGGTTGTGTGGGGGGGGGGGGGGGGGGGGGGGGGCGGGGGGGGTGGCCGGGACGTACGCTCTTGCCGATGGGGGCGATCGCAAGCGGTGAGTCGGCTCGGCTGCCGGAGCTTTCCCATGCCGCCCGGGTTGAATCGGCGGCGAAGGAAATCCGCGCCGGGCATGTTCCGTTGTGGCTGGACCGCCAGCAGTTGGGGGTTTCATGGATCGCCGCGGGGTTCGGCGGATGGCTGGTCGCGCTTCATTTGTTGCCGATAAGTTGGTCCTGGACCCTTGCCGGGGCGGCACAACTCGCCTGGGGCGGCGCGGGCGCGTGGTGGCTGGGACGACGCTACGCCCTGGCCCCGACGCCGCGACTCTTGATGGCCGCGATTTTCATGCTCGGCGGATTCAACATCGCCTGGCTCAATCTCCCGCAGTCATCGGCGATCGCCTGGCTTCCCTGGATCATTCTCGCCTTGGAACGGCTGCTGGAGCGTCCCACCCTTCTACGGATGACGGGGTTCACCTTGTCACTCGCCGGCGCGATGCTCCCCGGCCACGCCGGGGCGGCCGCGGGGATGATGCTGGCGTGCATCCTGGCGGGAACATTGCGGCTGCCTCTGGCAAGCCCCGGACGCGCCGCCGGTGGGGCGATCCTGGCGACGATCGGCGCGGTCCTGGCGGCCGGGCTATGCGGCGCTTTATGGCTGCCGTATTTCGGCTATTTGCTCACGACGAGCGCGAGAATGGCGTCGCCGGGATCATCCCTGAACGCCCCCTGGCCGTGGCCGCTGTCAATGGTGGGTATCGCCCCGGCGATGATCGCCACGGTGCCGTTCCTATTGATGCTGATGGGCCTGATGAGCGGACAGCGGCGCCGCCCGGTCGTCGTCTGGACCCTCGCCGGGATGGCCTCGCTTCTGCTGGCGGCGCTGCTCAACCAGGCTCCGCGATGGTGGAGCGCCGCGGCATGGCTCACCGATTGCGATGTGCGCCCGCTGGCCTCGACGGCCCTGCTGGCCGTGGCGGTGCTGGGAGGATTTGGATTCCAATGCCTGCAATCCGCTTTTGCCCGCAACGTTCCGGTTGGTCCTGGGCAAGATGCCGACGCGGCTTCGATCTGGCAGTCACGTCTCGAGAAAACGCTGTTGTGGACCGGCCTGATTCTGGCGGCGCTGGCACTGGTGGCTGCCGGAGGCATTTACGCCGGCCGCCCGCGCCGGATCGAGTTGCTGGGCGTGGCGCTGCGGATGCTCTCGCCGGCGGTCGTGCTGGTGATACTGGCGACGGTGGGGCGGCGGCGAAGCTGGGTCTGGATGACCCTGGGGATTGTCGAGATGCTCGGGTTCAGCATCGCCTGGCATCGCGGGTCCAAGGCCGAATGGCCTGCGACATCCCTGATCCAGCAGCTCCAGAGGGACCCTGACGGCCGTTTTTCAGCACCAATGGACGTGCTGCCGCCGGACCTGGCCTGTGCGTACGGACTTGATGATGCCCGCGGGACAGCGCCAATTTCGCATCGTTTGGCGAGTCTACTTTCGGATACTTCCGCCACCTCTCGCCCCGCGATCGTTGCACCGCCGCGCGCCGGCGATCTCGCCGCGCCGTTCCTGGGAATCGCGCGCTTCGTTTCAGCGTCACCCTCGACCCAACCCTCGACCCAACCGCGGCTTTGGCGCATCTCTGATACGGCGGCGTCGCCGCTGGCGTGGATGGCGAGCAAGGCGGAATTGGCCGGCTCGGGGCAAGAGTCGGCCTGCCGCCTGCGCGAGGGGAAAGTCGATCCCGCCCAGACGGTCTTGGTGGATGATGACCTGTCGCCTCGTGCCCGTCAGATCATCGAGCGGGCGGGCCTGTCGCCGGACGGCTGGTGGCGAAAGCGCACGCCCAACGCGCCGGCGCCGGTGAAGACTTCGCGGACATCTTCCGGTGAGTGGAATGTCACGCTGCCGCGAATGGGCGGCTGGGTGGTGATCTCGCAGACCTACGATCCCGGGTGGCGGGCGCGAATTGACAATCGAGTCGAGCTGGCGGTCGTGCCCGCATTCGGGGGGCTGTGTGCCGTATTCGTCCCACCCGGTCGCGGGCAAGTTCGCCTCGAGTACGATCCCATGACTTGGCGGCACGGATGCTTCGTCTCCGCCGGCGCGGCGGTGCTGTTGATGCTCGCGGCGGGCGCTGGACTGCTCACCGGCCCGCGTCGAATGACTGATCAAGCGCCCGAGGAATTGCCGAAGGAGCCTCTATGAACGAATGGATTTGGATTAACGGCAAGGTTATGCCCCTGGCCGATGCGACGGTAAGCGTGGAAGATCGCGGCTATCAATTTGCCGACGGGGTGTACGAGGTGATCCGGTTCTATCACGGGCGGCCGTTCACCCTGTCGCCGCATCTGGACCGGCTCGAGCGTTCGGCGGTGGGGGTGCGGATCGCCATGCCGATGGAGCGGGAGGACCTCACCGGACAGATCACGCAGTTGATCGAGCGCAGCGGACTGTGCGACGGGATGGTGTATCTACAACTGTCTCGCGGCACAGCGCCGCGAAATCACGCGTTCCCGCGGGTTGCCCCGACGCTGTTGTTTTACACGCGGCAACTTCCGCCGCTGCCCGCCCCGGAGGCGGTCGCGCCCGTGAAGCTGCTCAGCGTGCCGGATGAGCGGTGGAAGCGATGCTGGATCAAGTCGATCGCGCTGCTGGCGAACGTGCTGGCCAAGAACGCGGCACTGGAGGCCGGCTGCGACGAAGCGGTCTTCGTCGACGACGGCGTGGTCAGCGAATGCTCGGCGAGCAATTTGCACGCGATTCTCGGCGGGCGCCTGGTGACGCATCCGGTGGGGCCGAAGGTGTTGCCGGGAATTACGCGCAAGGTGCTGTTGGAGTGTGCCGCCGATCTGGGAATCGAGGTGGATGAGCGGGCAATGACCGAGCGCGAGGCGATGGGGGCCGATGAGCTGTTCATCACCAGCACAACGCGGGAACTGGCCCCGGTGGCGAGCTGGAACAGCCGGGCGATCGCGCGGCGGGGCGATCTTGCCCTCCAATTGCACCGGGCATTCCGCAAACGCGTGGACGATGAGACGAACGCCCCGGAGCCGGCTGACGCATTGGCGACGGCCGGCGTGTGATCATTGGCCCGGTTTGGAATTCGTCGCTCCGGCGCTTATAGTTCACCCCGCAATGATCGCCCGGCCGAACCAGCGCGATGCAGCGACGACAACGTCCCTTGGCGGGCGGTAAACGGCGGCGGGCGCGACTTTTTCTCAGACGATCGCCGCCCGGGCCCCGCAGGCCGGGCGGTTTTGCTTCTCGCGGAGTCAGCATGGCATCGATCAAGTTACCGGATGGAACGGTCAAAGAGATCCCCGACGGCACCAGCGTGCGCCAGGTCGCCGAGGGGATCGGCAAGCGGTTGGCCGAGGCGGCGATCGCCGCGAAGGTGGATGGCAAGCTGGTGGACCTGGAGCATCGCCTCGAGGGCGGTCCGCATGACCTGGCGATCCTCACCGACCGCGATCCCGAGGGGCTGTTCGTCATGCGCCACAGCACCGCCCATGTGCTGGCGCAAGCCCTGCGCCGTCTTTACGGCACCGAGGTCCAATACACCATCGGGCCGGTGATCGAGAACGGCTTCTTCTACGACTTCGAGTTTCCCGCCGGCGCGAACTTCTCGGCTGAGGATCTGCCGCGGGTCGAGAAGGAAATGCAGAAGATCATCGACGAGAAGCAGGCGTTTTCTCGCCGGGAGGTGGATTGCGAGCAGGCTCGGCGGGAACTTCACGTCGAGAATCAGCGATTTAAGGACGAGATCATCGCCGACTTGGAAAAGCAGGGTGAGAAGAGCGTGTCGCTCTATCGGCAGGGGGATTTTCTCGATCTGTGCCGCGGTCCGCACGTCCCGCATACCGGCAAGATCAAGGCGTTCAAACTGATGAGCGTGGCCGGGGCGTATTGGCGCGGCGATTCCGATCGACAGCAGCTCACCCGCGTTTACGGCACGGCCTTTTTCGATCGCAAGCAGCTCGAGCATCGCCTGAAGATGCTCGAGGAGGCCAAGAAGCGCGATCATCGCGTGCTGGGGCCGCAGTTGGGGCTGTTTGCCATCGACGATTCGGTCGGCCAGGGGCTGGTTCTCTGGAAACCGAAGGGGGCGGTCGTTCGCACCGAACTGCAAAACTTTATTTCCGAACATCTGCGGCGACAGGGTTATCAGCAGGTCTACACCCCGCACATCGGCCGGCTGGGGCTGTACCGCACCAGCGGGCACTATCCGTACTACTGCGAGAGCCAGTTCCCACCCTTGGTGGACCGCGAGTTCCAGGAGAAGCTGGCGAATGAGAATTGCGGCTGCGCCGAGCTGAGCAACCGGATGGATTCGGGGGACATCGAAGGGTATTTGCTCAAGCCGATGAACTGCCCGATGCACATCAAGATTTTCGCCGGCGACCAGCATAGCTACCGCGACATGCCGGTGCGGCTGGCGGAGTTCGGCACCGTCTACCGGTGGGAAAAATCGGGGGAACTGGGTGGAATGACCCGTGTGCGCGGGTTTACCCAGGACGATGCCCACATCTTCTGCACCGAGGAGCAGGTGGCCGCCGAGGTCCAAGGGTGCCTGGAACTGGTGAAGATCGTGCTGAACACGCTGGGCATGAACGACTACCGCGTGCGGGTGGGATTGCGCGATCCCGACAGCGCCAAGTACGTCGGCGACCCTGCGCAGTGGGACAAGGCCGAGAAAGCCTGCAAAGACGCGGCGGCGACCCTGGGCGTGGCATTCACCCTCGAGCCGGGCGAGGCGGCGTTTTATGGCCCGAAGATCGACTTCGTGATCAAGGACGTGATCGGGCGAGAGTGGCAGCTCGGCACGGTGCAGGTGGATTATCAACTCCCCCAGCGATTCGACCTGAGCTACGTCGGGGCCGACAACACCCCGCATCGCCCCGTGATGATCCACCGCGCGCCGTTCGGGAGCATGGAGCGGTTCATCGGCGTGATGATCGAGCATTTCGCGGGCGCGTTTCCGCTATGGCTGGCGCCGATCCAGGTCGCGGTGCTGAGCATCAGTGAGAAGACCAACGCCTATGCCGCCAAAGTGGCCGAGGCGCTGAAACTCGAAGGGATCCGGCTCGAGGCGAACTTGTCGGCGGACAAGATCGGGGCGAAGATTCGCTTGGCGTCAATGGAAAAGATCCCGTACATGCTCGTCCTGGGGGAAAAGGAACAGGAGGCGGGCAACGTGGCCGTGCGACATCGCACGGCAGGCGATCAGGGGCAGGTGACGCTCGAGCAGTTCGTGGCGCGATGTCGCCGCGAGATCGGCAACAAGACTTTGGTTGCCGACGGCGTTTCGGGACCCAACGGGCCGTCAAACTGATCTGGCAAGGCGATTCCTCAGACGCGGCATGGCAGGTGACGCAGTGGTTGCAGCGGTTATAATCGGGTGATGATCGTCAGCACGTTCCAAATGAACGCCGGCCAATTTCTGCAACTGGGGGAAGATCCGCCCGGCGTGCGATTAGAACTGGTCCAGGGAGAGGTCGCCGTGAGCCCAAGCATCACTCCGGGTCATTCGCTTATTGATACGGCGCTCCGCTTCATTCTGGAGCAACATATTCGCGCTGGCAAGCTCGGGATCCTGTTCGGCGATGTGAGCGTGATCCTCGGTCCTCATGATGTCCGCCGTCCGGACTTGCTTTATTTTTCGGCAGCGCGACTGCACCTGGTCGGCAAGACCGCGATGCAAGGCCCGCCGGATCTGTGCGTCGAAATCATCAGCCCGGGAAGTAATGTTGTCGATCGCCGCGATAAATTCGCGCAATACCGCGATTTTGGCGTGGCGCATTACTGGATCGTTGACCCGCCGGTCCGCACGCTCGAGGCGTACAAGCTCGTTGACCGCGAGTACCGTCTGGCGGCGAGCGGCCGCGATGATCAGCAGATTGCCCTGCCTCCATTCGACGATCTTTTGATCCCGCTGGCCGAGCTGTGGCGCCCGGTGAATCGTCTCGATTAAATTCGCACCCTTTACGAAGAAGGAAACGTTTTATGCCCGGTTACGGACTGCACTATTTTCTGCCCCAGTGGATTTCCCCCAGTGATCAGCGGCTCGAGGCCGACGTGTGCGTCTACGGCGCAACCGCCTCGGGCGTGATCGCGGCCGTCGCGGCGATGCGCGCGGGAAAGAGCGCCATCCTGCTGCATCCCGGGCATACCCTCGGGGGCATGACCAGCGGCGGTCTGGGCTGCACCGACTTCGGCAAGAAAGCCGTCATCGGCGGGATGTCGCGCCAGTTCTATCGCGACCTGGGCGCCGTCAACGGCAAGGAGGAAGAATGGATGTTCGCCCCGCATGTGGCGCAGGAGGTTCTCGAACGATACATCAAGCAGGCGGGCGTGGCGGTACATACTCATCAGTTCCTCGATGCGGTAGAAATTGCCGACGGACGAATCGCTTCGGTGCGGATGCTCGGCGGGCTGATCGTCAAGGCGCGGATGTTCATCGACGCGACCTACGAAGGCGACCTGATGGCCAAAGCGGGCGTGCGCTACACCCTGGGGCGCGAAGCCAACGGTGTCTACGGCGAAACAATCAACGGCGTGCAAGTGCGTGCCCATCACCAGTTCAGCCATTTCGTCGATCCCTACATCAAACCCGGCGACCCGTCCTCCGGCACGCTGCCGTACATCGAGCAACAGGACGCCGCTCCCAACGGCAGCGGTGATTTCCGGCTTCAGGCCTACAACTTCCGCGTCTGCATGACCGATGATCCCAAGCTCAAGGTCGCCTGGGAAAAACCCGCCGACTTTCGCGATCTGGACTTCGAACTGGTTCGGCGGTGGTTCAATGCCGAGATGGATTCCTACAACGACCAACTGCCCAATTATGACGGACGGCATCCCGAGCTGATCAAGAAGTTCGATGTGCTGGGTGAGCGCACGGCGGATGGGCATCTCAAGACCGACACCAACAACCACGGTGCCGTCTCGAGCGATTTCATCGGGGCCAATTATTGCTGGCCCGAAGCCGATTACGCTCGGCGCGAGCAGCTTTTTCAGGCTCATGTGAAATGGCAGAAGGGCGTGTACTGGGTCTGCGCCAATGATCCGGCGATTCCCGAGCGGTATCGCAAGGTGTATTCGCGTTTCGGCTTAGCGAGCGATGAGTTCGTCAACACCGGGCACTGGCCGCATCAGATCTATGTGCGCGAGGCCCGTCGGATGGTGTCGGATTATGTGCTCAACGAACACGACACCCAACACCATCGCCAGTGCGACGATGCGGTGGGCATGGGGTCGTACAACATGGACAGCCACAACTGCCGGCGGTTCATCCGCGACGGGCGGGTGATGAACGAGGGCGACGTGCAGTTGCCCCCGGCCGGGCCGTACCGCGTGAGCTATCGCAGCATCGTGCCGGGAAAGGGGCAATGTGCCAACCTGATTGTGCCCGTCTGCCTTTCCAGTTCGCACATCGCCTACGGGTCGGTGCGGATGGAGCCGGTATTCATGGTCCTGGGCGAAAGCGCCGCCATCGCCGCCCATTTGTGCATCGAAGCGGGATGCACCGTTCAGGAGCTGCCGTATGCGAAGCTTGAACCGCGACTGGCGAAGGCGAATCAAGTGCTGCGAATCGGATGACATCATCCGGTCGCCGCTGAGAGGGAATCGGATGATGACATCCGCCACAATTCGCCTGTTTTCATCGGGTATTGCGGGGATCCTCCTCCTCGCCGCCTGCTTGCATGCCGAGACGGCGAGGCCGGCAACAACGCGGGTGGCCGCCCAAGCTGGTGGGCCGCGAATCGCCATGCTCTGGTCGCCCGCCAGCCTGCCCGGGAAACGCCCGCGAAAGCCGGCGGGCGACACGCAAAGCGCGCTCGCGAATTGGGCACGCCACTCGATTCTCGTCGTCGGCGCCGACGATCTGGATCTCGCCTGGACGTCAAACCGCTGGCCCGACCTCAGCGAGTCCTTCGAGCCTCAAAGCATCATCGCCGCGCGGCGAAAGCTCGACCGTCTGCATCAGTTGAACCTTCGGGCGGTCGTGCTGGTCGAGCTTTACTTTTTCGAAGCCGAAGACAAGGCCTATCCGCCGGTGAGCCCCTGGTGGCAGCGTGATGAGAAACAAAAGCGCGAGCGATTTTGGCCGGGCTGTTGGAACATGGACCTGTCCAACGCCGAGTACATCCGGCATATCGCAGCACGGATCAAAGCGGTCTGCGATGCGATCAATCCCGACCCGGCGCATCCGGCGGCGGGGATATTCCTCGACAATCTGCGCTTCGAACCGGCGGCGCGGGCTGGGTGGCTTTCCTTGCTCGAACAAGTGCGGCGGGACTGCGGCGAGGTACCGATCCTCGTCAACGCTGGCTGGGACAGTGCCCCGTTGGAGTGGATCGCTCCGCAGATCAATGGGATCATGTACGAAGACGCGATGGTGCATGTGTGCGATGGGAAGCGCAAGGGTGATCCAGTTAAGGATGAAGCGGAGTTCTTCGGGCGGGTGGCGGCGAGCGATCGACTTGTTCGTCAGCCGTCGATCAGCATCAATGAGCGATTTGGCAAGCGAACCGATGTCCAGCGAATGATGTCGGCCTGGATTCGCACACTCGTTTACACCGATGTGGCGTACTTGTACGCCGATTCGACCCAGGAACATCGTCACGATTGGTGGCCGCAGTGGGATGCGCCGCTGGGTGCGGCGAGTGACCCGCCAACGGCCCCGACGCCGGGCGAACTGGCGCGGCGACGATTCGCCGGGGGCCTGGTTCTGTGGCTTCCCGCCGATGCGCCGGCGGCGCGGACAGTCGAACTGGAAGCGGAGATGATCCCGTTGGGTCAGTCCAGCCCGACTCGCCGAGTGACGCTGACACCCGGAACAGGCACCATCGTGCTGCGCTCGGAATGAACAGGCCCGTCGGGCGCGTCGGGCGGCGTTCATCCCTTCGGTTCGGTATTCGCTGATAGCCTGTCGGATCGTTCGGCGTATAATGGCGTCACGATGCCCGACCCTTCGCCGAACGCGCTGACTCCGCCCAGAAGTTTCGAGGACGCCTTGCGAGAGCTCGAGGAGATTCTCCAGAAGATCGAGGCCGGGGAGATCGGTCTGGAGCAGAGCTTGGCCCAGTACGAGCGGGGGAATTCTCTGATCCAATACTGTCGCGGCGTATTAGGCGGGGCGGAAAAGCGGATCGAGCAGTTATCGCGCAACGCTGATGGGCTGTTGCAGGCGATGCCGGGTGGATCGCCTTCGGCCGAGACGTCGCCCCGACGCCCCGGCCCCGCGCCCGCACCGGCCCCGGCACCGGCGGCGGGACCGGCGGGACCGGCACGGTCTGCGGGAGCTGCGGGGACCGGTGCCGAAGACATTTTCTGAGCCTTCTCATGGATGCGATCAACAGCGAAACAGCGCTGCGGCGCGAGGCGGCAGCGCGGATTCTGAGCGAGCACGGCGGGCGCGTCGAGCGGGCGATGCTCGCGGCGTGCCGCGGCTGGCCCGATGCGCCGGCGCGCCTGATCGAGGCGATCGAATACAGCCTCATGGCGGGGGGCAAGCGCCTGCGCCCGGCGCTGATCCTCGAATCGGCCAGGACCTGCGGCGCCGCCGAGAAGCCGCTGCGCCTGGCCGAATCCGCGGCGGTGGCGATGGAGCTGATCCACACGTTCAGCCTGGTTCATGACGACCTGCCCGCGATGGACAATGACGACCTTCGCCGCGGGCGGCCCACCAACCACAAGGTCTTCGGCGAAGCGATGGCGATCCTCGCCGGCGACGCCATGGTAACCATGGCGTTCGAGGTGCTCACCCGCGCCGTCGAGCGCGACACCGACGCGGCCACGGCCATTCTACTGGTGGCCGAGTTGGCCGGGGCCGCTGGTCCGCGGGGGATGATCGGCGGACAGGTGCTGGACATGGAAGGTGAGCATCGCTCGCTATCGCTGGAGGAACTGCGCCGGCTGCACCGCATGAAGACCGGAGCCTTGATCACCTGCTCCTGCCGGCTGGGCGCCATCAGCGCCGGCGCCGCCGAGGCCACCCTCGAAGCGATCACCGCATTCGGACGTTATCTGGGACTGGCGTTCCAGATCGTCGATGACCTGCTGGATGTAACCAGTTCCCCCGAGCAGATGGGCAAGGCCACCGGCAAGGATGCCGGCAAAGGTAAGAATACCTATCCATCGCTGCTGGGGCTTGACGCCGCCGCAGCGCAGGCCCGCGAGCAGCTCGACGCCGCCCTGGCCGCGCTCGATGGCCTCGGCGAAGCCGCCGATGGATTACGGTCCCTGGCCCGGTTCGTCGTCGAGCGCCGCAAATAGAACTTCAGGAATATTCTGGATGTCCCCCAGGTACGGCGGCGGTGCGCGCCTGGGAACGCCGACGTCCCCGTCCGCTCTTCATTCGCAAACCGTGTCGGGAAACTGGGAATAGGTCAGCGCACGCACTGCTTGACAATCCCTCCGCGCCGCCGGATCGTTCCGGCCCTGATCGATTCATCGCGGGTCGGAGCCGATCCGCTCGACGCCGGCGCGGGCCGGGGACGAGCGTTGGAGCGCCCGCTTGGAGTTCATATGCCTTTCCTGATCAAGCCCGGCGAGACCGTCCTGTTTACCGGAGATTCCATCACCGACGCCGGCCGGCGCGACGCCCATTACCCGCTCGGCCACGGATACGTGCGGATGATCCACGACCTGATCCAGGCCCGTTATCCACGCCACGGACTGAAAATTCTCAACACCGGCATCAGCGGCAACACGGTGCGCGATCTGTTCAACCGCTGGAGCGACGACGTCATCCGCCACCAGCCCGATTGGCTGTCGATCATGATCGGGATCAACGATGTGCATCGCTGGATCAACAACGTCGCCGGCCAGTCGGTCAGCCCCGAGGAATTCGATGAGCTATATCCGAAAATCCTCGAGCGGACGGTGAAGGAAACCAAGGCGCGCCTGGTCCTGATCGACCCGTTCTATATCTCCGATGACCGCCATCCCGGAACCCATCGCGCCAATGTCCTGCAGCAGCTCGATTCCTATCGCAAGACCGTGGCCCGGCTGGTCAAGCGATACCAAGCCCGGTATGTGAAGCTGCATGACATGTTCCAGGCGCAGCTCCAGTACTGGCCCGCCGATCGTATGGCCCCCGAGCCGGTGCATCCCAGCCCCACCGGGCACCTGCTCATGGCGCACGAATGGCTGAAGGTCATGCAGTGGTGATCCGGTGGATCCGGCACCGCCAGCAGTTGGGGTTCCGCGATATCCCGCGGCGGCGGGGCGGGCGCGACCGAACGGAATCGCGGGACGCAGCGCACTTGAAAACAGCGCCGAGACTACCTTTCGCGCTGGCACGCGACCGAACGGACTGGCGGGGCGCAGCGCACCGCGGCATCACTTGTTCTTTTTTTCCTGCTTGACCCAGGTGTCTTTCAGCAGGACGGCGCGATTGAAGATCAGGGCACCGGCAGTCGAGTCGTTGTCCGCCGCGAAATAGCCCAGCCGCTCGAATTGAAAGCGGTCGCCGGGCGATGATTCCTGGAGACTCGGCTCGAGTTTAGCGGCGGCGGTCCGGAGTGAATGCGGATTCAGATTCGCCCGCCAATCGCTGCCTTCGGCCACATCTTCGGGGAACTCCGCGGTAAATAACGAGTCATACAGACGCACCTCGGCATCGATGGCGTGGCGGGCCGACACCCAGTGCAGGGTACTCTTAACCTTGCGCTTGTCAGGCGAATCGCCCCCGCGCGTGGCGGGGTCGTAGGTGCATTGGACTTCGATGATTTGCCCTGAGGCATCCTTCACCACCCCGGTGCATTTGATGAAGTAGGCATAGCGCAGGCGCACCTCGTTGCCCGGGTAAAGCCGGAAATACTTCGGCGGGGGGACCTCGGCGAAATCCTCGCGCTCAATGTAAAGTTCTCGGGAAAACGGAACTTTTCGCGTCCCGGTGCCCGAGTCTTCGGGGTTGTTCACCGCATCGAGCTGCTCGTCGTGATCTTCCGGGTAATTGGTGATCACGACCCGCAGCGGATTGAGTACCGCCATCCGCCGCGCGACTCGACGGTTCAAATCCTCACGCAGAAAATTCTCCAGCACATGCATCTCGACAGTGCTGTAAAACTTGTTGATCCCGATGTGCTTGCAGAACGCCCGGATCGCCTCGGGGGTATATCCGCGGCGGCGGAACCCGCTGATCGTGGGCATGCGCGGATCGTCCCAGCCGCTGACGATCCGATCTCGTACCAGCGCCAGCAGCTTCCGCTTCGAGAGCATCGTGTAGGTGAGATTCAGCCGGGCGAACTCGATCTGCCGTGGATGCCAGATGGGCTCACCGAACTCGCTACCCGGGGCGCGCCCCTCGTTCACCGCGTCGATGAACCAGTCGTAAAGCGGGCGGTGGTTCTCGAACTCCAGGGTGCAGATCGAGTGGGTCACTTTTTCGATCGAATCCTCGAAGCCGTGGGCCCAGTCGTACATCGGGTAGATGCACCAGGTGTCGCCGGTGTTGTGATGCGGCTCGTGCAGGATGCGGTACATCACCGGGTCGCGCAGATTCAGGTTGGGCGATGCCATGTCGATCCTGGCTCGCAATACGCTGGACCCATCAGGAAACTCACCGCGGCGCATCCGCTCGAACAGCTCAAGATTTTCCTCGACGGGACGATCGCGGAACGGGCTGGGCACGCCCGGCGCCGTCAGGGTGCCGCGACCGGCACGGATCTGCTCGGCGGTCTGATCATCAATGTACGCCTTGCCCTTCTTGATCAGTTCGACGGCATAGGCATGCATCTGCGGGAAGTAGTCGCTGGCGAAGTATTTCCCGCCCCAGGTGAACCCCAGCCATTTCACGTCGCGCTCGATCGACTTGACGTACTCGTCTTCTTCCTTGGCCGGGTTCGTGTCGTCGTAGCGCAAGTTGCAGTATCCGCCGTATTCCTCGGCGATTCCGAAGTTCAGACAGATGCTCTTGGCATGGCCGATGTGCAGGTAGCCGTTGGGCTCGGGGGGAAATCGCGTGACCACGCGCCCGCCCCAGGCGCCGCTGCGTTGGTCTTCCTCGACAATTCGGCGGATAAAGTCCAGCCCTTCGGAAGCGGCGGGCGCCAGGTCATCCGACGGACTGGACGAGGCGGGTCGGCTTGGCGGTTCGGAAGAAGAACTCATGCGATCCTCGCGGAAAATCATGCGATTGGCCGCAAGAAACGGCCGGGCCGGGAGTTTATCCGAACCGCCCGGGATTGTCGCGGCGCGCCCCGCGATCCTGACGCAGGTACTCAGGAAGCCGCTGCATCAGCCCCTGCACCATCGACATCCGCTGCTCGATCTCTTCGACGCCGAATGTGCCGCTCTTACGCAGAACGATCAGGTTGCCGGCGATCTGCCAATCGGCGTTCGGCAACTCCATCAGGTATTCGATCATCCGCGGGTGGATCACGTCGTACGCGAACTTGCGATCCTCGCAGCTCACATAATATCGCCGGCTAAAGGCCTCGGATTCGAAGTTGATGTCCTCGAAACCAATCAGCCCCTTGACCTTGTCGAACAACCCTTCGGGGCGCAGGCGCAGCCGTGAAAAGACCATCGGCACGGTGGCGGCGACAAGGCTCCAGGTGTGGCGGCTGCGGTCCTTGCCGCTTCCCGTTGTGTAATGATATTCGAAGATTTCCCAGAGAATTTCGCCGGTCTGGCCGCGAATGAGGTTGGACGCCGATCGAGAGCTACCGATCCCGAACGGCTCGAACCCGCTGTAGCGGTCGATCAAGCCCGCCGGGGCATAATCCATGAACTCCAACCCGTGGGCGATCGCCCAGGCCGCCAGGGCGTCTCGCCGCTTCCTGGCGTAGATCCCGCCGATGACGGCCACCGTGACCGCGATGATCACAAAAAGGATGAAAATCCAGGAAGGGTCCATGGAAATGACAGTGTACCGCGATTCGGTTTCGAACGCGGCGCTGACACGACCCCCGGGGGCGCACTACAATGGGTCCCGTGACAGTCGCACCCCTGATGCCTTCGCCAGAGCAAGTCCGGCCCGCACCCGATCGTCTTAACGCGTTGATGCGCCTCGTTGCATCGCTGGCCGAGGTCCATCGTGCCGACGCCGTGGCCGAGCATTTCGACGCCGCCTGGAACTATCTCTATGGCGATCGCGCTTACTTGCAGATATCCACGCGCCGCTTGACCGATGGCGAGTTTCGCGTCGAGCGGGCACTGCCCGCCGACTTGCTCTTTTCTCGTGCCACCGACAGCCGGTTGCGGGGCGGGATTCTCGGACAAATCATCACCGCCGGCGAGCCGCGATGCGTCGACCTGCTGGAGATGACCGCCGACGACCCGCTAATCTCTTTGCTCGATCGTTACCGTTCGGCAGTCGCGGTCCCTGTGTTCGTCGAGGCCGAGCCGCCGGACTGGGCCGTCATGCTCGACCCGCGCCCCTGCGCGTTCGACGCCGCGGCCATGGAGGAATTGCTGGTCCGTGCGAACCTCCTCGGCCTGGCCACGAGCAAGCTACGCACGGCCGAGCGGCTTGCCCAGGCCAACAGCGAACTGGCCGAGGCGATCGAGTGGATCGACCGGGAAATTTCCCAGATCGCCAAGATCCAAAAGTCGATGCTTCCCGACCCGATGCCGACCATCCCCGGGCTTCGGCTGGCGTGGAGCTACGACACGTTCGATCGAGCCGGGGGGGATCTTTTCGATGTTCTGGACCTGTCTCAGCCCCCATCAATGACGGTGCGCGCCACCCAGACTTGCCCGAGCGAAAGATGGGCGATCGTCGTGGCCGACGCTTCGGGCCACGGACCGGCGGCGGCGGTGGTGACGGCGATGTTTCACGCGATCCTCCACACCTACCCGACCTGTCCGGCCGGGCCGGGGGTGCTGCTGGAACACGCCAATCGTCATCTGTGCGCCAAACGTATCCAGCAATCCTTCGTGACCGCGCTGATGGTATTTTACGAACCGGGGACGCGCCGGCTGACCTACGCGCGGGCGGGACATCCTCCGGCACTGCTCAAGTCGTTTCCGCAGACCGCCCCGGGGGTGCTGCTCGACGCCGTGGGGGAGATCCCCCTGGGAATCGATCCTCGGATCAAGTATCACGACGGCGAAGTCGTGCTTCAGCCCGGGCAGACCCTGATGCTGTACACCGACGGAATCACCGAGGCGCGGACGGCCCAGGGGCAGATGTTCGGGATCGAAGGGATCGAGCAGTCGCTATCCACCTGCACCGGCGAAGCCGACTGCGCCGTCAATCACATCGTTTCGGCACTGCGCCGTCACCAGATGGGTGTGCGTCCCCAGGACGATCAGACCGTGGTCGCGATCAAGGTCGCCGAGATACTTCAGGCAGGGCCCTGAACCCTTGCGCTTCGATCAACGGTTCAAGGATTTTCCGGAGCGTCGGTCATCTCCGAGATTGCCGGCTTCGGGGCAGTTGGCTTCTTGGCCAGATCCGTGATTGCCCCGGCGATTTCGACATTCGACGGCCGCGCTGCGGGGCTGCCCAAGGCGTAAGGATTCGCTGCCGCTGAGGCCGCGACGGCCGAAGAGGGACCGATTCGCACCGACGTGAATCCCGGTCCCTCTGGGTGATCGGATGGAAACGCCGTAACTTCGATCTGTCCCATCGCCGCCGGAGGAGTATGCATCGGCTCCGGGACCGGCGACGAAAGATACACGCGAATGCCCAGCCCGGCGGCGAGCAACAGTCCCGCGGCCGCTGCGGTCCAGCCGAGCGGCGCCGCCCAGCCGATCGACATCCGCCGACGTTGTTCGGCGCGCTCCGCCTTCACCGTGTCGGAAATCCGAGTCGCCAGCAAATCCCAGTCCATCGGCGGCAATGGCATCTCCGATCCCAGCAGCTCATCGAGGCGACGATATTCCGACACCACGATCGCCGACTCCGGATCCAGCGAGACCACGGCATTGGCCTCGGCCATCCGCTCGGGATCGAGTGTGCGATTCGAGTATTCGGCCAGCAGTCGCTCGTCGGCATCGGTGCGAACCAGCGCCTGACTGATCTTCTCGGCCACCACGTCCCAGCGAAGCTGCGGTAGCGGCGTGGCGCAGGTGCCAACCGTCTGATCGATCGAGCGATACTCGTCCAGAAGGGCCCGGGCCTCAGGATCGTCGCCCAGCCGGCGCTCCAGCGCCGATCGCTCCGCGTCGGGAAGCATCCCGTCGAGGTACTGCGAGATCAAAAACTCCAACTGCTCGTTGCTCATGGTCTTTTCACGATGGACCGACCCAATTGTCAGCGGTCGGATGCCATCACCTTCTTCAAAAGCACTACAAATGTTCCTTCAGCAGCTCTTTGAGCTTCTTTCGGCCTTGGAACACATGCCACTTGACCGCCTCAACGCTGCATTCCAACGCCTCGGCGACTTCCTTCTGGCTCATTCGCTCGATCGTGAACATCACGATCGCCAGACGCTGTTTCTCGGGCAACTGCCCCAGCACCTGCTGAAGCCGAGCGCCCATTTCTTGGCTTTCCAAGGTTCGCACCGGGTCGGC
Organism: Tepidisphaerales bacterium; assembly: GCA_038329845.1. Lineage (GTDB taxonomy): Bacteria > Planctomycetota > Phycisphaerae > Tepidisphaerales > Tepidisphaeraceae > JBBQNJ01. Next base: position 9,270 of record JBBQNJ010000071.1, on the reverse strand, counting down.
ACCACGAATCATCCAGTCGCTTGCGCCGGTCACGCGGGCGTCGCCCGACTCGCCCGCCGACGGACCCAACACATCATCCAGCGGTAGCTGAATCTTCGAGCGGGTCTTACGACTGCGGCGATAATTCAACGACAGGTTCGAGACGATCCGCATCAGCCAGCCGCCGAACGCCTCGTGGCTCTGGAGCGTCGCCAAGCTCGACCAGGCTCGCAAAAATGCGTCCTGCGTCACTTCTAAGGCGTCTTGCGCGTTACCCAAGAGGCGATACGACACGCCGACCGCCTGGCGCTGATAGCGATGGATCAATTCGTCAAACGCCTCGGTGTGCCCTTCCAATGCCGAACCAACCAACGTGGCATCGGTTAACGGGGCAGCATCCTCCATGCGTCTGGCGCGATCTCCTGGCGTCGAGTCCATTGCTTTAGACACCTGTTGAGCCAAGGGGTTAGCGGCGCGAGCGGGGGACCTATCGCGGACGATTCATTCCGCTAAGGCTAAGCCCCTCGATGCCAGAAGGCAAGATTCCTCATAAAATACGACCCGCCCGAACGTTGCATCATCGGCGACGCACCGCGCATTAAATCACCGCACGCCCTCGGGCGGATACCTATAGGACGTACGCGATCAGAGAATTATTGCTGCGCCAACGCCCCAGCCGGGGAAACAATGCGTCGCTGGGCTACTGATCCATCAGGTCCGGGGCATGGCGACAGAGGCAATGACAGGCCCATCCCAGCAGGCAGGCGCCCAGGATCGCGGTAGCCCCTCCGGTCGAATGGCCCAGAAGCAGGCTTCGCGTCCCGGCGAAGCCGAAGATCAGGCTCAGGCATCCCGTGGCGCAAATCAGGACCAGAACGCTGAGCCACAAGGATGATGCGAGGATGCGATCGAGCATGATCCCTAGATCGGCTGACTCGGCGAGCCGGGCTGATTTTTGATACGTCCCCGCGGGTTCGACGATCGAATAGGTAAGAATCCGTCCGAAGCAGGGCGTCGGAAATGGTTCCCCATTTTAACATGAAACGGACCACTCCGGATACAATCGAACCACCTTTTTTCGCAAGACCGCTTTTTGCGACAATAACGCGGTTGGACTCGCTGTTTTTCTCCTTGTGATCGGCGCAACAGGGATTCATACTTGGCGTATGAAGATCACGTTGGGCCGTTGACATGTCCTGAGTATGATTCCCGGACAGGCGATTGGGCCTGCGAGGGTGATGCGGCTCGGAATTGAAAATCGGCGAACTTGGCTTATTCAAGCGGCGGTGGGGGTATCCAAGCCCCCTATCGGCGGCTTGAAGATCGTGTTGAGCGGGGTAAGGCAGGGGAGCCTAAACGCCGTCGAAGCTCGAGCGATTGGTTCTCGCGTGGGTGCGGTTCGATGAATCGCGACGAAGCTTCGGCCTGATGAGGTTTTGGAGGAGCATCAGGCCAACATTCAGGGTTCCGGCTTCCAGGCGTGGGTGAGGCCGGAACCCTTCTTCTTTTGTCGTGACGAAGTTCTCGGTTACACTTCCGAATTGATAGAATCGCCGGCCACCGTCGAAGCGTGCCGGACCGCATCTTTTGGCCTCACTCTCAGACATTCCCATGCCGGAAAACTTTGGATGCGCCCACTGCGGCAAGGTGTACCGATGGAAACCCGAACTGGCGGGCAAGCGGATCCGGTGCAAGTGCGGTGAGGTGATCGCCGCGCCGGACGCCCAGCCGTCTGCGAATGGATCGCCACCGTCGACGTCGGATCGGTCCGCAACAAGCGGTATGCCGCCCGTGCCCTCAGCGGCGGTGTCGCCGCCGTCGGAGTCGGATCGGCCGGCGGCAGCGGGCGCGTCGGCGGTGCTCTCGGCGACGGTGTCGCCGCCTGCGCTGGGTCGAGTCGAGCCAACGGACGAGGGTGATCACGACGACGCTTTATACGACTTGGCCGATGCGCCGGCGCCGACCCGGGCGACGCCGCAGCGAAGTTCACCGGTCATCGGAGGCGCGGCGACCGCCGAGCCTTCTCGAAATTCAACGTGCCCCAGTTGCCGTAGTCCGATGCCCGAGTCGGCGGTCCTCTGCACGGAATGCGGCTACAACCGCAAGACCCGTCAGCGCGTCATGGTCCCTACGGCGGCGAGCGGCGCTATCGGCGCCAGCGCGGCGGTCGCCGTGCCCGCCGCGGCCATCCCCTCGGCGATGGCCGGCTATGCGGCCACGGTCCGCCGTCACGGTGGCGCCGACAATGAGGTCGAGCCGCCGGCGTGGAAAGAGTTGCTGGTCCCGTCGATCCTCGTCGCCATCGGGGTGGCGCTTCAAGTTTTCAACGCCACTTATGGAAGCGACGGATTCATCAGTCTCGGGTTGGCCCTGCCGTTTCTAGGACTGAAGTTGGTGATCAACCTGCTGTTCGCGTTCGCGGGGGTGGCGATCATCGTCAAGTACATGGAAGTGGCCTTAGGCTCGGTCGGGCCAGCGATCATCAAGCTGGTCGCGGTGGCGCTGGTTCCCGAGGGCGTGGCCACCCTCGTGGGAACATTCGTCGGCAGCGACAGCGCCTGGGTCAGGATGATGGTCTCGAGCATGTTGTTCATGCCCATCGGCTGGTTCCTGTTCGCCTGGCTCTTCGACTTGGATTTTCTCGAAGCCCTGTACTTCGAGGTCATCGTCTGGCTGCTCCAGCAATGGGTCGGGATTTTCATCCTGCACGCGATTTTCAGCGGCGGAATGGGTGCCGGATCAATGACGGGCATACGCGGCGGCGGCGGCTCGCAGGCCGTCAGCACCGAAGACGGCCAGGCCCGCGAGGTCTTGAAGTTCAACCGCGTGACCGACGCCAAGCCCTGGGTCATCGAAGGCCCCAACCGCATGGTCCAACGTCTGGGTCACGACAAAACGGTGGCCTTGGTGAGCGGCTTGCTCGAGGCCGGTGCCAAGGAGGTCAAAGTTCTGCCCGGAACCGCCGAGTACAAAGGCCAAGCCGTCGCGATGGTGGTGCTTCTACCTCGCGATGCCGCGTCGCGCAAGAAGGTCTTTGACTTCCACAACGACTGGACCGACGAGAACGGCGGTGAAGACAAGACCGATGAAGGCCAGAAATACCTGGTTCTGAAATGGGGCATGTTCTGACTGGCCAGCAGCCCCGAGTCCATCCCGAGCCGGCGGTCTCCCTCTCCGCGAACCCGCTGTGGTCGCGGCGATCCCTCTTCCAACCGGAGCCGGATCGCTTCTCGTTCGCCCGCGGCAAAGGCGTCCGATGCCGAGCTTGTATCCGACGGCCGGTCGCCTATAATGCCTCGACGATCCATCGGGCGGTTGGCGCAGTTGGCTAGCGCACCAGCATGACACGCTGGGGGTCACAGGTTCGAGCCCTGTACCGCCCATTCACGCAGTTTACGCTCAAATCGACTGTTTTCGACGAGCGTCCCCACTCCATCAGCTACTTCACTGCGATTCGGCTCAGGCGCCGCTTGGCATCCGCCCGATCGTTCGATACGCTAGCTGGCTCGATTGTCGTTCGACGAAGGTTTTCATCATCAACACCATGGCTATCCATTACATCGTGCCGGTTGCGATTCACAACGATCTGGTCGCCGCGGCGTATCGGCGGCGGGGGTATTCACCCGAAGAGGCCGACGCCGGGGCGCGGTTTTCGCAGATCACAGCTCATCATGGGATCAAGACCCACAACGCCATCAAGGCGCTGCATCTCGATGAGCTGTTCGGCTCTAAGGCCGGGGGATGCAAGCCCAATGCGAAGATCGAAAAACGGCCCGGTCAGTTTAAAGCCGTCGAGCGTTGGAACGGCAATCGCAAGCTGGGACAGGCCGTGGCCTTCGAGGCGATGGAGCGCTGTATGAAACTGGCCGACGAGTTCGGCATCGGGATGGTGGTGGTGGATAACGCCTTCCACTACCTCTGGGGCGGCGGTTACGTGATCGACGCGGCCCAGAAAGGTTACATCGCGTATACGGCCTGCACCGCGGCGCTGGCCGAAGTCGTTCCTTTTGGCGGCAAATTCCCCACCCTCGGGACGAATCCTCACTCCTGGGCGTTTCCCACCCAGGACCTGGTCGGGTTTCCCATCTGCATCGACTGGGCGACAAGCACGGTGGCGATGGGGCGGGTTCAGCAGTTCGCCCGCGAAGGAAAGCCTCTGCCTGCCGGATGTGCCGTCGATGAGGCGGGCAATCCCACGACGGATCCGAATAAGGTTAATGCCCTGATGCCGTTTGGACAGCATAAGGGGTATGGGTTGTCGCTGATCGACGAGTTGTATGCCGCGTACATCGGGGGGAGTTTACCGACGTTGCGCAACCGCTGGGACAAGATCCCCGCCGGGGAAAAGGGCACCTGCTGTTTCGTGTTCCAGTGCATCCGTCCCGAAGCGATCGCGGGGGAGGACTTTGCCCAGGGCCGCTCGCAGGCCCAGAACGTCAAGGCGGTGATCGAGGATATTCTCGGCCACGGCAACGCCGGGGCGATGCTCCCCGGTCAGATCGAGGCCAACGGCGCCAAGCTCAGCCAGACGCACGGCGGGCTGCTGTTCAGCGAGGCCGAGGTCAAGGCGCTATCGGAGATCGCGCATGAGGCGGGTTTCGCGTTCGATCCGATACCGCTGAAAAAAGTGGAGTTGTGAGCGGATGGGGGGTTGTCAGCGCCGCGGACGATTTCGCAGAATACATCCCATGGCAACCGAACCCTCATCCCATTACGACCTGATCGTGATCGGCACCGGCCCTGGTGGCGAAGGGGCCGCGATGAAAGCCGCTAAGTGCGGCAAGCGCGTCGCGGCGGTCGAGCGCTACAGCGAAGTCGGCGGCGGGGCGACTCACTGGGGGACCATCCCCTCCAAGGCTCTGCGCCGAGCGATCTACAACGCTTCGATCCTCCATGGCAGCGCCGTCTACAAGCGGCTGGACGTTTCTCCGTCCTTCAATTTCGCCGACCTGCTCCAGTCGGCCAACCATGTGATCGACGAGCAGGTTTCGCTCCGCCAAGGGTTTTATGACCGCAACCGGGTGCCGCTGATTCCCGGTCATGCCAGGTTCGTCGATCCCCACACCATCGAAGTGAATACCGACGACGCCGGCAAGAAGACCTACACCGCCGATGCCTTTGTCGTCGCCGTCGGATCGCGCCCCTGGCGTCCGCCGGAAATCGACTTCAATCATCCCCGCATCTTCGATTCCGACACATTGCTGGCGATGCGCTACACCCCGCGCGACATCACGGTCTACGGCGCCGGAGTGATCGGGTGCGAATACGCTTCGATGCTGCGGAACATGCGCATGGATGTGAACCTCGTCAATACGCGCGACCAGGTGCTGTCGTTCCTCGACGAGGAGATCATCGACGCGTTGGCCTATCACTTTTCCCAGCAGGGAATCCGGATTCTGCAAAACGAGCAGTTCGACCGGCTCGAACCCCGCGACGACGCGGTGATTCTGCATCTCAAGAGCGGCAAGCAGATCAAGAGCGAGATTTTCCTCTGGGCCAACGGGCGCAGCGGCAACACCAACGACCTGGGGTTGGAGAACCTTGACATCGCCCCCAATCAGCGCGGGCAGATCGACGTCAACGAGAACCTCCAGACCCTCCAGCATCCGCACATCTATGCGGTCGGCGACGTGATCGGGTTTCCATCCCTGGCCAGCGCAAGCTACGACCAAGGGCGATTCGCCGCCAGTCACTATTGCGGCGACGCCGATTACAAGCTCGTGCGCGACATCCCCACCGGAATCTACACCAGCCCGGAAATCTCCTCGCTGGGAAAGACCGAAAAGCAGTTGACCGAAGCCAAGACGTCCTACGAAGTGGGCAAGAGCATGTTCAAGCACCTGGCGCGGGCCCAGATTACCGGGCAGGAAGTCGGGATGCTCAAGCTGCTGTTCGATCGAACAACCCTCGAACTGTTGGGCATCCACTGCTTCGGGACCAACGCCGCCGAGATCATCCATATCGGCCAGGCGATCATGAGCCAGCCCGCCCCGCACAATACAATCAATTATTTCGTCAATACGACTTTCAACTACCCGACAATGGCCGAAGCCTATCGGGTGGCGGCATTGAACGGACTGGACCGCGTATCGTGATACGGACCCGCGCGAGCGATCGAATCGCCAACGGGGCAATTAGCCTGTCGAACGCTTCCGTAGTTCGCCGCGATGTCGGCCCGGATGCCTCGAAACCGGATTTGAAATCTGAGACTTGAAATCAATCGACCCACCCTGACTCACGGAGATTTCGCATGAACGTATTGGTCGCCGGCGGCGCCGGCTATATCGGATCACACACCGTCAAGCGATTGCTCGAGGCCGGGCACAGTCCCGTCATCTACGACAACTGCTCGCGCGGACACAAACCAGTCGCCGACATTCTCAAGGTTCCGGCGGTCTGGGCCGATCTGAACGACACCCCCACGCTGCTGAAAACCCTGCGCGATCGCAAGATCGACGGCGTGATGCACTTCGCGGCGTTCGCCTATGTCGGGGAAAGCGTCGAGCAGCCGCTCGAGTATTACCGCAACAACGTCGCCACCACGATCAATGTGTTGCAGACGATGCAGAAGGCGAATGTCCTGCGATTCGTCTTTTCTTCGACCTGCGCGATTTACGGCGATCCCGACGCCGTGCCGATCACCGAATCGGAGAAAAAGGCGCCGGTCTCGCCCTACGGACGCAGCAAGCTGATGGTCGAGCAGATTCTTGCCGATGTGCCGCGGGCATTCCCCGGTTTCACCTTCGCGGCCCTGCGGTATTTCAACGCCAGCGGATGTGCCATGGACGGCACGCTGGGCGAGGATCACGATCCCGAAACGCACCTGATCCCCGTGGTATTGCAGGCGATTCTGGGCGCTCGGCCCAAGCTCACCGTGTTCGGCACCGACTATCCCACTCCCGACGGCACCAACGTCCGGGACTACATTCATGTGGACGATCTGGCCGACGCTCATATTAATGCGATGGAAAAGCTCACCCCCGGCGGGGCGCCGATCTACGCCAATCTCGGCACCGGCTCGGGGTTCTCGGTCAAGCAGATCATTCAGACCGCGGAAAAGGTCGCCGGAAAAAGCGTGCCCGTCGAGTACGGCCCGCGCCGTCCCGGCGATGCGATCGCTCTATGGGCCGATCCTCGCCACGCCAAGAGTGCGTTCGGCTGGCAGGCCAAGCACACCGATCCGCACGAAATCATCACCTCGGCGTGGAACTGGTTCAAAGATCACCCGCATGGATACGGAAAGTAGGCTCTGATGAGCGATCGACCCGTCGTGGTGGTGACCGAAGGCTCAGCGCCCAAGCCGCTGGAATGGCTGCGCCAGCGGGCCGAGGTGATCGAGACGGCCCTGGACGATCCGAAGCTCGACGTCTATCTGGCCCGCGCCCACGGCCTGGCGATCCGCACGTACACCCGCGTCACGCGCGACTTTCTCACCCGCGCGCCGAAGCTCAAAGTGGTCGGGCGCGGTGGGGTGGGGATCGAGAACATCGACGTGGCCGCCTGCCGCCAGCGCGGCGTCGAAGTCGTCTACACCCCCGATGCCAACACGCTGGCGGTGGGGGATTTCGTTATCGGATACATCCTGCAACTGCTGCGCCCCTGGTGCTTCTTCAAGGACCGCGCCTACGAGCCGCGCGAGTTCAAACGCATCCGCGAAACCGTGCGCGGCCGGCAGTTGAATGAATTGACGATCGGCATCCTCGGCATGGGCCGCGTCGGCCGGCGTGTCGGGCATCTCGCCGCCAACGGCTTTGGGATGCGGGTGAGCTATAACGATCTGCTGGATGTGCGGGATCAATTGGCTTTCGACGCCGAACCGCTGGACAAGCCAGCCCTGTTCACACAGGCCGATGTGTTGTCGATCCATGTGGACATGCGCCCCGGCAACGAAAATCTCGTCGCTGCCGAGCAGTTGAGCTGGATGAAGCCGGACGCGATCTTGATCAATACCTCTCGGGGCGAAGTGCTGGACGCCGCGGCTTTGGCCGAGGCGATCCGCGGTCGCCGCCTCGCCGGCGCCGCCATTGACGTCTTTTCACCCGAACCGCCGGCCGCCGATTTCCCGCTGCTCGGCGTGGAAAACGTGCTGCTGACGCCTCACCTCGCCGCCCGCACGGCCACCGCCATGGAAAACATGAGCTGGGTCGTCCGCGACATCGCCGCCGTGCTGGAAGGCCAGCCGCCAAGGTACCCGGCGCCTCGACGATGAGAACACGGGTATGGCGACGTCGCCTCTCGATGCGTTGCGTGTTCAGCCCACGGAGTCGCCGCCAATGCGATTTTTTTCGATCGTGCTCCGCCGCCGCCGGCAATTATCGCCTTGTCAGCTTTCTAAGAAATCCTCCTGCCGCTCAAAAATGAGTGCGAAATAGCAGCGACAGGACTCGAACCTGTGACCCGGGGCTTATGAATCCCCTGCTCTGCCAACTGAGCTACGCTGCCATGTACGCCGCCGGGGCGACGGGCGAAAAGATACCAATCCTACGCCGAATGACAAGCTCGGTTCCAGTTCACGACGAGCGGGCGAGGGTCCAATGACAGACCCGACTTCCGCAGTTCTCGCGGGGAACTGCGGAAGTCCGGCTCGCTTCCCCGGAAAAGCTGGCATAGACACCGCGGAAGTCTTCAATTTTTCTGAACTGCTGAAGATCGTCCCCAAAGCCGGGCAGAATCATGGGTCTCGTCATCCTTGGCGAGCCGCTGAGGTCGAGTGGCGACGCCGGCGGAGCAGGCCGGTGAGGGGGAGCGCCAAGATCACGATGCCGCTCGGCTCGGGGACTGCCATGACGCTCAGGTACGCCCCGGCACCACTCTCGGCGCTGCTGAACTCAAGCCAACTGTAGCTCTTGTAAGGCAGGCTGAAGGCGGCGAAGGCATGGCCGGCATCCAGGTCGTTCTGGATTTGGCTGGTCACATCGATACTGAGCCAGCCCGGGTCGCCGACTGCGGCGGGGGACAGGTCAAACACCAATTGGTCGCCGACCAGACACTGTGAGGCGTCGCCGATGGCGGGCGTGGCGGTCTTTCCCAAGTGGCACAAGCTAGAGCCGTTGCCGGAAATCCCCGTCACGTGCAGGTTAAGCGTCGCCGACTCGATCCCGGAGGACTCAGGCAAGTCCGCCAGGTGAAGTGCTCCCCAAAAACTGGGCGCGCCCTTAAGGTGGATTCGTCGGCCTGAAGCGGGAGATGAATCATGAGTCGGCAACGTCGTAGGTTTTCATCGGCGATCAAGGCGCGTGTTGCGATCGAGGCGGTCAAAGGTCATCGCAGCGTCGCGGAACTGGCGGGGGA
>JBBQNJ010000070.1:0-26407 GCA_038329845.1 Tepidisphaerales bacterium | reverse complement strand
TGGGGGGTCAAACCCCACTATAGTCTTCCCCCGCCGCGCCCGGCGATGGTCTGACACAAAGAAAGTTGCAGCAGTCGCTTACGACAAACCGGTGACGAGTGGGGAGGCTTAAGTGAATGGCATTCAGCGCGTCCCCTTTTTGACGGACGATCGTGGGGCGGGCATTTTGCGCAACGGGGTTCGGGAGGGCGACGAAGGGGAGCGGCGGAAAGCCGGGAGTGTCACAGGGCAGACGACGACGCGGCGGGGGGAGTGGGGGGCGCGGGGGGACGGGAGGAGCGGGAACGGCGAGGGCGAGGGGGTTTGCTCAGCGAAGCGATCGAAGAGTCGCGGGCGCGAGGGGGCGAGAATGGGCCAGGGCACAATGGCTTGCTCGAAGTCGGCTCGGCGACGATCTCGGCGAGGGTGGTGGCGCGAAACGCCCGCTCGACCGAACCTATCGCATCATCGAGCCGGCGGTGCAGCGGGCAAAGATTCACCCCGTGGCTCTCGATTTCCAGCGGACAGGTGTTGATGCGGCGGATCGGGTCCACCGCCTGCACCACGTCGAAAACGGTGATCCGGTCCCCCGGACGGGCCAGCACACTTCCGCCGTGCAGGCCGCGCTGCGACCGGATCAGGTCGGCGCGGGCCAGACTGCGCAGAATCTTGGCCAGATACCCCGGTGGCGTTTTCGTGGCGATGGAGATCTGCGCGATGGTCGGCGAGCCTTGGTCTATCCCGGCAAGGTGAACCATCACCCGCAGGGCGTATTCGGTGGTTTGGGAAAACATGCTCACGGCATTGTACCCCAGTCGCCGCCGCCCCGCCGCCGCTTGACAAGCCCCATCCCGCCGGCGCGGGGATATTCTTTCCGCCGGTTATTCAAGGTTCAACCACTTGATCTCTTCGCCGGTCAATTCGATGCTCAGCGCCTTCATCGAGCTGTGCGTCTCGCTGAGTTGCCGCGGTCCGATCAGCGGGAACGTCGGGAACGGCTGGCAAAGCACCCACGCCAAGGCGATCTGGATCGGCTCGACGCCGCGCTTCGAGGCCAGCTCATACGCGCGCGTTCGGCGCTGCTGATTCTCCGGCGACTGCCACACCCGATTCATCTCTTTGTCCGATGTGTTCGACGGATCGCCACGATCGGTGAAGAACCCTCGGGCCTGGCTGCTCCACGGCATCAGCGGCATCTGCGTGCGTGAGTGCCAGTCGCGGTATTCCTTCTTGCTGGCGGTGATGCACCCGCCCCATACCGGATTGTTCATATAGGCCAGCGAGAGGTTGTTGGAGACCGCGGCGAATGGGGTCTTGCCGTTCTTGCGGGCATATTCGTTGAACGCCTCGATCCGCTCGATCGAGAAGTTGCTTCCGCCGATCGCCCGCATGGTCCCGGCCTTCACCTGTTCATAGAGCACGTCGACAAACTCCCCAACTGGGACTTCGGAGTTGTCGCGGTGCATCATGTAGATGTCCACGTAGGTCATTCCCAAGCGCGACAGCGATTCCTTGTGCTGGCTCTTAAGCCCGTCGGGCGTACACATCGGGGTGTGGGCACCCTTGTCGAGGATCACCACCTGCTCTCGCACGCCGCGGGTATTGACCCAGGTGCCCAGCGCCCCCTCGGCCTTGCCCCCCCCGTAAATCCAGGCGCTGTCCCAGACGTTGCCGCCGCGCTCAAAAAAGTCGTCCCATAGGACAAAGGTGTGCCCCGGCGTGACGATGTTGTCCACGCCCATGATCAGACGCGATACTTTCTTGCTGACCCCGGCGATCTGCCCGTACTTCATTGACGCCCGGGGCGAGGAGGCGAACGCCAGGGGACGGCCATGGACCGGCTCGAGCGCCTTGGGCGTTTCCGGCTCGTACACCACCCCCACCGCCGCCCGCCATTGGTCCAACGTCGTCATGTTGCCCAGCGTGTCGCCCCAGCTCATGGCCGGGGAATCGGCCTGTTTCTTTCCCGCCAGGACCGCCTCGCCCACCACGTCGGCTTCCATCGAGAAGCTGGTGACCTTGGTTTCAATAACGATCTCCTCCGGCTCCTTGGCCCCCTTCTTCTTCACGATGATCTTGCTCGTTTCGCCGGTTTCCCGATTGGCGACCCAGGGATTGGGCAGGAAGATCGACCCGTCGGACCCGAAGATGCGAACGACGTTTTCCTGGTTGATCCCCACACCGGTGGCGATGGTGGCGACAATGTCGCCGGGAAATTTCAGCGTCCCGACGGCGAATTCATCGACGCGGGTCTTGTCGTTGAGCTTGCCAGCGCCGGTGACGGCGATCGGATCGGCGCAGGGCTTGCCCGTCGCGGCCCCGGCGATCAACCGGCACATCGACACCGCGTAGCACCCCACATCCATGATCCCCCCGCCGGCCATGGCGTTGCTCCAGAGCCGCCCATCGGGATTGAATCCGGAGTGGAATGAAAAGGTCGCCTGGATCACCCCGACCGAGCCGATCGCCCCTTGGCGGATCAGTTCGATCACTTTGGCCGTCTGCGGATTGCAGCGATACATGAACGCTTCCATGGCGAAGACGCCGGCCTCGCGGGCGGCTTCGAAGATCGCCGCCGCCTGCGGGGCGTTGAGCGCGAACGGCTTTTCCACCAGCACGTTCTTGCCCGCCTCGATGGCGCGGATCGCCCAGCGGGCATGGAGCGGATGCGGGGTGCAGACGTACACCACGTCGACGTCCTTGTCGTTGAGCAACGCCTCGTACGATCCGTATCGGCGCGGGACATTGCGCTCTGCGCCGAACTTATCGGCCTTTTCCTGCGAACGGCTGGCCACGGCCAGCAACTTGCCGGTGCGGCTCTGGCCCAATCCTGTCGCTATCGCCTTGGCAATCGATCCGGCCCCGAGAATGCCCCAATTCACTGTCGCGCTCATGGACGAATTTCCTTGTGGAATAAAGAGTGTTCCGCACCGCCTCAGCGGGAAGGTTTCCCGCCGCCGGTCCGGATCGCGCATCATATCGCGGCGGCGGGCCTTCACAAGGCAGCCCGCGAGCGCTTAACTCCGGAGCCGCGGGAGTGTAAGATGCCCGACTTATCGGACCCGTCGATCGCTCGCGGTGCGTGCGATCCGGATTCGATCAGCCAAGGAGACCTCTGGTCATGAAGACCCCGACCCGACCGAGCGGCGCCGCCGGCGCCAAAAAGTCCTCGACGCCCGCCCCCGCGCCCGAAGCGGCGCCGGCGCGTCGTCCCGCCGCCGAAACCCCAGCCGCGGCCGTCGCCGGACCCGGCGCCGAAAGCCTCGACAAGGTGCGCGACATCCTGTTCGGCGCCCAGATGCGCGACGCCGATCGGCGATTCCAGCGCCTCGAGGAGCGCCTGGTCAAGGACCAGACCGACATCCGCGAGGAAAGCCGCAAGCGGCTGGAGACCCTCGAGCAGTTCATGCGCGGCGAGGTGCAGTCGATCATGGATCGGCTCAAGACCGAGCAAAGCCAGCGCGGCGACGCGATCAAGGAACTGGCGCAGGAAATGCGCGAGGCGGGCAAGGCCGCCGACAAGCGGCATGCCGAACTTGAGGACAAAATCGCCACCGCCCAGCGCGACCTGCGCCAAGCGATGCTGGATCAGACCAAGGCCCTGCGCGATGAGATGCGGGCATCGCAGCAGGACATCGCCTCGGCCCTGGAACGGTCGCTGGATGAACTTCGGTCCGAGAAGGCCGACCGCTCGGCGCTGGCCGAGCTGTTCAGCGAAATGGCGATGCGCCTCTCGGGCGATGAGAAGGCCGGGAAGTAGCCGTTGCCGTCTCACGATCGCTCGACGGCGATCTTGACGGCAAGGGGCTGCCCGGCCCGCAGGAGTTGCAATTGCACCGCGCCTCCGGGCGCGGTTTTTTCCAGCGCTGCGCCAAACTCCCCCACCGACCCGACCGCCCGGCCGTTGACCGACTGGATTACGTCGCCGGGGATGATCGATCCATCGGCGCCGCGCTGGGTCGGGCGCAGCCCGGCTCGATCCGCCGGCGAGCCGGGCTGGATGCCGATGATCAGCACCCCCTGCACGCCCATCCGTCGAATCAGACGCGATCCGATCTGTTCATCCAGCATCACCCCGATCGTCGCCCGAGAGATCCGTCCCTGCTTGACGATCTGCGGAACGTAGCGATTGACCGTATCCACCGGCACGGCAAATCCGATCCCGGCATAGGCGCCGCTGGGGGAGTAGATCGCGGTGTTGATCCCGATCAACAGCCCGGCGCTGTCGAGCAACGGCCCGCCGGAATTACCCGGGTTGATCGCCGCATCGGTCTGGATCACGTCTTCGATCGGCTGGCCGGTGGCGCTTTGGATCGTGCGTCCCAGGGCCGAGACCACGCCGGTGGTGAGGGTCTGATCGAGTCCGAAGGGGTTGCCGATGGCCAGCACCTTCTGGCCAACCTGCAAATCGGCGCTCGAGCCGATGCGCAGCGGGTGCAGCCGAGCCCGCGGGGCGTCGATCTTCAGCACCGCCAGGTCGAACTCCGGCGCCACGCCGACCAATGTCGCAGGGAAAGTCGAGTGATCATTCAACGTGACGGTCGCGGCGCTGGCCCGCTGGACGACGTGGAAATTCGTAACAATGTGCCCCTCATCGTCCCAGATAAATCCCGAGCCGGTTCCCTCGGGCACCTCCATGACGTTGCGGGTCCAAAGGTCTACCCGCCGTCCCAGCGTGGTGATGAAGACCACCGAGGGGATCACCTCGCGGAACAGCCCGATCGTCGCCTGCTCGTCGGCCCCCAGCTCCCCCCGCGTGGTCACCACTCGCGGCGGCGCAACCGGCGCCGCGGCCTGGTCCATCGCCCGATACGACCAGTATCCCGCGGCCAATCCCGCCGCGAGGGCCAACAGAATCCACCACAACCCCGCCGGCCGGCGCCGTGGCAAGGGAGGCGGAGCGTTCCAATAGGGGTCGAACGTCATGGTTGACCGATCATGCTACCGACAATCCGACGCGGTTGAAGCGCCGGACATTTCCACGCGATGAGAACACAACGGGGCAGACAGAATATTCCCCTCCGCAGCGGCCGGCGGCGCCGGACCCCAATCGGAATGCACCGCAGCAGGATCGGTAAACGCGGGGAGGGGCGTTGCTGGTTCCAATACGATGGGCTACGCTCGAAAGGCGATTGAGGCATCCACTGAATGGCGACTATGTCCGATCTCACTCTTTGGCACGTCAACGGCAGACCTGAGGTGATCGCCGAGGATGAGAGATACCTGAAAGAGCAACTGATTACGTATATCGGAAACAAGAGAAGCCTTCTGCATACGCTTGAAAGTGCCCTGAAAACGATAAGAACGCGGGTTGGCAGACAGCGCCTGCGAATACTGGATGCATTCGCCGGTTCGGGCGTTGTGTCGCGGTTCTTCAAGCAACACTCAGAGCTGCTTATTTCGAATGATCTCGAGCGATATGCCAAAGTGATCGGCGACTGCTACCTTGCCAACCGCTCGCAAATTAACGTTAAAGAACTACGACACCATCATCAAAACGCAGCCGTGGCCGCCGAGACGCTTCCAGTCCGCGATGGGTTCATCCGTCGGCTTTATGCTCCGAAAAACGACGATTCCATCGAACCCGGTGAACGCGTCTTCTACACGATGGACAATGCGATGCGGATTGACTCGCTCCGCTTCGCGGTCGATGCCGTCCCCGCGGAATATCGGGCATTTCTGCTTGCGCCGTTGTTGTCCGAAGCGTCCGTTCACAATAACACTTCCGGAGTTTTCAAGGGGTTCTATAAGGACGCCAATGGAATCGGGCAGTTTGGCGGCAACAAGCGTGATGCATTGACCCGCATCCTGGGGAAGATCACGCTCCCATTTCCTGTGTTCAGCCGTTTCGAATGTGCGGTGGACGTGCGGCAGGAAGACGCGAACGAACTGGTTCGCACCCTTCCCAACCTTGATGTCGCGTACTTCGATCCGCCGTACAACCAGCATCCGTATGGGTCGAACTATTTCATGCTCAATCTGATTGTCACCAACCAGGAACCCACGGAAGTGAGTACGGTTTCAGGCATCGCTCAGGGTTGGAAGCGTTCGGACTACAACAAGCGGTCCGCCGCATATACGGCCTTGGCGGACTTGGTGGAGAACACGCCCGCCTCTCATCTGCTCATTTCATACAACAGTGAGGGATTCATTACTCGTGAAGAGTTCAAGCTATTGCTGAGCAAGCATGGGCGGGTTGAGGTGATCGAAACGATCTACAACACATTTCGTGGAAGCCGGAACTTGCGGGGCCGGTCCATTCACGTCAAGGAACATCTGTTCCTCCTTGAACGGCGCTGAATTGTGGCAGGTCTCACAATGCCGGCAGGATCGCCAGGCCACTTGCAATGTCCCGTCGTCTCCGCCGTTGAGTCGGGCGGAAATCGCTTTCAGCGAATGTAGGCGGGCAGGCCGTCGCGCTTTTCTCTCGATCCCGCCACGATACGATGCGGCGATATGGCCAAGGCGCGCGTGCAGTTTCTCTGCAACCACTGCGGATCGGTCCATCCCAAATGGATGGGCAAGTGTCCCGACTGCGGAACGTGGGATGCCCTCGAGGAGTACAAGGCGCCGAGCTTTGATCCACGGGCGACGAACCGCGCCGCCACGGGCACCGGGCAGACGGGAGCGGACTTCGCCCACGGCGCTCGCCCGCTGGCGATCACGCAGATCGATCAGGCCGATTCGCCTCGGATGCCGAGCGGAATCGCGGAATTCGACCGCATTCTCGGCGGCGGGATCGTCCCCGGATCGGCGGTGCTGGTCGGGGGCGAGCCGGGCATCGGCAAGAGCACCCTTTTGCTACAGGCAGCACATCAGCTCAGCCGCTCCAGCACGACCGGCTCGCCATCGGCGTTGCAAGTCCTCTACGTCACCAGCGAGGAGTCTGCCCGGCAGACGGCGATGCGGGCTAGGCGCCTGGGGATCGACGCCCCGGGCCTGCTGGTGCTGGCCGAGACCAACCTCGAACGAATCCTCCACCAGATTCACCAGGTTTCTCCGAACATCGTGGTCATCGATTCGATCCAGATGATCTACAAGCCCGATCTGCCGGCGGCGCCTGGATCGGTCACGCAATTGCGCGACTGCTGCATGGAACTGGTCTACCTGGCCAAATCCGTCGGGATCGCCGTTCTTTTCGTCGGTCATGTGACCAAGGCTGGCACGCTGGCCGGGCCGAAGATCATCGAACATATCGTCGATACGGTCGTCTATTTCGAAGGCGATCGCTTTCACTCCCATCGCATCGTTCGCTGCGTGAAGAACCGTTTCGGCTCGACGCACGAGGTGGGGCTGTTCGAGATGACCGGCGCCGGGCTGATCGAGGTGACCGATCCCGGTCGTCTGTTCGTCGAGCAGTACGGGCCCGGCGGCCAGCCGTCGGGGACGGTAATCACCGCCGCCATGCAGGGCACGCGGGTGCTGCTAGTCGAAGTGCAGGCGCTGACGGCCTCGAGCGTGATCGGCGCGGCCAAACGGCGGGTCTCGGGCGCCAGCGCCGACCGGGTGGCCATGATCATCGCGGTGCTGGAAAAGCGGGCCGAGATGCGCCTGGCCGCGGACGATGTTTTCGTGAATATCGCGGGAGGTGTGAAAGTCGCCGAGCCGGCGATCGACCTGGCAATCGCGCTGGCGATCGCCTCGGCCCACATGAACCGCCCGCTGCCGCCGGGAACCCTGGCTGTCGGGGAACTGGGCTTGGGCGGAGAAATCCGCAGCGTCCCGCAGTTGGAGCCCCGCCTGCGCGAAGCGGCCCGCCTGGGCGTCGGCCACGGCATCGTCCCGCCCTTCGGCAAATCCGGCGTCCCGAAGCTCAAGGGAATGGCGATTGTTGAGGTCCGCCGACTCTCGCAAGCGATGGCGGATCTATAGGGCAAGGGACGAACCCGGACGAAAGAAGAACCTCTTCGGGCCGTTCCCGCCGAGGCTGCGTACAGGGCCTGAGTCGGACCTGAAATTTCAGATTCGACCTTCGCAGCGCCGCGAGGGAGTCAGCACCAGTTCACAGGAAGATCAACAAACCCTATGCCGCGGGCGGAGTTTCGACCGGCGGGTGCGCCGTCAGACCATCGTCGCCTCGGACGCGGGCGTGGGCGACGACGTGATCGTAGACGCTGGCGAGAAATCCCAGGAACGGAAACTTCGTGCGCGGGAAAGGGCTGGGGCCGAGCCGTTCTAGGGCCGACGGCTCATCGGCCCGCGGCGCGGGAGGCGCCAGGGCGTCGAACTCCGGACCGGCGGCGTAAAAACGCCCCGGATCGGGCGGAAGATCATCGGGCGGATGGGTCATATGCCTTTCACCAAAATGCATCGAGCCAAAGAAGAGGTCTGGAGTCCTCACTTGAGATAGCGAAATCGGCACTGGGCTGGCCGCGGCACAACAAAGGCTCCCGACGGTCAGAAGCGTATTTCCCCGGCACCGGCGCCCGGATGAGCGAACCGATCATGCATACGACGACCCGCCGGGCTTGATTCCCCCCCCGCCCCGGGCGGCGCGGGCGGCTTCACGGGTTCTCGCGTTTTTCTCGGCATGGCCGCCCGCCCGCCAGGCCCGCAACGGATCGGGGTCGATCCCCTTGGCCTTGCGCCACTCGGCGAGCATCGGACGGACATCGGTCCCGAACGCATCCCGCAGGCACTGCTCGGCATCCACCAGGTCCATCCGCGCCTGGGCATCGAGCAGTTTCTTGCGGTCCACCAGGCACGCCTTGGCGTACAGTTCCTGCGCCGTGATCACGGTCTGGATCATCGCCTCGACCTTCGGCTTGAGATTGTGGCTCTGATCGACCATGTACGCGATCTTGCTCACATCACGCCCGTGCAGGTCCGCGGCGTTGCGGACTTCATGAAAAATGCGAAACGCCTGGTACGGGTCAATCGAGCCGAACGTCAGATCGTCGTCGGCATACTTGCGATCATTGAAATGGAATCCGCCGAGCATCTGTTCATCGAGCAGAAACGCGACAATGTGTTCGATGTTGGCCCCGGGAAGATGATGGCCGGTGTCCACCAGGACCTTGGCCCGATCACCGGCATCTTTGCAGAAGACGTAGCTCATTCCCCAATCAGCGATGTCGGTGTGATAGAACGACGGCTCGAACGGCTTGTACTCGATGAGCATGGTCATCTCGCCAGGCAGGCGATCATGCCACTGACGCAGCGCCGCCTGCATGCGGTGTTTTCGCGTTACCAGGTCATCCTGCCCGGGATAGTTCGTCCCATCGGCAAACCACAGGCTCAGCAGGTTGGATTTGACCGCCTTGGCGATCTGGATGCAGTCGGCGACATGCCGATGGGCATGGGCCTGGGCCCGCTCATCGGGCGAGCAGACCGATCCGAACTTGTAGACCTGATCCTGAAAAACGTTGGGGTTGATCGACCCGATGCGGATGCCGTTGGACTCGGCCAGGCGCGCGGTCTCGGTGGCGTCCACGCCGACGGAAAAGTCCCACAACACATGAACCGCCACGCTCGGACAGCAACCGGTGAGCCGATGGACGCTGCCGGCGTCCTCGAGCTTTTCTTCGATAGTCGAGGCGGCGGCGGGCTGGAGAAATTTCCCGAATCGGGTGCCGGTGTCGGCGTATCCCCACGAGGGGGTCTCGATGTTGAACTCGTCGAGAAGCGAGAAAAGTCGATCGCGGTCCATAAACACAACCTCCTGAAAACCACTACGGCGTCAAGGCATTGGGACGGTGCCCACGGCCCGATGTACGGTACGCGCCCCCTACGACGCGGTGATATCCCTCGACTTCCATTCCTCGGCGACGATCTATACCGCCCGCGGCCTTCAGTGAGACATCCGCAAAGGCTCGGAACCCGCGGGATCTCCCGGTTTTCCCCAAGCGGATTGTCTTAATAGAGCCCGCGACGATCTAAGACCCCGGCACAACGTCCACTCCCCGGCGACAATCTGATATCCCGGCACGACGTTCGCGCCCCAAGGCGGCACGATCCGTCACAAGGGTCAAGGGCACGCGACGCGACCGCGCCACGTGCCCTTGGGATGATATCGCCGGTCGGAAGGCGAAAAAACGATCAGCCACTGACCTTGGTGCTGAGCAGCGGGAACTGGCGCTGTTCCTGCTCGCGCTGGATGATGATGGTCGGCTTGACCAGGATCAGCAGCACTTGTTCGTCCTTGGCAAACGACCGGTTGGTCACCAGGCGCTTGAGGAACGGAATCTTCGACAACACCGGGACGCCCGCCTCGCGTTCGGTCTCGGCCGCGAGGGTCTGCCCGCCGAGCAGCAGCGTTCCGCCGTCCGGCACCGAGACCGATGTGCGGACTTCGGTGATCTGGTAGTTCGGTTCCTGGATAATGCCCGTGCCGGCGGTGGCGACGGTGTTGTCCCCGATAATGATCGGGGCGGGGTTATTGTTCCCATCGTTCCCATTGTTGTTGTTGTTATTAGTGAGATTTCCGGAGAAGGTGAACGGCACCAAGGCGATCAGGTTGGTCAAGGTGGGCCGCAGGGTCAAGGTGACGTACTTGCGATCGGCCGAGACGGTTCCGGTCACGTCGAGGGTGATCCCGCTGGGGAACTGCGCGGGAATCGGATCGTAGGAAACCGCGCCTTGGGCGACGACGGGCTCGAGGTCGCTGACATATGTGGTGACGGTGCTGACCGACAAGTAAGCCCGCTGCCCGTTGAACAGCGTCACCCGCGGCGCGGTCAACACGGTCGAGGTCTGGGCGGCCTGAGTGGCTCGCAGCAGGAAGTTGACCTGAAATTCATCCAGGAATGTCCCGGTGACACTCATCCCCTGGGCCGTCCCGCCGATGCTGCCGGGCAGTGGGGTCGAGGGGAACTTGGTGAAATCGGCAGTGTTGTTTGTGACCGTGATCGGGCTGAACTTATCCGGGTTCTTGATGTTGAAGATGAAGTCCATGTCCACGCCCACATCCTCGAGGAAGTTGCGCTGGACGGACAGGAACCGAGTCTCGACTGTGATCATGATCGCGCGGCTCTCGCGCAACTGATCGAGCAGGTTTTGGACCTCGCGATGGTTCTCGGGGGTCTGGGTGATGATGAGCTGCCCGGTGCCGGTGGTGCGGATGGCACCGATCGGCCCGCCGCTCTCACGCCAACTATCCGGCGCGACGGTGTCCTGGATCAACTTGATGACTTCATCGAGTCGTTCCTGGCGAGTCTTCGTGTTTGCGTCCTCTTCGGTGTTATTGTTGTTGTTGTTATTTCCGCCGCCGCCGAACAGTCCGCCGCCGCCGCCCCCGCCGCCGAATCCACCGCCGCCGCCGCCGCCACGGCGGTTATTGCCGCCGCCGGCGTTGATATTGGTGCCCCCGCCGCTCAGCAGGTCATTCGTGGGGGCCTTAAAGTCAGGGATTTCGGCGATGATGTCCAGCACGTCGTAGACGCGGGTGATACCGGTCTTGTTCAGTTCCGTCGAGGACGAGATGGTGATCACGCCTTGATCGACGGTGTAACCGAGGCGGGTGGTCCCCCCGCCCACGTCGGCCAGGATCACGCTCAGGGCCTTGGAGAACTTCACTTCACGCAAGCGGGCTGTGACCGGGGTATCTTTGCCGACCCCTTCGATCTCCAGGGCCTTCCAGTTCACGAAAATGTTGGCCCCGGTGATGTCCCGCAGGAAGTCGATCACATCGGCGAAGTTGACGTTGGCGAAGTTGATCTCGGGCAGCTTGTGATCGAGCTTGGCCTGCACTTGCAGGTCTTCCTGCCCGATGCCACGCTCTTCCTTGACCGTCTTTTCGCGCATCTGGCTGATGTCGGGCCAGTTGGCCGGGTAACGATAGATGTCGTCGTAGGGGATCGTCTTTTCCTGGGCCGCGTTGAGCTGACGGGTGAGTTGGCGCTCGAAATCCTCGCGATATCGACGCTGTTCCTGGAAATTGGCCTTGTCTTCGACCAGCGGACGCACGCCGGTGGCGTATTCGTTGGTCGGATCCAGCGCCACGATCTGGTCAATCACCCCGATCGCTTCACGGTATAACGTCTCGTTGATCAGCCGGCGAGAGGTCTTGACCAGGTCGGCGACAGTGCGATCGCGCTCGGCCGACTCGCGGCGAAGTCGCTCTTCCTCGGCCTTGCGGGCATTGCGGATCGCCTCATCGCGGGCCACGGCCGCGGTGTCGTCCTGCGACTTGGCCAGTGAGGCGCGGGTCGAGGCGATTTCAGCATTGAACTGAGCGATCTCGGCGGGTGTGAAGATCGCCGGATCGGTGTTGACCGCGACCTCGGCGGCGCGGATTTCGTTCTGGGCTCGGGAAAAATCACTGGCACCGATCGCCTGGCTGGCATTGCCGATCGCGGTGTTGAATGAATATCGGATCGCCCCGCGGCGGGCTTCGATCAGGCGCTTTTGCTGTTCCAGAGCGTTGGTGGGAACCGCCGCCCGCCCGCTCAGGGCAAGCAGCTCATTTCGTCCGGCCAAGGCCTGCTGATTGGTCGGATCCAGGTCCAGCGACTCGGTGAACATCCGCAGGGCATCATCCACCCGCCCTTCCTTGCGGGATTCAGCGGCCTTTTCGGCCATCCCCTGCGATTCGTACACGCGTTGCTGCTGGCGAATGCGCTCGAGCTGGGCGGTGCGCTGAAGCTCGGCCTCGACGGCCGATGTGCCGGTGACCGGCACCGACGACTCGGCGGTCATTGCTTGATCCGTCGCGGGCCCCGTCGTATCGGTCGTCGCGCCCTCGGTCGCCTCGGCGGGCGCACCGGGCGCGGGTGCCGCGTCGGCGGGCTGATCCACGCGGGCCTGCTGCTTCGCCTTGGCCGCGTCAGCCTGTTCCTTCTTGTCCATCCGGGCCAGGTAGACCGACGGGGCGTCGCCTTCGAACAGTCCCGGCTTGTAACCCAGTTGGTTGGCCGCCTCGAAGTTCCTTCTCGCCGCGTTCCAATCCCCCTTGCGATACTCCTCGCGGGCGGCGCGGTAGGCGTCGCGGGCCTTGTTCTTCTCGGCATCGGCGGCCATCGCCTGGGCCTTGGCGGCGTCCGACTTCTCTTTCTTGTCCATCGTCGCCAGGTATTCATCCGGCGAGCGCTCGAACGCCCCGGCGCGGAAACCGGCGTCCTTGGATTTATTAAAATTCTCCCGGGCCGCGATCCAGTCGCCCGATTTGTACTGATCCACCGCCTGGCGATAGAACGGCCGCGCCTGGGCCTGGGTTTTGTCCGCGTCCAACGCCGCGACCTTCTTGTCGATCTCCTTGAGATATTCCCCCGGGGCCTTCTGAAACATCCCGGCCTTATAATTGGCGTCCTGGAGGGTCTGGAACTTCTCCTGTGCCTCGGTCATGCGGCCGGCGTCGAAATCATCGCTCGCCCGCTTGTACAACGCCTTGTTGTCCGATTCGGCCGACTTCATCGACGCCTGCGCCAGCACCACCTGCTCGTTGGCTTTCTGGACGGTGCCGTCGTCGGCGAACTTGTTCGCCGCGGCGGCCTTGAAGTGGACCAAGGCCTGCTCGGGCTTGTTCTCCTTCATCGCCTGATCGCCCTGGTCGTACTCGGCACGGGCGCTCTTGCGCTGGTTCGCCGCGGCCTGAATCTTCCCAGACACTTCATCCAGTGTCTTGCGATCGGCGTCGCCAAGCGTGCCGGCGTCCACCTTCTGCAACGACTGCTGCGCCTCGTCGTACTGCCCGGCGTTGTATTGCTCGGTCGCCTGGGTCAGCGCCGACTGCTCGGCGTTGCCGGCGGCCTGAAGCATGAGGACCGGCAGGCGCATCGCGTCGGCGCCGGACGATTCCTCAGCGCGGGGCGGAACGATATTCGGACCGGCAAACGCCATTGGCGTTAAGCCCATGGGCATGGCGGTGGTGGCGGCCAGCCCGATCACCGCCATCCGCTTATGCAGCGGAAGGGGACGGCTTCGGTCGGTTCGAGCGGAAGTAGTCTTGGTGCGTTGCGAGCCGGTGCGATCGAAGAACACGGCGTTCCTCCTGGTCTGGACGGTCGGACCGATTGTCGTTTCGCCGCGAGACGTCATCGCCGCGAAAACCGGATCGGCCCGGACCGTCGCACCGACCGCGTGCCAACGCGGTCGGCCTGGTTGGGTCGGCGCTCAGCAGTGGCTGCGCCGGACGACTCGCTTGCGCCCGCGACAGATATCGAGCGGCCAGGCTTTTCGATCACCTCGGCTGACCAGGGTCCCGGCGCGCAAAGCGGCACGGGGTTGGCAACTCAAGGCGTCGGAGGCATGAAAAGCTCGAAAATCCATGCGAGGCGGGCGAGTGCGTCGGTTTGAGAATCCTGGTGCAAAATCACATTGCGGGCCGGGGGTGACTCGATCGAAAACACCACGCGGTCGTCTCGTTCGAGAAACCCGCCGCAAGCGGATCGACACCGAGTCTACCGTCGATCGCGCCCATCGCCAAGACAGTCGCCCGTCTTGCGCCAGCCCCGCGATCGACAACCAAGTCCGATCCAGCGCCCTTTAGCCTGCGGGCCACGGCACGCCGGGCGGCTAAGTTAACCACCCGACCCGCGCGCGGCAAGTACAACGCCCGCGGATTCCCGCGTTCCCATAAAATCGGTTATCCAAGGGTGAAAAGATAAGCCGATCGAATCGCCCCGCCGGATTTGAATCATCCATCCCACAACGAATCTTCTGCGTATCCCCTTGCTTGCCGCCGACTGTCGCGGTTCCAAGGCTCAATTTGAAATCTGAAATTTGAGATGAATCGACAAGACGATCGTTCTGCCGGCCTCGAGGCGGGGGTAAATCGAAATCTAAAATTTGAGATGAATCGACAACGCCTACAGGGACAATTACCACTGCCGACGGGAACATCCACAATATCCCCTTCGGATGGCCTCCCGCTGGGCGAGCCGCCGCCGGGATATTCTGGTATCCCTGCTGTAAAGGGATAGAAATGTCACGCTCTTAACTTAAATAGAAGTGTCACCCTGCTCGCCCCCAGCGGATTACTGCTGATCTCCATCGCCCAATTGCGCCAGGCGCTGATGGGCATCGAAAAGATTAGGGTCCGATGCCAGCGCCTTGCGATATTCCACCTTCGCCGATTCCTTGCGGCCCTGCTGCTCGAAGACGCTGGCGAGGTTATAGTGGACTTCGGCTTCGCTCAGCACCGTTTGAAGCTGCGTGATCGCCTCGTTGACCCGCCCTAGCCGCGCCAGCATCAGACCATAATTCACCCGACACGCCTGGTGATGGGCATCGCGGGCGATCCCCTTGCGGTACGCCTCTTCCGCCTGCTGAGGCCGTCCGGCGAGCTCGAGGCAGAATCCCAGGTTCGAGTACCCCGCCGGCGACTGATCGGTCAGTTGGATGTAGCGCGTCCATGCGTCGATCGCCTCGTCGAAACGTCGAAGCTGCGTGTAGACGATCGCCTGCCGATATAGCGCCGCCGAAAGCCGCGGATCAAGCTGGAGCGCCTTGGCGTACTGGGCGATCGCCTTCTCAGGATTCGACTGCGATTCGGCCAACTGCCCGGCGGCAAAATGCGTGTTCGCATTGAACGGCGGATCCTTCGCCTCATCGAACGACGATCGCCCGGCGTTCATCCGGTCGGCCTGATCGCCGCCCATCCCGCGAACCGCATCCTGCTGACATCCGGCCGCGACGAGAATTAACACAATAAATAGAGAGAGTTTGCCCATGAGATCAAAACCCGCTTGCGGGGAAAGACGACCCGCGTATACCCACCGTGGAAAATCGAACGACCCCCAAGGCGATTATCGGCACGCCAAGTCCTAGTGGCACACCCGCACCATGCGGTGATTTCCCTTCTGGCCCTTGTCGCACAGCCACCCCCGGCGGTGAGTTCCCTTCTGGCCACTTGTGGCCCTTGGCGGCCTTTGTAACTCCCCCCCCCCCCGGCTGTGATTTCCCTTCTGGCCACTGTGGCACAGCCGCCTCCGGCTGTGATTTCCCATGTGGTCAAGCTGTGGATAATCGGACGCGCAGCGGCCTTCCGGTGGGCGCGGCGGCACCGGGTCCGTAGGATGGACCGATTCCCCGCCGGGGGGGCTTGCCGTTCCAAGCGGAACGAGGATAGGTTAGGCTTTCGTTCGTAGCGCGAACAAGGGAGAACTTCGCCGATGACTCAGCTCGCCGACGTGGACGCGGTTCGCCAGTTCGAGCGGCTTCCCCCCCACTCGATCGAGGCCGAGATGGCCATGCTCGCCTCGATGATGCTCGACAAGGACATGATCGGCGACATCGCCGGGATCGTGGACCGCGAGTCGTTCTACCAGGCCGACCACCAGATCATCTACGATGTGCTGCTCAAACTTTACGAGCAGAATCGACCGATCGACTCGCTGATCCTCCGCGAAGAGCTGATGCGTCGCCAACTGCTCGAGGAAATCGGCGGCACCGCCTACCTGGCCCAGCTTCTGAATACCGTCCCATCGGCCGCCCACGGAATGCACTACGCGGGGATCGTCCGCGAGAAGGCGATGCTCCGCCATCTCATCGGCGCCAGCAACGCTATCCTGCGCGACGCCTACGCCCCCCATGAGCAGGCCGACCTGCTGCTGGATAAGGCCGAAAAACGAATCTTCGACATCGCTCAGAAACGAGTCGGCAACGCCATCGTCCCCATGGAAACGGTGCTGCATGAAGTGTTCGAGATGATCGAAAACCGCGGCCAGCGCGGCATCGAGACGGGGTTCATCGAACTCGACGACATGATGAACGGCCTGCAAAACGGCGAGATGATCATCGTCGCGGCCCGGCCCAGCATGGGTAAAACCGCCTTCGCCATGAATGTCGTGGAACATATCGCCGCCGATGGACGCCTGCCCGCGGCGGTGTTCTCGCTGGAAATGAGCAAGCAGCAACTGGCCCAGCGAATGCTGTGCAGCCGCGGCGGGATCGACGCCCACAAGCTTCGCAAGGGGATGCTGCAGGCGCACGAGTATCAAAAACTCGCCAGCGTCGTGGGCGAGCTGGCCAAAGCCCCGATCTGGGTGGACGACACCCCGGGCCTGACGATCCTGGACCTGCGAGCCAAGGCCCGGCGGCTCAAGCTCCAGCACGACATCAAATGCATCATGATCGACTACATGCAGTTGATGGACAATCCCGGCGTCGAGAGCCGCCAGCAGCAGATCAGCGAGATCAGCCGTGGAATCAAGGCCGTCGCACGCGAGTTGAGCATCCCGGTGATCTGCCTGTCGCAGCTCAACCGCTCATCCGAGTCGCGCGACGGGCATCGCCCGCGAATGAGCGACCTGCGCGAATCGGGCAGCATCGAACAGGACGCCGACGTGATCATGCTCCTGCACCGCGAAGACTATTACCGCCTTCAGGACCCCGATTTCCAGCCCGACAACATCGCTGAAATCATTATCGCCAAGCAGCGCAACGGCCCGACCGGCACGATCAAGCTGACATTCGACAACAAAACGACCAGCTTCCAGAACCTCTCGACCGCCAGCGACCCATTCGCGTGAGCGAGTCGACGGCGGTAGAATCGCGCTGATGTTGCCCGCCGACGGTGCCGATTCGCCCGCCGGCCGCGAATCCGCTCCACCTCGGGCACCCACCATCGCGCCCATGCTCGATACGCCTGCTACCACCATGCCCACCACGCTTGGGACTGCCTCGCCCTCGCCGGGCGTCCACCCGCCGGGCGGATCTGGGCCTGCCTCAACCACTCCAGCCACGCCCTCGTCCGCCAACCCGGTTCCCCCCACGCCCTCCGCGCCGACGCCCGGGTCGCTGTGCCCTGCGAAAGCGGGCGCGGGCGCCGGGGTCGTTTGGCTGCTGCTGGTGGGATTGTTTCTGCTGGCCCTGGGACTGCGCTGGCAGGTTTACGCCGAGACCATGGCCGATCCGCTCGGGCATACGCGACCGTTCCGCATGGTCGGCGTGCCCACCTCGGATGCGCGGGGGCGGGATCACCAGGCCGAATCGATTCTCGACGGGGCCGGATTGTTCGACTATTGGATCGGTCTGCGCCCGGGAATGTCGGTTCTGCTGGCGATCATCTATTTCTGGACCGGCCCCTCCAGCGCGGTGGCGACGTGGGTCAATCTCCTCATCGGTGCCGCGGCCCCGCCGCTGGCAATGCTCGTGGGAATGCGCGCCTCTGGACGGCTGCTGGCCCCGGCGGCCGCGGCGGCGGCGCTGGCGCTGGACCCGGCCCTTTGCGCCATGTCCGGTGACATCATCACCGAACCGGCGGGCCTGCTGCTGCTGCTGGGCGCGATGCTCCTGCTGATCGACGGGATGCGCCATGACAAGACCAGACTTCTCGTCTGGAGCGGGGTCTTCCTCGCCGCCTCGAACCTCGTGCGCCCGGCCACGGTCCTGGTCCTGCCGATATGGGCGATCGTCGTAGCGATACGCTTGCGGCAGGGGGGATGGCCGGACCCCGGGGTGCCCGACGCACAGGCCGTGGCTTCGCGCCCGCGGCGCGGGGGATGGCGCCGCGGCACCGTTGCGGGCGGGGCGATCATCGCGGGATTCGTTTTGTTAATGGGGCCGTGGCTAATTCGCCAGCGCGTGGTGATCGGCGAGTGGACGCCCTCGAGCAACTCGGCCGATCTGCTGTACGCCGCGACCTCGCCGCGGCATCGCATGTGGCCGGGGCAAATCCAGCTCGATGCCGATCGCGCGGGCGTGCCTCGCGAGCCGGTGGCGCGGATGTGCTTTTTTCAGGCCGGTATTCTCGACCACTTGCGACAGCATGGGCGCTGGTATGCCGGCCATGTCGCACGGGCTTCGTGGCGCAGCGCCGTGGAACTGGTCGATTGGCTGCCTCGCCAACTTGCTCGATGGATGCTCGGGGGATTGCTGGGGGCCGGCGTCTTCGTCACGGCATTCAGCCGTCGCCGTCGGCTCGGGGTTTGGGGCCTGTCGATGGGGTTGGGGGGCATGGCAGTCGGCTGGTGGCTGATCGCCAACTTCCCAACGTCGCTGACCATCGGCAGCGCCGCCGCCCTCGGGCTGGCTTTCCTGTTCCGGCGCGACTGGGCGATCGCCTGCCTGTTGGCCGCCACGTTCGCGGCCACGGTTCTGTCGATCGGGCTTCTCGGCGGGGTTGAAGCCGAGCGCGTGGGCGTAGTGGTTTCGTGGATTCCCATTCTGCTCGCCGCCGTCGCCGCCCATGCCATCGGCGGGTTCCTGGTCGTCGGCGAAGGGTGGGGATCGTCAATCGGCATTCCTCCGCCGTCGCCCCGACCCCTGCTGCCGTTAATGGCCAAGCGGGGCTTGCTGGCGATAGCGATCGTGGCGATCGCGGTTCCGTCGGCGGTGATGCTGTACCGGCTATACATCAGTCCCATTTCGCCGCGAGGAGGACCGCTGGCGCGCACCGACCCGCTCGCCGCGAGAATCGCCGCCGAGGCCTTGCATCGCCTCACCGCCACCCCCGCCGGCGAATCACTTCCCGTCGGCGACTGGCACCGCGATCTGCGGGTCGAGCGCGGGCGCATCAGCCGATTTCTCTATCCGCTGGCGGCCAACGGCGGCATCGCGATGGCCTCGGCGCAGTTTCACTGGCGCCCCTAGGAACGGACGCTTTTCTATCTCCGTGCGGAAAACCGCGAGATCGCCTGCATGCTGGGACTGAGACTGCCGCCGCAGTGGATCGGGCTGGATGTTTACGCCGTCTTTCGCCCCAACCCCGCGACGCTGGTCGTGGGCAACGAGCCGGCCATCCACGAGGTGCTGGCGCTGGTTGCGATCAGGCCGGGCAGCGACGAGCCGGACTGGTCCACATCGCTGCTCGGGGCGAGCAGACAACACATACGCCTCATCGCCTCTCTGCCCGAATAAGGGCGTTTCGCTTCGATTGACAGAATCCATCTCCCGGCGTATCAATCGTTCGTACAATTGCCATAGGCGATGGCGCGCAGAGCAAACGGGGCCAAGTCCCGATTCGCCGTCGCGGTCGTCGTTTTCTCTTTTTGGGATGCCCTACCCGTATGTCGCAGCTTACCGCCTCGTCCATCAATAACCGCGCCGCCGAGGAATTCTTCAAGAAGGGCCAGGAAGCCGAATCCCACGGGAACTACGAGAAAGCGGTCGATTTTTACGAGCGCTCGCTCAATGAGAACCCCGACAGCGAGCCAACGTGTTTTCGCCTGGCGGTGCTGTATGACCGCCGCGCTGAGGATGCCAAGGCCATCGAGCTGTACGAGCGAATCTGCACCAGCGATCCGGTCCATCTCAATGCCTTGATGAATCTGGCGATTCTCTACGAAGACAACAACCACTACGACGAGGCGCATCGCTGCCTCGATGCGGTGCTGCGGACCGATCCGAATCATGAGCGGGCGCGGCTGTATATGAAGGACGTCGAATCGGCCCGCTCGATGTTCATCGGTGACGACTCTGACCGCGGCAGCGAGCGCCGCGGCGCAATCGTGGATGTTCCGCTGACCGACTTCGAGTTGTCGGTGCGGAGCCGGAATTGTCTGAAAAAGATGAATCTGAACACGATCGGCGATCTACTGCGCACGACCGAGCAGGAATTGTTGGCCTATAAGAACTTCGGCGACACCAGCTTAAGCGAGATCAAAGCGCTGCTGGCGAACAAGGGGCTTCGCCTGGGCCTCG
The DNA here is from genome assembly GCA_038329845.1 of Tepidisphaerales bacterium. Lineage (GTDB taxonomy): Bacteria > Planctomycetota > Phycisphaerae > Tepidisphaerales > Tepidisphaeraceae > JBBQNJ01. The sequence goes on along the minus strand of JBBQNJ010000070.1, from coordinate 5,908 downwards.
CGGCCGAGCCAGGCAAGCCTGGTCCGCTGGCGCCGCCCGAGCCGGAAGAGCAGGCCCTGGCCCCGGAGATCAAGAACAAATTGGTGGCCGACTTGGAGTTGAGCGTTCGCAGCCGCAAGGCCTTGCAGCGCCTGAACATTAATACCGTCGCGGAACTGGCTTCGCGGACCGAGGATGAACTGCTGGGATGCAAGAACTTCGGCCACACCAGCCTGGTCGAGATCAGAGAACAGTTGGCGACGCTGGGGCTGGGCTTGCGCAAGCTCGATGAGTGAGCGGCGGGCTTGCGGCTTCATGCCGACGACAACGCAACTCCCAAAAGGCAGGGATCGCCGTGGGACATCGCCCATCACACCTGTGGCTCCATTTGATCTGGTTGCTTTTCCCCGGCCTGCTCTTCGGCCCGGCAGGATGTAGCGCGCCCGGACCGCAACCCGCAGTGAGTCCTTCAGCGCCGATGATCCGGGTTCGGCTGCTGCAAAACCAGGAACAGGTGACGCTGACCACGTCGCATCCGCCGAAGGTCATCGCCGGCAGCGCCGCCGCGGCCCGCACCCTCGAGGCTGCGCCAGGGGCGCCGATCGTCGTGGCCCTGTCGGCGGGCGGATGGCGCATCGGCGGGATCGACGCAGGGGTGGGCGACTTGGCGATCTATCCCAGCGTCGATGGCTCGGTGAGCATCAACGGGCTTGCCTATCGCGGAATGTATCGGCTGGTCCCCACGGCGGCGGGCCGATTCGACGTGGTCAACGTCTTGCCGATCGACCCGTATCTCAAGAGCGTGGTCTCGAAGGAGTTGCTGTGGAACTGGGCCGAAGAGACCTACCGCGCCCAGGCGATCGTCGCCCGCACCTACGCGCTGTACCAGGCCCGCACCGCCGGGCTGGGACGACATTACGACGTGAATAACGATCAGCGAAGCCAGGTCTACGGCGGGATCGCCGCCGAGACCGCCCGCAGCCGCTCGGCCGTGGATGCCACCGCCGGGATCGTCTTGGCTTACGGTCGCCCCGGGTCCGAGCGCATCTTCGAGACCTACTTCAGTTCCTGCTGCGGCGGGATCACCCAGTCGGCGGCGGATGCGTTCGGAACCAGCCCGATTCCGCCGTTGAGCGAGCAGGACGCCCAGAGCCTTTGCAACGCCGCCCCGCGATACAACTGGGGTCCGCTGGTGATCAAGAAAGACGAATTGACCCGGCGTTTTCGCGCCTGGGGCGCCAAGCGCGACCGGCCGGAAAAAGACATGGCGCCGCTGGATCGGATCGAAATCGCCCAGGTGAATCGCTTCGGGCGTCCGGTGCGATTCACCGCGATCGACAGCTGCGGCCAGGGCTATAGCTGGACTGGCGAGGAGATTCGCTGGGCCATCAATACCGAAGCGCAGGAAGGTTCGACGGTCTACTCGAGCTTTTTCAAGCCGATCAACGAGAAAGACCAGGTGCAGTTCGCCGACGGCCATGGCTGGGGCCACGGCGTGGGAATGTGCCAATGGTGCGCCCAGCGCCGAGCCGAGTTGGGGATGCGCCACGAACAAATCGTCTTGAAAGCCTACCCTCAAGCGGTGTTGGTGCGAGCCTATTGACCGGCCCATTGCGGGACTTGTCGATCGGGCCAAAAACCCGCCGTGGATCGGCTGTGGCGCTTCAAGAGACCGATTCGGGATTTGAAGTCCGAGATGGGTCGAATCCCGCGGACGGCCGTCGGCCCAGGGTGGCGGCGTGGGGGCGAATCTTAACTTCCTCATCTATTTAGGGTGATTCGCCCGCCGAGGTGCGATTTTTCATTGAATTACCGGCTCGTCAGGTTACAGTGCAGTTGTCGCCGTGTTCCTGCTGCCCAGACGGCCGAATGGCGCGGCCCTTCTCCCCGAGGCGATCATGCTTCCATTGAGCAAAAAAACCGAGTACGCGATCCTGGCTCTGGCCTACCTGGCGCGTCGCGCCGGCAAGACCGTCTCGGCCCGGCAGATGGCCCAGGCATACGGGCTGCCGCTGGCGATGCTGATGAACGTGCTGAAAGTGCTTCACCACGAGGGATTGCTGCATAGCGAACGCGGCGTCAAGGGCGGCTATCGCCTCGCCGCCGACCCCGGCGCCGTCACACTCTACGACTTGATGCGCAGCGTCGATGGCCCTTCGCGAAGTGACCGCATAATCGGCACCGCCGGCGACCGTGCCTTCCTGTCCCCCATCCGAACTCTGCAATCCCGCCTGGTGGATTTTCTCAAAAACATCAAGCTCTCGATGCTAGTTACCCCCGAAGAAGCCGGGGGGTAACCGCGCCGCACCGACGCTTGCCAAGTCGCCCGGCGTGTTCGTCGTTGCGCGGTGCCTTTCACAATGGCAGGGCTCGAAGCAATGCGTCAGCGCGATTCGCTACCTCTTGCGGGTCTAGCGTGTCGACCTCGACCGGCTTGCCATCGTGCCAGCCGAGGATTTCCTTGAGGGTCCGCGGTTCGGCGGCGAAAAACTCAATGGGGGGGCGCCGGCATGAGAGTTAATCACGCATCACCTGCCGCAAGACTTCGGCCAGCGACATTTCGTCCAATGGAACGATCCGCGTCCTTGGCTGACGGGATTGGACAAAACCCCAGCGAGAATCGGGTTGCGCGATCAGCACCGCTTCGCCCCGCTCACCCAGCACATCGACCCACCCGGTGGCCCCGGCGACGTTTCGTCCTCGCGGGGAGAAACGAACCTGTTCGTCGGCGATGACGAGGATTAAATCCTCGATGGAGTAGGTCCCGATGTAGTTTTCCGTCAGGTCCTTTTTTCGTCGCTGAATCGTGACGGTCTTCTGTTTCGCCGGTTCAACCAGGATCGTCTCGATCTGACGATACAAGCTCTGGACCGCCGCCAGGTACTAGTTTCGACGATCATCCCAATCGCTCTCGCCGCTCGCCGCGGACTGCCTGTGCTTGCTCTCGAATAGCTCGGCCAGGGTCTGATTCATCGTTCGGCTCCGTCGATATTCTATCACCGACCAGTTGCCTTGGCGCATGCAGACAGGGTTCCCGCGAGGCCGAAAAGCTATTGTTTCAATCGCGTCTGGAGGTTGTCCAGCACGTTCATGAAATTGATGTAGCTGTCGTACGGGCTTTCATACGGCGAGAAATATTTATGCACGTCGCCGTCGGCCCAGTACTTGGTACACATGTAATAGAAATGGTCCGAACTGCTCAGCCGGCGCCAGTCGGCAAGCAGAACCTCGTCCCCCTTTTCCTTCATCGCCCCTTCCATCTTGTACAGCTCATGCAATGCGTTGGACTGCATGGCGTTGCCCAGCCAGGCGCTCAGGTCGCGCTCGGTGTCGGCCCAGGAGATCATGTGCGGCACATCGATCTCCCCGGCGGGCTCGAACCGATCAAGAATCTGCGAGGGGGTAAGGAAACTGTTGTCTGAATTGGCTAGAACCGCCGCGGGCAGATAGCGCAGGAACTCGAAGATGCCCGTCTCGGCCCACTGGTGTTCGCCGAACGTCTCGTAGTCCATGAACAAATTGCACAGCGATCCGTGGCCGTTGATCTGGTTGATCCACTGGGCGAATTTTTCCGCCGTCAACGGCCACTGTTCCCATTGGCGGTTGCTGAACCGGAAGGCGATGTCGTCGCTGAGCCGATAGTTCTTCAGCAGCATCTTCAGCCGCGGCGCGTGGGGAGGGCGGTAGACCTCGTTGGGGGTGCGGTAGCCGAGGATGTGATCGGCACCTTCGGTCAGCACGCCGTCGTAGCCCATATGGCTGACGAAGTGGGCCAGATCGTTGTTGTAAATCAGCTCGGTGTTGCGAAAGACCCGCGGCGTCTGGCCGAACAACTCCTGCATTTTTGCCCGGTGCAGATCGACCTGGGCGCGAAATTCCTCACGCGAGTACAAAAACGCCATCGAGTGGTAATACGTCTCGTCGAGAAACTCGACGCAGCCGGTGGCGCCGAGTTCTTTGAACGAGTCGATCACCTCGGGCGCGAACTCACTCAACTGCTCGATCGCCACCCCGGTGATCGAGTAGGCGACGCGGAACTTGCCCTGGTGCTTGGCGATCAGTTCGAGCATGACTTGGTTGGCCGGCAGGTAGCACTTGCGCGCGACCTTGCGGCACAGCTCGCCGTTTTTCTGCTCGTCGAAATAATGGCGATCGGTGTCGAAGACGCTGTATCGGCGAAGCCGGTAGGGTTGATGAACCTGGAAATAAAGACAAACCGAGGGCATGGAGCGATCCTTGTGGACGCGGTCAAGCGAAGCGGCCATTCTACCGGCGTTCGTCCCGGGGTAAACCCGCGAAATCGTATGCGGCTTACAAAGGGCCAAGATATTTTCGGTCGTCGGAGTCCGTCGATCGGCGTGCGTTGAAAACTAATCCTGCCGCCGGGCGATCTTCTCCCGAATGCCACCGATCAAAGCCACGATGTAGGCTACCCAGGGGATTCCTGAAGGATCAAACGACGTGCCGCGCTTGACAGCGGCTTGGGGGCAGGGTCAAACTGCCGCCCCCTTCGGACCGTAATAGCGGAGGATGGACAAGGACCGAGCGGCGCCGGGCAATCCTGGTATTTAACGATTGGGAGAGATTTGCCGGTTAAGCGGGCCCGCTTGCCGGTCGATAGCAACGGCGCGGGACGATAGCAACGGCGTCGGACGCCGCGGCGCGATCTCACCCGACGTAGCGCCGAAGCGTCCTATAGTGTCTGGGTTGTAGAACGAACGGAAAGACTTGAATGGCCAAGCCAAGCGAACAACACGGTCGGAACCTGGTCATCGTCGAGTCGCCCGCCAAGGCCAAGACGATCAACCGGTACTTGGGCGATGGATACATCGTCAAGGCGTCGATGGGGCATGTGCGCGACCTGCCGAGCAAAGGGATGGGGGTGGACCTCGAGACGTTCCAGCCGGACTACGTGATCATCGAGGAGCGCGGCAAGGATAAAATTGTCAAGGAACTGAAGAAACTGGCCAAGGAAGCTCCGCAGGTCTTTCTGGCGACCGACTTGGACCGCGAAGGCGAGGCGATTGCCTGGCATCTGAAAGAAGCGCTCAATATCCCCGACGCCAAGACCCGCCGGGTCATTTTCAACGCCATCACCAAGACCGAGATCCAGAAAGCGTTCGGCAATCCGTTGTCGATCGACATGGATCGCGTCAACGCCCAGCAGGCTCGGCGAATTCTTGACCGCATCGTCGGCTACGAGATCAGCCCGATCCTCTGGCGCAAGGTGGCGCGGGGGCTGAGCGCCGGACGGGTGCAGAGCGTGGCGGTGCGGCTGATCGTCGATCGCGAGCGCGAGATCGAGCAATTCATCCCGTCGGAATACTGGAAAATCGGCGGGATATTCACTCCCGACGGCCAGCATTGCCGCGATCTGCAGGCCCGCTGGATGGATTTCCTGACCAATACCGGCAACGGCGAGCGGAACAAGAACGAGCGGGAGAAATGGCTCAGCGAACACAACGCGTTCGTTGCCGAAGTGGTCGAGTTCGCGGGCGCGAAGTTCGAGGCCGGCGACATCGACGCGGCGCGGCGGGTGGCCGAGGCACTGGGATTCATCGTTGCGAAAGTGAACATCACCGAAGATCCCGAAGCCAAGGGTCCGGCGCGACGACTGGCGGTGATCGAAGGCCGGCTGGGAAATTGTCCGGCGTTCACCGTGCGGGGGATCGAGAAAAAGCGCACGACCAGCCGTCCCCCGGCGCCGTTCATCACCAGCACGATCCAGCAGTCGGCCTCGAGCCGCCTGGGCCTCGGGACGCAGCGGACGATGAAAATCGCCCAGACTCTTTACGAGGCCGGCCATATCACGTACATGCGAACCGACTCGACCCATCTCTCGGGCGACGCGGTGACCATGGTCCGCGGGTTCATCGTCGAGCAGTTTGGAGACCGTTATCTCCCGGAAAAACCTAATTTCTTCGCCTCG
>JBBQNJ010000069.1:0-26414 GCA_038329845.1 Tepidisphaerales bacterium | reverse complement strand
GTGAACCCATCACGACCAGGGCGATACTGCCCGCGCGTGAAGAAGAAACGAATGAAGGAGTACGACCTGATGACCAAGCCCCGTGTGGCATATCGACAACCGCAGTATTCGGAAGAGGTTATAGCTTAACCAAATGGCATTCACATTCGTGGATGTCACGAATGCCATTCACTTAAGGGCCAAAGTTGGCGAACTCAACTGCCGTATTCGCCCGATACGGCCGATTTTCCCAGACGTTTTCACCCTAAGTGAATGGTATTCTGGATGTCACCTTTTATGTTGCTCAAATAATTATGTTATCCTCTGATCACCATGCCCGATCATCCCAATGTCCTGTTTTTGATGACCGATGAACACCGCTTTGACGTGGCGGGGTTTGCCGGCAATCGGGTGATTCGCACGCCTAACCTCGACAAACTCGCCGAGGATGCGGTGGTCTTCACCAACGCCTACACCCCCTCGCCCATCTGCGTCCCCGGCCGGCAGTGCATGATGGCGGGGATGTATCCCCGCCATTGCGGCTGCCAGGTCTACGGCGAAGACCTTCTACCCGGTGCGATGACCTTCGCCCGCCAGTTCAGCCAGCACGGCTACGCCACCACCGCCTGCGGCAAACTCCATCACATGGGAACCGATCAGATGCAGGGTTGGACCGGCCGGTTTGGCGATGTCCATGTCAATGGCCGATACATCCCCAAACAAGGCGCTCCACAGTCCGGCAGCAAGCACAAGCCGTCACAAAAATGGTCGGATGCCAAGGAAATCCAGCGGGCGGGCATCGGCCGGGGCCATCACATCCGCGAAGACGAACTGGCCTTGGCGGCGGCGCTGCAGGGGGTCGAGAATCGTTATCTTTCCCCCTATTACGACCGCGAAAACACCGCCGCCCCCTGGCTGTTGAAACTCTCGCTGCATCAGCCGCACTATCCCTATCTCGCGCCGAGTGAGGTGTTGTTCAACCATTATCTCAACCGCGTCGAGCCGTTTGTGGATCAGCCGGTTTTCGATCATCCTTTCCTGAGCCAGAGGCGGGTGAAGGTCCGCGAGGATGTTACCGAGCGCGAGGTTCGCCGCGCCACCGCGGCGTATTATGCCATGATCGAAAACGCCGACACCATGTTCGGCACCCTCATGCGATCCATCGAATCCGGCGGGCAAAACCTCGAAGACTGGATCATCATCTACACCAGCGACCACGGCGAAATGCTCGGCCAGCACGGGATCTGGGAAAAACAAAAATTCTTCGAGGCCAGCGCCAAAGTGCCCCTGATTATCCGCTGGCCCGCCCGCTTCGCCCCTCGTCAAGTAGAGGCCAATGTCAGCCTCTGCGATTTGTTCGCCACCCTTTGCGATCTGGCCGATCTCCCGATTCCCGAAGGAACCGACAGCCGCACGCTCGTGTCGCTGATGAACGGCCAAACCGACGGCTGGGACAACACCGTCCGCAGCGAGTTCGGCGGAACCAACTTCATGGTCAAGCGCGACGCGCTCAAATATCAATGGTACGGCCCGGCCATGCCCGAAGTGCTTTTCGACCTGGCCCGCGATCCGTCTGAGCAACAAAACTTTGTCGATGATCCGCAATACGCCGACGCATTGGCCGGGTTTCGCAAACAGCGCGATCATTGGGAACAAATGTCCCCCGCCAAGGAGTAACTGAAGGGGAGTAACTGAAGGGGACACGACCCTTCATCTCTGCCTAGCGCCGGCAGCGGCACGGGTCATTCTGGCCACCGCAGTCGTGCAGGGTGCGTTGAAGGTCATACCTTCCGACCATTTCACCGATCCATCGGTCGTCGCCGAGCGAGCGGTGATAACTGAAGTCGACTATAAGTCTCTGGTACTTTTCGCGGGTGAACAAAGCGGGGATGCCTCAACAATAGTGAATCTGATGCCCGGCCCGAAGGCTGGGCGGTTCACGTGCGGGAGGTCATCCCCGTGAGTGATAGATCACCGTATTCCCTCATCGATGTCAAGAAGATTGTCCCCGAACAACGCGCTCGGCCAGCGGCGGAAGGCGGTCAGGCGCGCATTCTTCCCACCGCCAAATCCAACAACGCAGCGGCAATCCAAGTAGCAACGATCCAGCCCGCCATTACCGTTCATCATATTGCACCTCAAGGGTTTGGCTCTGAGATCTGCGCTTCCAGTCGCCTGCGCAACTCCTGCATCGTGGTTCCCCGCTCCTTGGCGATCTGGCCCAGATGTTCGCTGTCCTGCACGCTGGCGGGTAAGTTCAGCCGTTGGCGCAACTGCGTCACCGAACAATGCAGGACGGCGGCGGCATCGGTCAGGGTCATGCTACCGCGAAGTCCGTCGCCATCGGGGCGGTACTCCGCCACATCGGATTGGGGCACGAAAGTAGGTTGAACGGACTGGACCGAAGTCCACCAGAAGCCCGCTACGGCCGCGCACACAATCAACACCGTGGCCACGGCAGCCAGCACCCGCAGGCGGGAAGTTGGCAAGCCTTGACCAACACCCACAATCGAACGTCGCACGACCGAAACGACCCATGTCCAGTGCAGGGCCAGGTGCAGCACCACAATGGCCACGGCCGCAAGTGCCACCCAGAAGTGCAGGTCACCCCATTGGTGACGGGTCAAGCCCCACACACCCAGCACCCGTCCACTACCTGGCGGTAGGGTAAAGCGAATGATGATGCCGGTGGCAATCATCCCCAGCATGACCGCCGCCGCCAAGGCATCGATAATAATGTTGAGTATGGAACGCTTCATGCAGCACCTCTACACAGGATTGACCGTTGAGCGATAAGCAAAATATGTGGATGAAGACGCGGCAATAAAAGCGGCGTACCTTGGGTGACTGGATCAGTTTCAGGAACCCGTTTGGCCCACGAGGCCAATAAGGATACGCCACATGTCATCATCCCCGTTTCAGTTGGAATTGGCAACCCGGCCGGTTCTGGAAGACATCGTTCGCGAAGGAGCCGGCGCATGCTCCAGCAGGCCCTCGGGACATGATAACCGGGACGTTATACTGCGTACCATACAAGGGTCTAAGACTCGTTATTGGCGCGGGGTGAAGTGGGACGTTCAGGATGGAAACGAGTCTTAGACCCTTTTGTTTTCAGTGTTTTCAGACCCTTTGTTTTCACGAATGCCATTCACTTAAGCCTCGCAGGTCGTCGCCGGTGTGTCGGAAGCAACTGCTGCAACTTTCTTTGTGGAGGACCGTCGCCGGGCGCGGCGGTGGCGCGACGTGAAGACATGCGGTCCAGAGTACCCAAGTCAATCGACCCTTTTCAATAGCGCCGATGGGGCAAAAACCCCGGTTGCATCCGGCGGATGCATTGCAGCGCAGATCGACGCAAAATTGGAATCGGGTCCGGGCAACCGACTTGGCGGAGGCCGGTCAAGCGGTCACGGAATCGGGGATCTCGGCGTTGTGGGAGACCAACTGGACATCTTCGTGGTCGTCCAGCGCGTCGAACAGTCGAAGCACCTTCGCCGCCCCGTCGGCATCGACCGCAACGGTGTTGTTCGGCAAATAGGTCACCTCGGCCGCCTCGATGGCGATGCCCGCGCTCTCGATCGATTCCTTCACCTTTAGATACGCCGTGGGTGAGGTGATCACCTCGTAGACTTCCTGCTCGTTTATTACATCGTCGGCGCCGGCCTCGAGCGCGAGGTCCATCAGCTTTTCCTCGTCCACCGCGTCGGTCTTGATGGCGATAATCCCCTGCTTAGTGAACTGGAAGGCCACCGAGCCGCTGGTGGCGAGGTTGCCGCCGGCGACCTCGAAGATTTTCCGCATCTCCGGCGCGGTGCGGGCCCGGTTGTTGGTCAGCCCCTCGACCAGGAACGCGATTCCGCCGGGAGCGTACCCCTCGTAGGTCACCGGTTCGTAGTTCTCGGCCCCCAGTTCGCCGGTCCCTTTCTTGATCGCCTTCTCGATTGTATCGCGCGGCATGTTTGAGGCTTTGGCTTCGTCGATCGTGTAGCGCAGATTGAGGTTGTCGCGCGGATCGCCGCCGCTCTTGGCGGCGATGATGATCTTGCGGGCGATCTTGCTCCAGACCTTGCCGCGCTTGACGTCGTTGGCACCTTTGGCGCGTTTGATCTTCGACCAGTGTGAATGACCTGACATAAGTTTCTCTCGCTGATTACGGATTATCCTCGGCGGAATTCCGCGCCTGCGCCGGGCGCGACGACGAACGGGTGGTGGCGCCGGCCTGTTCGGCCGTCGGCGCCACCGTCACCGGCTGATTGGCACCGGCCTGCTTGAGCTTGGCCATCAACTGAAGCCGAAGTTGCTTGACATCCTCGCGGTCATCGTCGCCGCCGGCGAGCCGATCCAGCGACCGCTGCCACGTCTTCACCGCCTCATCTCGACGGTCCAGACGATAGAGCGAATCGGCCAGATGATCCAGCACCACCGGGTCAGGCCGGGCCGCCTCGCCGATCGCCTGTTTCAGGTAGTGATGAGCCTGGTCGAACTCGCCCCGCTTGTACAAGACCCAACCGAGGCTGTCGAGAAAGGCCTGGTTGTCAGGTTCGGCTTCGACCGCAACCCGGATCAGCCGTTCGGCCTGATCCAGATGTTCGCCCTGGTCGGCCCAGGAATAGCCCAGATCATTGCTCGCCGCCGAATGCTTCGGATCGAGCTTCACCACCTGGCGCAAAATCTCCTCGGTGGTCTTTTTCTGATCGATCCGGGTGTACAGCGACGCGATGTAGTAGAGCAGATCGGTGTCCTGGCCGACAGCTCCCCTGGCCGCGTCCAAAACCCGCGAGGCCTCGGTGAGCCGCTTCTGTCCGGAATATATCCGCACCAGCATCTCAACGACGGCGCGGTTCTCGGGATGTTTCACCAGGCGGTCCTCGAGCGAGGCGACGAACTGATCCAGCTTACCGGTCTGCGAATACAGACCTTGCAGCGCCATCAACGTCTGCATGTTGTCGGGATCTTCGCGTTGCAGTCCCAGCAGCACCTGCTCGGCGGCGTCCGGCTTGCCCGCCTGCATGTACACCGTCGCCTGAAGCAGCCGGGCATTCTCGCTGTTGGGATCGGCGCTCAGCCAAGTCTGCAAGACCTTCACAGCCTGCGCCGGCGAGCGGCTCTCCAAGTAGGTTCGGAAGAGCAGGCCATAGGCGTCTTCGTAGCCGGGATGATCCGAGACGATCTTCCAGAGCACCTGCTCGGCCTTGGAATGCTGCTCGAGCGCTTTGAGCGCCAGCGCCTGATTGAGCAGCAGGTCGGGTGCGCGATTGCCCAGGGTCTGGGCGGCGGTGAAATGCTCGATCGCCTGGGTGAATCGGCCGCGATTGAGTTCGGTCAAGCCTCGCAGTTCTTCGGCCAGCGCCGGGGCGTGCGAACGTTCCACCGAATCGCTCAGCTTTTCACATGCCGCGAGCTTTTGCGCCTCGTCCCAATCCTCACGCTGCCAGTACTGTCCGATGGCGATCCGACAGGCCGGCGCGAATGGCGGGATGCGCCAGGCGGCCTGGTCCAGCGCATGGCGGGCCAAGGCATCCCGGTTCCACAGATCGGCCACGCGCGACAGCCAGAACAGCCGGGCGGCTTCGGCACCGGGCGAAACCTGCAACTGCTGAAGATCGCTCAATCGAAGACGATTGGGACGGGAAAACTGAAGCAACCGCGACCAGAGCGGCGAAAGCTGCCGCAGGGTGTCCGGCCGTTGCGCCAGGGCTTCGACCAGCACCGCGGCGGCCTCGGTTGTCGCGCTGCGCGATTCGTAGCGATCGACCAGGCGGCGGACGATTTCGAAGTCATAGCCGCTGTCCCGCGCCGCCGAAGCCAGAACCTTTTCCGCCTCGTCGCCGCGGCCCGCGGCGCTCAGGGCATCGACGTACGCGAACAGCAACGCCTGATCATCGGGGCGCTGGCGGCGAAGCTGCGCCAGTTCGTCGACCATTTCCGACTCTCGCCCGCTGTGGCGGTACACATCGCGCAACAGCGCCAGTGAGTCGGCGTTGGCATGGAACACCGCCACCGCCGAGCGGGCCGTGGCCGCGGCCTCGGAGGTCTTGCCGGTGGCCGTCAAAACCCGCACGATGCGGCGATACAATTCCATGTCCAGCGGATCGGACTCCAGGGCCTTGCGATAGGCGTCCAGCGCCTCTTGCGGGCGATTCAGTTTCTCCTGAAGTTCGGCGATTTGCAGTTGCAGCAGCTCGGGACGGCCGAGCAGGAACGTGAGCTCCGGGTTGCCCCGGACCACCTCGCTGGTGCGCTGAAGACGCGGGCGCAGGTGAACATATTGATCGAGCGCCGCCTGGAGATATCCACCCTGCTGAAGCGCCCGGGCGAGGAAAAAATCGACCAGGGCCGCGGCGTCCTCGTCCTGGGCATACTCGGTGGTGAGCCGAGCCAGCCGAAACTGCTCGACCGCCTTAAGGACGCGATCGGCGGGGAGTTGCTGGCGACCCAAGGCCAGATGCACATCCAGATCATCCGGCCGCAGCGCCGCGGCCCGCTCGAAGGCGGCGGCGGCCTTCTCGGCGTTGCCATCGGTCCCCAGCCAGGCCCGCCCAAGCGTGTACTGAATCTCGAAGCTGTACGGATCGATTCTGGCGGCCTGATCGAGCAGGTCAATCGCGGAAAACCGCTGATTTTTCAGCAGTTCATCCCGTGCCCGGCCATAGAGTTCCAGCGCATCCAGCGATGGCCGCGTTGCGGGCTGAGTCGCCGGTTCGGCCAGCCGCGGCGCCGGGGCGATCTGCTCGAGCGTGAGGGCGGCGCGGGGATCGAGCGCGGGGGCCGTGGTCGTGGCCGCGGGCCGAGTCGCCGAAGACGTCGTCGCGGCCGGGGCCGCTTCGGCCGCCGACGCGATGCGCCCGGCGGCGCAGCCGCATAGACCGCCGAGGACCACCCCCACCACGGTAAGTGCAAGCCAGTTGATCGATCGCACGCCCATCGTCAATCTTAGCCTCGCTGACTTCTTACGGAATGACCTTGTTCAACGGGTACGCGATGATCCCGGTGGCCCCCGCGCGCTTCAAGCGCGGGATCAACTCGCGCTCCTGCTTTTCCTCGAGAATGACCTCGACGGCGACCCACTGCGAGTCGGCCAGGCGGCTGACCGTCGGGCTTTTTTCCGACGGCAAAAATCCGATCACTTCCGCCAGCTTGCTCTCCGGAACGTTCATCTTCAATCCCACCTTGGCCCGGGCCTCGATGGCGCCCTTAAGCAGCATGGCGATGTTTTCCATCTTCTCGCGCTTCCAGTCCACCGCCCACGCTTTCTTGTTGGCGATGAAGCGGATGGTGCTGGTCAGCAGCGTATCGAGAATTCGCAGATTGTTGGCCCGGATCGACGAGCCGGTCTCGGTCAGCTCGACGATCGCATCGAGCAGCCGGGCCTTGATCTCGGTGGTGCCCCAGGAAAACTCCACCGTCACCGGGATTCCTCGCTTCTGAAAATACCGTCGCGTCGTGTTGACGATCTCCGTGGCGATAACGGCGCCCTTCAAATCGTCGGGGCTTTTCACCGGGCTTTCTTCCGGCACGCACAGCACCCAGCGGGCCGGATTCGAGGTGGCGCGGGAATAGGTCAGCTCGCAGATCTCGATGATGTCACTTTCGTTGCCGTTTTCGACGATCCAGTCGTAGCCGCACAGCCCGCAGTCAATGATCCCATCGACCACATAACGGCTGATCTCCTGCGAGCGGAACAAGACGGCCGAAATTTTCTCATCATCCACCCGCGGAAAGACGCTGCGGTCCTGGATCGAGATGCGGTATCCGGCACGGGCGAACAGCTCGACGGTCGAGTTCTGCATGCTCCCGCTGGGAACCCCCAGGCGAAGCGTGTCGGGCGGAAGTCGATCGGTCATGGCGTTGCTCCAGGAAGGCAAAGGTTTAACCCGAAAAATCGAAGCCGTTCGCGGGCGCCGGGACAATCCAAACCGCGTGCGGAGCTGGATTCGCCGGACCGGGCGGCGGCTCACCCGCCGACCGCGCGTCGGACGACGCCCGATCCGAGGCTACTTCTTTTTCGCCTTCTCCTCGATCGTCGCCCGCCGAATCGCCACGAATGCGGGGTAGCATTCATCGGCTTTCAACTGGTGTTCGAGAAATTTCTGTGCGTCCTCGATGGTCGCGGAGGATTCGAGAATGCCGGCGTCAGCGAGATAGCGCCGGATGGCCTCATCGACCGGAATCGCCGGCGATCCGAATGCATACAGCATCACGTACGCCTCGACGAACGGAATCATCCCCGGCAGGTCGCGCACGAACTGTCGCACGTCGCGCTTGGGCATCTCGGTGAGCCGCGTGAGATTGAGCGTGTGCTCTTTTTCGAAGATCGCGTTGAGCGTCTGGATGATCGCGGCGATCCGCTTTTCGATCTGCGGGTAGCGCACGCCGATCAGCCCGTGCAGTTCGAGGTCGGTCGCCACGCGAAGCTCGTTCAGATCGACGAACTCGCGGTCGATCTGCTTCATCGCCTCATCGGCGCGGGCGTCGGTGGTGTCGGAGGCGAGAAATCCTCGTACCAGTGCGCGCAGCGGGTCGACGACGGCAACCGGCTCGACGGGATGATCGCGGGTGAGCTTTTTCAGCAGCGTCCGCAGGCTTTCGGCATGCTTGGTGGCGTTCTTCATTCGCTTGGGGTGGGGGGATTATTATCCGGCTCGTCCGCCGGAGCCGGTTCGGTGCCTTCCGCTCGCTTGCGGTCGATTTCGGCGTTTTCTTCCGCCACTTTATGCAGCGCCTCGAGCAGTTCGAGTTCCTTTTTCAACTGCTCGTCCAGGTGAAATTTCAGGTACGGCGTCTGCCGCATCGCGATCGCCTTGGCCAGCTTGCTGCGCATCAATCCGGCCGAATGGCGCAGCGCGATCAGCGCTGCGCTCTGCTGGCCGGGGGTGCCCATGACCGTGACGAACACATCGGCCACCGACAGGTCCGGGCTGACCGTCACCCGCGTGACGCTGGGTAAACCCGTCAGGCGCGGGTCGGTCAAGTCGCGCTGGATGATGTTAGCCAGCTCTCTCTGAAGGGTGCTGGCCACTCGTTCAATGCGTCGTGACATACGTTCGCTCGCTTTGGCGTTGGTTCACAGCATCTCGATCCGGTAATCCATCAAGGTCGCCTGGGGAACGGCTCGCACCCAGTCCACCAGCTTGCTCAGCGCCCCCTCGACGTAGCGGGGATCATTGCCCACCATCGCCAGGCCCAGCACGCTGCGCCGATGCTCGTCCAAGGCGTCCACCTCGGCGATCGAGACGTTGTGCCCGTGGGCGATCCGGTCCTTGATGCTCTTGATGACCCGGCGCTTGTCCTTCAAGCTCATCGCGTCGCCGATGCGAAGCTCCAATTGCAAAACGCCGATCGTCATGGACGATTTTTCCCGAAAAACCGCGCCCGCGGGGGCTTCACTACGCCCGCGGGGGCTTCACTACGCCCGCGGGGGCTTAACCCACGCCCCGCGGGGGTTTCACCGCGCCCCGCGAAGCTGCTACAGCGTCCGCTGGATTGTCTCGCGGATGTACGCTTCGAGGGTATCGCCCTCCTTCACATCGTCGTACCCGTCGAGCTTGATCCCGCACTCGAATCCCTGCTTGACTTCGCGCACGTCGTCCTTGATGCGCTTGAGGCTGTCGATCGTCAGGTCCTCGGTCACCATGACCCCATCGCGGATCAGGCGAATCTTGCTGCCGCGTTGGATGTGGCCATCGACCACCATGCAGCCGGCGATCGACCCCACGCGCGACACCTTGAACACCTTGCGGATTTCCGCCCGACCGTGGTACTTCTCGCGGATTTCCGGCTCGAGCATCCCGCTCATGGCTTTCTTCAGATCGTCAAAAATCTCGTAGATCACCTGGTAGGTGCGCACCTCGACGCGGCGCTGCTCGGCCATCGAGCGGGCCATGTCGTCGGGGACGACGTGGAAGCCGATGATCACCGCATCGGACGCGTCGGCCAGCTCGATGTCGCTTTCGTTGATCGCGCCGACCGCCGCGTGAAGCACGCGCACCTTCACTTCTTCGCTGTCAACCTCGGCCAGCGTCGTGCGCAGGGTCTCGACCGAACCTTGAACGTCGGCCTTGACGATCAGCCGGATCTCCTTCACCGCCGACGTTCTGATCCGCTCCATCACGTTGTCCAGCGAAATGGCGCTCTTGTCGGCCAGGGTCTGCTGGCGGCTGCGGACCTGGCGCTGCTCGGAAATCGAGCGGGCGCGATCCAGGTCGTCCAGGACGTAGAATTTATCCCCGGCCTGCGGCGGCTCGCTCAGGCCCGAGACGATCACCGGCGTGGCCGGCGTGGCCGAATCGATCGACTCTGCGCGGTCGTTCCACAAACCGCGGATTCGCCCGTAGCCGGCGCCGCACAGCATGATGTCCCCGGTCTTGAGCGTGCCGTCCTGGACCAGCACGGTGGCCACGGCACCGCGCCCGGGATCGACGCGCGATTCGATGACCATCCCCCGCGCCGCCGCCGAGGGGTTGGCCTTCAGTTCCAGCAGTTCCGACTGGTAATCGAGAATTTCAATCAATGTAGGGATGCCTTCGCCGGTGGTGGCGCTGGTGCGCACCACTTCGGTTTCTCCGCCCCACTCAACCGGGTTAAGCCCTTCCTTGGCCAACTGGCCCAGCACCATGTCCGGATTGGCATCGGCGCGGTCGATCTTGTTCATCGCCACCACCAGCGGAACGCCGGCGGCGCGGGCGTGGTTGATCGACTCGAGGGTCTGCGGCTGCACGCCCTCGGCGGCCGAGACCACCAGCACCACCACGTCGGTCATGTTGGCTCCGCGGGCCCGCATCGCGGTGAACGCCTGGTGCCCGGGGGTATCGATGAACGTCACGCGCCTGCGGGCGTCGCCTTCGCCCACCTCGACCATCCAGGCCGCGGTGTGCTGGGTGATTCCCCCCGCCTCGCCCGCCGCCACGTTGGCATGGCGAATCTTGTCCAGCAGGCTGGTCTTGCCGTGGTCCACGTGCCCGAGGATCGTCACCACCGGCGGGCGCGACGAAAGCGAATCCGGATCGACCTCGCGGGCCTCGATCTCCTGTTCCAGCAAATCCTCCAGCGTCGCTTCCTGCTTGATCTTCAGCTCGATCCCGAAGTCCAGCGCCATGCTTTCGGCCGCTTCGCGCTCGAGATTCTGATTGATGTTGGCGAACACTCCCTGGCGAAGCAGCCGCGAGAGAATGTCATTGGCCTTGACCCCCAGCGCCACGGCCAGACTCTTGACCGAGATCGGCTCGATGATCTCAACCGGCTCGCCCTTCTGCACGATGGTCTTGGCCGGACCCTGTGGAGTGCGCTCGCGCTGGCGCAGATGACCGGCCAGGACGCGAACGTATTTAGACGCCTCGCCCAGCCGCTCGGAGCGATCCTTCAGGTCCTGCTCGCTGAACTCACGCAGCTTCTCATCAGCCTCGCCACGACGACCCTCCTGGCCGCGCCGGCGGGTCGAGAGGGTCTTGCTCTTGGCCTTCTTCTTAGCCTCCTCATCGTCCTCGGCGACGACGCGCACCCCGCGTCCGGCCTGCGGACGAGCCTGGGTGAACCCGGGGATGTCGCCGGGGGCACCGGCGGGACGGCGCGGCCTAGGCGGGGCGACGAAATCGGGCTTCTCCTCGCGGATCACCCGCGGCCCCTGCATCTGAGCCGGTGCCGGCGCCGCAAGTCGCGGCGCGGGGATCACGGCCTTGCGCTCAACCGGCGGGGCGACGGCGGGCGCTTCGCCCTCCTCGGCCTGGCGCTCGCGCTCGGCGGCCTCGGCGCGCTTCGATTCGAGCGTGACGGTGGGGCGCATGGCGGCCCGCACCTCGCCGGTCGGCAAAATCGTGTGGCCAGCGCCGCCATCGGGCGATACGGCCGGTGCCGCCGCCGCGGCCGAAAGAGGCGCCGTCGCGGCGGGCACCAGCGGCTCGGCGGGCGCGGTCGCCGACTCAGCGGTTGCTGATTCAGCGGGCACCGGCTCGGTGGTCGCCGGTTCAACCGCCGAAACTTGCGGTTCGGCCGCGGGCTTGGCATGGCGCGCCCCCCGCGTGCGCGACGGCTTGGCCTCGACCGGCGCTACGGGAACTGGCTCGGTCGTCTGAGTTAGGGACTCAGCGGCCGCGGATTCCGATTCAGCGAGAACGTCGCTCTCGGCCTGCGGCGCTTCAGAGGTCGCGGGCGCTTCCATCGTCGCCGTCGTCGCGCCCGAATCACCCTCGTCGGATGTCTTTTCGCCCGACTTGGCCGTCTTCTTGCGGGTCCGCGATGCGCGAGTCTTCAGCGGCGCCGCCACTTCGACCGGCGCGGCGGTTTCCACCGCCGTGGCGACGGCGCCGTGGCCCTGGTGGAACCATTCACGCACGGACTCGGCCAGCCCCACGGGCAGAACGCTCATGTGGTTGGGGGCCTTCTCGCCAAGCCCTTCGTCGCGGAGCTTGGCCAAGATGACCTTGCTCTCGACGTTCAAATCCTTGGCCAGTTGATTGACTCGAATGCCTTTTGCCAATGCCTATCTCCAAAATCTTCGAACTGTCCTACGCCGGCGATCCCGCGGCGGATCGCTCTTTCGAGAGCGATCCGCGGGCGAAGTTTAAGGTTCAGACCGGTGCCCCGACGGGGGCGCCATGCGCCCTTCGGCCAGCGCCGCCGTCTGGTTTTCCTCGTCGGCCAGTTCCTTGCCCGAGCCGTTGGGATTCGCTGTTAACCCGCCCATCGCCTGCTCCTCAACGGATAGATCATCCCCATCGGCCGATGATTCGCTGGCGTGGACCGTGATCTCCGGCGCTGATCCTTCCGTCGCCTCCATCGGTCCGGGCATGTGTTGCCCATCGTCGTTCGAGTCGCCGTCCGAGTCCGAGTCGTCTTGTTCGTCGCCGAGCACCGGGGCGAGCGAATCGTCGCCGGACGCCGGCGCCGCCGAATCGTCGGGAACCGCTGGCTCGTCGGCAATTGCCGTCGCCTCGTTCGCGGCACCCGCATCCCCATCGCCGCCGATCGCCAGCAGCGCGCTGCGGGCCGCGTGCTTTGCCGCCGCCTCGCCCGCCTTTTTCTTTTCCTGCTCGGCCGCGACGATCTTCGCCTCGACGGCGCAGCGGGCCACGACCTCCGTCGCCACAGGCTCGGGAATCTGCATTTCCTCCATGAGGATCGCCCCGCCCACTTCTTCGATGTCGCGCACGTCGATCAGCCCCATTGCGATGACCTTGTCCACCGCGTCGGCGGGGAACCCCTCGACCGAACGCAGCATGTCGCCCAGCCGCTGAATACCGGCCTGGAACTCCGCGGGGGTGAGGATATCCACGTCCCAGCCGGTCAATCTCGCCGCCAAGCGGACGTTCTGCCCGCGCTTGCCGATCGCCAGGCTCAGTTGATCCTCATTCACGACGACGGTGGCCCGTCCGAGCTCGAAGCAGAGCGAAACCTCGGCCACCTCCGCCGGCTTCAGAGCGTTTCCGATGAGAATCTGGCTCGATTCGTTCCAGCGAACGATGTCGATCTTCTCCCCGCCCAGTTCGTCCACGATGTTCTTGATCCGGCTGCCGCGAACGCCCACGCAGGCACCGACGGCATCCACCTTCGAGTCGATGGACGTCACGGCGATCTTGGTGCGATGCCCCGGCTCGCGGGCCAGGGCCTTCAGCTCGATGGTCTTTTCCCCGACCTCGGGCACTTCGCGCTCGAACAGGCGCCGGATCAATTCCGGGTGCGATCGCGACAGAATAATCTTCACCGCCGCCGGCGTGTCGCGCACCTCCAGCACCAGCGCCTGAATGCGCTCGTTGACATCGTGCATCTCTCCGGGAATCTGCTCGCTGCGCGGCATGATCCCCTCGGCCCGGCCGAGATTGACGATCATGGTCGGGCCTTCAAACCGGGCGACGGTGCCGGTGATGATCGTGCCGACGCGGTCCTTGTATTCCTCGTAGATGCTGCCGCGCTCATCCTGGCGGATGAGCTGGATCATGACCTGCTTGGCCGTCTGGGCGGCGATGCGGCCAAGGGTCTGAAGCGGAATCTCCACTTCGCGCCTCCAGGCGCGGATATCCCCGGTGCCGCGCTCCAGCGTCACCTTGAACTCGTCGGTGTCCTCGGTGTCAAAATGCTTGCGCAGCGCCGAAGCGATCGCCTGTTCGATGTCGGTGTAGATCTGCTCGCGCTCGATATTCTTGTCGCGCGCGATACCGTCCACAATGCGAATCAATTCCTGGTTCATTCATCCTCGCTATTCACTTGTCCGTTCCCGCCGCGGCGGGGTGGATAATCCGGTCCATGTCATTCAACGACGCCGGGGAATAAAAAAACCGGCCCGGTAACGCGGGACGGCCACTGGTTCGAGCGAACCTGCAAGCGGCAAACGCCGGGTCAACCGGGGAGGGAACCCTCCTTCCCCGTCAACCGGGCATCGACGCCCGCGCACAGCCGACGACCATGGAGTTGCTTATGCAATCGCATGGGCTGT
The DNA here is from genome assembly GCA_038329845.1 of Tepidisphaerales bacterium. Lineage (GTDB taxonomy): Bacteria > Planctomycetota > Phycisphaerae > Tepidisphaerales > Tepidisphaeraceae > JBBQNJ01. Next base: position 12,013 of record JBBQNJ010000069.1, on the reverse strand, counting down.
CTCGCTCGAGGAGAAGCTGTCGTCACTGAGGCTCAGGTTCATCCCGGTCTCTCCGGGCTCGAAAAAGTGGACCCTGCCGGCATCCACATACAACGTGGCCGACGCGTTGGTCGCCAGCCCCGCCTGGGCTTCGACTCGCCCGACCACATGGTCGTGCAGTGCCGTGCCCATATACACATCCATATTATTGCCCAACGGTTCGATCACATTCAACTTCACCTCGATCGTCGCCGAATCCTCGCCCGAGCGAAGCGGGTTCAGGTGAAAATGCTCCGGGCGAATCCCCAGCACAAGGTGCCGGTCGCGCTGACCCACCAGACGCGAGTGAAGGCGCTGGGGCAGCGGCAGGCGAAACCCGTTTTCCGGCATCGTCAATTCCCCGGCCGTCACCACCGTCTCGGTGCCGTCGCGGTCGCCACTACCGTTCAGCGGCTTGCCACCGGCACCGGTGAGCTTTCCTTCGCGGAACACGAGGTTCCCGTTTTCGTTGACGATCCGTCCGTCGAAGAAGTTCATCGGGGGCATCCCGATGAATCCGGCGACGAAACGGTTGCGCGGGTGGTTGTAGGTCTGAAGCGGCGTGTCGGCTTGCTGGATGATCCCGTCTTTCATCACCACGATACGGTCCCCGAGGGTCATCGCCTCTTCCTGATCGTGGGTCACGTAGATCGTGGTGGTTCGCAGCCGCTGGTGCAGGCGTTTGAGTTCGGCCCGGGTGGTCACGCGGAGTTTGGCGTCGAGGTTACTAAGCGGTTCATCGAACAAAAACGCCGCCGGCTCGCGCACGATCGCCCGCCCCACCGCCACCCGCTGGCGCTGCCCGCCGGACAACTGCTTGGGCTTGCGCTCCAGCAGATGCTCGATATCCAGCACCCGGGCCGCGTCGGTGACCCGCTTGTGGATCTCAGCCTTGGGCATCTTCCGCAGCTTCAGCCCGAATGCCATGTTCTTGTACACGGTCATGTGCGGGTAGAGCGCGTAATTCTGGAAAACCATCGCGATGTCGCGATTCTTCGGAGGAACGTTGTTCACGACCTTCTCACCGATGCGGATCAGCCCCCCGCTGATCTCCTCAAGACCGGCCACCATCCGAAGCGTGGTGCTCTTGCCGCATCCCGAAGGCCCGACCAAGACGATGAACTCCTGGTCGGCGATCTCAAGGTCGACCGCGTCCACCGCCTTGACCCCGCCGGGATAGACCTTGGTGATTTTTTCGAGTTGGACTCTTGCCATAGCGACAAACCTTCCCCATCAACCCTGAACGCGGACACACCGTCCCCGCCAGCGTGGGAAACCATTGATTATACAGAACCCCGCCGATCGGTCAAACCGGCCGAACCGCACCGCGACGGCGAGACGGCGACGTCGGGGGCATGACACTTTTCGCGGGCTGAACTTCGACTCCCCCCGCGAATCAAAGCGATCGATTCATCTCAAATTTCAAATTTGAAATCGAGTCCCTGAATCGCAGAGGCATGACCCGCATGGGCCCAGGAGCAAGCGCCCGGATGAACACCGATGGACAGGATAAACAGGATCGAGGCGCGCGGCCAGACCCCCGAGCCTTATCCTATGCATCCTGTTTATCCTGTGAATCCTGATCGGACTGAATTCTTCGGCCAACGGGCCTTGCCCGAGATGCCGACACGGCCCGGCAAGGGCGCGGGGATGGTCAATCCCAACCTGGATCGGATAAAGTTACGGTCATGAAAGATCCCGATGCCGCCCCGTGGGAAACGGAAATCGAGCGAACCAAATCCGGCTCGCCCATCTATCGTTACGAGAAAGGGCATGCCCCCGCCTCGATCGTGGGCGGGGACAGAACCCTGATTGCCGCCGTCGATTCGCATATCGACCGTCATTTCCCCGGGTCGGGCCAATGGGTGTTTCACGAGTTGGTCTCCTCGACGGTCCATGTGGACATCCATGTCATTCCCCCCGCCGACGAGCGCCCGTACTTCACCCTGGTCACCACGGGGCTGGCCCAGAAGGCCATGCACCCGCCGTCCGACGTGGAAGGTTGCCGATACGCCGAACTGGTCGCTTTGTTGCCTGCGGATTGGCCGGGCCTGCAGGACCCGAGCGTGCTGCCAGGCACGCCGGGCCACCCGTGGCATGATGAAGCGAATTATTGGCCGATCCGATGGCTGAAGATCCTCAGCCGCTTCCCGCACGACTACAACACCTGGATCTGGCTTTCGCATTCGATGCCCAACGGCGACCCGCCTGCGCCGTTCGCCGCCAATACCAAGCTGTCGGGCCTGATGCTCGATTACTGCTGGATGCTCCCGCCGGACTTTTCAAAGCTGAAGGTTGATGACGAACGCGACCTGACGTTCCTGGCGCTGACTCCCTTGCACGCCGATGAATTGCAATACAAGCTGGATCAGGGTTTCGACGCGATCAACAAGCTGATGGACGCCCACAACGTCTCCCTGGTGATCGACCCGGCCCGTCGCAGCGTCGTATCCGGCTATACCCGGCCCGGCACAAAGCGTCGTTGAAACTCTGGTGATCAAGCCAGTGAGCCTTGGCGATTCGGCGCGATCCACCGAGATCAAAGGCGCGATCCCCGACGGCGTTCAGGTCATCCCTTTCCAGTCATGCCCTTGCGATTGACGCGCGAAGGCCGAGCGAAGCGCGTCGATCGCGGGCACGGGAAGAGCGCCGCCACCCGCGTAGGCGATGTTCTTGTCCACGTTGTCAGGGTTGGTTGTCCCGATCACGGCGCAGTGGACGCCCGGCTGACTCAACGTAAACCGCAGCGCGATCTCCGGCCAGCGTTGCTGAGGGTCGCCGTCGAAACCGAGGGCCTTTAGATCCAGCCCCATCGCCGTAAAGCGCCTGACATACTCCTTGGCGTAATCCGAATACATCCCGGGCAGTGCCGGCCGCCAGGCGGCGTTGGCGATTGGACGTTTGACCAGCACCCCCACCTGGTTCTTGCGAGCCACCGCCAGGCCCTGCTCGATGTTCGCCTGATCGCAAATGCTGATCGAGGTCTCGATCACGCTCACATCCGCAAGCGTCGCGGCATAGGCCAGTTCCTGGTTGTCCCCGGAATAACCGCAAAAACGGATTTTTCCCGCCTGTTTCGCCTTGACCAGCGCCCCCATCGCCTCGCCCTTTTCAAGCGTCGCCAGATCGCAGGAATGCAGCAGCATCACGTCCAGATGATCGGTCCTGAGTCGCTTGAGCGACAGGTCCACCGAAGCGGCGATGAGTTGGGCCGACCAGGCCTCCCCGGGCAGTTCCGCCGACTTGGCCCCGCATTTGGAAACCAGGACATACTCGTTGCGCCGATCGGCGACGGTCTTTCCGATCAGCGCCTCAGAGCCGGGATACGACACGGCGGTGTCCAGCAGATTGATCCCGCGATCCAGCACATGGCGAACCACCCCCGCGGCCCGCTCCCGCTCGATCTTCAAATACCCCACCTCCGCCGACCCAAACCCGATGGCGGTCACCTGCAATCCCGTTCTTCCCAGCGTTCGTTTTTCCATGGTAACGATTATAGACCGATCACGTCCAGCGCGGAACGTCGCTCTTTGCGAACGCTGCACAGGATGGGGTTGCTCCCGCTCGTTTCGTTCGCGCCGGTGAGATGAAGCATGGGGATAAAATCAAAGGCCGACCGGCGCGCCATCGCGCCGGGTTGTCCTCGTCGTAGTATCCTCGAATACCCGCCACCGAGGGCCAGGGGGTGCAGCCGTCCCGGCTGCCTTTGTGGAGTAGGAATAAGTGATTGGGGTGCGGCCGTCCCGGCTGCCTTTACCGACGGGGAATATGCAGGCCGGAGGCCCGCACTACAAGAAGTCCTGCTCTTCAGAGGCGTTGATTCATGCCTTGGTCTTCAGCCGCAGATGGCTTTCCACGGCGGGCCGGCCCATCGGATAGTACTGGAAGCCGTTCTCGCGCATCACGTCGCGGTGCAGGCAGTTGCGGCCATCGAAGATGATCGGCTGATTCATCGTCGCGGCGACCTTGCGGAATGGAAGGGTCGAATATTGCGGCCAATCGGTCAGCAATGCCACGGCATCTGCCCCGGCGGCGGCGTTGACCGGGTCGGGACACCACTCGACTTGATCCGTGAAGATCTGCTTCATGTTCTCCATCGCCTTGGGATCCGTCGCCTTCACCCGCGCGCCCGCCTCGAGCAGGTAACGGATCACGTCCAGGGCCGCCGATTCGCGGATGTCGTCGGTATCGGCCTTGAACGCCAGGCCCCACACGGCGATCGTCGCCCCCTCGATCGGTCGGCCCAGTTTTTCCACCAGCTTCGTCACGAAACGCTTCTTCTGATTCTTGTTCGTCGTCTGGATCGCGTTGACGAACAGGCTCTCGTGGTTCGCCTGACGCGAGATGTGTTCCATCGCCGCAACGTCCTTGGGAAAGCACGATCCGCCATATCCGCACCCAGCCCGCAGAAACGCCGGGCCAATCCGGAAGTCCGATCCGATCCCCTTGCGAATCTCTTCGATATCGGCGCCGTAGTGATCACACAGGATCGTCATCTCGTTCATGAACGAGATCCTCGCCGCCAGCATCGTATTGGCGGCGTACTTGGTCAGTTCCGCCGATTCCCAGTTCATCGTCAGGAAATTTTCCTCGCGCTTGATGATCGGGTCGTAGAGCCGGCGCATCATGCGAAACGCTTCGGGACTTTCCCCGCCGATCACGATGCGGTCCGGCTCGAGGAAATCCGCCACCGCCGAACCCTCGCGCAAAAACTCAGGATTCGAGACCACCTGCACCTGCGCCCCGTCGCGTTGGCGCAGCAGCGAGTACAGCCGCCGATTGGTTCCCGCCGGGACGGTGCTCTTGACGACGATCGTCACCATGTAGTCCGACTGATTCGCCGCCAAAGCATCGCACACTTCGGTGCCAGCGGTTTCGAGATAGGTCATGTCCACCGTGCCATCGGGCTTGGGCGGGGTCCCGACCGCCAGAAAGACCACCTCGGCATCGCGCACCGCGGCCGTCACATCATCGGTAAATTGCAGCGCCCCCGAGGCGTAATGCTCGCGCATCAACTCGACCAGGCCGGGCTCGAAAATCGGGCACTGGCCGTCCTGGAGCATCTTGAGCTTTCGCTGGTCCTTTTCGACCCCGCGCACCGTATGCCCGATGCTCGCCAGGCAAGTGGCGGTGACCAGACCGACATAACCGCAGCCAATAACCGTGATATCCATGATGTTGCGTCCGTTTTCGTTGTGTCCGTCGGAAAGTGATAACCGAATCGTCCGGCCCGACCCCGACCCTCGAAGGCCGAATGGTCATTCTAGTCCGATCCCCATCCCCATGTAGTCCGGCAGCCCCTGAATGGGCAATGGCCAATCACCGCCGATGACGGCGATGCCAAATACTCCCTATGACGCTATATCGGACACCCGCGACGGGACTTTGGTGATTGTTCGGTCCAAGAAAATCGGTGAAATCGGTTGCTCTGTTCGCGGATCGCCGTTCGCCGCGGATAATTTAACTACGACCTCGGCCAATCGACCGGCGTGCTGGTCGGCCGAGGCGAGTTCGACTCGCCAATCGATGAGCCGATGCGCTGGACATCCTCGTCTCGGACCTCCAGCACCCGACCCGGTTCGACCGACTGCACCGGCTCGACATCCGCCCCCGCCCCCAACTGCCGCCGCGCGACCACCCGCGGCTTCTCGTGGACCATCCCCATCTTGTATGCCGCCACGATGATCGACCCGAAGACAACCAGGTAAATCCCCACCGCGTAGCGAGTGCGCACATAGACGATCGCCGCGCCCAGCATGGCAAACGTCAAGGCCAGTCCATAGCTGATGAACACCGTCTGCTTGACCGTGTACCCTCGGGCGACGAGCTGGTGATGAAAATGATACCGGTCGGCGCTGAACAGCGGCCTGCGATTGACCCATCGCCGCGCGAACGCCAATGTCGTATCCAGCACCGGCAGCGCAAACATTACCGTCGAAGCCAGGAACCACTTGGGATGCTGGCCCTCGCCCATCAGAATGATCAACACGGCGCAGCAGAACCCCAGGAACATGCTGCCGGTGTCGCCCATGAAGATGCTCGCCGGATTGAAGTTGTAGGGAATGAACCCCAGCACCGCCCCAAGCAGCGCCAGGGCCAGCACGATGCGCATTCCGTCGAGATTCGAGTTCAGCGCCCCGCCGAACATCGCCAGGTGGACCGCGACGAACAAAAAACCGAAGACGATGATCGCCGTCACTCCGCCGCAAAGCCCATCGAGGCCATCCATCAGGTTAGTGGCATTGCAGCAGGCGACGACCAGGAAGATCACCGCCAGGCTCGAGAGGCTGACGATGATCCAGTCGGGGATGAGCGGGGCATGGGAGGCCGACAACCCCATCCACAGCTTCAGCCGAACGTCGATTGGCTCGAGAATCGGCCAGATGCTGCGCGTGCCGATCCCGCTGACCAGCAGCATCACCGCCGAAAAAATCTGCGTGGCGATCTTCACCCGCGGGCGAACGCCCACGATGTCGTCCCACAGCCCCAGCGCCACGATCAGGCACCCGCCCAGGACGATGCTCCAGGTGATGACCACGTGGCTGGCCAGGCCATACTCGGCTCGATGCAGGTTGATGAACTGGCTGAGGGCCAGCCCGCACAGCCAGCCCAGGAAGACCGCCACGCCACCCAGGTACGCCACCGGCTCCTTGTGCAGTTTTCGCACCAGGTCGGGCCGGTCGATGATCCCGTAATGCAGCGCCACGGCGCGCATGATGGGCGTAAATACGAATCCCACGATGAACGCGATGTAGAAGACGTAGACGTACGGCGATAGCACCGAATCGGCCGTCGCCTGCGCGAGTGTTGCAACCATGCCGGCGTCCTTGCAGACCCATCCCCTGAGGATGAGATCGACCACGGCTCAACGGTCCGCGTGACCCATCTCATCGACTTCTTGCCCCCATCACTTAAAGTATAACCCACAAGTCCGCGTCCGTCGTGAAAACCGAAGACCGATAATTCTCGAACCTGGCGCCGATAATTCTCGGCGGGCCAGTCGCCCGTTCACTCACCGCGGCGCTCAGCGATAACCGATCGGATGATCTGGTCCAGGTTGAAAACAGGCTGGAATTCGATCACGCCCCGCACCTTGGCCAGGTTCGGCGCCCGCCGCGGCAGATCATCGAAGGGCCGCCCGTACGCCTGCTCATATCCAATATGCTCGATTCCTGACGATGAGCCGGCCAGGTCGATCACCCGACGGGCCAGGGCGTTGATCGACACTTCTTCATCGCTTCCGAGGTTGAACACACCCCCCGCCGCCGTGGGAGCTTCGATCAGGCGACCCAGCGCCCCCACCACGTCCTTCACATGACAGAAGCAGCGGGTCTGCTCCCCGCTGCCGTAAACCTGCAACGGCGTGTTCTCGATCGCGGCCTGCACAAATCGCGGCAGCACCATCCCGTACATCCCCACCTGGCGCGGACCGACGGTGTTGAACAATCGAACCACCACCGTCGGCAAGCCGAACTGGCGGTGATACGCCAGCGCCAGAAACTCGTCGATCCCCTTGCTGTAGGCGTAACACCAGCGACTATGACGGGTCGAGCCCATCACGATGTCGTCGTCTTCCCCGAAGGGAACGCGCGATCCCTTGCCGTAAACCTCCGACGAGCTGGTGATCAACACCGGCCGGCGAAACCGATGGCACGCCTCGACAACCACCTCGGTCCCATGGATCGTGGTGCGGATGGTGCGCACCGGTTCATCGACGACCAACTGCACCCCCACCGCCGACGCCAGGTGAAACACCGCATCGCAGTTCCCCACCGCCAGCGTAACCGTCGTAACGTTCTCAACCGTATCGCGAATGAACTGCACCCCGGGCCGATCGAGCAGCCCGGCGATATTCTCCAGCCGCCCGGTGGAGAGATCGTCCAGAAGCGTGACCGAGTGGCCTTGCGCCAGCAGATGCTCGGCCAGATGCGATCCGACAAACCCCGCCCCGCCGGTGATGAGAAATCGCAAGCCCATAAACGGCCCAAGATAGACCCCCGCCCCGCGCCCGTCCAGACACCCACCGGCGCGGCGTGGTGAGAAAAACGAACCCGATCCTGGGCATCGTGGATATCCTGTGAATTCCGCGTGAACTTGGCTATGCGTTGAGCAGGCACGGGTTTGCCGTTGCCCATTGGCCGCCCGAGCCGATACGATCGGCGGCGTCAACCCAACATGGAGATTTTCGATGGAAAACCAACCGCTGAGCGTCGGCGCCCCGGCCCCCGACTTCGAATTGATGGACGAAAACAAGAACAAAGTCCGGCTGTCCGATTTTCGCAACCACAAACGCGTCGTCCTGCTGTTTTATCCCATGGACTTCTCCCCCGTCTGCACCGAGGAACATTGCGCTTTCGGTCCGCAACTGCACCGCATCGCCCCGGACGACCGGACCGCCGTCTTCGGCGTCTCCTGCGACAGCCCCTACACCCACGCCGCTTTCAAAAAGCAGTACGACATACCCTATTCCCTGCTTAGCGACCCCACGCGAAAGATGGCCAAGGCCTACGGCATGTGGGCCGGGGAGGATCCCTACAACTGCACCCGCCGCGGCACCGTGATCATCGCCCGGGATGGCCGGATCAACCATTACGAAATCACCCCCATGAAGGAGGCTCGCAAAACCGACGACATCGCCGCCGCCGTCACCGCCGACATCGCCGAAGAGCAACGGGCCAATGAATTCGGAAGCGCGATTTGAATCTGAACTTTGAAATTTCAAATCCAACCCTCCGTTTTCCCACCGTCCGGAACCGCGGTAAAAAATTTCCGTCCGGCCACTGGTCAACCCCAGATCTCCCTGCTATACTCGACCCGTACAAACACTGAACAGGGACGGTTATGTGCGGCTCACCGTCGAGTTCAGTTTTTTCTCAGCAGCCGCACTTTCGCCGATCCCTCGCTCGACATGAGCTTCCGCCTTGGGGCGGTCGATCCAACGAGCTTTGAACGGCGCGTTCGCCGGCTGACAAACATACCCGGCGGAAAAGGAGCAACCCGTGGCCAAGTCTCAAACCGCTGAGATCAAGGAACCCGTCTCGAAGTCCGATGCGAAAAAAGACGCATCCCCCCCCGCGCGCGATCCTGCCCGCGATTCGGCCCTGAGCCGGGCCCTCCAACAGATCGAAAAGCAGTTCGGCAAGGGCGCCGTCATGAAGCTCGACGGCGAGATCAAGCCGATCGATGGCATCCCGACTGGCTCACTTTCCCTCGACATCGCCCTGGGCGGCTACGGCGTGCCTCGTGGCCGCGTCGTCGAGGTCTTCGGACCCGAATCCTCGGGCAAGACCACCCTCACTCTTCACATTATCGCCAGCATTCAGAAAATGGGCGGAGTCGCCGCGTTCATCGATGCCGAACACGCCTTGGACCCCTCCTGGGCCAAGCGCCTCGGCGTGCGGCTGGACGACCTGCTCGTCAGCCAGCCCGACACCGGCGAGCAGGCGCTGGAAATCTGCGAGCTGCTCGTCCGCTCCAACGCCGTGGATGTGATTGTCATCGATTCCGTCGCCGCTTTGATTCCCCGCGCTGAAATCGAAGGGGAAATGGGCGACAGCCACGTCGGCCTGCAGGCCCGGCTGATGAGCCAGGCCCTGCGAAAACTCACCGGCGCGATCTCCAAGAGCCGCAGCACCGTTATCTTCATCAACCAGTTACGCGAAAAAATCGGGGTGATGTTCGGCAATCCCGAAACGACCCCCGGCGGGCGGGCCTTGAAGTTCTACTCCTCGATCCGCATCGACGTCCGCCGCACCGGCACGATCAAGGAAGGCGAAGTCTCGATCGGCAACCGCACCCGCGCCCGCGTGGTCAAGAACAAGATCGCCCCTCCGTTCCGCGACGCCGAGTTCGACATCATGTTCGATCGCGGCATCAGCTACGAAGGCGATCTGCTGGACCTGGCCGCGTTGGGCAACGTCGTGGAAAAGAGCGGCGCCTGGTACACCTACAAAGGCACCCGCCTCGGCCAGGGGCGCGAAAACGCCAAGCAGTTCCTCTTCGACAACAAGCAACTCGCCGAAGAAATCCGCCAGGGCGTCCTGTCGAGCAAAGGCCTGGTCGACGCCAAACTCGCCGTCGAAGCTACTTTGCCCCCAACCCCGGAAGACGAATAGGGGAACGAAGACACGCAGGCGGGAGGAAGGAATTGCGGCACGAGGGCCCCTGCTGCGGCCCGCGACCGAGGTGAACGACCAGGGGGTCTGCGAAAAATCAGTGTGACCCGAATGCCATTCACTTAACATAAAACGGCTGGGCAAAGCCGCCTTATCGGCCCAACACTGCAGTTGAGTCTGCCGCCTTGGGTGCTTCGCCGAATGGCATTCCAGTGTGACCCCCTTTTCGCACGCCTTTTTCGCACCTGGGCGACAGTGCAGTCCGGCCATAGCCTATGGGCTCTTATCCCCGCCCGGCGATCCACCGCACATCGTCAACCGCCATCCGACGCCACATCGGCGCGGGGCCTCACGGGCGCTGGGCGATGGAGAAACGCGGCCATCTGCGACAGGACGCGGCGGGTGTCGTGCGGGCCGGTCACCTGCGCGATTTGGTCCACGGGGATATCGGCAGGGAACACATCCCACAGCGCCCGGGCGACCGGGCCGGTGTGGCCGGTGAGCCGGCGGGCGAGTTGCTCGCCGCTCGCGGCGTCGGTCGGCCACGGCCGGAAACACGTCTCATCCGGCGCCAGCAACGTCGGATCAGCCTCGACCGGCGCGGCCGACGACGGTGCCAAGCCCAGCCACTTCCCCAAGACCTCCCCGACCAACAGAATCCGTCGATCATCCCAGGCGTGTCCGCCTTCGACCAGACGGGCCTCGATGCCGTCGGGCGCCCCAGCGTAACGATAGGCCGCCGTCACTTGGCGGGCGACCCGGGTGAAGTCGTCGGCGGGGAACATGGGATCGCCATCCCCTTGGAAGATCAGCAGCTTGCCCGGCGCGAAACTCGCCAGAAGTTCCCACATCTCCAGTCTGCCCGCCACGCCCGGCCAGATGGTGCAGGAACACAAAGCGCGTTCTTTGTGGCAAGTGAACTCCTGTCGTCCGGGATATCCCGAACTGACGATGCAGGCCAACTCGCGCCGAAGGGCGCACAGGGTCATGGTGGCCGCCCCCCCGCCGGAATTGCCGATGGCGGCAATTCGCGCCGGATCGACCCAGCTTTGCTCCTGCAGCCACTCCAGCCAGCCGATCGCCTCCATGGCGATCAGGCCTTGGACCGTCATTCCGCAGGCGAACACGTCGAACAAATCGCGATGCCCCATGGGCTGGCGTTCGCCTTGCCCAATACAGTCGATCACCAGCACCGCGGCACCGGCACGGGCGAGGTGGATCGCCATTCGCTGATAGGTTTCATTGAGCTTGCCGTGGCGGTTGTGCCCACAGCAAAGCAGCACGGTAGGCCGTGGGGTGGACGCATCGTCCGGGCGATACAAAACCCCCGCCGCGCAAACCCCCGGCCAACTCGTGGCGCGAAGCCGGTTGATCGCCAGCCGGCCTCGCCGCTCGACTTCGCGCGGCTCGACGAGCAACCGCGGAATCCGCCGCTGGCCGATGCCCAGCACCTGCTCCAGTTCTCGCCGAATGTCCGGACGATCAGTTTCTTGCCAAGGCCGGCGCATCCGCATCCCCGCCGCGGCCTCCGTGATGCGAGCATGGTATCGCTCCAGTGCCTCGTGCGTTCGCACGATCGCGTCGGTGCCGCTCGGGCCTTCAGGCAGTGCTCCCGACATGCCGATACGCTAACCCCAACCCCCAACCGCTCAAAGCAACATAAAAGGTGACATCCACGAATGCCATTCGGTTAAGCTATAACCTTCTCTGAATACTGCGGTTGGGCAAAGAAAAGGGAGTTAGAGCGTGTGTGAGAACCCGGTTTAACCGCGTTGAAGTCGGTGAACCATCAGGTTGATCATCGAGATGCAGATCATGGCCTCGCTGCTTTCGGTCAGCATCTCGTAGTCCTTGCTGTGCCGACGGTATCGTCCCAGCCA
>JBBQNJ010000068.1:0-27014 GCA_038329845.1 Tepidisphaerales bacterium | reverse complement strand
CCAGTTCAGATCGGAGGCTGCAACTCGCCTCCGTGAAGTTGGAATCGCTAGTAATCGCGGATCAGCTACGCCGCGGTGAATGTGTTCCTGAGCCTTGTACACACCGCCCGTCAAGTCATGGGAGCCGGAAATGGCCGAAGTCGCCTCACTTCAGAGGTGCCTACGCCAGGTTCGGTGACTGGGACTAAGTCGTAACAAGGTAGCCGTAGGGGAACCTGCGGCTGGATCACCTCCTTTCTAAGGGATTAACTTAGAACGAATGACAGAGCGATCTGTCGATCGAACATTGTCAACACAGCCTCGATCGGAGCCCTCAAAAGCTTCGAATACCGCGCCGGCAACGTCGCGGGAAAGTTGGCCCGACTATTCACTTGTCTAAGATCACTCTAGACTCAAGCTGCGGCCCGGTCTCTTCATCGAGACCGGGCCGCTTGCGTTGACCCTCGTCTTCCATTCGACGCGGATCGAATTGGTCTTCAATACCAACTCGGCAGAGATCCAAGGTTGCGGGTAGCGGGAATGACCCGGATGCGGCGCTCTTGCCGTAGCTTTGACATCCTTGCTTTCCCCGGCCATTCCTGAACTGATCCCGCGAAAAATGGCTTCCGCACCCATCGGGATCTTGGCCGGCGGTTGCCGCTATCGGCGTGCATCCGCGTTCATCGGCGGTTTTGAACCCGGCATTGCGGACGAGCGACACCCCTCGACCACCGGCAATGCTGAGTCATCCCGAGTTTTCCGGTTGTCGCGGTTCTTCATCGAGCCGACGAGGACGTCGGCGTTGCCAGGCATGCCGATGAATCCGTCAGCGCTCGCCGGAACGCCGACGTCTCCGTCGCCTCTTCGTTCGCAAACCAAGGCGAAAGACAGGGGATGACCCAGCCGGCAATGAAGGCGGCGCAGCGCCCTGGATCGCGGACCATGGGGAATAAGCGACAATTGGCCAAGAGGAATTTGTTGACTTACCACACAGGCAATATGATCGATTCGCGTCAATGACTCCCTCCTCTTTCGCGGAGATTGAATTATGCATCGTCTGGCTCAGATGATATCGTTGCAGATTGCTTGGTTCGGTCTGTTGCTGGTGGGTTGCAACCAGGCGGGTTGGCATCAGTATGTGATGTCCGGCGATCCCAAGGACGCCGAAAAGGCGATCGCGGATAAGTCGGACCCCGACTGGCGCAATGATGATCGCAATACTCCGCTGATCGAAGCAACGATGCTGAACAATGTCGAGGCGATGGGGGTGCTGCTGAAACACGGGGCAAACATCGAACAGGGAGATGAGGACCGCGATACCCCGCTGCATTTCGCGGCCAAGAAAAACCGTCCGGAGGCGGCGAAGTTCCTGCTTACGCACGGCGCGGAAGTCGATTCGCGGAATGAGGTCGACGAAACGCCCTTGATGTATGCCGGAGATTCCGGGGCGACCGAAGTCGCCCGCATGCTGCTGGAGGCCGGGGCGAGCGTATCAGCCAAAAGCCGCGACAACTGGACGCCCTTGCATTACGCGGCGGATGAAAACTCCGTCGAGATCGTGAAGCTGCTGCTGGCGCGAGGCGCCGATGCGAATGCCAAGACGAATAGGGGAGAGACTGCGCTGCGCCTGGCGGCGGAGGAACATCACGTCGAAACAATCGCGGTGCTTCGGGCGGTCACGACGGCGAAGTGAATCCTTGACACGAACCGCCAAAGCGGAGGAGATGAAGAGCCACTCCAGGCAGGAAGCTATACCGCTCGCCGGCCATATTGAGACAATTTGCTCGGAGGAACACACGGGATACCCATGCAGGTTCCGAGTGAGTGTGTGGGTCTCGCCGAAGGCCGCAAGCGGGATAACGAGGCGGGGGGGCGGGCGGGTCCCAAAGGGGGTCAGTGCAGGCCGACGGCACCGTCGATGCTGCCGCAGGGGCCGCCGCCTTCGGCTAAGGCTCGGCCGACTTGGTGTCCGGTGAAATCCAGCAGCGGTCGATATCCCGCGGCCACCTCGATGCAACTGCGCGGCACGTAGTGGCAGATCAAGGCCCGGCGGAAACGATCCTTGCTGGTGTTGGGATACGATCCGTGGATCAGGCTGCCGTTGAAAAACAGCACGTCACCGGCCCGAAGGTTCGTCTGCACGGCCTGGGTGCCCGGCGGCAGTTCAACATGTTCGGTGGTAAAAAACTGGGTCGAATCTTTGACATGCTCGGGGCAAACCACGTCCATGGTGTGGGTTCGGGGCGTGACCATCATTCCACCGTTCTCTTGATCGGCCGAGTCGATGGCGATCCACGCCGCCATGCACGTTCCCGGGGCCACGCGAAGGTAGAAATTGTCCTGGTGGAAATCCTGCCCGCGGGCACCGGGCGGCTTGAAGTAGAACATGCTCTGGGCGGCGATCGGCTCTTCGCCGAATAATTGCCGCAAAGCCCTGCCGATGCGGGCGTCGAGCATATATCGCATCGCCACCGGCCCGACCGGCTTATCGGGGTGTCGATGCGGGTGCATCATCCGCGGATACACCGCCAGCGGATCGCCCGGATCGTAGGGGCGATCGAGTCGCTTGATCTCCGACAATCCCGGCACCGGGCCGTTCGCCGCCATCTCCATGAACGCACGCCGGATCTCCTCGACCTCGTCCGGCGCCAGCAATCCGCGGGCGCAGACGAAGCCATCGCGTTGGTATCCGGCGAGTGCGTCGCCGTCGAGTTGTTCGCCTTGCATCGCCGGGTTGGTGGGTGAGGTTGTGATCATGGACAGAGCCTATTCGCCAATTCACCCCTTGTCCATGCGATTCGATGCTGAAAACCTGTGATATCCTGTCATCCCGCGACGTTATGTGTTACTATTTCTCCCAAAGGTGATTTCGGATCCAGAACATCCGCGCATCAGCCGGCCGCATCTCGACGCCTCGCCGTTGGTGGCCGGCCATTTCCATGAGCGGGCCGGCTACTCGACTTGGCGGCAGCGCGGTACCCGTGATTGGCTGCTGATCGCCACCGTTTCGGGCGGCGGACGATTCGGCTTCGACGCCGGGCGACGGCAACTCATCACCACGCCCGGCGACTTGGTGCTGATCCGCCCGGGAACGCTTCATGATTACGGCGTCGAGGATCGGCTTGGGCGATGGGAATTGCTCTGGGCCCACTTCAATCCGCGGCCGCACTGGATCGAGTGGCTGAACTGGCCGGCCGAAGCGCCGGGGCTGATGCGACTGCGCCTCGAGCAGGCGCCGCTGCGCCGGCGGGTCATCCAGCGCCTGCGTGACTGCCAGTCGCTGGCGATCGGGGCCGATCGGCTGCGGTTGGCCCTGGCGATGAACGCCCTGGAGCAGGCGCTGCTCTGGTGCGATGGGGTGAATCCCCGACGCGGCGACGGCGGGCTGGACCCGCGGGTGCGCGAGGCGATCGAATATATTTGCGGGAATCTCGCCGCCCGGCTGGACCTCGAGACACTGGCTTCGGTCGCGGGGCTGAGCGTGTCGCGCCTGGGGCATCTATTCCGCCAGCAGGCGGGGCTGTCGGTCCAGCGATTCGTCGAGTCGCAGCGGTTGGCGCGGGGGCGTCAACTGCTGGACTACACCGCGCTGAGCGTCAAGGAAATCAGCCAGCAGGTCGGGTTCAGCGACCCATTTTATTTCACCCAGCGATTCACCCGGATCGTGGGAATCAGTCCGCGCGGCTATCGCCGACGCGACGGCGGGCGATTATGATGTCGCCCCTTGGTTTATTAACTTTTTTCGCAGGAGAGGATTCATCATGACGATCGCACCATCGAGCCTGAAAAGCCCCACCACCCATTTCACCTTGACACAGGATCAGATCCCCACCCACTGGTACAACGTGTTGGCGGATGTGGCCGCGCCCATGGACCCGCCGCTGAATCCCGGCACGCGCGCCCCGGCCAGCCCCGCGGATATGGCCCCGATCTTTTGCGAGCCGATCGTCGAGCAGGAGATGACCAGCGAGCGGTTGATCGCCATTCCCGATGAGGTTCGCCAGATGTACGCCTTGTGGCGTCCCACCCCGCTGTTGCGGGCGGTGCGGCTGGAACAGGCCCTGAAGACGCCGGCGCACATTTATTACAAGTATGAGGGCGTGAGTCCCGCCGGCAGCCATAAGCCCAATACCGCGATCCCGCAGGCGTATTACAACAAGCGGGCGGGGGTCAAGCGCCTGGCGACGGAAACCGGCGCTGGACAATGGGGATCATCGCTGGCGCTGGCCTGCCAGTTGTTCGGGATGGAATGCATCGTCTACATGGTCAAGGTCAGCTACCTGCAAAAGCCCTATCGCCGAATGCTCATGCAGACTTGGGGCGCGACCGTGCATCCCAGCCCTTCTGAGCGCACGACTTTTGGGCGAACGCTGCTGAAGGAGGACCCCGACGGCCCGGGAAGCCTGGGGATTGCCATCAGCGAGGCGATCGAGGAAACCGTGACTTCCAAGGACACCAAGTACGCCCTGGGCAGCGTGCTCAATCACGTCTGCCTGCATCAGACGGTCATCGGGCAAGAATGCATCAAGCAGATGGAGCTGGCCGGGGAAGACCCCGACGTGGTCATTGGATGCGTCGGCGGGGGAAGCAACTTCGCCGGGATCGCCTCGCCGTATGTCCAGCGGAATCTCGAACGCGGCAAGAACAAGACGAGAATCGTCGCGGTCGAGCCGGCATCGTGCGCGTCGATCACCAAGGGTGACTATCGCTACGACTTCGGCGACACCGCCGAAATGACGCCGTTGATGATGATGTACACCCTGGGTCATAAGTTCATCCCGCCGAAGATTCACGCCGGCGGTCTTCGCTATCACGGGATGGCACCGGTGGTGAGCCACCTGTACAAGCAGGGCCTGATCGAGGCGGTCTCCTACGGACAGACCAAGGTGTTCGAGGCGGCGCTGCAGTTCGCCCGCACCGAGGGGATCATCCCGGCGCCCGAATCCAGCCACGCCGTACGGGCCGCGATCGACGAAGCGCTCGAGGCAAAAAAATCGGGAGATCCCAAGGTCATTCTCTTCAATCTTTCCGGCCACGGGCTGATGGATATGTCCAGCTACGACGCCTATCTCGGCGGCAAGTTGGTAGACTGAGCGCGCCGCGACCGCGGCCATTTCAATGTCCCGCGACGAGAGCGCTCAAAGAGGGATCACAGGGTCATAAGCCGTTTCCCCGGTCTCGCAAGGGGGCGATGAACCCCGAGCTGCGTATGATCCGATTCGCCAGCCGAGGACACGGTGGCAGTGCGCACTATAATGGTGGAGTCCAGTACGGAAGGAGACAGCACATGAAGGCGGTCACGTTGACCGAGTTCCGCAGGAACGCCTCGGGGCTATTGACGGATGTGGAAAATGGGCAGGTGCTTGTCGTCGTACGGCACGGCAAGGCGGTCGCCGAGGTCTGCCCGATTCGAGCGCCCGATGGCGCGCCCTCATGGAAACGGTCCGGTTTGCGACTTACGGTCAAGGGCCAGGGACTCTCGGCCGCGATTCTTGGAGAACGAGCCGATGAAGACGTTCTTTGACTCCTCGGCCTTTGCGAAGCGCTACGTCGAAGAGAGGGTAGCGCCGCCGTCGAGCGGCTCTGCCGCGAGGCGAGCGACCTGGCGATGTCAGTCGTTTGCGCGCCGGAGATCATTTCGGCGCTGAATCGCCGAATCCGCGAAGGATCGGTTTCGCCGGGCCAGTACCGGGAGGCCAAGGAGAGATTGTTCGCCGACGTTGCCGACGCGACGATCGTGAATCTGACCCCTGAGGTGATCGTCGAAGCGATCGCGGTACTCGAATCCAGCCCGGCGCGAACTTTGGATGCACTGCATGTCGCATGCGCCGTTCGGTGGAACGCCGGGCTTTTCGTCTCTTCAGACGAGCGGCAATTGAGCGCCGCCAAGAAGGCAAAGCTGCGAACGCGCAAGGCATGACGAACACATTGGGCGGTAGTGCTTTGTGACACCGATATCTTGGGATGTGCTCGAGAAGTTCTCTCGCAACGGCTTAAATGTCGAAAAGGGATTTTGAAGAAATGCGTCCTCTGCGGGTAGAGGCTAAAACCTTCTGGCAGTCCGTCGCGCCGTTGCGTCGTTGCGTCGTTGCGTCGTTGCGAGAGATTCTCCTTCTACATCCCGGGACCCTCAATTTTCTGATGAGACAAAACAGGAGCGTGAGCGAAACGCGGCCTGTGAACCGAATGACTCCGTTTCAAGGATTTCGAAGCAGCGCCTTAAGTTTCTCGAACCGTTGCGACAGCCGCTGTCGCAAAAGCTTTTGGCCGGGGGAAAACGTGTGGCCGTGGCGGGCGAAGCGGCTCAGCAGTTTCACCAGGTTGTTCCAGTCGCCGGTGTGGATGTATTCCGGGCCGATACGATTTCGGGCGCGGTCCATGTTGTGATAGTTGCCCAGCGGCACGCAGACCGCCGCCGAGCAGTATCCGTACACATCGTACACCGTCGCCTCGCAGGTGCCGCCGGGCATCAGCGCGCGGTACCAGGCGAAATCCGGATCGGCGTTCTGGATCGCCTCGGCCTGTTGGGCGATAAAGTAGCTCAGGTCGGAATTGAAGATGCTGGTCTTGTCTCCGACCCGCAGGATCACGCCGTCGCCTTGTTTTGCGTAAGGCTGCATCGCCGAGGTCTCGATCGAAATCACCCGATCATTCCGTCGAAGTAGTCGCGGCTTGATGCACGCGGCGATGGCACCGATGAACCCTTCCTCCTCGGCCCGCGTGAGCAGTACCGCCACCGGCGGATGATGGCGCGGTCGGCGGGCGATCAGATCATCCAGGCAGGCCAGCGCCGAAGCCACCCCGGCCTGATCATCGCAGCCGCGCGAGTAGAACCGCCGCCCGCGAAAGCGCCCAGCGCCCTGGTCGAACATCCCCGGCGATCCGGTGGGGACCGGCCGGGCCACCCGCAGCGTCACTCGATCGGCCACGTCCATGCGGTCTACCACGCCGCCGCTCGCCTCGATCACGGTCGCGCGGATTTCCGGGCCTTCGGCCGGGAAGAATCGCACTTTCGCATCGCGCAGATAGTCGATATGCACCCAGCCGCGAAAATCGGCTCGCAGGGTTCGGGCATCGAGCATCTCGGCGGCGACAAACCCCGGATGATCCATATGGGCGGCGAAAACCCAACGCGGCGATTCGGCGCCGCGCCCGGTTCCGGAAATCTCGAGCAACCGATTCCCATGCCCATCGCGCGACAGCGTCACCCGCTTCCGAGCGGCGGCGAAATCCTCGATAAATCGGATCATCGCCCCTTCGGCGAATGGGGCCGTGGGAATTGAACAAATCGTTTGCAGCAGTTTCTCGTGGGACATGCCTATGAATTGTGCCCAAGCCGAAGCAATTTCCAACTCGCCGCCGCGGCTGCGATCGTGTCGGCTGCAATGTAGGCCTCCCAAGCCGATCGCTTGTCACTGTATTCACGAATTTCAAATCGGGTCTCAGATTTCAGATCTGAGATTCGTGATTCGCCTGGCTATTCTCGCTCAAACATAGCCCGTGCCTCTCGCGTCCAATCGCATCCTCTCTTGTTTGCGTCGTTGCGTCGTTGCGAGTGGACCCGGGATTGCTCGGTCGACTCAAGGCGGCTACCCAAAGTGGGCGCCGGTCGCTACACTCGCCGGGGCATGGGTATTTCCGCGAATCGTTCGCCGCTTCCGCCGCCGCTGGTTGCGCTGGCGGGGTGGATCTTTCCCGGCGCTGGCTATTGGCTGATCGGGCAGCGCACGCGCGCCTTGACCGTGGGGATCACCATTCTCATCCTGTTTTTTTTGGGGATTCTCATCGGCGGGGTCGGCTCGGTCGATGCTCCATCGCTGGGCGGACCCGATTCGCTGTTCGCCAAGGTGTTGCAGAAACCCTGGTTCATCGGCCAGGTTCTCGCCGGACCGATCTCGCTGATCGCCGCCTGGATCGCCGCGGTGATCGAGGCGCCGCTCTCCCATGCGCGGGTGATGGAGATCGGCACGCTGTACAGCGCCGTGGCCGGGATGCTGAACCTGATGGCGATCATCGACTCGGCCTCGCGGGCAAGCCGGGAGGCCGAATGATCTTTGCCCACGCGATGTCGCTGCTGGCGCAGACGGCACCCACGAATGAACTTCCCCCGCTGCTGGTTCGCCCGCTGCCCGTCTGGGATTACTGGTATCTTCTGCTGATCCCGCTCTGCCTGGGGGTTTCGATCGTCTACAAGTCGATCAAGTGCCAGACGATGGATCGCGTCCCGCGCGAGGCGACGTTGATCTTCATGTGGATCCTGGTGGGCATGATCGCCGCTGCCGGCGTCCTGGCGGCGCTGGTCGGCATCGTCGGCCGGTAGGCGGGGCGGGCGCGTCAGATCACCTATTCGACTTCAAATTTTCCCATCGTCACCGCGCTGGAGGCATAGCCGTATCGCACCGCCTTGGCGCGAATCATCGTAGCGCCGCGGTCGAGCCGGATCGGCCCGGTGTAGAGCCGCCAATGGGCCGGTTCTTCTTCCCCCACGGCCCAGGCGATCGACGCGCCCTGGGTCGATGAATGAAGCTGGATCATCGCCGGCGACTTAAGCGTTCCGGCATTGATGGCTTCCTGAGCCCAATGATCGGCGTCGTGCGCCAACAGGATCGGTGCCGCCGTCACCGGCTGCTTGTGACCCGGCCAGAACCGCTCGACCATCTCGGTTTCCGGCTCGTCGCCGAGGTCGCCGACCTCGTGTCGCCACTGATCCACCGCATCGCGCAGCCGTGCCAGGGCCGGGGCATGGGCCGGATCGTGGGCGATGTTGTGGATGTTCCACGGATCGGCTTGCGTATCGTACAGCTCCTCGATCGGGCGCCGATCCGCCATCAACAGGGATTGCGGTTCGTTCAGCGCCCCCTCGAGGTGCAGCCGATACAGCTCCTGCATCGCTGGATGACGGTTGCGGTAGGGGACCCAGATCAGGTAGGGCAATTCCGGCCGGCAATTGCGAACATAGCGATACCGACCATCGCGGGCGGCGCGCACCATGTCGTACGCTTCGTCGTAGCGGTCGCGGCTGGCGAACGCCACCGATCGCGGGCACGCCTCCGGGCCGATGAACGGCTGGCCCTGTAGATGCGCCGGGATCGGCTGAGCGCACAACGACAATACGCTGGGCGCCAGGTCGATCAGGCTCACTAGCCGCTCATCCACCGTCCCCGGCGACTTCTCGCCCGGCATCCGCACGATCATCGGAACGCGCGTGCCATGATCGTACGGCCAGCGCTTGCCTCGCGGCAGACCCTCGCCGTGATCCGACCAGACGAACACGATCGTGTTTTCATACTCACCGTCTTCGGCCAACTGCCCCAGCAGTTCCCCGGCGCGGTCGTCATCACGGGCGATGTTGTCGTAATGGCGTGCCAGCGCCAATCGCACCTTGGGCGTATCGGGCAGGTAGGGCGGAAGGGTCAACGCCGCCGGATCGGTCTTCACCTGCTCATCGTCGCGCGGCCACATCCCGCTTTCGTGGGTCATATCGCAGTTGAACACCGCGAAAAACGGCTGTCCGGGCGCGCGATGTCGCCAGTGGGCCTCGCGTCCGCATTCATCCCACATGGTCGCCGTCGGGGCAAACTGATAATCGGTCTTGGCATTGTTGGTGCAGAAATACCCCGCAGCGCGGAGATACTCGGGCAGGGCCTTGGCGTAATGGGGAGGGACCACCTCGTACGGCGCGATCATCTCCGGCGTATCGCGATTGCGATGGTTGGTGCGCATGTGATGCGCCCCGGCGGAAATCGCGTAGATGCCCATGATCACCGAAAAGCGGCTGGGCGCGCACACGGGTGCGGTGCAGAAGGTGTTGGGATAGCGCCGGCCCTCGGCGGCCAGACGATCGAAGTTGGGGGTGCGGGCGACGGGGTCGCCGTAGCAGCCCAAGCGCGGGCTGGTGTCCTCGAGGGAAATCCAGAGAATGTTCGGACGAGATGCGCTCGATGCCATGGGCTCCTCGCAATCGTGCTGAAGTTGAAGTTGACGTTGCGGTCGAGAATACCCGATCGACGCCGTTTTCGTAGCGCCCTCTCGACCAATCGCACCCGGCGCGGCGCTTTTCGCCCGGCCGAGCTTGGCTACAATCCCGCGGATGATTTACCGCATCGACGTAGCTCCCGCCGGCACCGAGCCGGGCGCCGCGGGCGCTGATCCCCTCGGGCACGCCGTCCAACAGCAAATTCTTGAGTACGGCACTGATGTCGGCGCGGTCTCGACCCGTCGAATTTTCCTGATCGACACCGATGCCCCGGAGGACCAGGTCCGCCGGATTGCCGATGCGCTGCTCGCCGATCCGGTCGTCGAAACCGCTTCGATCTGGAAGGGCTCTCCCGCCGCCGACAGCGCCGAAAGCCGCATCGAGATTCATCTGAAACCCGGGGTGATGGATCCGGTCGCCGCCTCGACCGAGATGGCCATCGGTGACCTCGGGATCGCCGTCCGCCAGGTGCGGACCGGCCGGGCCTATCTGCTCGATCGGGCGATCGACCGTGAGCAGTTGCAGCGCATCGCGTCGCGTGTACTCGCCAACGGAGTGATCGAGTCGATCCATTTCGAGCCGTTCGTCCCCGAGCGATTCGCCGAGGGCGGCGAATATCGCCTGCATCTCAAGCATGTGCGCCTGCGCGAGCTGTCGGATGACCAGTTGACCCGCCTCAGCCGCGAAGGGCATCTGTTTTTGTCGCTGGCGGAGATGCAGGCGATCCAGGCTTACTACCGCGAGGCCGGGCGCGAGCCGACCGACATTGAACTCGAGACGTTCGCCCAGACCTGGAGCGAGCATTGCGTTCACAAGACCCTCAAGGCCGCCGTCGAGGTTGAGGTGCGCAGCGCCAGCGGCAACGTGATCGCCAATCGGCGCTATGGGAACCTGATCAAGGAGACGATCTTCCGCGCCACCACCGAGTTGATGCAGACGAATCCCGGCTTTTGCCTGTCGGTCTTCGCCGACAACGCCGGGGTGATCGCCTTCGACGACACCGATGCGCTCTGTTTCAAGGTCGAGACGCACAATCATCCCAGCGCCATCGAGCCGTACGGCGGTGCCGCCACCGGCATCGGCGGGGTGATTCGCGATATCCTGGGCACTGGGCTGGCCGCCAAGCCGATCGCCAACACCGACGTGTTCTGCGTGGCCTATCCCGATGCCGGGGCGAAAACGGAGAATCGCCGATCCAAGGTGGACAGCCTTCCCCGCGGCGTGATCCACCCCAAGCGCGTTCTTCAGCAGGTCGTTGCCGGCGTGCGGGACTACGGCAACCGCATGGGCATCCCGACGGTCAACGGCGCGGTCTATTTCGACGATCGCTACCTCGGCAACCCGCTGGTCTTTTGCGGATGTGTCGGGTTGATCCCGCGCGACAAGATCGCCAAGGCCGCGAACGCCGGCGACGCCATCGTTGTCATGGGCGGACGCACTGGACGCGATGGCATTCACGGCGCGACCTTTTCCAGCGCTGAGTTGACCGACACCCACGCCGATGAGTTCAGCCATGCCGTGCAGATCGGCAATGCCATCACGGAAAAGAAGGTCACCGACGTGATCCTCCAGGCCCGCGACCGCGGGTTGTTCACCGCCGTCACCGATTGCGGAGCTGGGGGGCTCAGCAGCGCCGTCGGGGAGATGGGCGAAAAAATCGGCGCCCTGGTCGAACTCGAGCGCGCCCCACTGAAATATCCCGGCTTGCGCTACGATGAAATCTGGATCAGCGAGGCTCAGGAGCGCATGGTTTTAAGCGTGCCGTCGCGGCACGTGCAGGCGATGCTCGAGCTGGCCGCTGCCGAGAACGTCGAGGCCACCGTCATCGGGCAATTCGGAACCGAGGGCGCGGATTTGATCCTGCGCTATGAGCAAACCGAAGTCGGACGGCTTCCCATGCGCCTTCTACATGACGGCATCCCCATGCCCACGCGAAAGGCGATCATCGAGGTCGCCTCGGCGCCGCGGACCGCGTCGGCGATCGGTCCATCCAGTCCGTCGGTTGATCCGCAGCGCCGACTGCTCGAGGCCCTGGGTCATCCCAACGTCGCCAGCAAGCACTGGATCATCCGCCAGTACGATCACGAGGTGCAGGGTGCCAGCGTCATCAAGCCGCTGGTTGGCCCGATACAGATCGGGCCGTCGGACGCGGCGGTGATCCGGCCGAAGCTCGACAGTTTTCGCGGCGCCGTGCTGTCGGCGGGCCTGGCGCCCCAGGTGGACAATCCGTATTTCATGGCCATCGCGGCCATTGACGAAGCGGTCCGCAATGCCGTCGCCGTCGGCGCCGACCCGAACCGCCTGGCGGTCCTCGATAATTTCTGCTGGCCCAGCGTCGATGACGCCCGCACCATGGGAACTCTCGTCCGCGCCTGCGAAGCCTGCTACGACGCCTCCAAGGCGTATCAAATCCCTTTCATCAGCGGCAAGGATTCGCTGCACAACCAGTTCACCAATCAGGAGACTGGGGAAATCCTCCGCATCCCCAACACGTTGCTGATCAGTGCCATTGGCGTGATCGACGATGTGCGAAAATGCCTGACCCTGGATTTGAAGGATGCTAAGCATGGCCGGCTCTGCCTGATCGCCCCCGCCGCGAACGATGCGGCCCTGAAGGATCTGGCGCAACTGCACCGCGCCGTGGCCGAGGCGATCAGCATGGATCTGGTGATCAGTTGCCACGATGTCAGCGACGGCGGATGGCTGACGGCCGCGGCGGAAATGGCTTTGGCCGGCGGGTTGGGCCTGAAGCTCGTCGCCCCCGAGGACGCCGAACCGGACAGCTTCTTCGCCGAATCCAACGGACGCTATCTCGTCGAAGTGCCGGAGTCGCGGATTCAATGTCTCAGTGATCAACTCACCGCTCGTGGGGCGAGGCTGACTTTGCTGGGCGAGGTGGTGGCCGAGCCGCGGTTTACCCTGGCGGTCGGCTCCGAAGGCTCGGGCGGACCGGTCGGCTCGGGGGCCGGCGATCATCGGGAGGTGGACGTTTCTCTTGAACAACTCACCCGCGCCTGGCGAGACACGCTGGATTGGTGATCTTCGGCAAGCGGATCGTTCAATCCCGCCGCGAAAGCGGACGGACCGCCAGCCACTGTTCGACGATCCCTTGACGCAGCACAAACACGCGTTGCCCATAGGGATTCAGTCCGACAAACTCGAACTCGCTGGGCCGAAACGATGCGGGCGCCGCCGGGCCTTCGACCGGCTGCGCGCCGGACTTGGAATAGACCAAGCCCGCCGAATCGCACGTTCCCGACACCAGGTGGGCATCGGGATGCGATGACTCGACGCACCCGTCCTCGGTAATCCGCCGACTTAAATACGTCCACAGCCACACGCGCATTTCACCGTCAAGCAGCGGCGCATCGGGCGAGGTCAGCGGACGGGCACTGCGCAGAATCTCGCAGGTGTCGGGCCAGCTCATCCATTGATAGGTTCCCAGCGCGAACCCGGCGCAGTTGAAGCTCCCGGGACCAAACCTCTCCAACACCTGCGGCAGTGGCGTCGATCGTCGGCGCGGCATACTTCGGGCTGTATCGGTGATCGTCAGTCCCGCAAGTAGCAGCAGCCAGACCCGCAACCACCGACGCCAATTGCCTCGCATACACTCTCTCCATCCCCCACGCCGGCACGCACCGCCCTCTAACGCTCCAGCGCCCCGCCATAAATATCGACGCGAACTCCATTATAAACGCACCTACGAAAAGATTATTGTGGCGGATCGGCGTCTATCGTATCTAGTCGATGTGAATCCACTCCCGCGACCTATCGCTTGATCAGCGGGTCATGGCAGAGGCTGCCGGGCGGAATGGCCCCCAAAACTCCCTCGCCGGGTGCCGTCCAGGACAGATGCATCCGGGCAATGCCGGTGGTCTCCCAATACTCCAGCCGAAGCGTATGCAGCCCTTCGGACAGATCCAGTTCCGCCGTCGCCGCGGTTCGTTTGCGCTCCAGGCCCGGTTCGTTCAGAACCATCCGTTCGTCCACATGGAGGATCGCACCGGTGTTGCCCGTCAGACCCAGCGTGTAACGACCGGGGACACATACGATCAGGTATCCCGTCCACTCAATCGAGAAATCATCCGCCGGAACCCCTTCTGCCGGGGCGCCGGTCCCCCAGTCGAAGTCAATATTTGGATCCACTCGTCGCACCATCGTCGCTGATCCTCGCCGGCCCATGGACGCGAGAAGCCCCGGTTCCATCAATAATTCGCCCACCTGCTCGGCGGTGATCGACGTCAGCCGGCGCTTCACCGCGTCAGCCGCCAGCCCTTCCAGTCCCGGCATCGCCCGCCGATAAAGTAGCGCCGATCGCCCCAGAAGATTCTGTCGCGCCAGGCCTTGATGATTTTCAGCTATGTCCGCCCAGGCATCGGCCGCGGCCCGCGCCGCCGATGGATTTCCCGCCGCCGGATCAGCGCTGGCGTGCGCCGCCGATGGATTCTCCGCCGCCGGATCAGCGCTGGCGTGCGCCGCCGATGGATTTCCCGCCGCCAGATCGGCGCCGGCCATTGCCGCCCAAGGTGGGTCCGCGCTCCTCGCCAGCCGCGGCAACGCGGCCTGCCAATTCCCCTTGACCATCGCGTCGTACCATCCGACATCATGATTTGCCCGCGGATCGAGCGGGTCGATTTCCAGCCGCCTGCGCCCGGCCTGCGCCGCCTCGAATCGCCGGCGCAGCGCATCGACCTCGCGCGACTTCGCCCGCGCCCTTGCGACCAGCTCCAGGTCCTGGCTCTTCGTCGCCGCCGACTGCGCCAGGGTGGCGATGCGCGCAGCGCCCTCGAAATCATCGTGGACGATCACCTCTCGCCAGGCCCGCAGACACCCCCGCGCCAGGGCACCTCGGGCCGATGCGCTGTTGGGCGCTGCCCGACCCGCCGCCAGCAGCGCCGAGACCCGCATCTCCGCCGCATCGTCCACCGCGAATCGTCGCTCGATCTCGTCGATCGCCCGCAGCGCCAGCACGGCCTCGCCGGCCCCGGCGCCGTGGTCGCGGGCGTCGCGCAGCATTACCCAGACCGCCGCCGACTCACCGGAAGTCTGCCTCGCGCGATCGAGCAGAAACTCGCCCAACCTTGCGCGGCCCTCGAGGCCGCTGTGAGCTCGTTGATATTCTCGGGCGTAGGTCTGACGCACCAGTTGCTCGGCATCCTTCGTCGATAACGAGTCGGGAACGGCCCACCGATGATCCGGCGGAAGAGCGGATGAAACAGGCTGCGCCCCGGTCGCAGTTTCACCGCCGTTGGCGAGGTCGGTGGCAGGGTGGGTCGGCGGTTCCGAAGTGGCCCGCGGTGCGGAGACGGCCGCGCTCGAACCCATCGCTTGCGTCGCCGCGGCGGCGGCGGCTTTCATCGACGATTGCGTCGTCGCGGCGGCGGAGACGGCATTATTGGACGAGGAAGTCGTCGCGGCGGGCCGATTTGCCATCGAAGAACCGCCGGACGCCAAAGACTTCGCGGCACCGACGATTCCGACCGCCGCGGCACCGACGGTTTGGACCGTGGCGGCATCGACGGTTTCGACCGCTGCGGCATCGACGGTTTCGATCGCCGCGGCACCGACGGATTGGACCGCCGCGGCACCGACGGTTTCCACCGCCGCGGCGTGCGACTTCGCTGTGGACTCCGGCCGAGCCGTGGCACTGCGCATCGTGGCCGGCACTGGCGTCCGGCCCGTGTCACTCGCGGGCGCATCGGCCCGCTCTCGCCCCAGTAGCACCCGCCGCGCCCCCGGCGATTCGACGACCAGACTCCACAGCATCGCCGCCGCGACCCCCGACCCTACGCAACGCCAGATGGACGATGCCATGTCCGTCATGGTATCGCAAACCCCGGCATGCACGCAAAAAAAGCGAAGGATCGCTACAAGCCATATTCCGCGGGGATGAACCGGGTGGTGTCCACCTGCGACATCATCTGCGCGATGAACGCTCCCTCGTCCTGGGGAAGTTCTTCGACCGACGACCGAATCGTCTGAAGCCAGGGGACTTCCCGCTCGGCGAGCTTGAGCCGCCCGTCCTGATGGGCCTGGGCCAGCAACTCCACCGCCGTCAGCGCCGCCGCCCGGCCCGCCGCGTACGCATTGGGCGCTGCGACGATCGCCGAGGCGATCGCCACCGCCGGCTCGGGAGACAGAATGAACGCCTGCGGGTCCAGCGATGCATCGGATCGGACCATCCAATCCCGCAGCATCCGCGCCTTCTCAGGCCCGTCGCCCGAGGCGAGATTCATCATCCGGCAGTCGTACGCCAACTGCTCGAGCGACACCGTCGGAGCCATCCCGCCCAGCAGCTTGATGTTCTGCACCGATTCGTTGCTCCAGGTGTCGCACATCCACCCGGCGATGTTCCCCACCGGCGACAGATGCGCGCACGCCGCCGACTTGCCTTCCATCGCCATCGGGCAGCCGGTGATCGCCTTGAGAAAGACGTTCTCGTAGCCGCA
Organism: Tepidisphaerales bacterium; assembly: GCA_038329845.1. GTDB lineage: Bacteria > Planctomycetota > Phycisphaerae > Tepidisphaerales > Tepidisphaeraceae > JBBQNJ01. Next base: position 10,610 of record JBBQNJ010000068.1, on the reverse strand, counting down.
ATCCTTGCCCGGACCGACAGCGCCGCATTCATACGCGACCAGCGACCGCACCGCCGTCACCGCACGCACCACCGCCGCGAAAACACGGGAAATCAGCTTTTGTTCGGCCAGCACCATCGCCGTGTTGCCAAATCCGCACGCCGTGTCGCCGGCGGCATGGACCCCGCGCTGGCGGGCCACGCCGACGATCGCGTCCCAGAGATGCCGCATATCACGCACGCCCATCACGCACAGCCCGAACAGCACGCCGGGCATGTCCCCCATCGTCAATGCCTCATCATGCACTTCCTTGCCCCCGACCGATTCGATGCTCAGCAGCTCAGCGCCGGCCGCGGCGCAGCCGTCGAAGGTCTGGATCATCGAATCCCGGTACCGTCCCGAGCGAATGACCGGCGGCTTGGCGAACTCGCGCACATCCGTGGGCGTGATTCGCAGGACGCTCTTAAGCCCATGCACCGCGCGGGCCGTCTCCATCGCCTCGATCAGCACGCCCGTCACATCGATCGCCCATTGCGGCTCGATGGTCATGGGAGGAAGAGTCTCGAACTCGATCACCAGCCCGGGGACCTCGAGTTCCACCGCGCGCTTCAGCGCGCCGGTGATGATTTGGCGGTACTGGCCGATCACCTTCGGCATGGTGGACGCCTCGACGCTCATCGTCGGAAGCGTGAAGTTCAGCTCGGGATAGACCGTTCCGCCGCCGATCCGAAGCCCGTGGCGGGTCTGGACGGGCCGGGGCGCGGTCCCGAAGCGAATGGCGGACGGATCAGGCATGGCAAGTCGGGAGTAGGCGGTCACGAGCGTCTCCGAAGCAAAGGGCGGATCAGCGCCGCCGGGGCATCGGCACCGGGGCGAGTTCAACAATGCCCATCAGACCCGCCCGAATCCGGAGTGTCGTGGACGGGCGGATCACACTTTGGAACTTTCGTGCTCGATTCGGTAACGGGCGGGAGTGACATGATACTGGCGACGAAACGAGCGGGTGAGATGGCTTTGGTCGGCGAATCCGCATTCCAGCGCGATCAACTTGATCGGCTTGTCGCTTCGGGCCAACAGCTCGGCGGCCCGGTCGGCGCGCATCCGTCCGAGTATGTCCACGAACGGGCGACCGAACTGCCGAGTGAAACTGCGCGAAAAGTGGCTCTGGCTCATCTGCGCGGCCGCGGCGATCTCGGCGCGGCTGATCCGCTCGCCGCAGCGCTCGGCCATCAACCGCAGGGCGCTGGTGAGCCGCCGGGGACGTGAATCAACCGAGGCGCTTGCCAGGGCATCCATCACGCGCTCCAACGCCTCGTTTAGCCACGCGGCCAGACGCTCATCATCATCGATCCGGGCCAACGCCGCGATCGAGTCGAAGGTCGCGGCCAGCAGTTCCTGCGGCGCCGCCCCCGCCTCGACGGCGCCACGCGACATGCTGGCGATCAGTTCCATGAAAAAGCTCTTGATCACCTGCTGATTTTCCCCGGCGCGGTGCAGCATCGCCACGAGCAGACGGTTGAGAATCCCCCGCGCCTGCGACCGGTCGCCGTTGCGGATCGCCGCCAGCAATGCCGGCTCATCCACCAGGTACAGCCCGCGGATATCGCCGGGCATGGTGGACTTGTATTGGTGGATCGCTTCGGCGCGCAGACGCTGGCGTTCACTGTGGCTGCGATGCGACTCCAGCAGCGCCGCGTTGGTCAGGTTATGGCTTTCGGCCAGCCGGCGAAAATCGGCACACGCGCCCCGCACATCGAGGCTGGGCGACGACATGCCCCGGCGAAACAGCCGCCGCTCGGCGATCCCCGCCACCAGGCCCCCCAGCAACTCAGCGTTTCGCATGATAGGAACACCCCACACAATCGACCCGGCGCCCGCCGCCTGCACGCAGCACTCGCCCCAGCGCAGTGCCTCCTCCACCGCCAGCCGCCGCACCGCCCGGCACGGCTCATCATCCCAGCCCCCAGTTCCTCGTCCCAGCACAATCGTTCCATCGCCTCGCACTGCCGCCACCCCCACCCCACATCGCCGCGCATACCCCTGCCCCACGCGCCCGAACGCGCCCCTCAACGCCTCACTCGCCTGTCGCCGATGATCCATCAACCCGCCCATCCCCACCCCCGATCCCAGAAACATCCTGATCGCTCATCCTGGCCATCCATCGAACCGGATATCCTAAGCTCTCCACCCCGCGCGCGCCCAGCAACCGCTTTCAACCCCAGCAAGAGGTCAACCCTTTGTAAAAAGGGGACGCGCTTATTTTTTGATGAATCTTTGTTGTATCGACATTATTCCTAATAAATCATTATTATTTGTAATGTATCAAAAGTACCTATTGAAAAAAGAAGCGCGTCCCCTTTTTGGGGAGCGCCGCTGCGGGAGAACATTGCGGGCGTCCTCGGGCAATCGGTCGGGCGGGTCCGGTGGACCGGTCCGGGGAAGATTCGGCGGAATTTCCTTGACATGTCCTCTGAATGGTGTATCTTCATTTGATATAGCGCTATACCAATGGCGTCCTGAGGCCCTGAGGGAAACCGATCATGCGTTCCACCGTCACCTTGGCCGATATCGCCGCGCGCACGGGCGTGAGCCCGATGACCGTGTCGTGTGCCCTGCGGGGGGTCGGTCGGGCCAGTGCGCAAACTCGGCGTAACGTTTTGGACGCCGCGAGGGCATTGGACTATCGCCCCAATGGCGCCGCCCAGGCGACGGCCACCGGACGCTTCGGTTGCGTCACGCTGTTGATGAGTACCGAGGGCCCGCGAAGCACATTGCCCGCCGACATGCTCCACGGCATCCACGATGAGTTGGCACGACGCGACATGCACTTGGCGACGGCGATCCTGCCCGACGAGCAGATGGTGACCGACGGCGCCGTCCCCCGAATCCTTCGCAAGTGGATGAGCGACGGTTTGCTCATCAATTACACCGACCACATTCCGGCCGAGTTGAACCACGTCCTGGAATCGCATCGGATCCCGGCCATCTGGTTGAACACCCGGCGGCAAGCCAACTGCATCCACTTCGACGATGAAACCGCCGCGCACGATGCCACGGCGCATCTGCTGTCGCTGGGACATCGGCGCATCGGCTATGTGCAGACGACGGTTCTTGGGTCGGTCGGATCGGCCCATCACAGCGTCCGCGACCGTGCCGCGGGTTACGCGCGGGCGATGGTGGACGCGGGACTGCGACCGCGGATGGTGACCCGGGCATCCGTCGGGGAATCGCGCACGGATATCCTCGAGCCCCTGTTCGACGGTCCGGATCGCGTGACCGCTTTGCTCACCTACGGGCAGATGGAAGCGCACGCGGCGGCGTTTGTGGCGCTGGGACGCGGTCTACACGTGCCGCGCGATCTGTCACTGTTGACGTTCGATTACCGCCTCACCCCGTATTTGGGCTTCCACTTGGGCGCAGCATTGCTGCCCGAGCGAGAAGCGGGAATCGAGGCCACGCGGATGCTCCTCGAATTGATCCAACACCCCGACCGCGCGCAACCGGCGCGCGCGGTTCGATTCTCGTTCGACGCCGGCGGCAGTTGCGCCCCGCCATCGTGACGGGGCGTTTTCATTCATTGTCCCGGTGGCCGTCCATCTCCGTGGCCACCACATTTTGGAGGACGAACCATGTCCAAAGAGCTGAGCAACCGTATCCGTTTCCGCAACACCAGTCTGATCTGGACGGCGGCATTCCTGGGCGGCGGGTGTTTCGCCGTCGCCGCCCAAGGCTCGGTCATTGCCAATCCGGCGCTGGTCTCCGGACCCAGCAGCGACTTGATTGATCCTTCGGGCGCGCAGGAGGTCGATGCCGACGCCAGCGGGGCCACCGCGCAGGCGACACTTGAAGCCCGCAGCGACATGCGCTCGTATCAGGGATTCAGCAGCTTCGCTAGCAACTCCACTTCCGCGAGCCTCTACGAGAACATCCTGTCCTTCACCGACCCCCAATTGCCGGACGTGCGTTTCAGTTTTTCCGGCGATTATCGCAAGGGCAGCACCGGAGATGATGAGAGCAGCGATTCGCGCGCCACCTCGTCGAGCCGCAATCTCCGCATGATCGGGAACAACAATTCCACCACCGAGATGGTCCTTCGGATCGACTTCGGCGACTACACCGCCCCGACTTGGACCGCCAACGCCAACGCGGTGGCCGCCGCGGGATTCACATTGAGCAACCTTGTGGACGGTCTGCGGGCGACGGCCGAATTTCACAAGGAGGACGGCACGTTGCTGTCCAGCCAGACGATCGACGGCGCCGATGGGGACACCACCACGGCCGGAGGAATCGACGTCTACTTCGGCTATGAAAGCTCCACCTTCGACATCGGATACATCCTGGTGAAGAAGCAACAGATCTCGGCCGGGACCAACAAGTCCCAAGTCGATGTGGGTCTGGATGACCTGGCATTCACGATCGTGCCCGAGCCGGCTGCCGCCGCGACAGTGGGCGTGCTCGGCTGGGGCTGGCTGATGGCCCGTCGGCGTCGCGTGTGATGGGAATTCGTCGAACCGGAATTTATCGCGGAGGTGCCGTCATGGCCGCACGCAAAGCGTTCACGTTGGTCGAATTGCTCATTGTGATTGCCATTATCGCGGTGTTGATCGCCATTCTCCTGCCGGCGCTGAACAAGGTCCGGCAGGCGGCGCAAACGGTGGCATGCCTGTCGAACCTGCGCCAGTTGGGGATGGCCCATGCGCAATACCTGAACGAGTTCAAGGGATACGTCGTCCCGGCCGGCTGGCGCGGCAGCGCCGGGGCGCCGCAGTTCACCGATCCGCAGATCCGCGCTACCAGCAACCCCATCACCGCGCTGGACCAGACGTGGTTCACGATTTTCGTGGATCGCAAATACCTCACGGCTCCGGACCAGGAACTGGTGGACAAGAGCAACACCGCCTCCTACCCGCCGTTGGCGAACTTCGCCACCGAGGGCAGCAAGGGCGACAGCGTTTTCCGATGCCCGGCCGGCAACGACGACAGCTCGTGCAATCCCGACGGGGGCGCCACGCCGGTGAGTTACAAGGATTTGCGGGCACAGCGCCCCTACCGTGCCCGGTCGCGGGCCACGGGCGTTACCATCGACTGCTGGTACGCACCGGTGGCCACGGCGCAGCAGGATGAAAAGTACGACTATCAGATCTATTGGCCGACGGCTTTGCTGCCCGACGGGGTCGGCAAGGTCGGCAACTACCCCCACAAGGTCACCCAGTTTAAGAGTGCCGCGGAAACGGTGTTCCTGTATGACGGGGTGCGCGGCTGGAACATCCCCACCAACGGAGGGATCATTGCCGGTCGGCACGGCTCGTTGCAGCGCCCCAAGACCAACATCGTCTTCTTCGACGGGCATGCCGAGACGTTGGACCGGACGGAGCTGCCCACCTCGGGCGGTATCTTCACCACCGGCTCCAATCGTTTCACCCAGATCGCCAAGTTTCCGGCGGTAAAGTGGTATTTCGATCAGTGATTCGCCTTAGGCGTCGGATCGGACCGAAAACAACGACCGGCCGAACGACTTGCCATCGTTCGGCCGGCGGTTTTTTGTGCGGGACGAATGCCGGAAGCGGTCAGATTTGCAGGCCCGGCTGGGTGCGGATCTCGAGGTCGGGTCGCCAGGTTTGCAGGGCGCGCATGTAGTTGGCACGCTCGAAGGCCTTGGGATCGGGGCAGCGGATCAGGCTCATGCTGCCTTGCATCTGGCGAAGGCTGGTGAACTCGTTTTCCTCGAGCCAGCGCGACATCCCCTCGCGGATGGTCTCGAGTACGGTCGGGCCGTGGCGAAGGATCGCCGAGACCAGTTGCACGGCGTGGGCACCGCACATAACGGCCTTGAGGGCGTCGGCGGTCGAGTGGACCCCGCCGCTGCACGCCAGCGACAGCTCCATCCGCTTGGACAAAATCGCCAGCCAGCGCAGGCGAAGCAGCAATTCGCTGGAGTCGCTGAGCTTGAGGCTGGGGATTGCTTCCTGGTTCTCCAGGTCGATGTCCGGCTGGTAGAAGCGATTGAACATCACCACGCCCTTTGCGCCGTACGACTGAAGCTGGGCGGCGAAGTTGGCAAGCGATGAGAAGAACGGGCTGAGTTTCACGCTTACCGGGATCTTCACCGATTCGGTGATCCAGCGCAGGATGTCCAAGGCACGCTGCTCGACGGCGCCGCCGGTCTCCTGCGGGTCGGTCGCCAGTTCGTAGACGTTCAGCTCCAACGCATCGGCGCCGGCCTGCTCGATCAGCTTTGCGTACTCGATCCATCCCCCGATCGTCGTGCCGTTCAGCGACGCGATCACGGGAACCGCGACGGCCTTCTTGATCTTGCGAATCTGCTCGAGGTACTGATCGGGTCCAAGGCGATATTCATCGCTCTTGGGGAAGTAGCTCAGCGCCTCGGCGTAGGCGTCGGCGTAGACCTCCATGAGGTAGATGCTCGCCAGTTGTTCCCCGGCGATTTGCTCCTCGAACAGCGAGTGCATGACGATGGCGCTGGAACCGGCGTCTTCGAGCTGTTTGACCATATCCAGGTCGTCGCACATCGGGGCGGCGCCGTTCATGAGGGGACTGGATAGTTTGAGGCCGAGATAGTGGGTTGAAATATCCATCGGTAATCCTTATCAAAAAAACGCGTTTGGAGCGATCCCTCCCCGGCGGCGATGGCGCGAAAGCCAAGGCGTTGGCGCCATCGCCGTGGGAGGGCGTTGCGGGGCGAATTAGTTCTTCACATTCCCGGCCGGGGCCATGGTCTTGGCGATCTGCTCGTACATCGCCCAGCGGGCGTTCAGATCATCCTGGGCCAGGGTCATCAATTCCTTGTACCGCTCGGGATTGGCCCGCTCAACCATCCGGAATCGCGTCTCGCCCTTGGTGAACTCCTCGAGCCGGCTCTTGGGCGCGGCCGAGTCGAGCTGGAAGGGGTTTTCTCCCGCGGCCCGACGGCGGGGATCGAAGCGGAACAACGGCCAATAGGCGGTCTCCACCGCGATCTTCTGCTGTTCAAGGCCATAGGCCATATCGTACCCATGGGCGATGCAATGGGAATAGGCGATAATGATCGAGGTGCCGGGAAAGCTCTCGGCTTCCTGGAACGCCTTGACGGTCTGGGTGTCCTTGGCCCCGAACGCCACCCGGGCCACGTAGACCGTACCGTAGGTGACGGCCAGCATGCTCAGATCCTTCTTGGGCTGGCTCTTGCCGGCTATGGCGAACTTTGCCGAGGCACCGATCGGCGTGGCCTTGGACTGCTGCCCGCCGGTATTCGAGTAGACCTCGGTGTCCATGACCAGGATGTTCACGTTGCGCCCCGACGCCAGGACATGGTCCAGCCCGCCGAAGCCGATGTCGTAGGCCCAGCCGTCGCCGCCGAGAATCCATACGCTCTTTTTCACCAGGTAATCCACCAGCAACTCGAGCCGGCGGGCCTCGACGTTCTTAAGCGTGGCGAGCTTGCCCTTCATAACGGCCACGCGCTCGCGCTGCTTCTGAATGCCGGCCTCGGTGGTCTGATCGGCATTGAGTATCTCCAGGACCAGGTTGTCGCCAAGCTGTCCGCTAAGACGGGTGATCAGCTCGCGGGCCTGTTCCATATGTTTGTCAACGGCCAGGCGGAATCCCATTCCGAACTCGGCGTTGTCCTCGAACAGCGAGTTGGACCATGCCGGACCGCGACCGAATTGATCGGTGCAGTAGGGGGTGGTCGGCAGGTTCCCGCCGTAGATTGACGAACAGCCGGTGGCGTTGGCGATCAGGGCGCGATCCCCGAACAACTGGGTCAACAGCTTGACATAAGGTGTCTCGCCGCATCCCGAGCAGGCGCCGGAATACTCGAACAGCGGCCGCATGAACTGCGAGCCTTTGACGTCGATTTTCAGCGTGTTTCGGTCGGGATCGGGGATGTCAAGGAAGAACGCATAGTTCTCGCGCTCGGGCAGACGCAACGGAGCCTGGGGAACCATGTCCAGCGCCTTGTGCTTGGGATTGGACTTGTCCTTGGCCGGGCAGACCATCGCGCACAGGGTGCAGCCGGTGCAGTCCTCCGGGGCGATCTGGATGGTGTACTTCTTGCCGCGATTGTCGGCGGCTTTGTAGTCCACGCTCTTGAACGTCTCGGGGGCACCTTCCAGTTCCGAAGGATCGTAGAACTTGGCCCGCACCGCCGCGTGCGGACAGACCATCGCGCACTTGTTGCATTGAATGCACAGGGCGGCATCCCAGGTGGGGATGGTCTGGGAGATGTCGCGTTTTTCCCACTGGGTGGTTCCCAGCGGCCAGGTCCCGTCGATGGGGAAGGCGCTGACGGGCAGCAGATCGCCCTTGTTGGCCAGCATCACGGCGCTGACCCGCTTGACGAAATCCGGTGCCGCGTCGGAAACGATCGGGGGCATGTAGTGATTGCTCGTCACCGCCGACGGTACCGCCATCTCATGCATGTGCGAGAGGGTGTGATCGACGGCGGCAAAGTTTTTCTTCACCACCTCGTCGCCCTTCTTGCCGTAGGTTTTCTTGATCGACTTTTTGATCTGTTCGATCGCGTCTTCGCGGGGCAGAACTCCGGAGATGGCGAAAAAGCAGGTCTGCATCACGGTGTTGATCCGCACGCCCATGCCCGTCTCGCCGGCCACGCGGTAAGCGTCGATCGTGTAGACCTTGACCTTCTTCTCGATGATCTGCTGCTGCACCTCGCGCGGAAGCTGGTCCCAGACCAGCGCCTGTTCCATCGGGGCGTTGATCAGCAGCACCGCGCCCGGGGCGGCGTAGCCCAACACGTCGTATTTTTCGAGGAAGTTAAACTGATGCACGCCGATGAAGTTGGCCTGCTTGATCAGGTAAGCCGATCGGATCGGCCGCGGCCCGAAGCGCAGGTGCGAGATCGTGATGGCACCGGACTTTTTCGAGTCGTAGACGAAATAGCCCTGGGCGAAGTTGGTCGTCTCTTCGCCGATGATCTTGATCGAGTTCTTGTTGGCCCCGACGGTGCCATCGGCGCCCAGTCCGAAGAAGACGCTTCGGCGGACGTCATCCGGCTCGATGTCGAAGCTCTCATCGTAGGCGATCGACAGGCGGGTCACGTCGTCCATGATGCCCACGGTGAAGTGGCGCATCGGCTTGTCCTTACCCAGCTCGTCGAAGACTCCCTTGACCATCGCCGGGGTAAACTCCTTGGAACTCAGTCCGTAGCGGCCGCCGACGATCAGCGGCTCGCCGGCCTCGAGCGCCAGCTCCCCGGCGTCGGCCGCCTCACGGATCGCCGCGATCACATCCTTGTATAGCGGCTCGCCGATCGCGCCCGGCTCTTTGGTCCGATCCAGCACCGCGATTTTCTTGCAGGTGGTCGGCAGGGCGGTGACGAAATCGCGGATCGAGAACGGGCGGAACAGTCGCACCTTCATCAGCCCGACTTTTTCGCCCCCGGCGACGAGATGATCGACGGCCTCGTGCGCTGTTTCGGCGCCCGAGCCCATCATAATGATCACCTTCTCGGCGCTGCGGTGTCCGACGTATTCAAACAGCCCGTAATCCCGCCCAGTCAACTTTCCGAACGCTTCCATCGTCTCCTGGACGATCCCGGCGCAGTTGTCGTAGTAGAGATTGCACGCCTCGCGGGCCTGGAAAAAGGTGTCGGGGTTCTGGGCCGTGCCGCGAATCTGCGGGGCATCGGGGGTCAGGCCGCGCTTGCGATGCTGGGCCACCAGCTCGTCGTCGATCATCGACTTGACGATCTCGTCGCTGAGCGGGTAAATCTTGGCGACTTCGTGGCTGGTGCGGAATCCGTCGAAATAGTGGAGGAACGGGATGCGAGCCCGAAGCGTGGCCGAGTGGGCGATCATCGCCATGTCCTGGGCTTCCTGCACGCTGCCCGAGCAGAGCATGGCAAAGCCGGTCTGGCGGCAGGCCATCACGTCGGAATGATCGCCGAAAATGCTCAGGGCATGGGTCGCCAGCGTGCGGGCCGTCACGTGCATGACGAAGGGGGTGAGTTCCCCGGCGATCTTGTACATGTTGGGGATCATCAACAGCAGCCCCTGCGAGGCGGTGAACGTCGTGGAGAGCGCCCCGGCCTGCAACGCCCCGTGGACGGCGCCGGCGGCGCCGCCTTCGGACTGCATCTCGGTCACCTGCGGGACCGTGTTCCAGATGTTCTTCTGCCCCTTGGCCGACCATTCATCGCAGAACTCGCCCATCGGCGACGACGGGGTGATCGGGTAGATGGCAATGACCTCGCTGACCCGGTGAGCCACGGCGGCCACGGCCTCGTTGGCGTCCAGGGTGATCATCGAGGTGGTGGCCGAATCGACCACTTCATCACGGTCTACGGTTACGGTATGTTTGCCGGCATCCATTGAAAACGTCTCCTGTTGACACCGGGCCTGTGCGACTCTCGCCAAGGCGCTGCGGTGCGTGCGAAACCATCATCGAACCTCGCCCGCCCCGGTCAACGCGCCGAGGTGACGAGCGGTCCATAATAGGATGAGATTGTCCGGTTTACAAGCGGCCAGGTCGAAAATCGCAACCTTTGCGAATATAAGGCGTTGCAAAGCAGTGCGAGGCTCTCGCTCGCGGGGGCTTGCAATCTGCTGATGTAACTCGAGCGATTGCGGGTTTACGAGGCTCGTGCTCGCGGGGGCTTGCAATCTGCTGAT
>JBBQNJ010000067.1:0-28236 GCA_038329845.1 Tepidisphaerales bacterium | reverse complement strand
GCCTTCGGGGGTGATACGGATCAGGCGGGCGAGGCTGAAGGGGCTGCGGGCCATGTATTGGGCCAGCCGCTCGATGCCGTCCCGGTCGCCGGCGGCCAGGCGGACGGAGCGATCTACGTTAAAGCCGCTGTGCCGCCAGGATTGCATCTGCTCGACCAATTCAGGTTCAATGCGACCTTCATCCAGGAGGAGCTGAAAGACCTTGTGTTCCCAGAGGCGCAGGAAGGGCTCGTGGGTGAGGTTGACGGGCAGGAGATGGAAGACGCCATCGGGCGTGAATGCGCCGTCGGTGACCAGCCCATGCAGGTGGGGATGGAAGTGAATGAGGGTGCCGAAGGTCTGGATGGCCAGCACGCCGCCGGGGAGGGCGTCGGGGCCGAGGAGGGCGCGGTAAACCTCCCGGACCGTCTCCCAGGCCAGCTTGGGCAACTGTTGGAGCAGCCCCCGGTGGAAGCGGAAGAAGACGCGCAGACGCTTGGGGATGGTCCAGACGAACTGGCGGTGGGGAACGCTCTGGCAGATATCGTCGGCCACGTGCATGCCGAAGAGGAGGGTGCGTTTCTGGGCGCAGCTTGGGCAGATGCATCGTTGCTTGCAGGAGAAGGCGACGAAGAACTCGTGGTGGCAGTCGGGGCAGCGGACGCGGGCAAAACCATGCTGGAGGTCGCCGCATTTGAGGAAGGCGCGGACGGCCTTGTCGATGGCCGGCCGCCAGAAGCCGAACTGCCGGGCATAGCGGTCGGGGTAGGCCGCGCGGAAGCTGTCGAAATGTTCCCGGATCAGACGATGGAAGTCGGATTCCAGAGGCTGGCGCGGGCGGTAAACGGTGGTCGAAGGATTGAGGAGGCAGACCATGGCGGGCCTCGGGGCCGGGGTCGAATCGCCTCCGTGCGGAAGAGGTAGTTAGCACTATGTTAGGTATCAGCATAATCAAACCTTGTTGGCGTGCAAGAGGTGTTGTCAAGGGATTGAAAAGGCGGAAACGGCCGAGAACCGTTTTCGCCCAAGGCAACCTGTTCCAGAACCAGCCCCAATGTCGGGTGTGGCCGGAAACAGGATGACCCATTGAAATGACCCGTTTGTTGTTACTTGCCCGATAGCGCGAGATCGAGCTTGAGTAGGGTTTCCTGCCGGGGAACGTGCTTGCCCGATTCGATGCGGCTGATCGTCTCCAGGCGAACGCCGGAGCGACGGGCCAGTTCGGTCTGCGTCCAGCCGTGGCGGATGCGGTCGGTGATCAGATCGCGGGCGATGGAAACGTCGATGGCGGCGCGGGCGGGCACATTGCCGCGGGCGTCGCTGCGCGGGCGAGCGGGAAGCATCCCGGCCTTTTCCATGAGATGATCAAAGTCCTTGCGGGAAAGGACCACCAGTTCGTCGTTGGCGATGGAAATGGTTTGCAAAGTCATGATTCAATCCTTGTAAACGTCTTTGCGATGCTCGATGCGAACGATCCAGACCTCATCCGCCACCACGCGGAACATGACGCGAAAGTCACCGGTGCGGATGCGGTAATGGCCTTTGAGTTCGTTCCGGAGCGGCTTGGCCCCGGACGTATCCGGCCAACGCTCCAGTCGGTCCACCACGTCATGCAGACGGTAGCGGATCACGCGCGGAAGCTTCTGCATCTGCCGGTCAGCTTCGGGCGTCAAGACCACTTTGGCCATGGGTCTCATTGTATCAATAGTGTATAAAATGTCAATATCGGGCCAAAGCAACGGAGTCGGGACTTGCAGACCCCCTCCAAACTTGCAGACCACCGGGACGAGCGGCTCGGATTTCGAAGAGGGTTACGTTCGTCGGCAGACCACCGGACGGGACTTGAAATTCATAAGACATTGTAAACACGCGAGATAAGGAATCTCCAAAACAGAGAGAGCTTATGAACAGGGTTGCCTTCGCGGACGGCACCGAGACGCGCACCGCCCACGATGCCAATGGCCGCCCGGCCTGGGTCTGCAAACGCTTCGCCGGCGCCAGCGCCCACACCTTCAACCAGACCACCGGTGAATTGGCCTGGACCCATCAGGACAACACCAGCACCATGTCATCTCGGGGACGATCTACAATGGCCTCGGTCGCGTCACCGGCGTCGAGCGCTACAAGGACGGCATCATCAAGGTCGTCCCCGACACCGCCATCGACAACGGCAACGGCATGCTCAAGATGACCTCGCCTACGCCGGTCATCACGCGGTGTCGATCGACCAGCGGACCGCCGGGGAGGCGGTGCGGGCGACGCACCGGCTGTACGATGCCGCCGGTCGGCTGACGGACGTGTGGCTTCTCCCGAGGGCGTGATCCACTACGCCTACGAAAGCCTGGGGAGACTGTGGCATGTGACGGCGACGAAGCTCAACGGCCAAGCCCTCTCGACGCAGCTGGTCACCACGTGCACGTATGACGCGGTCGGGAACCTGGACACGCAAACACAGCCCAACGGCGTCGTGAGGCCAGGGCGGACTTGTCCATTCCACGGGAAGATTTGCGTCGCCGATAGGGCCACTCTTGTGGATGAATGGTGGATAAACCAACAGATGCAGTTCGGGACTTGACAACCTAACAAAGACCGTACATAATGCCGCCGTCGAGCTGCCCGTCACCGGGAGTGGGACGTTATCTTTGCCACAGGGAAGCGTGGTTACTTTGGCGCAGCTCAGAGCAACCGTCGCCATCGTGCCCTCGGGGGCACGTCGGACGGGGAGGTTGCGCACATGGCAGGCCCCTATGCGCCCAAGACGTTTATCCGGCAGGTTCGAGGCGCCCTTCTGAACCGGTGTCTGCGACAACACCGCATTGATGCAGACCTGAACATCGAGATCATCAAGCCGGCCGTCGTCGAAACGATCTTCCAGCGGCTGATGGCACTGCCGCCGGACCAACTGCACCGGGTCGAGCGCGATTTCGCCACCATCACCGAGCTGGCGTCCCGCCCAGGCACCGACGCCTTATTGAAACAGGCAGCGCAGGCGGGTCTGGACTTCGCCACTCCGTTCGCCCACGCCCGCAACGACTACGAGCGGGCGTGCTGGGCGTTCCTCGAACACCGCGACACCTTCGAACTGGCCGCCTGCTTCCATGCGATGGACCGCATCGGAGCCGGACGCTGGCGGCGGAGATGGGTCGGGGCCAACATCGCCCCGGCCACGGATGCCGAAGCGGTCCGAATGCTCCAGTCGCTGATGCGGGCCAGCTATGCCAAGGAGGGCCGCGGGCGGCGCTGCCACGTCGACTACTACGTGCGCCGTGATCCGGAACGATACTGCTTCTTCGCCTATCCGGAGGACCATTTGCGCACCGACCTCGGGTACGACGAGGACGATGCGCTGCGGGACCACCCGCGCAAGGTCGCCTTCGAGGTCATCTTTGTGTATCGCCCCGACGAAGGCGTGCTGGAACTGATGGCCCCGGGCGGCAAGGAGCAGATCGAGGACCTGGCGGCCTGCTTTTGTGCCGCGATCCTCGGCATCCCGGAGCTGCCCGACAAGAGCTTGCCCCGCGTTTTTGATCTGGACCGGCTGAAGCAGCCGGGCGTCACGTTCCCCACTGATCCGCAGGATGGCATCGAGCTGGCGCAGCTCCGCGAGGTCCGGCTGGCCTTACCCAAACGCCACGGCTGGCGGCGGCGGGTGCAGTTCGCGGTCGATGCCCGGGCGCACGATCCGGCGGCCGTCCACAAAGTACTTGCGGAGACTATGCAATTGGCGCAGGTGCCGCTGGATGACGTGAGGGTTTCCCACGCCCGGTTCTGTCTGGTCTTCGTGCCGCCGGACGATCGGCGTCCCAAGCGGCTGGTATTCACGGTCTCTACACCCGACATCTGCGATTTGAAGGATGGCTATCATGACAACATCGCCCGGAAATACCTGCGTGAATGGGGACTCACTGTTGACCAGTCGCCTGCAAAAGTTCCTGCGTGACCTGGATCAATCGCACGACCGCATCTACCCGAATGACGAGATCACCATGCTCCAGCCGTGGCCCGCTGGCTCGCTGGAGTTGTTCGTCCGTCTGGGGATCATCGAGGAGATGACCGAGAGCGGGGAGGTGTGGCTGGACGACTGCGTCGATCCGGATTGGGCCGATCCGACCTGGCTGTTCAGCAAGGTGAAGGGCCGTTTGCTGGGCTACTGCGATTGCGGGTGGAGCTGCGGCGGCTCGCACGTCGTCGAACGGGAACGGGGCCGACAGTGGCGGCCGAGCTTTGAAGGTCTGACCCGATGCGTCACGGCGGCGTTAGGACTGGACGAGGGGTGGGTCGAGGACGTGCCCGGCCGCGTGCGGCTGCTGGGGACGTTGGAGCACCAAGGGCGGAGGCGCGAGATATTCATAGCCCGAGGCCTGACTTGGCCGGATGGCCCGGCGGTCATTGCCCAAGCCCGGCGGTTGACCGGTGCAACAAGGGCGGCGATCCTCTGCCCGGCAGCCTCGCCGCCGATGGAGCAGCGACAGCCGTCGTGGCAGGCGGTGGTGTCGCTGGAACAGGCGGCGGCCATCAACGATGGGCGGCTAGTTCTGCCGCGGTCCAGACTGTTCGAGGATGAAGCGGCGCGACCGATTCCCGGGGCCGAACACGAGACGCTGGCCGGAGCAAGACCTGGACGTCCTCGAGGCCTTGGCCGCCAGGCCGAAGGTAGCGCTAGGGATCGCGGAGATCATGGCCGCAGCCGGTTACAGCAAGGGAACAATCCGTGCCATCCTGGACCGCCTCAGTGCAGGCGCGTTCGTTGGCCATCCGGCGGGCACGCGGCGTAAAGGCATCGCCATCACGTCAGCGGGCCTGGAGGCGCTTCAGCGAGCGGCAAGTCGGAACGGCGCTGCCCGGCGCTAACCCGCGAACCGCTACTCGTTTCCCCCACGAGTAGGCTACTCGAAATGGCTCGAAATCGAGTAGTTTGGGGCAAGAGACTTGCACTGGGGCCAATCCATATCTATCGTATTTCTCGAAGGTTACGGAATGTATGGAAAAGGACCGATGCCTTCCCAAGGCTGACGTCGTGGGTTCGAATCCCATCGCCCGCTCTTTTCCCCGTCCGGCGCCGGACGGGGTTTTTTGTTGGGCGATCGCATACCCGGGGGGATATGGCGCACTTGGAGACGGGGGACAGCCCGGTCACGGGGTGGCCGTGGTGGCCGGGGCGAGGTAGATGGCGAAGCCGGTGCCGCCGGGGCCGTTGTCCACGCGGATCAGCAGGCGGTTCAGGCCCTGCTGGAGCCGGACTTTTCGGTAGCCGCGATAATGCAGATGACAGCTCAAGGCACCGTTGTCGTGGCCGAAGCTGAACTGCCAGGCGCTCTCGTTGCCATGCCACACGGGGCCGTCGACCAATTGGTCGTTGATCCAGAGCTTGGCGCCATCGTCGGAGCCGATCGCCATCCAGACTTCCATGTCTCGCTCGGCGCGGACGAAGGTGAAGGCGTAATTGACGGCGTTGGCCGCCTGGTCGGGGAAGTAGAATGTCCCCGGTGAGGCTTCCTTGCGATAGCGCCAGCGGAGGCGTCGGCCGTCGGGGCCACTGTAGACGGCATCGAGGTCCACGACGCTCTCGGGGCTGTAGGCCTGGTTCAGCCCGGCGGAATTGCCGGTGGTGAACGGGCCGATGACGTACCATGCGTCGAGGAAGGTCCAGGGCTGATCTCCACCTTCGGCGGCGAGCTTTCTGCCCGGTCGTACCAAAGCGATGTTGGTGCGCCGGCGGGTTTCGGGATCGTCGGCGGCGGCGCGTCCGTCTCCAGTGCCCTCGCCGCCGGCCTTGCCGCCCTTGCCGGCCCGCGCTTCGGTATCGCTCAGGCCGGGCGGGGTGTCGCTCACGGCGTCGGACCCGCCCGGCACCCCGTGGGGGCCATGGCTGGAGTCGGCGCTCGCCGGGTCATCGGTGGCGGTGAGTTCGATCGTCGCCGCCGCGTCGGCATCCTGTCCGGCGATGGCCGCGGCGGCGGTATCGAGCATCCGCTGGGCGCTTAACACCATCGAATCGCTGGTGGCGACCACCGTGGCCAGTTGCATCTGGTAATTCTCGAACCCCTCGCCGCTGGTGACATCGCCGTCGAGGGCGGCGGCGTCTACCTGGGGGCGGTTGGGCGCGGCGGCGGCGACGGTTGCCTTGGCGGTCTGAGGCGCGACTCCCGCGGCCTTGGATAACGCGGTGGCGCGGATGCTGGCGTTCACGTTCGCCATCGTCTGCTCGATCGCCACGGCCTTTTCGTAAATCTGCGACAGAGGAGGCTGTGAATCACTGGCGTCGGCGGGGATCGTGTCGGCGGCGTCGGCTTGCGACCCGTCCGGTTGCGTCGTCGCATCCGCCACGGTGGAGAGGTCCTCCGGGCGCAGGGGTTCCGGAGGCGGCGCTGCCTGCAGCGCCTGCTTGACCGCAAGCTCGGCCTGGTAGGCGGTGTCTTGCGATGGAATCGCGGCCTGGTGGAGGTTCGCTATTTCGCTTGCGTGCGAGTCGAGGTGGTTGATGAGCCGATGGGCCTGGTCGATTCGGTAGGCGAGGTTGCGCTTGTCGGTGGCAAGGGCCGAGTGGGTCTTTTTCGGCAGCTCCGACAGCTCCCGGCCCAGCCACTCGAATCGTGCATCCGTCTGCTTATTGGCGCCCTTGGCCCGTTCCTGCGCCGAGATCGCTTGTTTCTGTAGCTCGACGATCGACGGGTTGTTCAGCCACGCCAGCTCATCGGCCAGGCGGACTTGAAGCTTCTGAATTGCGTCGATCTCCTTATTTGCGGCTTTGATGGGCTTTTCAAGCACCGCCAGGTTCTTTACCGCCGTCAGACCCTCGCCGGCGTCGAACGATGTGATTCGTTGTTGATCGGCCGGATGCTTCACCGCCTCGGTCAGCGCGATTCCCGCCCGCGACAACTGCGGGGTGAGTTGTCGTTGCGACTCGCCCAGCGCCTGCTGGGCCGCGAGAATCTGATCGATCAGTTCCCCGGCGTTCGCCTTCGCCTCGGCGGGTCGATCGGACTTCTCCGCAGCGACCTCGATCGCCTGGGCACGCTCCATTTCCTTGAGTTTTTCCAGCGATGTCTGAAGCTGCTCGACGTTCTCTTCCAACTGCTCGCGATTGATCTCGCGCAGGCGGGTTGCCGCCTCGTCGAGCTTCTGGGCGCTGAGCTGCTTCAACTGATCGCTCTTTCGCTGTGCCATCGGCTCGGGCGGCGACGGGAAGACCGCCAACAGCGCCGCCAGCGCCGCCAGGTGCAGCACGATCGACAAGCCCAGCCAGGGGATCGGGCGCGCGCGTTGCGCGGGCTTGAGATCGGCGCTGGACGCAACGGCGGTTTCGTGTCGAGCCATGGTCAATCTCCGGTCATCTCGCCGGATCCGCGGCGGATATGGAATCCGATGTTCCGCAGATCCCAGAACATGCACTGATCCATCACATGGACGATCGCGTCGTAAGGGGTCTTTCGATCGGCGTCGATGCGGATGCGGGTATCGGGGTTCTGCTCGGCGGCGCTACGCAGGGCGCCCAGAAACGCCTCGATCGTTACCGGCTCGGCATTGAGATACATCTGGCCCTGAGCGTCCAGGCCGATCACCAGCGTCGAGGAATCGAGCTTGGTCTGGGTCGCCATGGCGGCGTTGGGAAGCTCGACGGCCAACTCGCGGTCCAGCTTCTTGAGGGTGGTGGCGACCAGGAAAAAGATCAGCAGCAGGAATACGCAATCGATCATGGGGGTCATGTCGATGGCGATGTCGTCATCGTCGCCGCGGCGTCTACGCATGGACGGCCTCCGTTCCGCCGGCGGGCGCGCTGCCCGGGACCGATCGGCCGGCCATCCGACGGAGCTGAAGCTCGCTGATCAACTCGCTCGTTTGCTCGTCCAACAAGGTTGCCAGATTGTTGGTCCTCATCCGAAAGATATGGTAGAGCGCCAGATTCGGGGCCGCGACGATCAACCCCATGGCGGTGGTGATCAACGCGAAGGAGATGTCGGCGGCCATCACCGACGGATCGCCCATGGCGCCGGCCAACGCGACGGCCTCGAAAGAGTTGATCATTCCGATCACCGTTCCCAGCAGCCCCAGCAACGGAGCCAGCGTCGCCACGACGGCCATGGGATACGACTTCTGCATTTGCTGTCGCAACTCCCGGTCGGCCACGTCTCCGGCGACAGCGGCGATGTCGGCAAAGGGGAACTGTCGGTGCTTGATGATCGATCGGCAGACATCGGCAAGCAGGCTGGGATGGCGGTCGCAGGCCGTGGTCGCCCGGGCGATATCCGATGCGAGCAATGCCTCGAGTACCTCGTCGGCGAGTCCGGGCGGGCAGAATAATTTTCGCCGCAGATGCGCCAGTCGCTCGAGCGCAAAACCAAGTCCGATGATGGACATGGCGATCAGGATGTAGCCGATCGACTTGGCAGCGCGGATTTTGGCGACGATCTCAGCGGCCATCGAGACCTTGGCGGCCGCCGGCGCCGGCGCCGCGGGCGCGGTTGCGGGCCGGGAGGTCGTGGTGGCGATCCGAGGCGCCGGGGCCGACGGGGCGGCGTCGCGGGCGTTGGCCGGGGGCTTGACAATCGCCGGGGGCTTGGCGGCCTGTCCCCGGGCCGGGGTGGAGGGCAGCAGGAAAACGGCAACGATGCTGATAATTCCCAGAACAGATCGGGCGAACGGGTGCATTGGCAACAATCCTTCGGATTAGGAAAAGCCCGCCGAGGCGCGGGCCGGCGCGCCGTCGGGGCCTCGATTCGCCGGAGAACAATATCGTATCTCGCTCGAACGCACCATGCTACGCGGTCTGATCGCCGCGGCGGGGTATAAAAATTATCCGCAACGAAAAAAGGGGACGCGCTTCTTTTTCAACATGCGCGACCATTTTTCGATAGTATAGTCAACGAAAAGGTAATAATAATAGTGCAACTCTATTATCATGTGAAAAAAGAAGCGCGTCCCCTTTTTCGGCGATGTGCCCTGTCGCGGGTCAAGATCGCTGACCCGTTCGACGACTTGGCGGCGGCGGTCGGGTCTTGTAGCCCGGGGCCGCCCGCTTTTCTTGTTCTCTTTTTCGTCTTGTTCTCGCGAGCGACTACTTCGCGGCGCGGGGGGCGAGCAGGAAGTCGATCCAGGCGTCCAGACCTTCACCGGTGCGCGGGCTTAGGCGCAGGAGGTTGACGGTGGGATTCAGGCGGGCGATGTCGGCGCGGAAGAGGTCCATGTCGAACGGGCAATGCGGCAGCAGGTCGGTCTTGGTCAGCAGCAGCAGACCCGCCGCCACGACGAGGTGGGGGTGCTTGGCCGCTTTGTCGTCGCCGCCGCTGATGCTGAACACGCCCACTTTCACATCTTGGCCCAGGTCGAATCCGACCGGGCAGATGAGGTTGCCGACGTTCTCGATGAAAAGCACATCGATCGCCGCGAGGTCCAGGCGCTCGAGGCCCTGGTGGACGTGGTTGGCCTCGAGGTGGCAGCCCTTGCCGGTATTGATCTGCACGACCTGGGGGCAGAATTTTGCCATTCGGTCGGCGTCGCGCTGGGTGGCGAGGTCTCCGACGATCACGGCGCAGCGCTGTTTCCGCTGGGTGAGGCGCGGGAGCGTCGCCTCGAGCAGGGCGGTCTTGCCGGACCCGGGCGCGCCGATCAAATCCACGGTGAAGATTCCGGCCCCCGACAGCTTGGCGCGGTTCATCGCCGCGATCTCGTCGTTCAGCTTCATCACGTTTTCGATCACCGTCACTTGCATGGCGTCTCCAATCGGTTCCCGCCGGCGCATCTCGCCGGGGCTAATTTTCAATCGTCGATTTCAAAGCTGACCAATCGCATTTCGGCCGTTCCCCGCGGAAGGGCAGCGCCGCCGCATGGGCACGGGGAATACGGGTCGGGATCGGTCCAGACACGGCCACAGGAGTCGCACGTCAGCGACCACGGTAGCAACGTCAGGTCCAGCCGTGCCCCGTGGCAAAACCCATCGACCGTAGCCGCCTGCCAGGCCCATTGCATGGCTTGGGGATCGACCCCGAGCAGCGCGCCGGCCTCGAGCTTGACGGACAGGACCCGCGCCGAAGCCGGCGCGTGACGCCGGATTGTCTCGAGTACGCTCTCGATGAGCGACATCTCATGCACGATCGATCTCCGGCACAACGGGCTTTACCGGCGGCGCTTCGGCCTCGTCCGCCTCGAGCAACGCCTGCACGCGGGCGACGATTCGTGGCAGCGCCGATGCGACCGTGGCCGAAAGGTCTTCGCGCAGCGAGAAATCCTCGCCGCCGACGGTCAGCAGATGCGCCGGCGGGCATCGCCCGAATAGTTCAACAGCGCACGCCAGCAGCCATGCCGGATCGCAGCGATGGGTCTGTGGATGCCCTTCGGCCACTGGCGACAGCGTCCGGCATCGCACGTCGCCGGGCGCGGCGTCGCAGGCGGCGTCGATGAAGATCACCCGCCGCGCCCGCGAGATCGGATCGGACCACTCGGGGGTGAGCTGATGGCAGGTCTCCAGTCGCACCGCGGCGGGATCGACCTGGCCACCCAACGCCTCGATTGCCCGCCAGCCGATGCCATCGTCGCCGCGCATAGGATTGCCGTAGCCGATTACCAGTGCCTTGTCGAAACACGGATGGGAAAGCGAGCCGGCGATGGTAAATTCATCGGGCATTCGTCTGCTCCGGTCCGGGCAGCGGCGCATCGACGAGCGATCGTCGATGCGGTTGTTCGCACGGGACTAGTGCTTTGTCAGCGTTTCGTTTTCGGATCAAGTGTTTGTTTCCGGCCCGCTTTCATTGGCACAATCGAGACAGTGAACCCTAACGTCACCTGTTGACAAAGCACTAGAAAGTCTCGCCGAAATCGGCCTTGAACGCATCGGCGAGCTTTCGGCTCCAGTCGGTCAGGGGCGCCAATCGCCCGAAGAAGAACCGCAGCACGGGCGGTTCTTCGACGAACTTGAGTCCCCCGACGAGTTCGCGGTGTGCGTAGAGCCATTTGATCCGGTCCACGACGTAATCGATATGCGAAATCGAGTAGACGCGCCGGGGGACGGCGCAGCGGGCCAGCTCGATGTCGGAAAAGACGTCGTTGCCGTCCTTGTCGCGGTCCATGCTCACCGTTCCGCGTTCCATCGGCCGCGCGCCCGACACCAGGTAGATCGCCGCGGCTAGACAGCCGGCGGGATACTGACTCTGCGGGATGTGGGGCAGGAACTTCATCGCATCGACATGCCCGGCGAGTCCGCCGGCGGGGGTGACCGCGGGCAGTCCCACCGCGACCATCTCATCGACGAAATACTGGATCAGATCGGCGCTGGAACTGGCGACCTCGTAGTCACACATCTCGCGCATCCCCACGGCCATCGCCTCGACTTCCTTGCTGCTCATCCCGCCGTAGGTCTGGAACCCTTCGTAAACCGGCAGCCATTCGCGGATCTTGATGAAGTAGTCCTTGTTGTTAGTAGCGATCAGCCCGCCGCGAACGCTGGTGCTTTTGCGCCCGGACATGTAGGTCAAATCGCAATGGCTCATCATCTCGCGGATGATTTCGATGATCGACTTTTCGGCATACCCCTTTTCGCGGCGTTTGATGAAGTAGGCGTTTTCGCTCACCAGCGAAGTGTCGATTATCACCGGGATGCCGTGCTTGCGAGCCATAGCCGCGACTTCGGCGAGATTGGCCATCGAGAATGGCTGACCGCCGATCAAGTTCGTGGTGCATTCCATCCGCACGAAGCTGATTTTTTTCGCTCCGTGCTGGGCGATGAGGTTCTTGAACTTGCCCAGGTCGAGATTTCCCTTGAAGGGGTTGGTGCTGGTGGTGTCCAGGGCACCGTCGCAGTAGATCTCGTGGACGACGCCGCCTTGCAGCTCGAAATGGGCCTTGGTGGTGGTGAAGTGATAGTTCATCAACACCTGGTCGCCCGGCTTGACGAGGACCTTGGCCAGCAGATGCTCGGCGGCGCGGCCCTGATGCACGGGCAGGCACAGCTCGAAGCCCAGCACCTCGCGGCAGGCATCGACGAGTCTGTAATAGCTCTCGCCGCCGGCATAGGCGTCGTCGGCGACCATCATGGCGGCCAACTGGTTGTCGCTCATGGCGTTGGTGCCCGAGTCGGTGAGCATGTCGATAAACACGTCGCGGGTGCGGAGCAGAAACGTGTTATAGCCGGCGTCGTCGATGGCCCGCAGGCGCTGCTCGATGTTCGGCAGCGTCGTTTTCTGGACGATGCGGACCTTGTGCATTTCGATGGGAAGGATTCGACCGTTACTGAGCTTGACCTGCATGAATGACTCTCGCGGGTTAAAGTGGCGAAACGGCCCGAAAAATGACGCGACAATCGCGTCCCGGGGCCGCCGCATTCTACTGAACCGGGCGCACAATCAAGCGCCCGGGCCGGACTTGCGGCGAATCTTAGGAAATAATCCCATCCGGCGGGTGTGTCGGTCGAAGTGATCTATGTCGAAATGATCTATACCGAGGCCGACGGCGCGCTCAGCAGTTCGGTTGCGGCGGCATACACCAGATTCGGCGTCAGCCGCGTCATGCAGCGGTGGTCCAGCGGGCAGGTCTTCTTCTGACACGGGCCACAGAAGACCTTCACCGCGACCTTGCGCTCGCGGGCAAAGTCGATCTCCGTCCACTCCGGGTGGGTGGGGCCGAAAATGGTCACGACCGGAACGTCAAACGCCGCGGCGATGTGGCGCGGGCCGGTATCGTTGGTAATCATCAGGTCGCAGCGCCGGACCACTTCCTTCAGCGCCCCTAGGCTCATCCCGCAAGTGGATAGATCGACCGCCGGCCGGCGCATGTGGCCGCGGATCGTTTGCAGAATGCCCCGCTCTCGCGGCGTGCCGCTGAGCAGGACCGTGGCCCCGAGGTCGTTGACGAGCTTGTCGCCCAACTCGGCGAAATACTCGGGCAGCCAGCATTTGGCGGCCCCGTATTGGGCGCCGGGGTTCAGCAGGATCAGCGGCGCTGCGCCGCGGGCGCCGGGATGCTCAATTTGTAAATCCAGCCC
This sequence comes from Tepidisphaerales bacterium, assembly GCA_038329845.1. GTDB lineage: Bacteria > Planctomycetota > Phycisphaerae > Tepidisphaerales > Tepidisphaeraceae > JBBQNJ01. Next base: position 15,284 of record JBBQNJ010000067.1, on the reverse strand, counting down.
GGCCCGCTCGAACACCGCTCTGGCCGCCCGACGCTCGGCGTCGGTCACGAACAGTCGCATCGTCATATCCCGATGGCGCGAGCCCAGGTAATGGGCCAGGCCCATATACGTCTTGACGATGGGGGTGGGGATGAACTTGCCGCGCTCCTTGATCGGCAGCAGCTTGTCCGACAGCAGAAAACTCCGTCCGTCGCGGTCATAGCCAACGACGCGGTCGATGCCGGCCATCTTGCAGATCAAGGCCGCTCGAAAACTGTTGGGCATCAAGATGGCCATGTCGAACTTCGCGGCCCGCAGCCGCCCGGCCAGATCGAAAAGATTCTTGCCGGTTCTGGATCGCTCCTTGCCCGTGCGGTAGGTGATCAGGCGGTCGGCCCAGGGCATGCCGGTAAAGATCGGCTTGACGTATCGACGCATCAGGTAGCCGATGTGGGCCTGGGGATAGAGTTCGCGCAAGGCCCGCAGGGCGGGCGTGGCCATGACCGCATCCCCGACCCAGTTGGGCTGCACAATCAGAATTTTTCTCGGTGTGTCCATCGACGCCGGGGAGTATACCGTCGGCGTCGCGCCGATTCGACCGTCGCGCGCTTGCCAAGATCGCCGGGATATCCGAAAGTGCCTGTACGTGGCCCGCTTCAGCGCCGGTGCGTGGTGTGGGCAAGCCCAGTGAGCGTCGTCGAAGGGGCCAGTTTTTTTATCGAGCGAATCCATGAAGTCCAATGATCCCGTCGTCAAGGCCGCCATCGATACGATCCGTTGTTTGTCGATGGATGCGGTGCAGGCGGCCAATTCCGGGCATCCGGGTACGCCCATGGCCCTGGCGCCGGTGACCTATCAGTTGTGGCAGCATCATCTGCGATTCGATCCCAACGATCCGATCTGGCCCAACCGCGACCGCTTCGTGTTGTCGGCCGGGCATGCTTCGATGCTGCTGTATTCGATGCTCTACCTGACGCAGGTCAAGGCGGTGAATCGCAAGTACGAGACCGTCGGGGAACTGAGCGTGCCGCTGGAGGAGATCAAGAAATTCCGCCAGCTCGGCAGCAAGTGCCCCGGTCATCCGGAATATCGCTGGACCAGTGGAGTCGAGACGACCACCGGCCCGCTGGGCCAGGGATACGCCAACTCGGTGGGGATGGCGATCGCGGGAAAATGGCTGGGCGCAACCTACAACCGCCCGGGGCTGGAGATGTTCAACTACAACGTCTACGCCATCGGCGGCGACGGCTGCATGATGGAAGGCGCCTCGAGCGAGGCCGCGTCGCTGGCCGGGCACCTCAAGCTCGACAATCTCTGCTGGATTTACGACAACAACTGCATCACGATCGAGGGGAAAACCTCGCTGGCGTTTTCCGATGATGTAGCCACGCGATTCATTGCCTATGGATGGAACGTGACCCGGGTGGGCGATGCCAACGACCTTGAGATGCTCGAGCGGGCCTTCGAGGTCTTCGCCCAGACTTCACACCGGCCGACCTTGATCATCGTCGATTCGCACATCGGCTGGGGCGCTCCGACCAAGCAGGACAGCCACAGCGCCCACGGCGAGCCGCTGGGCGAAAAGGAGATCGAAGGGGCCAAGCGGAATTACGGGTTTCCGCCGGAGAAGAAATTTTTCGTCCCCGACGGGGTGATCGAACACTATCAATCGGGAATCGGCCAGCGCGGCGGGCAGCTACGAAACCAGTGGATGAGCCGCTTCGAAGAATACGAAAAGCAGTTCCCCGACCTGGCCCGGCAACTGATGCAGATGCAGCATCGGCAGTTGCCCGAGGGTTGGGACGCCGATCTGCCGACGTTCCCGGCCGATCCCAAGGGCATGGCCGGGCGCGAGGCCTCGGGCAAGGTCCTCAACGCCATCGCCAAACACGTTCCCTGGCTTATCGGTGGCGCCGCCGACCTGGCCCCGTCCACCAAGACCCGGCTCACCTTCGACGGCGCCGGCGACTTCGGCCCGCCGTCGCTGACGCCCAAGACCGGCGGGACCGATTCCCACGGCAACTCCCACGCCACCGAGCGGTTCGGCTGGGCCGGGCGCAACTTCCACTTCGGCGTGCGCGAGCTGGCGATGGGGGCGATCGTCAGTGGCATGTCGCTGAGCAAGGTCCGCGCCTTCGGCGCCGGGTTCTTTGTCTTCAGCGACTTTGGCCGACCCGCCATCCGGCTTAGCGCCATCATGGAGATCCCGGCACTGCATGTGTTCACGCACGACTCGATCGGCGTCGGGGAAGACGGCCCGACCCACCAGCCGGTGGAACATCTGGCGAGTCTGCGGGCGATCCCCGGGCTGATCACGATCCGGCCCGCCGACGCCAACGAGATTGTCGAGGCCTGGAAGGTGATCATGCCGATCCGCCATCACCCCGTCTGCCTGGTGCTCACGCGACAGTCGGTGCCGACGATCGACCGGAGCAAGTACGCCCCGGCGGCGGGCGCGCAAAAGGGCGCGTACGTGCTGGCCGATGCCGCCGACGGTGCCGACCCGGCGGTGATCCTTATCGGCACCGGCTCGGAAGTGCCGCTGTGCCTCGAAGCGTTCGAGAAGCTCAAGGCCGACGGGATACCGGCCCGCGTGGTGTCGATGCCGAGCTGGGAACTGTTCGAGAGCCAGGACGAGCGCTACCGCAATGAGGTCTTGCCGCCGTCGATCCGGGCGCGCGTGAGTGTCGAGCTGGGCAGCACCTTCGGCTGGGAGCGTTACGTCGGGATCGACGGGGCGACGATCGGCATGAAGTCGTTCGGTGCCAGCGCCCCGTTGAAGGACGTGATCAAGAAGTTCGGCTTCACCGTCGATGCGGTAGTGAAAGCGGCCAAGGATCAGGTCCAGCGCATCAAGGGGAAGTAGCCGCCGGCCTGCGACGTTTGTATGCGGTGATCTCGCTGGGCATCTTCAGCACCAGCTCACGGTCGTCGGGGCCGATGCCGAGTTCGCGGGGGACGAAAAAGGCGTCGAACGTCAGGCGGATCTTCGCAGGTCCCGAGGCGGGGATCGCCTGGGGAATCAGCTCGATGCGAACGGTGTATTGCCCGCCGTCGGCTTCGATCGTGGCCGGCAGTTGCACCGGCGTTGGGTCGCCGCCCGCGGCGATCGTGGCCGCCGGCTTGGGCGTGCGGGGCAGCCACTCGGGGTTAAAAGCGCCCCGCAGCACGATCGATTCGTGCTGCCGCAGCGCGTCGGAGTCGATTGTGATCGTCAGTCCATCGCGGGTGATCCAGCCGCCGGATTCTCCCCGAACCTCCATCGGCGTGGCAACCGGGGCAGCCCGGGCGAAAAGGATCATGTCCCTGCCGTAATACGAATACTCCCCAATCGGCTCGAACCCTTGATACGCCGATTCCAGCAGCCGCGGGCGCAGCTGCGCCATCTCCTGATCGAACGGGAACGGCGGAACCGGCGCGCGGTTTTCCTTCGTCAGCAGCGCCAAATCGCTGTTGCGCAGCCGGGCGAAGACTTCATCCGGCGGGATTTGGGCCAGGGTTTGGCCCAGCGCCGCAGTGGCGTGGAGCATTCGCCCATCGCGCTCGAAGGCGACGAGATTCAGCAGCATCGCCGAGAAAAAATGGGCGTTGGTGTCGATGCTCACCCGCGGTGCCGTCCAATTCATCTTCCGGGTGTAGCCGATGAGGTCGTCGTACATGCGCATGACGGCGCGTCCATCGTCGGCGGATTTTCGCAGCGGGCTGGGCGTCGTCTGTCGATTGGCGGTGAGCGCCATGCCCGTCAGCAGCGCGATCCCCGCCATGCCCCGACGGATCCACGGCCGCTGCATCGCACCGGCGCGCCGGCGATCTATCCCCGCAAGCCAGACAATCCACAAGGTGATGCACCAGACCACCCCGGGCACAAGGATGTCTCCCACCACCGGGCTCTTGGCCATGTCCGATGTCAACACCAGGTAGGGGAATAGCAGGCACAATCCAATGAAAATACCCTGTCGCCCAGCCGTCCCCGGCTGGGTTGGCGAATCCCAGGACGTCCCGTGCAGCCCAGCCGCCCCCGGCGGAGTTGGCGGTGTCACGTGTAGAACTCTTTTCACCAGCGACGCCAGCAGCAGAGCGGCCGAGAGAATCAGAAATGCCGGTCCGAGGTGGTCCTTCCAGACCGACACCGGGTAATACTGGATGTGATCCCACAGGCCCGAGAGATTGAGTTCCGCCGCCCGCCAGTGCTTTTCCGGACCCAGGGCATGGCCCCAACCGTAGTAACGCTGAATCGAATCGAACGAAAAGAGGATGGCGATGATGGACAGCGAAATGAGCAGCGAGGTCAACATCACTCCCGACGCTCGGCGAATCGCATCTTGGCGCCGGCGCGGGTTGGCGCGGCTTTTCCAGGCGATCGCCAGGAACAGCACGAACATCGTTCCCAGGATGGGAATGAAGTAGGCCAGCACGATGTAGCGCATGAGCGTCAGCCACAGCGCCACGGCACCGGCGGCGAGCGACCAGCGCCAGCGGAAAAACAGTTCCGAGCGCAGCACCAGCGCGATGAACGTGCCGAACAGGCACAGGGCCATGAAGTCGGTCCGAAAGTCGCTCAATCCGCCGGCCCACATGAACGGCGTGGCCGTCGTCAGCAGCAACCCCAGCCCGATCAGCGCCGCCGATCCGCGCCGGGTCAGCCACAGCAGCACCGCGACCAACGTGATCTGAAATACCGCGAAATACGCGAAGTTCAACGTCAACGCCGCCAGCCGGTTCGGACCGAGCAGCACAAACGCACCGGCCGCCTGCACCGGCATGGTCAGCGATTGCGGATAGCGCATCGTTAATCCGCGCCAAATCCCCGACGGAAGGCCATCGTCCACGACCGTCTGATACGTCGTGTAGCCGCTCATCAAGTATTGGCCCTGGTCGGCGAACAACGGCCAACCCCAGGCGATGTCGCGGATGACGTACTGGCGGAACAGCGCGTACTGGAGGATCAAGGCCGCGATGACGATCGCCCAAACGACCCGGTGATGCCCGACCTCGTGGCCGTTAGCGACCACCGGCAACCGACCGGCTGGAATCCCCTGGGCGTCTGAGTTGGTCACGGCGGAGAGGATATCTGCCTGTCGAGTTGAATGCGAGAGAGGGGTGATGGGTGATGGGGTGATGAGGTGATGGGGTGACAAGGTGAGGGGTGACAAGGCACCAAAACGCTTTTCACGTTCTCGCCCTTTGCCACTGTCGCCCTCACCCCCTCACCCCCTCACCCCCTCACCCCCTCACCCCCTCACCCCCTCACCCCCTCACCCTGTCGTCCACTAATACGACTTCGGCGAATGCCGCTTCCCATGGCAGGTTAGATAGCACGCTCCACGGCGGGGGCCTTGGGAGACGTATTCGAGGCGGTGAGTCACCGGGTCGGGCTGGACCACGCCGATGTCGAAGTTAATCAGGTGGGCGTTGCGGGTGGCGGTGCCCTGGGCCGAGGAGATGCCGTGGGCGTCGTGGCAGACCGAACACGGGGTGCGGGCACCGACGACGTGCTTCTTGTGATAGCGGAATGACTGGTTGGCGAGAATGCTGCTGCGATCGTGGCAGCGATAGCACAAGGCGTAGGCGTTGGCGCTCTCGGAGGTGAAATCGACGGTGTCGTATCGGGACAGCAGCAGGGGCACGACATTGGATCCGTGGGCACCGGCAGCGCCGGCGCCGCCGGCGGACTTGCCGCTGTCGGATGCGTGGCAGCTCGTGCAGTAGATGAGGCTCGAGGTCGTCATGGGCGGGCGGAGGCTGGGAACATCGGTACTCTTGCCGTGGGCCTCGACGGGATGGAAGGAGATGGCCGAGGGGGAGAACTCCAGGCGCGTATCGGTCTGGCTGACCTGGCGGGAAATTCGGGCCGGAGTGGCAGCGCCGGCGGCGTGACATTTGAAGCAGACTTCGAATTCGTACTGGGCGCGGGGGATCACCGCGCCCGAGGCATTGAGACCGGCGACCTGACCGAGCCGGGGGGAAATGAACGGGGGCTGGGCGGTCATCGCCTGCATGGTATGAGGTTCGTGGCAGTCATTGCAGGTGACGTCGGCGGGGGTCGGTGGAATGCGGACCGAGGGATTGGTGTCGTGCCGGCTGAGCTTGTTCAGGTCGGCGGCGATGTTGGCCCCGGCGGGTCTTGCGGCTTGTCCGGAGTGGCAGGAGAGGCAGGTGGCGCTGACGGTTTGCCCGGTGAGAAGAAACGGTCCGCTGGGGGCGGTATGCGGCTTATGACAGGACGCGCATTGGACGTGGCCGGGGATCCCGGCGTTAGTCCGGCTGTGGCAGGTGTTGCAGAGCTGAGAGGCCGAGTTGTCCATCACCAGAAACTTTCCGAACTGGTTATTGTGGGCATCGTGACACGAAGTGCATTGAAGTTCGCGGCGCATGTCGAGTTTGACGGAGGAGCCGAGATTGCCGGGGTCCTTGAGCTTGGTGTCGCGCGCGGCCAGGGCCGCGTCGTAGCGGAAACTGACGGGGTGATCGTCGGACAGGTCGGTGCCGAGGTTGTTCTGTCCCGGCGGCAGCGTGGTGATCCCGCCTGCCATGGCGACGGTCTGACCGCGGGAGAGGACGGATCCGAGGGCGATGGTGCCATCGTGGCAGGAGAGGCAGAGCTTGGACGACCCGGTGGGTTGGCCTGGGATGGCGTCGAGAGAAGAGCTGGAGTAAACGGTGTAGGCGTTGACGGGGACGTGGCGGTTCCACAGGGGCTGGATGGGGGCCGAGCCGTGGGGGGTGTGACAGAAGATGCAGACTTCGGCCTCGCTGACGGCTCGGACCTGGGCACCGCCGGCGGCCGAGAGGTTGTGCGCCGAGGTCAGGATTCCCCCGGCGTCCTGGGCGAAGGCGGCCGAGGCGAGGAGGGTGGAGGCGAAGATGACGGCGACGGCGCAGCGGCGCGCGGCGGCGGTGCCGGGGCGCGCGGGGGAGGCGGATCGGGATGGCATTCTTGTGCTTGTTGTCATGGCGTAGGCTCCTTAAGGAAGTCGAAAACCTGGACTCGCCTGTTGTAGGTATCGGCCAGCCAGACGCGGTCAGCGCGGTCGATGAAGATTCCAGCGGGGAGCCAGAACTCGCCCGGGCCGCGCCCCTCGTGTCCGAAGTCCAGCAGCAGTCGTCCGTCGGGGTTGAAAATCTGGACGGTCTCGAAGTTGGCATCGACCACGTACAGATGATCCCGCGAATCGGTGGCGATCCCCTTGGGCTGGCTGAAATACCCCGGCAGATCGCCCTTCTTGCCGAACTGGCGCAGCGGCGAGAGGTCCGCATCGAACTGCTGGACGCGGAAGTTCAGTGAATCCGAGACGTAGAGGCGTCCGTGGTGATCGAGGGCCACGTTGGTGGGGAAGTTGAATTGGCCCAGGGCGATTCCGCGGCCGCCGAGGCGTTTGATGACGTGGCCATCAGCTGCGAAGACGACGACCTGGTGGGCACCGGTGTCGGCGACGAAAAGTCGGCGGCTGGTGGGGTCAAACGCCAGGCCCGCCGGGCGGGTGAGCTCGCCTTGTCCGATCAGGCTTATCTGGGTTCCGTTGTCGGAAAAGACATGGATGCGCTGATCGACGGAATCCGAGACGTAGAGGTTGCGTTCATGGCCATCCCAGGCGAGTCCGACGGGTTGTGAAAATCGCCGGTCCTTGGCCGGCTGCCAGGCGGCGTACAGACGGTTGCTCAAGTCGAAGACGTGGACGACCTGGGCGTTGGTGTCGGTGACAAACAGGCGATCGCCATCATCGGTGCAGACGGCGTAGGGCGAGAGCATGGACCGGGTGGGGGACTTACCGAAAAGTCCTTCGCCCATGGCCTGTAAGCCGGAGACGGGGGCCTTGAGGTCGGCCTGTCCGCTGATGGACCCGACGTATCGGATTCGAGCCGCCTCGGGGGGCGCCGGCCAGAGCAGGGCCGCTTGGGCCGGCGGGAAAATCACCCCGGCCTTGCGGCCACAGCCGATGAGGACCACTCCGGCGCTCACCAGCAGCAAGGCGATGGCGATCCGCGAGAAAGGCCGTTGAGATTGACGCGGTTTCATGGGTTAAAACTCCCTTCTGACGCCGACCTGGACGAACTGGAAGTTGCTGTCCTGGGTGTCGCCGTCGAGGTTGGAATTGCGCAGGTTGACGTAGGCGCTGGTCTGGCGATAGGTCCAGCGGACTTCGAGGTGTTCCTCGAGGCCGCGGACCACGCCCTGGAAGCGGTCGTCCTCGTAGCGATAGAGCAGGGTCAGCGAGGCATAGAGCCGGCGGCTGAATCGCTGGTCGATCTGCACCGACGTGGTGAACAGATCGACGCGATTGTCGCCCTCGGGATATTGGATGATGGTGTAGGCGGAATTGACGTTGAAGGTGGTGTCGAAGGTCAGGCGTTTGGTGTAGCGGGCCCACAGGCGGGATGCGTCGAAGGGGTAGATGGTGCTGTCGTGCCACTGTTGCTCGGCGCCCAGGGTGAGCGCGCCGATGTGGTATTCAGCGCCGATAAGATAGTCGGAGTAGGAGTTTTCGAGCAGGGTCGAGGGGACGGGGGAGTCGATATTCTGAGCCTGGGTGGCGTAGCGGGCGTAGACCGACAGGCCCTTGAAGATGCCTTCATCGAGGGTGTAGCGCACGCCGAAGGAGACATCGCCGGTGACGGTGGTGTTCTGGGCCTGGGGGAGCAGTTGGTAGGAGACGAGGATCGACTGCCCATCGGCCAGGCGGGATCCGATGATGCGGTTGAGCTGCACCCGGTCGGGGAAGGTGGTGAGCAGATAATCGGTCCCCTGGGTGAAGACGATCAGGCCGGAAGGATCGGTGACCAGGACGCTGGCGGGAACGATGGCGTTGCCGGGAATGATGATCGGCTGGGGGTCGAGGAAGGTTTCGGGTCGATTGGCGATCTGCACCGCACCGGAGGAGGCATCGTTGTTCTGGACGTCGCCGGCAAGGGTGAGCAGGGCGTTGAAGGTCCCGCGCGGAACTTTTTTCGTATAGTCGAAGTTCAAGTCGCCATAGTACTCGAAGGTGTCGCCGTCGGGGGTGCGGTCGATCCACTGCACGCCGGTGCGCCCGGTCGTCACCAGGCTCTTGTAGAGCCGGTGCAGAAACCCGGCCTCCAGGCGGTTGATGAACTCGTCGCTGATGTTGTACTGGTTCTTGTTCAGCGTGTACTGGTAGCGCGTCTCGAACGATTCACTATGGCGAAATCGCAGCACTTCGTTGAACAAAACGCGGTCGATGTCGAAGGTGCCCGACTGGTTGAAGTAGCTGAAACTCGAGGTCAGGTCATTCTGAAGCGCTTTGCCGAACTGCCAGACATGGGAGAGTGAGGCATCGTGGCTATTGAAGTTCGAACCATTTCCCAATCCGCTGGATTCGTGGACGTTGTTGAAGGCGTAATCCCAGTTGATCGTGTGGGCCGGCGTGGGGCGGGTGTCGCTGTGCCAGGTGAAGGTGTTCTGCGATAAGTCGAAGTCGGCGGTCTGATCGTTGGCCGTTTGGGTTTCATCCAGGCGATAGGCTTCGAAGCGGGTGGGGATTTTTTGCGATCGGATGTCCCAGATGGCACCCGTGGTCATGAGGATCGACTCGACGGTGGGGCCGAACTGGCGCGAGATGTATTCCTGCGTGCGCCGGCTGTAGAGCGTCAGCGGCGCGATCTCTTTTCGCAGGATGGTGGCCGACACGTCGTACTCGCCCAGGATGCCGTTCTGAAACTCCTTCTGGCCGTTATTGTCGTCCCATATCTGCTGCAAGCCGAAGGTGCCTTCGAGCTTGAGGTCCACGAAATTGGGATGGATGATCGACCCGACCGCCGCGAGGGTGAAGGTTTCTTCGATGCGGTTTTCGCTGAAGCGGTTGGCGATCGAGCCGGCGGGGGTGACGTTGGACTGGTTGAGGGTGTATTCGACCTCGGCGGCGGCGCGGACGATGTTGAGAGTGAACGGCTGGGTCTGGCGCCGCGTGCCGATGATGACCGGTCCGCCATCCTGGGCCCGGGCGGTCGAGGTCGCGGCGAAAAGCGCAGCGGCGAGCGATGCCAGCGCGATTGCCGAGCATCGCGGGCGGCGCTTCATGGCTGCGCTCCGGCATCGGATTGCGTTGCGGCGGGCGCGGCGGGGACGGATGCGAAGAGCATGAAGCGCTGGGATCCGCCGTGGCCGGAATGGCAGTCGAGGCAATTGCGGTCGGTGAGATGGTCCGGTGGCCGCGGGCTCATCATATCGCGCTCATGGCATTGACGGCAGACCCCGGGGGACGACTCCTTAAGCAGATGGGGCACCGAGGATTCGTGCGGCGTGTGGCACCAGAGGCATTCGACGGCGACGACAGGGCCGTGCATGACCGGGTATTGGCGCACGACGTTGGCGTGGCAGTTCAGACAGACCTTGGGATCGGCCTTGGAGAATGACTCGTAGGTTCCGCGGGCCTGTTGGTGGCAGGCGTCGCACTTGTTTTCGAGATACGGTTTGTGAACCACCGCCAGCAGTTTTGGCGAGCCGCCGGCACCGGTCCCCGAGCCTTCATCGCCGGTGCCGGCGCCGGGCGGGGCGTTGGGGTCGGGCACGCCATCGAAAAAGAAGCTGAGTACCTTGTAACGACGTTCGGCGGCGCATCCGCCTGAGAGGATCACGGCCACGGCGGTCCAGAAAAAACCGAGCGTCAGGAGCAGACACAATCTTCGCTGCCAACGTCCGTTCCGGCACGTTGGATTGGTCGGATGCCGGATCATGGCCACACTCTACCTGCCGGGCTGGAGGGTTGGCGTTGGGGCGGCGTCGTTGCCGGGAACCGGAGAATCGGGATCGGATGGCGCCGAGGTCGAGCCGGTGGTCGGTCCCTTTCCCGGGAGCTTGGACGGATCCATGGTGCCGGTGGGAACCACGCCGCGGCTGGCGGCGAAATCGGCCATGCTGGCCCCGGGCTTGGGATGCCCGAAGGCGTAGACCGAGACCTTGTTGTCGCCGAACTGGTTGGTCACGAGGATCAGCCGCTCGGCCTGGAACGAAGGATGGATCAACTTCTTGAACAGATCGAGATCGCCTTCATGGACGGAGATTCCGGCCGGGAGATTCATCGCCCCGGGATGTTCGCCGGGGGAACCGAAGAACGTGAGGACCCGTCCCTGCTGATCGAAAATCTGGACGTTCTGGAAGGCGGCATCGACGACGTAGAGCAGCCCCTCGCGGTCCACGGCGATCTGCTTGGGCCGGACCAGCCCGCCGGTGTTGGCCGAGATGGTTCCGAAGTTGAGGAGGAGTTTTCCGTCAGGGGAGAATTTCTGGATTCGGCAGGTCATCACGTCGGCGACGTAGATGTTCCCATCGGCATCGACGGCGATGCCCAGCGGGCGGATGAATTGGCCGGGATCGCCGCCGGGCTGACCGATGGTTCGCAGGAGGGTCCCGTTATGGCGATTGAGGACGAGTACGCGTTGGGATTTGAAGTCGCAGACGTAGAGTTCATCGCCTGCGGTGGCGATTCCGACGGGTTTCATGTCGGCGCCGAAGCTGGTGACGTATCGGTCGTCCGGGTCGAAGACGAAGACGCGTTCGCGGGCGTTGTCGGCGACGTATTTGTAGCCGTCGGCGCTGATGGTGATGTCGCTGGGGCGAAGCAGCGGATCGGTGCCGCCGCGACCCATGATCAACGTCTGCTGCTTTCGCAGGTCAAGGATCATGATCGACGAGGCCCGCAGGTCGCACAGGTAGATGCGCCCGTTCCACATCTTCACGCCGTACGGCTTTTTCACCGCCGCCGATTCCTCGGGCTCCTTGCCGAAGATCAACTGATCCATCTTGCTTTTTTGCGGGGCGATGTCGCTGCTGGCATCGTAGCTGGCGATGAACTGCACTCGCGGCTCATCGGGGTACTGGGGCCAGAAGGCGTACGGCTTGGTGGTGGGCTGGTCCTTCTTGTTTGTGGCGCAACCGCCGATTAGCACGGTTGCCAGGAGAATCGGCAAGAGGGTTTTGGAGATTCGGATCATCGTCGGATTACTCGCTGGGGGGCCCGAGGGATGAGTGGGCGGGGAAACCGCGTCGCGGGGGGACATTTCACTCTGGAGGCCGTCGTCGTTACGATGGAACGGACGGACGGGACGGCACAGCAGAAGTTGTCCACGAACGTTTGGTAGCCGTCCGCCGGGTGCGTCCGCGACAAGCGGATCCGCACCCGGCGGCGGTGTTTTCAATCACTTCTTGTGGCAGTTCAAGCACAAAGCCGAGCCGGAAACCGTACGACCATCGACGGTCGTGGCGGTGCCGGAGTTCTGCACCCACAGCATGTGGTCGGTGTTCTTGCGGTTGTGCGGCTCGTGGCAGCTCGTGCAACCCACGGACAGACGGCCATCGGCCATCGGACGCAGGGCCATGATGTGCTGCGCGTCGCGCAACGCCGGATCCACCATGTAGCTGGGATTCGGAGTCGGCCAGATGGCGTATTCGCCGATCGGGTGATCGTCGGACAGATCGGTTCCGATCAGTCCGCCGGTCAACTGCTGGACGCCTTGGCCGCCGCCGAAGCTATCCACGGCGACGGTGCCGTCATGGCAGCTCAGGCAGAGGATCGAGTTGGTGTCCACCTTGCCGGTCACGCCCGCCCCGGATTGATCGAGGTAGAGGGTGTAGGTGGCGGTAGACAGGGTGTGGTTCCACAGCGGACCGGAGAGCACGGCTCCGGTCGAGTCCCTCACGATGGCATTGTGGGGGGTGTGGCAGGGCAAACAAATCTGGTTCTTGGCCCACTGGAATTGGCCGAAGTCATGCGCCGAGCCGGAAATACCGGCGAAGCTGTTGCCAGCCATGACGCAGACCGCAACCAGCGCCAGAGCGCCGGAAAGGGGGGTCTTGAAGTTCATACGAGTCTCCTTGAGCGGGGTATTGAGAGTTTGCGGACCGCAGACAGTTCCCGCTGACCGTCCCGTCCGTCCGTTCCACGGTACAATTCTGCTAGAGCAACCGGAATACCATGTGCCCCCGGCGAGTTGTCGATAATCGCATCCGCCATGGCGAGTTTTTGTCGACCGTTCGGGCCCGCTCGATCCTAGATCCAGAATGGATAAGCGATTAACGCCAGTTTTTCAAATCCCATATCTCGGGGGGGATTATCCGATCACCCCTGTGACGTGACAAATGGGCCCGGAATCTGGGGTAGTTGGATCGAGAACAACGGCTTGCCGCAAGCCGGTGGCCGCCCCTGCGTCCCGACCGCAAGACGCGCAGTTTCCGCCGTCTCTCAACCCTGAGACAGATTTCCGTCTCCGCCAATGCCCCGCGATGCCCCGAAGAGGCTTTCGCCAGTGAATCCCATCGCCCAAGTGCGTTGATGGGATGGTCGATACGCACTGGTGGAGACTGGATTGAAAATGCCCCGATGCTTTTCCGTTATCGTTCGCCGGCGGTTCACCACCATGCGGTCACTGGATCCGTGGACCTTGGCGGTGCTGGCGGGATTTTACGTCGCCGCCGCCTGGGGATTGGGGCCGGCCGCGATCTCGACGGCGTCGGGGGCAAGGCTCTCGGCTGTGGCCGAACCCTCTGCCGCGGCGCCGTCGAGTTTGACGGCCTCGATGTGCCTGCGATGCCACCCTAATTCGGCGGTACGCAGCCACCCGATGGGAATCGTCCCGACCATGAACATCCCGGCGAACCTGCCGCTGGAAAACGGACGAATCACCTGCCTGACCTGTCACGAGATGACCGAGCGCCATCCCGATCCGGCGGCCGGGGCGGCGCTGCGAGGGATGCCCGCGGGCACCGGCGCTGCGATTGCCGGGGCGTTCTGTGAGCAATGTCACGATCCGGTGGACGGCTCGCGGGCGTCGGGCCATGCCGGGGCGATCGCCAAGGCGCATCGCGCTGTCGGTCGGACGCGCGGGTCGATGAGCGGCATGGCGGCGGGAGGTCCGGATCGGCAAAGCACGCTCTGCCTGGAGTGCCACGATGGCACGATCGGCACGGACACGGCGATGGGGCTGTCGATCTCGCAGCGGCATGAGGCGGGGGTGCGGGCCGATCATCCCGTCGGCGTGCAATATCTGAGTGGCCAGCCGAACATCCCCCTGCGGGCCGCATCATCGCTGCCTCCGTCGGTCCAACTCGTCGATGGCGCCGTCGGCTGCACGTCGTGCCACGATTTGTATTCACTCCAACCGGCGAGGCTGGCGATGCCGAACGACCACAGCCGGTTGTGTCTGAGTTGCCACGACCAATGAACTCGGCGGTTCGCTGAACTGCGCGGTTCGTCAAATGGGGGGAATGGTTAGGTGATCGTAGTATTGCCGGGGCGTGAGAATCCGCACCTTGCCAAAATGGTGAATGATCCAGAGGTCTTTATCGCCAGAGACCAATGCATCGGCATCGGCAGCCAAGGCCGTACCGAGAATGGCGGCGTCGTCGGGATCACGGCAAGCTGAAGGATCAACGGGGCCTGGAGTGACAAGGCTGCTTGCTTGTTCCAGTAGCCGGATATAGTCATCGTGAAGCTTTTCAGAGACCTTTGTCTTGCCAAGCAAGGCCCGTCCCAGTTCATCGAGAATATACCGAGACAGAAAAACGGTTTCTTCCGCGATGGCATGTTCGACTACCGATGCGCAGAGTCCCTTGCGGGCGACGAATGCGGCAAACAGGACGCTGGTATCGAAAACCAGCTTCATCCGACCATCTTGAAGGCGTCATCGTCGGTGAGGGGAGCATCGTCACCGAGTTGATCCAGGGCTTGGCGGCGTAACGCGCGAAATTGCCGCGCGGCCATGGCGCGGCGAAGCAGTTCCAGGACAATCTCGTCGGGCCGGCGATTTGATTCCTTGCTCGCCGCGTCGAGCTCGGCCGCCAGGCGGCTGGGAAGTTGCAGAATCATTTCGCTCATCACGAGGATCGAGGATACCACAAACTCCAGGCTCAGCCCATGGGATTTCGGGATTTCAGGTTCATCTATCTACTGCCGCCCAACCGACGATGCTGCCGACGTCCAATGACCACAGCCGGCTGTGTCTGAGTTGCCACGACCAGTAAATTGTGGGGGGCGGCAAGGGGCGGATTGGGCTGCGTCATGCGGTCCACAAAGCACGACCCCGTGGCGCGACTGGGCATTCGGGTCGAAGATCGTAGTCCGCAACTCGCACCACTCGTGCCCAGGTGCCCGGAGAAAGGTGGCGGCTTGGCTGAAAATCCACGATCACTATGACTTCGATGAGGGTAGCGGTTTTGGCTCATGTCCCCCTTCCGCTGAGATTGTCGGTTCGCGCCGGGGGGAATGGATGTTTCAATGGCACCTGCTCAAGGAGGAGCCCGCCATGGATTTCCCGATCACGGACCTGATGGACGATGCGGCCTGTTACCAACT
>JBBQNJ010000066.1:0-28720 GCA_038329845.1 Tepidisphaerales bacterium | reverse complement strand
GTTGAAGTGTCTTGCGTTCCTCATCCGTGAGGCGAACGATGTACTTCTTGAGCATGGCACCACCTTCCTTGGTTGATGTCATCATCGACCCGACCGCCTGCGGGCCGTGATCCTAAATCGGAGGCATGACAATGCACTAGGGTGGACAGCGCCCACCAATTGACGTGGGGACCCCCGATCACGGGTTGGCAAGCTCATCCCAGCAGCAGCTTCATCGCGACGATCGCCATCAGCAGAATGAACACGATCCGCACGCTTCGCAGCGGCAGCGAGTGCGTGAGCCGGGCACCGAAAAAGCCGCCCGCCATCGCCGTGGGCGTGAGGCACGCGATAATCAGCCCGCTGTGAGCGATCGAGGCGTGATGCTGGGCGAGCGTGAGGTTCTTGTACAACGCGCCGAATCCGGCGGTGATGCAGATGGTCGCCGCGGAATTGGCGATGCAGTTCCTCAGCGGCAGCCGAAGAAACACCTGCTGCAGCGGGACGGCGATCGCCCCGCCGCCGATGCCGAGCAGCCCGGCGATCAATCCCATGGTCGTTCCCACTGCCGATGCGCGAGTGGCGGTGATCCGAGTCGCAGCGCCCTCGGCTTCGCCGGCGACGGTCTTCTGTCGCAGCTTGGCGAGATTGGCATAGACCACGTACAGGCAGAATCCCCCCAGGCCGCGTTGCAGCCACAAAGCCCCACTTTTGCCGCTGAATATCCAGAGATTGCTGATCCACACCCCCAGCAGAATCCCCACCAGTGCCGCGGGGATCAGCCCCCAGAGCACCCGCGGCATGACCGCCCCGGCGCGGGAGTGTCGCCATGCCGCCGGCAGCGCCACCGCGACGTTCACCGCCATCGCCGCCGCCTGGTAGAGGTGTTGATTCCAGCCCGAGGTGCGCTCCTGGCCGAACAGCAGCACCAGTGCCGGGATCATGATGATGCTCCCGCCCACCCCCAGCAGTCCCCCAAGCAACCCGGCCAGCAGTCCGACAACCGGCAACAGCAGAACGGCGGTGAGAGTCATGGACCATCCCCAAAACGCGGCAGCATCCGACGGCAAGCTTCGGATTCAAATCCGTAGCCAACACCGCACCGCCCGACGCCAATATACGACCCTGCGCCGCCGGTCAATTGTCGAGGGGAAATCAGTGGGTGGGACGCATCAACAAAAGCCACGCATGATGTGAAGGACGCGTGGGGACAGCCAGACTATTCCCGTGGCGGCTCCAGCAAAGCTGCAGAATCCCCACGGGCACACTCTGGATGTCCCCGTATGCTCGAATCTCCCCCTGCCCGCCTCGAACCTTCACCGCCAGCGGCGCCGAGCGAGCAATGCCAAGCTTGCCAGTCCGATCACCCCCGTGCTGGCAGGCTCGGGAATCGTGATAAACGCCAAGTCGTCCATCAGTACCGTCTTTGCCTGAGTCGGGGCCATGGAGACCGTCAAGCTCTTGATGGACAATCCCGCTGGCGCTGTAAAGCCATAGAACGTGTCGCCATTGCCGGTCGTGGTCACCTTCGGCTGGCTGCTGCTGAGTGCGGCGGTCGTGTTGTCGCTGAACTTGGCGGTGATGGTAAAGGAGGGCGTCGAAGAGTCGTATCCGGTTCGTCCCAGGATCGTCAATCCCGCGCGGCCCACGGCTTCATTCGGCACGCCGTTGAGGATGGCTCCGAAATTGAAACTGAACGAAGCACTGGACTCCGACCCCGTATAAATCCCTTTGTTTCCCGAGATAACCTTGCTGGAACTGAACGACTGGATTTTCATCGAACTGGTCGAGAAGGTAATCGGCAGGGTCTTGCCTTGGCCCAAGCCGTATGTCGCATTGATAGCTGTCGGAGTGCCATCGCTCGGTTCAAAGTCCACGACGCCCCCGCGATTGAGTGCGAACGCGGCGGCCACGGCGGTGGTAAATCCGGCGACATCGTTGCCGCCGAGGCTTCCCAATGAATTCCCCGTCGCGTTGAAATCCACGGCATTAGAGGTCGTTGGCGAATCGTAAATTGCCGTGGTTGGTAGCGTTATCGGCGCCGCGATCGCGGCCGTGGCACCAAGCGCCATAACCCAAACACCGGTGAACTGAAATCGACGAACATTCATCATGCACCTTCTCCGTCAGAACAGCCCATTGCGAAACCGAAAAATACGCCCTTCTGGCCTCGGCGTCAACAAAATCTTGCTACCCTTGCGGAATTACCCTGCATGAGCCTGCCACATGCCCGTAAATCCTTCCCTGCATCCCCTTCCTCCTCCATTGCCACCGCCGCCGATGGACTTACAATCCCCCGCGATGCGGTGGATGCGGCGATGGGCGATGGTGTCGGTGGCGAGCGTCGGGCTGGCGGCGACGGCGGCGGCGGCGCGCGGGCAGGATCAGACTTGGGAACTGATCGACGGGCACTGGCAGGCGGTGGCGACGGCACCGACGACGCAGGCGGTGTCGGATGAGACGCTGGACCGAGTGGAAAGCCTGATTGGGCGCGGGCAGCAGGCGGCGGCGAGAAAAGTGTGCGTCACCTGGCTGCAATCGCACAAAGGCTCGTCCATCTATGATCGCGCCCTGCTGCTGATGGCCCGGGCCTATTATGCCGCCGACGATCGCATCACGGCGTTCTACTACTGCGATCAGTTGATGGACGAATACCCTTCCAGCGGCTATTTCCAAACCGCGCTGAAGCTGCAATACCAGATTGCCGACGAGTTTCTTTCCGGACACAAGATGCGTTTCCTGGGGATGCCCATCGTGGATGCCAACCAGGAGGCGATCGAGATGCTCTATCGCATTCAGCAGCGCTCGCCGGGATCGCCGTTGGCCGAGCGGGGCTTGCTGCGCACCGCCGACTTCTATTACGCGACCAGCGAGTTCGACCTCGCGGCCGATGCGTACGCGGTCTACGTCCGCGGGTATCCGCGCTCGCCGATGGTTCCGCGGGCGAGGTTGCGGCAAGCGTTCAGCAACTACGCCCAGTTCCGCGGATTGAAGTTCGACCCCACCCCGCTGATCGATGCCCGGGCGCAATTGGTAGACCTGGGGCGCAGCTATCCCGACCTGGCGGTCGAGGAGAACATCGCATCGGTGATCGAGCGGATCGACGCGACTCTGGCGGCGAAGATTTACCACATCGCCGACTTCTACCTCCGCACCCATCAGCCTCGCGCCGCGGTCTACAATCTGCGATTTCTCATCGCCAACTACCCTGAAAGCCGCGAGGCAAAACGAGCTAGCGACCGCTTGGCGAAGATGCCCGCGCGCAACCTGACCGACCCGGCCCCCGCGCCCGGTGCCGGCTACTCTCCGGCAGCGCCGCCGGCGCAGGAGCCGATAGCGCCATGAGCCGACGCTTCCCGAGATCGTCCGGCCATTCCGCCGCCGCGCGGCGAATCCGCCCCAGCGCCGCAATGGTAGTGATCGCAGCCTGGATCGGCCTGAGCGCCGGCGGAGGATGCGGCTACCAGGTGGCCGGCGACTATTCCTCGGCCCCGCAGCCGGGATATCAGTGGCGGTCGCTCTATCGCCAGGACATTCAGACCGTCGCCGTGCCGATCTTCGTGAATCGCACCTTCAGCCACGGGATCGAGCTGGCGCTGACCAAGGCGGTGATCAAGCAGCTCGAGGCCAACGCGCCGTACAAGGTCGTCGCCGCCGACAAGGCCGACACGATTCTCGAAGGAGAAGTCACGGCGATGGACATCCGCACCCTCAGCCGCGATCGCAGCGCCGATGTGCCGCAGGAGCAGTTGGGAACATTGCAGGTCAACTTTCTCTGGAAGGATCTTCGCACCGGCCGCGTCCTCGCCCAGCGCACCGGCTTCGAGCAGACGGCTGCGTACTATCCGACCCTGGGCGAGGGAAGGTGGTACGTCCAGCAACTCAGCGTGGAAAAACTGGCCCTGGCAATCGTGCAGGAGCTGGCCGCCGACTGGTGAGCCGCTTTTCCCTCATGCGAATCGTCTCGTACAACATCCTCGATGGCGGCGAAGGCCGCGCCGATCCGCTCGCCGAAGTGATCCTCGCCCAGCGTCCGGACATCGTGGGCCTAGTCGAGGCAGTCGATGGCGATGTCCTGGAACGCGTGGCCAAACGACTGAAGATGGACTACGTCGTCGCCCCCGGCGCCGCCAAGGGCGCATCGGCGTTGTTCACGCGATATCCCCTGCTCGAGTCGATCAACCACGGACTGCTGCGACCCGGGCTGAGCAAGTCGCTGCTGGAAGCAACCGTGGCGGTCCCGGGATTCGGATCCGTGCCGATCGGCGTAGCGCATCTTCACGCCCATGCCCGGCAGCGTGACGAAGAGATTCGCCTGCGAGAGCTGGAGATCATCCTCGATGTCTTCTCGCGTCATCGAGCGGCCAATCGCCCGCACTTACTTATCGGCGACTTCAACGCCAACTCGCCCGTCCAGCAGATCGACCCGAAGTTGACCAAGCCGTCCACGCAGGGGGAATGGCAGGCCAACGGCGGGCACTTGCCACGCCTCGCCGTCGAGAAGTTGCTCGCGCAGGGGTACACGGACACCTTCCACGCTGTCCACCCCCGCCGCGCCGCCGTCACCGGAACTTTTTCCACGCAATTCCCCGGCCAGCGGGTGGACTACCTCTTCGCCTGGGGCATCGCCCCGCCGCGGCTGCGCGACGCCTGGATCGAGCAAGATCGACTGGCCAAGTACGCAAGCGACCATTTCCCGGTCGGGGTGGAAGTGACTTAAAACGTGAATGCGCGAAGGGACTTTTCATGGGCCGCTTGAAGAAGTCGCTGGCCGGAAGGTCTTCACCGGATTGAGTATCGCACCCGATGGGAAACTGAAAATTCCACCATGAAGCGGCGACGGATACACAGGGGCTTGAGGGGGGTTGCACCCGAATCCGATCGGATTCATTGCCACCGGCGTTCCTCCTCCAGCCCGCCCATGGTGGGCAGGCGATCGAGGCGCGCGGCCAGACCCCGCCAAAGCGTCTGATCCTGTCAATCCTTTTTTGATCGGCGTTCACCGGCGTCGATCGGCGGTCTGTTCGTTCCGCGATGAATCGAATGGGCAGGATCAACAGGATCGAGGCGCGCAGCGAAAGTCGGCCATGTCATCGCTGGCGGCCCATGATCAACAGGGCGATCGTCAGGGTTTGCAAGGACAGAGCCACCAACAGCGTTGTCTGCACTTTCGTCGCGTCAGGGTGGCTCAGGTAGGCGAAGAACAACGCCGCCAGTGTCAGGATCTGCACGATTCCGGCCAACAGCTTGCTGACGGAAAAGTCGCCATGATGGGGTGAATGCGCGGGCCGGCGGGCGTTCGATACCAGTTCGCTCAGCAGCGATTCGATCTTTCGCAACGACGACTGCGTTTGCGCCGCTGGCTCTTCCCGCCGCGATTCAGCGCTGCTGCGCTGCTCGAGCCACTGCGACTGTCGACGCAGCTCGGCGAGAATCTGTTCGGCGGTTTCCAACTGCGAATCGACAGGCAAATCATCCATGGAATGCTCCGGGTCAGCCGCGGCGGTCGCATCGCCCGCCGAGTCGGCGGCCGGCGCGACGCTCGCCTCTTGCAAATTAGCGGCGATCACGTCCAGGGCCTGCGCTAGACTCGAGACAACAAAATCGGGCGCCGGGCCGGTGGCCTGGGCGTCGGGGCTGGCGGGCAGGGCTGGATCGGCGAACAAGATCGTTCGGCACCCCGCGGCGCGCCCGGCGGCGATATCGCGCGGGGCATCGCCAAGCAGCCAGGATCGAGGCAAATCCAGCGACAGCGCCTCGGCGGCCGAGAACAACATCCCCGCGCCAGGCTTTCGGCGATCCGAATCCCGCCGATAAGCCTCGACCGATGCCTCGGGATGATCCGGACAATACTCGTGACGGTCGATGATCGCGCCGGGGTCGTCCTGGGCCAGCAGTTCGTCCACGCGGCGATTGACCGACCGCACCGCCTGCTCGTCGAACATTCCGCGGGCGACGCCGGACTGGTTCGAGACCACCACGGTGGCGAAGCCGAACTGGCGAACCGCCGAAACCAGCCTCGCGGCGCCGGCAATCAGAACGACGGCGTCGGGATCGCCGAGGTATCCATCGGAGGCGATCAGGGTGTTGTCTCGGTCAAAGAAGACGGCCGGACGTTTCATGTCCGGCCGATTATGCCCCTTGATGGGTGTCGATCAAGCGCGGCTCAAGGCGTCTCGTCGGGCAGCCCGGCGCGAAGCAGCACCAACTCGTTCAGGATGTTTCGCAAGGCATGGACGGGGCTTTTGTCGCCGGGAACGTAGGTGAGAAGCAACTGGTGAATCTCGGTGAGCTGCCTGGAGAGCCGATCGCGCTCGGCGATCAACGCGGCGCGGTCGGCGATCAACGCGGCGCGATCGGCGTCAAACGAGTCCGCGCCGAGCAGTCGCTCGACAAGCGCCGCGGCGGTGGCGGGATCGAGGCCCAGTTCGGTGCAAACGGCCTTGAGATGCGTGCTTTGCTGCTGACGATCCATTGACATTCCACTCCCGCATGGGTGAAAAAACCCATGAGCGCGCTGGGACTCGAACCCAGGACCCTGTGATTAAAAGTCACATGCTCTACCAACTGAGCTACGCGCTCGCCGGAGACGATTTTCCGGGACCGCTACTATAGGGCGATCGCCCCGCCCTCTCAACCCGATGCGCAGGGCGATGAACCACGCACGCCCCGGAGGCGCGGCAAAGATCGGGAACTGGCCTGGGGCGAACGATCGGCCATCGCCGCGGATGATCTTTTTCGCTATCACCCGCCGCGACGGGAAGTTGCCAAGCCGCCGTGGTTTGAGTAACACAAGGTCTGTCGCGAACCCTCATTGCGGGAAGGAGACTCCACCCCATGACCCCCTCACCCATCGCCACCGCCGCCGATTATGCCGACGCCATGTCGATTGCCCGTCGGGCGAAGAACTGGCTGTTTCTGTTGCTGCTGATTTTTCTTCTCGGACAGTTGACGCTGTTTTTTCTCGTCAAGTACGACGTGATTCGCGGACCCACCGTGGTCACGCCGCTGGCCTCGCCGGCCGCCGCCGACGTGGCGACCACAGCGCCCGCCGTCCGGGTCAGCGTCGCGCCCACCTTCGGACAGCTTATCCTCGAGGACCTGATCAGCGCCAGCGTCTTCCTCACCGTCGCTTCGACGTTCGTGCTGGCGATGGTGCTGCTGCTGATCGTCAACATCATGCTGATCGGTCGCCTAATCGGGGTCTCTCGCGTCACCTCGGCGTTCGTCTGGTGCATCGTCCTGGCCGTGCTGGTTTTCCCATGGCAGGGATTCCTGACGTTTTTCGACACCGGCGGGGCCGACTTCTGGCTGCCCGGGGTTATGTACACTTGGCCGGAGCTGATCAAGGCCCATTTCGATTCGATGGACCTGAACGTACAGGTGATCCGCTGGGCGCGGTTTGTCGGTTTCCCGCTGGTGGCGATCATCCTGCTGCTGCTGATCCAGTCCAAGAGCAGCCGCGGGGTTCGCCTGGCTTTGGGCGAGGCCGAGCCTGAACCCGTCGAGGCACCGGCCGAATGAGCGCGCCGGGGCTTGGGCTGATTCTCCGCCCGTCGTTTCACCGCGATCGCGGCGCGGCATCGGCCGAGCGCCATCATTTGCCTCGCCCAGCGGTATAGGCTTGCATCAGCGATGCGCGAAGAACGCGGACAAATCGGCGGGGACGTGGTGGTCTACGAGCCGTTCACCCTGTGGGGATCGGTCGGGGGCAACGTCACGGTCATCCAGGGGGGCAAGCTCTATGTCCGCGGCGCGATCTACGGACACCTCGTGGTCGAATACGGCGGGCGCTGCCATGTGTACGGCAATATCACCGGCAACCTGACGGTTCACCGCGGCGCCAAGGTGATTCATTCCGGGATTCTCGGCGGAAATGCGACCAACGACGGGGGGCGATTGTATATCGACGGCGTCGCCCGCGTGCTGGGAAAGGTGCGCACGCTCCGCGGCGACACGGTCGTCGATTCCAAGCATGCCGCGGTCGAAGAGCGTCTGCGGCCGCGCCGGCGTCCGGGCGAAGAGCCGGATTGACGCCGGGGATCGGCGAATTAGAGTAAGGGTCTACCTCGTACTTTTATACGGAGCGCGGAATGAAATCATGGAGATGGACATTGCTCGTGGCGATGGGATTGGCATGGGTGCAACTTCCCGCGGCGCTGCGGGCCGACGATCCGGCCGCGACGCAGGGCGAGAAGAAGAAGGCGGTTGATTTTCGCAAGCTCAAGGAGCTGATGCCGGAAAAGATTCTGGATCTCAGTCGCAAGTCATTGAACGGGGAGCGCAACCAGATGGGGGCGATCAGCGTCTCGATCGCACGGGCGAGCTATGCCCAGGCCGACGAGACCGATGACTCGCCCAGTGTGAAAACCGAGATCATGGACTACGGCGCGATCGAAGGATTCGCCCAGGGAATGGCGTTTTGGTCGCAGCTCGACATCGACAAGGAGAGCGATGAGGGGTATGAGCGAACCACGAAGATCGGCGGGTTCCCGGCATATGAAAAGTTCACCAACGACGGCCAGAGCGGGGAGATTCACGTCTTCGTCGCCAGCCGGTTCATCGTGAACATCACCACCCGCCGGCTCACGGCGGACAAACTAAAAAAGGCCGCCGAAGAAATGCCGCTTAAGGCGCTGGCGGCGTTGAAGTAGCCGTTGCGATCCGGGAGTCAACGGGCACCGCAATCGGAGCATCGGGAGTTGACTTGAGAATTGATCTTCCTGGTGCCAGGTGAAGTCCATCCTTTTCACTTGCATTTTGTGGCGTCCGAATGCATATTATTTAAGTCCGTTTCGCAACGTCGTTTGCGCCCTTTCCGAGGACTCGTCATGGCCACCATTACCAAGAAGCAACTAATCGACCGCATCGCCGGACGCACTAACCAGCGCCGGCTGCTCGTAAAGGAGATCATTCAGCAGTTCCTCAACGAGGTGATCGTCGAGTTGGGCAAGGACAACCGGCTTGAGTTCCGCGACTTCGGGGTCTTTGAGACCAAGCATCGCCGGGCGCGAAAGGCGCAGAACCCCAAGACGCTCGAGCCGGTTCAGGTCCCCGAGAAGCGATCGGTCAAGTTCAAGGTCGGTCGTCTGATGAAACAGCAGCTTGGGGCCGACCCGACGGAAATCGATGAATCGGAACCGGCCGAGAACGATCAAGACTCGATGTCTGCGGCCGGGGACGAGGAGAAATCGACGCTCGAGGCTGAGGATGATGAGACTTCGACATTCGAGAGCGAAGATGGCGACGACGGCGCAGGCCAGCAAGTTCACCGGCCGGCAGAGCCGCAAGCCGCGACGCCCAGACCGGCCAAGCCCCGCCGTTCTCGCGGGAAAGAGGACTGAGTGTCGCCGTTCGAGCGGCGACTATCCGCGGGACTTGAACGGCTCGATCAGACGCGCCAGCTTCGCCAGCGAATTGTCGTGGACCCCATCGATGCCGCCCGCATCCGCGTCGATGGACAGCCACTGATCAACTTCGCTTCCAACGACTATCTTGGACTGTCCCATCACCCCAAGGTGATCGAAGCTGTTCGCCGGGGCGCGGCCGAGGCCGGATTCGGCTCGGGCGGATCGGGGCTGATTGGCGGATACACCCGCGAACATCTCGACGCCGAGCGCGCCTTGGCGCACTGGAAAAGCACCGAGTCGGCGATTCTGACGGCTAGCGGCTACCAGGCGAACGTCGCGGCGATCCAGACGTACGCCGCGGTCGGCGATTGGGACGGGGGCAAGGGAACTCGCTTTTTAATGGACAAGCTCGTCCATGCGTCCTTGATCGACGCGGTTCGGACCACCGGCGCGGCGTTTCGCGTTTTTCCCCATAATGACCTCGGGAAGCTCGAACGGCTGCTGACCAAGGCGACGCCGGGGCAGCTCCAGGTCGTCGTGACCGAATCGGTCTTTTCCATGGATGGCGACGTCGCCGATCTGCGAGGCTTAAGCGACCTGAAACGCCGGTTCGATTTTCAACTGCTGGTCGATGAAGCGCACGGCGGCGGCGTCTTCGGACCCGACGGCACGGGATTCGCCGCGGAAATCGGTTTGTCCGACGCGGTGGACGTGTCGATCGTCACCTGCTCGAAAGCGATGGGAGGACTCGGCGGCGCGGTGTGCTGCCGGCGGGTCTTCGGCGAGGCGATGATCAACGTCGGGCGAGCCTACATCTACTCGACCAGCGTTCCGGCGGCCCAAGCGGCGGCGGTCCGGGCGGCGATCGATGTCATGCGCGATGAGCCGTGGCGACAAGCCCGCGTCCGCGCCATCGCCCGCCGCGTCCGCATGGCGATCGGCGACATCCGGGGCCATCCCGACAGTCCGATCCTCCCGCTGATTGTCGGGCGAGCCTCCGATGCCCTCGCCCGCGCCCGCGGCCTCCGCGCCGCCGGTGTGTTCTGCCTCGCGGTGCGCCCCCCCACCGTTCCCCTCAACGCCAGCCGCCTGCGTCTGACCGTCACCTGCGCCCACACCGATCCCCAGATCGACCTCCTGATTACCGTTCTTCGCCCCTGATCAGGAGCGATTTTGTCAAGTCTTGGTCTCATTTGTGCCGGCTGTTTCCTGATCCGATCGGATGCTTCGGCGTCGGGCAAGTCGCGCTTCTCCTTCACCTTTCCGATGGCCGAATCCCATTCGTTTCTCGCCGCCAGAAGTGCTCCCCCAGAACTGGGTGCCATTAAGTTGGGTTCGTCGGCCTGAAACAGGCCCAGCACCTGGAGAGCAGCTCAGTGACCCTCTGGCCTGGGGCGTCGCGGCTTAATAGCGAGAAACAAAGCAAACCGCCGATAATACCGGCCAGAAACAGGATCCGTTCAGAACGTTGAATAGGCATTCACAAATCTCGCAGCGCGAAGTGGGCACCTTGGCGTGTCCCGTCCGGGAGGGCGATATAGGCATAAGGCAACCGTCCACGATTGTCTGCGACATACAGGAAGACGATCTGACCCACCTGCCGGAGGTTCGACAGACACAAGGCGGTGTTCGCCTGCCGGCGCACGCGTTGCACCGCGGGCAGTAGCAAGCTGATAAGGATGGCGATGATGCCGATCACTACCAGCAATTCGACGAGGGTAAACGCTTTTAATTTGCTTCGCATGACAACTGCTCCTGTCCGTCGGTACCGGAAGTGTCGCCCCATGGGACAAGGACGGGACGGGGCCAGTTAGGCCTCCACCCACCCGAAAAGCCGAAAATCGTCGCGTATCCGCGCTTCACACGATCACGCGGCGAGGCCAAGTCCCGGCCTCGAGGCCGGTGATCCGCACGGTGAGGTCTTTGGCCGAGCCGGATTGGAGCTGTTTGCCGGCACCCCCTCGTGCTGATTTCGATCCCCGCCCGCAAGCACCATCACTATCTGCTGCCCTCCCTGCCCGGCTGGAGCCTTCTGGCGGGGATCGGGCTGGCGCGCCTGGGCGAATGGCTCAAATCCCGACCAAAAACCCGCCATGACCTGGCATGGAATCTGGCCGTCGTCGGGCTGGCGGTGATGGCCTTTCTGATCTTCGGTGCAGTCACTGGAAAAATCCCCGGCCCG
The DNA here is from genome assembly GCA_038329845.1 of Tepidisphaerales bacterium. Lineage (GTDB taxonomy): Bacteria > Planctomycetota > Phycisphaerae > Tepidisphaerales > Tepidisphaeraceae > JBBQNJ01. The sequence continues at coordinate 17,209 of JBBQNJ010000066.1, read as the reverse complement.
GCGGTTTACCCAATTATGCTGGGGGTGGTTTTTGTGACGTGCATCGCCGCCGTGACGCTGGGAATCGAATATCGCCGCGGCGCCTGGGCGATGGGCATCTTTTGTCGTGACGCGGGGCGAGGGGTGGGGTAGATTGGGGGCCGTGACACTCGTTGATTCGCTGCCTGTGGCCGTGGTGGGGTGTGGACGCATGGGTCGATTCCACGCCCGCACCTATTCGAAGATGCCGGATGTGAAACTCGTGGGGGTGTACGACACCGATCCCGAGATCGCCGCCGCCGTCGCCGGGGAGTTCGGGACCGATGTGGTAGGAATTGATGCGCTGACACAAAAAACGCGGGCCGTCACCATTGCCGTGCCGACGGTGCATCATCCGGCCGTCGCCGAGCCGTTTCTACGGGCCGGGATCGCCTGCCTGATCGAAAAGCCGCTGGCGAGCAATTCCGCCCAGGCCCGCCATATCCGCGACCTGGCGATTCAGCATCACGCGCTGGTGCAGGTCGGCCATATCGAGCGCTTCAACCCGGCGGTGAGGGCGATGGACCGGCTCGAGGCCCAGCCTCGGTTCATGGAGGTCGTCCGCATCAGCCCGCTGACGTTTCGCTCGATCGACGTCGGCGTAGTGTTGGACATGATGATTCATGACATCGACATCGTGCTGAAGCTGGCGCGATCCACCGTCAGCCGGGTCGAGGCTGTGGGCGTGAGCGTGATCGGCGAGGTCGAGGATGTCTGCAACGCCCGCATCACATTCGAGAACGGCTGCGTGGCGAACATGACGGCCTCTCGACTGGCCCTGAAGACCGAGCGCAAGCTGCGCGTGTTCAGTCCCGATGCCTACGTCTCGCTCGATTACCAGAAGCGCTATGGGATCGTCGCTCATCGAAGCGGCAACGTTGATGCCATCCGCGACGCCGTGGCGAGGATTCGTCGCGGCGAAATCGAAGACCTCAGCGAGTTAAATTTCACCGATCTGGTTAATATCCAGGAGCTTCAGATCGACGACACCGAGCCGTTGCGAGCCGAACTGGAATCCTTCGTTCGCGCCGTGCGGACCGGCTCACCGCCCGAAGTCAGCGCTGACGATGGTCTGGCCGCCGTCGAACTGGCCGAGCGGATCGTCCAGGCGATCGATGGCACCGCGCTGGCGTGACGCGCGTCGGGCGTGGCCGATCCTTCGCCCGCCAACAATCGCACGCTCTGCTGACGCGGTCCCGGTCCCGCAAGGATCAGGATCTGGCGGTGCATCTGAAATCTCGGTTTCAAGTTCATGGCGTTTAATGACAACGCCATTGGGAAGCCAATTCCCAGGCCAATCGGCGGTCCTATCACCGGCGCAGATGGGCCTGCGCTTCCGATAATCGTTCCCTCGGCTGGGGCATCCTCGGTGCCAGATCGACGGCGGTGAGATACTCCTGGGCGGCGCCTGCCCAATCGCCCCGGCTCGCCAGGGCGTTGCCGAGATTGAAATGGGGAAACACCGCATGGGGCGAATCGCCCAGCAGTTCGATCGCCCGGCGATAGTGCCCGATCGCCTCATCGAGCCGTCCTGCGTCCGCCAGCAGCGCGCCCAGATCATTGTGTGCCGACCAGAGTTTCGGATCGGCGGCGATCGCCGATTCATACGCCCGGAGCGCGCCGGCCGTATCGCCGGCCGCCGCCAGCATTCGACCCAGTTGATAATGTGCCTGGGCATGATCCGGAACCCGCTCGATCAGCCGGTGCACCTCGGCGATCGCTCGCGCCGGCTCGCCGAGACGCTCGTGTGCCAGCGCCAGATTCAGCGGCGCTTCACGGTGCGCTGGATTCAGTTCCAACGTCAGAGCAAACCGCTTGGCCGCCTCGCCAAAACGCCCTTGTTCCATCAAAAACGTCCCCAGATTGTTCTGCGCGATCCACGCTCTGGGGTTGGCGACAGCGGCGAACTTCCAATACGCCCCGGCATCACGGTAATGGTGAGCCTGCGAGTAGGCCAGACCCGCGAAGGCGACGGTGATCAGCGCAACCATCCCCGCGGCAAAACCCCGCCAGCGCCTTGAGATTCGCCCCGCGCCGGCGGTCACCGCCGCCAGAACGCAGATGATCGCCGGGTATTGCCAGTGATCGGCGACGAACGAGAACCGCATGAACTGCATATCCACCAGCCCCAGGACCGGCAGAAGTATCATCGCGTGGAGCCCAACCCCCACGATCAGCCCGCGCACATAGGGACGGCGGCGCAATCGCCAGCCGATCCCCGCCGCCGTGATCAGCGCTGCAAGGGGAATCCATGCGAACCACCGCCCCGGGTCGATCGACCAGCGCGGATAAATTGGCATGAGATTGATCGGAACCAGGGCCTTGAAAAGATAGAAGCACTCGGCCCATCCGGCGCCGGCGATGCGCCCCCAAAGATCCCCTGCCCGCTCGATCGGCGCATCCATGGCGCGATGATGCTGGAACCAGATCGTCACCAGCCCCATCGTCAAGGACAACGCAAAAAAAGGCGCCATACGGACCAGATCACGCCGCATCCAACGCCCGCGCCGCCAGGCGACCAGCACCCCCATCGCCGCCGGCCACATCACGACCGCAGTCTTGGCCAGCAACGCCAACAGAAATATCAAAATCGCCGCGATATACGCGCCGGGCGGTTTTCGGTCATCCTCGTCGCGCAGATACAGCAGCGCCGCGGCACACGCCAGAACCATCGCCAGCGTATTCTTCGTTTCCGAAATCCACGCCACCGAGGCGACGTTGACCGGGTGAACCACGAACAACATCGCCGCGGCCCAACTCCAGGCGATCCCAAGGCGGCGGAGGATTCGCCACAGAAGGATGCCCGTCGTCGCGTGCAGCGCGACGTTAACGAGGTGATATCCCAGCGGATTGTTGCCCCACAGGCGCCATTCGATCCACCAGGTTGTCGAGGTCAGCGGGAAGTAGTCGGGCGCTTCGGTCGAGAACCAGAACTTCGCCAATCCATCGCGGGCATGAATCAGTGGATTTTCGGTAATCAGCAGCGGATCGTCGAACAGGAACTGCCCGCGCAGGCTCGGGGCGTAGACGATCAGCGCCGCCAGCGCCAGCGCCGCAGCGCCGAGCCACTGCTTGCCGCAGTCCGCGTGAAGCGCGCTGGACATGGAACATGGTTCCTGATCGCCGCGGTTACTTCTTTGGCCAGTCATCGGTCCGGAACGGAACGGCGGGCAGCTCTTCGCCGTTGTACAAGTTCCCGTTCGGATTGTCGGCCCAGTTGTAGCGAACCGCCACCGGCTTGCTCACCGCGGCGCTGCGAACCACCACGGTGTTCGTCTCGGGATCGATCCACGCTTCATCGGCCCAGTGGAAGACCTGGTCCTCCCCGGCGATGGCGAATCCGCGAAGTCCTTCGCCGCCGATCGCCTTGAGCTTGGAATCGGCGTGACTGAACGACAACCTCGTCGCGTCGCCTTCGACCTTCATCGAATCGAGCACCGGTCCGGAAAACTCGATCTTCTTGCCGTAGCTATTGGCCAAGGCGATCTTCGCCAGTCGATGGCCGACGTCCTGCTTGTTTTTGGGATGAATGTCGGCACCCTCGCCGATGTCGATGATGACGGCCATGCCCGTGTTCGGCAGTTTCAGCGCCGCCTGCTGGGCTTCGCGCACGCGAGCCCAGTTAGTGTCGCTCGGCTGCGGATCGGCCTTCATGAAGTTGGCGAGTTGCACGAACAGGAACGGAAAATCGCCCTCGCCCCAGCGCTGGCGCCAGTCGGTGATCATCGCCGGGAACAGGCTGGAATAGCGGGCGTAGTCCCCGGCATTGGATTCGCCCTGATACCAGATCGCCCCGCGGATCGCGTAGGGAATTAGCGGTGAGATCATTCCGTTGAACAACGAGGTCGGGCGATGTGGACTGTCGGTGCCTTGCGGTTTACGAGGCTTGGCAGGCTCGGGCTTGCCAGCGGCCTTGGCGGCCTTGGCCTGCTCGTCCCAAGTCTTCACATCCTTCTCCCATTTGGCCATCCGATCGGGAAGACTCTGCATCGACTTGGTCCAGCTCTCGAAATAGTCGGCGATCTTCGGATCCGCCTCCAGCGCCTCGCGGCTGGTCCAGGACTGCGCCGGCGTGCCGCCCCAGGAGCTGTGGATCAACCCGACTGGCTCATTCAGTTCCTGGTGCAGATCTCGTCCGAAGAAGTAGGCCACGGCGGAAAATCTTCCCACCGTCTGCGGCGAGCATTCGACCCATTCGCCTTTTAGTTCCGTCGTCGGCTCGGTCTGCTTGGAATCCTTGACCACGGTGAACAAGCGGATCATCGGGAACTTCGCGTCGGCGATCTCCTTCTCGGCGTTGTTACTTCGCTGGACCGACATCTCCATATTGCTCTGGCCTGAACCGAGCCAGACCTCCCCCACCACCACATTCTTGAACTGCACCTCTCCCGCCGGCGACGAGACCGTCATCTCATGCGGCCCGCCGGGCACCACCGGATCGAGATCCACCCGCCACTTTCCAGATTCATCGGCCGTCGCCTGGCGGGTCTGGTCGAGGAACTTGACGGTCACGGCCTCCTGAGGATCGGCCTTGCCCCAGACCGGCAGTTTCATGTTGGCCTGGAGGGCCATATTGTCCCCGAAGATCGGCGCTGGCTTGACCGCCGCCATCGTCGAGATTCCCGCCCCCAACCACAGCGCCGCCGCTAAACGAATCGCTAGATGTCTCATGGCCGCCATACTACCGCTTCGGCCGCGAAGGGGGAACCGGGTTATCGGTCCGGAATAACCGGCGCAGGCGCATGGGGCGTCAACCTTCGCCTCGACCCCCGTGCCGATCGGGGAAAAATCCTGTTTTTTCGCTTCCCCGTCCGACCGCGCGCTCGAATCCGTGATATCTCCATCTTCGTCGAAGCTGGCCAGCTCAACGACGAGTGACACGGGGCCACGAGCCCCAACGATCTGAAGTCGCCGACAACCGCTTCTTGAATCCGGCCAACCCCGCGACGAGTTCGCGGTGCCGAGTTCAAAAGCAATGGAGAATCCGAATCATGAAGCACGCAAAGACTGTTTTGGGCATGGGAATCGCACTGAGCGCCGCGGTGATGAACGTCAACACCGCCGCCGCCGCGACTTACATCAGCAACGATCCGGGCACGACCTGGACGGCCAATGGGATTGACGAACACACCATGGGCAATGAGATGAAGGGGATGCTGGTCACGGCGTTGTTCACCGACGGCTCGTCGCAGACGGCCGCTTGGAAAGCCGGACTGCCCCTGGCCGGCCACGCCAGCGGATCGAAGTGGAGCCTGTCGGAATGGGGCGACACCTTCAGCTACCTGTTCGTGGACGGGATCTGGAACTTGGAAAACAAGTCGGGCAAGAACATTCGCAGCCTGACTCTCGACGGCGCCCCGGGCAATACCGTCTTCGATCGCACTCATCCGAGCATCGGAACCCCCGGCTCGTCGCTCGGTAAGGACTTCCACGCGATCAGCAGTCCCAGTGGCGTGAATCTCAACGTCACCTACCGCGACGCGGTGGCACTGGTCGGAGAATCCCCGGTCGGCGATCTCTACCGCGTGCTGGACATCGAGTTCAGCGGTTCGAGCGGGCTGAGAAGCGGCAAGTGCTTCTCGTTCTACGCCGACACGGACAACGCCTGCGGCCTGACCCCCGCGATCCCGCTCCCGGCGGCAGCCTGGACCGGCCTGTCGATGCTCGGCGGCCTGGGAATTCTCGGTCGGGTCCGCAAGACTCTCCGGGGCGAATGACCCGGAATTGAATCCTCGCTCAAGACCCGCAGCCCCCTCCCTCGAACTCGCCATTCGAGGGAGTTTTCATTGACACACGAGGACGCATTGCAAAACGGGGACGCGCTCCTTTTTATATTACTACACTCACAATAATCTTGTAACCTGTTTGATACACTGTGTTTATATAACAATTAAGAAAAAAGAAGCGCGTCCCCTTTTTGACGTTTTTAAAAAAGGGGACGCGCTTATTTATTGTGGTGATACTTTTGCTTTGTTAATATAAAAGTCGAACAATAGCGGCCACGCTGGCTGGATCGGCGGGGGGCGTTATGATACGCAGCTCGACTACCTCATGCGGATCGGCGTCAACGCATTTCCACTTGCCTACGAGAAAGGGGGCGCCCGGTATGCCATGCTGGGATGGCTGGAGGGACTGCTTCGCGTCAGACCGCAAGTGACGATCGAGGCTTTTGTCACCGCGATTGGCTCGCCGCTGCTGGAGGCAATCGCCGGGGATCGCCTGCGGGTGCGCCGAATTCGCCACGAAAACCAGATCCTCGAAGCCCGCGGTGACTTCGACCTCTATTTCGCACCGCTGAATTACATGGTCCCCCTGCTCGGCGATCGCCCGAGCGTGGCGGTGCTGCACGACATCCAGGAGCGGTTCCTTCCCGAGCATTTCACCCGCGCCGAACTGGAATGGCGACAGGACAACTATCCCGACATGTGCCGCAGCGCCACGCGCGTGGTCACGTCCTCGCGCGCCTCGGCCGCCGCGATCATCGAGGCGTTCGCGGTCGAGGCCGAAAAAGTCCGCGTCGTGCCCCTGTCGCCGCAGCCGGGCCTGCTCGAAGCCCCGCCCATCCCGATCCCCCGGCCGCAGGCATCGTTCTTCTTCACCCCCGCCAACTTCCATCGACACAAAAACCATGCCCTCTTGCTTGATGCCCTCTGCCTGCTGCGGCAGCGTCGCCCGCGACCGACGAGCATCATTTTCGCCGGCGCCGAGGTGAGCGGCGGATATCCGCTGCGCGACGAGATCGCGCAGCGCGGCCTGGGCGAGACCTGCCGGATCGTCGGCGGGATGTCGGCCGGGCAGATGCGATTCTGCTATGAAAACGCCTTGGCGACCGTGCTGCCGACGCGCTATGAGGGTTTTGGAATGCCGGCGGTCGAGGCGATGGCCTTGGGTTGCCCGCTGGTGCTGTCCGACCTGCCGGTCCTGCGCGAAGTGGCGCAGGATGCCGCGGTTCGGTTCGACCCCTCGAACGCCGCGGCCCTGGCCGACCTGCTCGAACGGATCGAGGCCGACGGCGATCTGCGCGCCGAGTTGGCGAGCCGGGGACGGCGAATCGCAGAGCAGTTCACCCTCGAGCAATCCGTGCGCCGATTGCTGGATGTGTTCGATGAAGCGCAGCGGGCGTTTGGCGATCTTCGGATCGACTCACCGGCACCGCGGCTGGGGATTATGATCACCGGAAGCGGTTCGCCCGCGGCCCTGGAGCGCTCGATGGCATCGACGCGCCGAGCGGGCATCCGCCTGGCCGTCCGTCGACTCGGGCCGCGTGCCACATCCGAGGAATTACTGCGATTCGCGCTCGACGGGCGACTGGACCTGGTGAGCGAACTGGCGGTCGGCGATGAGTTGGCCGCCGATGCCGCGGCCGCGGTCGCGGCGGCTTACGTCGGCGCGCCCCGGGTCGCCGACGGCGCGGTCATGGGTGAAGTTGTCGTTCATCATCGCGGCGGGCGGATGGCCATCTCGCGGCTTCGCCGCACCGGCGACGATTTGTGGAATCTGCAAAGCCATCTGTATCCGCCCATGTTCTGGCTCAGTCCCGACGCGCTGCAACAAGCGGTCGGGGGCGACTGGCGCTGGCGGCTCCTGCGCCGGCTTCGCCATCGCGGCCGATTGACGATCGTTCGGCGAATTCTCGCTGAAGTGGATGCCGCCGGCGAGCCGTTGTGGCGGCGAGCGATGGCGATCGTACGAGGGCAGCGCCGATACTACCGTGTCGCCGACGAACGCCTCCAGCCGGTCCCGCCGCTGCGATACCTCGAACCGCTGGCCAAGTCGCTCAGTCGCCTGCTGCCGCTCACCTGGCAGCATGCCGGCACGCGATTGTGGTATTGCCTGGCGAGGTAACTTCAGCCGGGCCACCCCTCGCCGGCGCGGCCGCAGGTCGGTGGTTGGCGGCAAACTCGCTCAAACCAGCAACATCCCCGGTTCTTCCAGCAGTTGCCTGAACGTATTTAGAAAATCGGCGGCGGTGGCACCATCGACGACGCGATGATCGCACGAGAGCGTTACACTCATCGTGCTTCGGACGGCCAAGTGCCCGTCCCGAACCACCGCCCGAGGCTCGGCGCTGCCAATGGCGAGAATGCCCACCTCCGGCGGATTGAGAATCGCGCTGAATTGGCGGATTCCCTGCGATCCCAACGCGGTGACGGTAAACGTGCCTTCGCTCTGTTCTTCGCGCTTCAAACGCTGTCCCCGCGCCCGCTCGAACAGATCGACCGTGCGGCTGCGAAACTCGGCAAGACCCATCCGGTCCGCCGACCGCAGCACCGGCACGATCAGCCCGTCGGGAATCGCAACGGCGATCCCGAGATTCACATCTCCATACTGGGTGATCTGCCCCTTGTCGGCGCTGAAGCGGGAATTGAGCGCCGGATGGCGCAGCAACGCCGCGGCGACGGCCTTGTAGACAAAATCCATGATCGACAGACGAATCCCGCGCTCTTTCAGCCGTTCGTTCAGCCCGGTGCGCATCTCGACGACACGCTCCATGTCGATGTCGATCGTCTCGTAGAAATGCGGCGCCTGCTGCTTGGACCGCTGCAGCGCTGCGGCGATCGCCGTGCGCATCTTGGTCATCGGGATGACACGCGTCTGGCCACGCTCGACCCGCGCTGTTGCATCCTCCGCGGCGGCCGTGCCTGAACCCGTCTGCACTGCCGGCACCTTTTCGACGGCCTTGGCGTCTCGTGCCGGTCGGGCACCTTGGGCGATGGCCGCCTCGATATCGACCTGGATGATCCGCCCGTGCGGGCCTGAGCCGCTCAAACGCGAGATATCGATCCCCTTTTCCGAGGCGATCCGACGGGCTAGCGGAGAAATCCGCACGCGATCGGAATCGCCATTGTGCCCCGGACCTTTTGACGGCGGCGATGAGGGGCGATGCCCTGTGTGTTCGGTCTCTCGTGGCTCATGAACTTCCGAGACGCTGGCGGCCTCGATCGTCGCCACGGCTCCGCTTTGCGCATCGGGAGATGGAACCGGCGAACCCTCGCGCGCGTTGGCGGGCGCGGCGGTCTTTCCCGCCGACGCCGGCGCACCGGCGCTTTCCACGGTGCCCGAGGCGTACTGCGCTTTAACGGCCTTGGCATCCTCGCCGCTGGTGGCGACCACCGCGATGATCGCGCCGACGGGAACGGTCTGGCCCTCCACCGCCGCCAGATGCGCCAGCGTCCCCGGCTCGGACGACTCGAACTCCATCGTCGCCTTGTCGGTCTCGATGTCGGCGATCACCTCAGCGCTCTTAACGGTGTCGCCCTCTTTCTTGTGCCACTTGACCAGAACGCCCTCGGTCATGGTGTCCGAGAGCTGGGGCATGGTGATTTCGGCGGGCATGGGATCGTTCCTATACGTAACAGACGCCTCGAACGGCCTCGACGATCCGCTCCACGCTCGGCATCATCGCTTCCTCGAGATAATGGTTGAACGGGACGGGAATCTCGTCGCTGTGAACATATTCGATCGGGGCGTCGAGGAAATCGAAACAGGGCTTGTTCAACTTGTGCAGGATGCCCGAACCCATTCCGCAATAGCCCCAGTCTTCGTCCACAATGACGCAGCGATTGGTCTTGCGGATCGACTCGACGCAGGTCTTCACATCAAGCGGGCGCAGAGTCCGCAGATCGATCAGCTCGACGTCGATCCCATGATCATCGACCAGGCTCGCCATCGCCGATCGCACCACCCGCTGCAAAGGACGGCCATAGCTGATCACCGTGACATCCTCGCCGGGTCGCTCGATTTCGGCGATGCCCAGGGGCAGCGTGAACTCCGGATCGTCGCTGACTTCGCCCCTGTCGGCGAGCATCTTCTCCGATTCCAGGAAGATCACCGGATCGTCGCAGCGGATCGAACTCTTGAGCAGCCCCTTGGCCTGCGCGGGGGTCGAGGGACAAACGACGATCAAGCCCGGGATGCGGGCGTAGACCGACTCCATCCTGTGCGAGTGCGTGGCGCCAAGCTGGTGGGCGATTCCATTGCCGCCGCGAAAGACAATCGGCACTTTGTACTGCCCGCCGGACATGTAGCGGACGTTGGCGGCGTTGTTGACCAGTTGGTCGATGCAGACCCAGGTGAAGCTCCAGCTCATGAACTCGATGATCGGCCGCAGACCCATCATCGCCGCCCCGACGCCCAAGCCGGAAAATCCAGCCTCGCTGATCGGCGTGTCGATCACGCGCTGCGGACCGAATTTGGCCAGCATCCCCTCCGAGACCTTATACGCGCCCTGGTACTCGGCGACTTCCTCGCCCATCAAAAAGACGTTGGGATCGCGGTCCATCTCCTCGACCATCGCGTTGCGGAGCGCTTCTCGATATTGAATGACTGCCATGGGGTGTCGGGTTGAAAGTCGTTCGGTCACGCCGCGGGTCGTTCCAGTCAATCATTAGGATCGAACGGATACGTCTCGGCGAGAATGTCCTCGAATCGCGCCTCGAGTTGTGGCTGCGGCGCTTCATCGGCCAGGCGGATCGCCTCGCGGATCTCGGCATCGACCTCGGCCTGCATCGCGTCGATCTGGTCCTCATCCACCAGGTTTCTTTCGCGCAACCGAGCCGCGTACAGCGTGATCGGATCCCGCTGCTTGGCCTGCTCCTGCTGTTCCTTCGTGCGGTATTTCAACGGGTCGGACATCGAATGCCCGCGGAAGCGGAACGTGTCGGCCACAATATAGGTTGGCCCCTCGCCGTTGCGCCCGCGTTCGGCGGCGGTGGTCATTTCGGCGATGACGACATCGACGTCGTTGCCGTCGATCTGCCGGAACGGCATGGCGAACCCGCAACCGCGCCGGGCCAGGTCGTGTTCAGCGCTGGATCGCTCGACCTGCGTCCCCATCGCCACCCCATTGTTTTCCACAATGAACACCGCCGGAACCTTCAGCAGGCTGGCCATGTTCATCGCCTCACTGAACGTCCCCTGGTTGATCGCCCCATCGCCGAACAGGCAAAACGTGACGCCGCCGTTCTGTTTGTATCGCTGCGCAAACGCCAATCCCAACCCCAGCGGAATATGCCCGCCGACGATTCCATGCCCGCCGTGATTGCCCACCGCGGCCTGGAAAAAGTGCATCGACCCGCCCTTGCCCTTCGAGCAGCCCGTCGCCTTTCCAAATAGTTCGGCCATCCCCACCCGCGGGTCCATCCCCAGCGCCAGCGAATGGCCATGACAGCGATAGCCATTGATCAACGCGTCGCGCGTCTTGTCGAAAATCGCCGCGATCCCCACCGCCACGGCCTCCTCGCCGCTGTACAGGTGGCAAAATCCTCCGATTTTCTGTCCCGGCTTGGTATACTCGACGTACGTTCGCTCCTCGAAGCGACGAATCAGCAACATCATGCGAAGGCGCTGGCGTTCGACGGCACCGTCGGATGGCACCACCTCTGCCGGCGGCTTGCGCTGCGGTCGTTTCGAGCTGGGTTCACTGGCGACAGCCTGATTGGCAACGGCCATTCGATCACACTCCGCAAAGTCCAGTCTGATTTCGTCCAATCTCTCCCCGCCGCCCCGCCGCACCCCACTACCCCGGTGCCGCGACCGCAGCGATGAGCCAATTAAGTGTAAGCCGAACACTCCCCGGCATCAAATGGCCCTGAAGGAACCTGCAATTGGACCAATTGGCTCGCCGGAACGCTTTTCCCAGCCCCCCGGGAGCTGGCTAATCTCTGGCCCAGCGCACCCGACCCAGCGGGTCGACCGTCACCTTGCGGGCGTCGAGGGTGTTGCAGGTAAAGACGATTTTCTCTTGGTCACCCGACCGCCGAGCATCGGTCGAGAGTGCAAAATAGATTTGGCCCTGAGTCGACGCCGCGGTCTTGAATGTCAGCAGCACGCCATCGCCCTGGCCCTTCATCTTCGCCAGCACCAGTTCCCCGCCAGAGAGCGACATCACAAACTTCGCATCCGGCCTGTCGGGATGGCTGCGCTGGATGATCGGGTAACGCCGCGCCGCCTGCGCCTGGGCCTGCTTACGCGCTGTCTTGCTCTCCATGCCCTGAGCGATGAGCCGGGCAAAGCAAGCGGCGGTTTCGCGCAGATGATTCTTCACTCGCTGTTTTGCTTCGAGCATGGAGACGAACCGTGCATCGCGCACGCTCTTCGGATTGCCCTTCTTGTCCTTTTCCTCCCACTCGAAGATGCACAGGTGATGCGTGGAACCGGGCTTGACCCATGTCTCGGCTGGCGTGCCCTTGCGGATCGGGCGGATCGTCAGTTCCTGCCGCAGGACCCGCACCTTTTTTATGGGTACGCCCGACGGCATCGTCAGGCCCTTCATCGCTTCCTGCATCCTCTTCGGCGGCACTTTGTCGGCACCGCGCCCGAAGGTGATCCCGTTCGCCTCCAACCGATCAACCACGATTTTACGGATCGCGGGGTCGCGGATCCTTTCCACCTCATCCATCGAAAGGGCTTCCACTGACTTGCGCCGTACAAATGCGCCCTCGATCCGGTTTTCTTTGCGCTCGCCATTGGTGCGCTCGTACACCGCGCCGTAGTTCGTCTCCTCGTGCAATCCCCCACTCACACCCCGCCGCACGCGGTGGGATACGTTCACTGTCTTGAGCTTCTCGAGGACCCTCTGCCGGAACGCCTGCTCCTCCATGCCCCAGGGCGGCGTAATTTCCTTCACAAACCGCATGTGCTCCACCACCTCGCCGGTCTGGCGATCCACATGATGCACCATCTCCTGCCCCTGGTGCATCGCTGCCAGCGTCGTGCGGCCGGTCAGCGCGATCACGATCGCATCCAGCGCATGATGTCGGTGATCGGCGCGATTCTTCTCCCCCGTGCCCAGGCCATTGCTCTCCCGCCACGCCGGGCTGTCGGGCAGAGTTTCGAGGACGTTCCCGATCCCCCAGTGATGTCGCAGGTCCGCAGTATAGGTCCCCTTTCTACCCTGCACGTCATGTTTCTTCGCGATCAGCATCTCCAGGTAAACCACCGCCAGCCGGGCGATGTACCCGGTGTCCACCAGTTGCCGGGCGATAAAGTCTTCGGTCTTGATCTCCTGCTGCGCGAGTTTGCGCCGCTTATTGAACGGCAGGCACTCGCCCCACTGCTCGATCTGCTTCAATCGCTCGGGGTCGGTTCCCCCCAGCCAGTCGTGCGGGCTGCGCTGACCCTTCTCGTGATTGGCATCGCGGAAGCAGACCACCTTGTTCATCTGGCTGTCGTCCAGCGTCACCGAATACGGCAGGATGTGGTCGATATCCGTGCTGCCGTCGTAGAGCTGGGCGAAGCTGATCGACCGCCCGGTGTAGATGCAGCGCTCATCCTGCTCGCGCCACAGGCGATATTTGAGGATCGCGTCGCGCGTCGGGGCGATCTTGTTCTCCCGAAGCAGACCGGCGACATCGGCTCGCTCTTTGCCCCGCTCCTGGATCTTCTTGTTGTATTTTCGCCTCGCCTCGCCACCCATCTTCAACGCGCGGGCCATCTCGATATGCACGGCATCGGGCTTGCCATGCTCGCGGACGATCGCATTCACCACCCGGCGAAGCTCGTGCATGGTGGCTTTCACCACCGGGTTGGGCAGGTCCGCAAGCGGGCCGCTGCGGATCGTCTCCAGCGAAGGGAGTTTGTCGAACAGCCGGCGCTGCAACTCATCGCGGCGCAGGTAACCGGCGGCGTGCATGGCCGAGGCGTCGGCGTCGCTGCGCCCCATCAGGATCAGGCCCTTCTCCAGATGCGGGATAAGCTTTTCGATCGCCTTGAGCGAGAACGACCCATACCCATCGGGCAGGTCCACCCCGAGCAGCGTGTCGGCATCGGCTTTGCCGAGCTTCCATCGCTCGATCAGCGCTTCCCGTGCCGCGGCACCGTCGCGCTCGGCGTCGATGAGCGTGCGGACGATCCCGTCCCTCGTCTCCTCATCCAGCTTGGGCCATCCCTTCCACTCCTTCGCCAGCCGAACATCAGGCTCGCATCCCTTGATGCTCGATCGCTCGCCGCGCTCGAGGTTGAACTTCACGCCGTCGATGAACCCCAGCAATTTGCGGAGCTGGTCGAAGGTCAGGCGCTCGGTCGTGTAGAGCTTGTCGAGCACCGTCCGGCGCTGCTCGTCATCGAGCGGCTTCTCGTCGAACGTCCCCGGCGAGGTGTAGCGCAGATTGTTGATCTCCTGCAACATGCGAAACCGCTGCGCCCTGCGGTCGGCCCGCGGGCAACGCCGACATCCTTTCTCCAGCTCGCACATGCCGATCATCTCGCGCGGCCAATAGATCGGACGCTGGTGGAAGATCAATCCATGCAAACCAAACTGCCCCAGCAGCGTGCGTGATCGATCCCTCGGCGTGTTCTTGCGCGTGCGCAGGGCATCCTGTTTGCCGTCAGTGCCGAAACAGACGGCCTCCGTGAGCAACGCGGGGTGAAATGCCTTCTGCTTTTCCCAGATGCGCAAGAACTCTTCTTGGAGCATCGAGCGCTTGGTGTGTTGATTGCGGATGCGCACCGGAATCGGCGTGCCCTTAGGCGTGGTTAATTGGCCGGTCGTCTGATCCTCGTGGAGTGTTTGTCCGAGCGTGCGATTGCCGATTCTTTGGCCAAGCAGCTCGATCTGCGCGAGCATTTTCGAATCGTCGTCCTTCGCGTCAACTTTGGCGGCGTCGCCGGATTCAGCCGCCTTGGCACGCTTGTTCTCGATGGCTTTGAGTTCCTTGTCGATCTTCTTCTGCGATATTTTCTTGAGCGAGAGGAACCCGCGGCGCTGATTGAGGTGGTAGATCACGCGCCCGATCTCGAAGGGCGTCAATTCGCGCTTGACGCCGGCGGCGCGGAGCGGATAGGGATCGAGCGAGATAATGGCTTTCCGCTCGATTTCATCGACAGGCAAGAGCCCCGCCTCGACCAACGCCGCTTCAATGATCCCGCGCCGGAGGGAACGGCGGCGAATCTGCCGGCGCATCATCCGCGCGGTGCGCCGCTGTTCGTTGCGCGATGATTCCTTGCCGGTGTCGAAGGCATCGACCCCCTCGGGAAAGACCCGCACCCCGCAGTCGATCAGTTTCCCCGATCCATCCGCGTTGTCTTCAACCAATGCCCAGCCGATCGAGTTCGGCCCGAGATCCAGCCCGAGTGTCTTCATACCCGACATCTTAACGGATTCGCGTAACGACGAAATGTCATGTCCCCTGTGGTGCTGGCTTCCAGCCGGCTTACCACCAGGCAGGCAAGAAACCTGCACCAAAAATAAACTGGGTCTCTTGGGGTCCACGCTTCCAGCCGGCTGGCTTCCAGGCAGGCAAAATGCCCGCACCCCAAGTGAACTGGGTTGGGAAAAAATTCCGCACCCGCCGATTTTTCCGGAAATGCTCTTGACAGAACCCCGCCGACCGATAATCTACAACGTTGTCTAACCAACCCGGGCCTGCCCACTTTTCGCAACAAGTGGAAACATACGCAGGCTCTGCTCTACGGAGCAACCAGAGATCACTCGAAAGAGGGATCTCTTTTTTTTGCTCCCATGGCGACCTTCGATCTGCCGCCGCTCGCTCGGACAAGTCTCCAATCCATGCCGCCGCCGAATTGGCCGATGAATATGAGAGTCAAAGCCGAGTTTTCGTCCGATGGTCAAGCGCACGATCGAAATTTCTCCCCTCCCCGACGCCGGCAGCGCCTATCTCCATGTCGAACATGATCAGCTCGTGATCCTGCGCGACCGCGCCGAAGTCGGCCGCATCCCGATCGAGGACATCGGTTACCTGATCCTCGACGACAAGGCCTTGGCGCTCAGCCACAGCGTCCTGACCCGCGTGATCCATCACGGCGGAGTCATCATCGTCTGCGATGACTCGCACACCCCTGCCGGGCTGCTGCTATCGATGCATGACAATGACCTGACCGCTCGGCGGCTGCGGGCCCAGGCCGCCATGGCCCTGCCCCGCCGAAAACGCCTCTGGCAGCAGGTCGTCCGTCACAAAGTAACCGGGCAGGCGCTGAATCTGCCCGAGAATCATCCCCAGCGCGCCCGCCTGCTTGGGATGGCCGCGGAGGTCAAGAGCGGCGACGCCGGCAATATCGAGGGCCAGGCCGCCCGGTTTTATTTTCCGGCGATGTTCGGCGAGGAGTTCCGCCGCGACCCCGACGGTGAGCCCCCCAATGGGATGCTCAACTACGGCTACATGATCTTCCGCTCGGCCTGCGCCCGCGCCATCGTCGCCGCCGGGCTGCACCCGGTTTTCTCGCTTCAGCATTCGCACCGAAACAACACCTTCGCTCTGGCCGACGACCTGGTCGAGATTTTTCGGCCCCGGGTGGACCGTGAAGTGCGAAAACTCTGGGAGCGGGAGGTCGGCTTCATCGACAAGCAGTCGAAGCGGGCGATCCTGGAGCTGCTCGGCGAGCCGATCGTCATCGGCGGGCAGGCCGGGCCGTTGATGGTCCAGCTCGCCCGCATCTGCGCTTCGCTCGTTGAATGCATCGAGGGGACAGCCTCCGGCCTGCAACTGCCCGAACAACCGATAAAGGGGCTCCAGCTTCTCCCCTCGCGCTTCAAATCCGACCCATCCGGCGAGAAATAGCGTTGGAAATCTCGCCCGACCCATTCAAACTGACGGCGTGATTCTATCGGGATATCGCGTTATGTGGGTTTTCGTAATTTTCGACCTGCCGGTGGACACCAAACAGGCGCGGCGGGACTACTCGCTATTTCGCAAATGGCTGCTCGGCGATGGGTTCATGAAAATCCAGTATTCCGTCTACGGCCGGGTCTGCCCCAGCCGCGAATCGGCCGAAGTCCACGCCCTTCGGGTCGGCAACCGGGTGCCGCCCGACGGGGAGGTGCGGATTTTCTTCCTGACCGACAAACAGTTCGGCCGCCAGCGCATCTTCGACGGAAAACGGCGCGTCCAACCCGAAAAACCCCCGAAACAGCTCGAGTTTTTCTAGCCGCATTTCCACCGTAACCCGCCGGAAAAGATGGACTTATGCCCGAGAAGAGTCTAACCAACCCGAGCCTGCCATCAATCCGCAACTTGACAACCCAAGTTGTCTGGGTTATTATCGAGTCTAACCAACCCGAGCCTGCCATCAATCCGCAACTGATGATCCATGCGCCCCGAGGCGTAGTTAGAGTCTAACCAACCCGAGCCTGCCATCAATCCGCAACGCCGGCCGCTCCGACCCTGTAGTCCAGTTCGAGTCTAACCAACCCGAGCCTGCCATCAATCCGCAACTGGCCAGATGTCCGGTTCCA
>JBBQNJ010000065.1:0-29834 GCA_038329845.1 Tepidisphaerales bacterium | reverse complement strand
CGGCTATGGCCTAGTCCACAATTTCTCGCGGGCATTTCGACAGGAAAATGGTGTTCCTCCCGCCACTTATCGGCGTGATGTGAATCGACACCCAACCATTGTATCCGGAGAACAAAACGGAGAATAAAACAGGACAGGTGTAATGCCATTCACTTAAGCCTCCCCACTCGTCACCGGTGTGTCGTAAGCGACTGCTGCAACTTTATTTGTGTCAGACCATCGCCGGGCGCGGCGGGGGAAGACTATAGTGGGGTTTGACCCAGTCCCCCAGTCCCCCAGTCCTCTTACGAAAGGCCACGGATGGCGATCGCATCACGCGCGTTGGAACGGATCAAGCAGGACCTTCATCAACATCTTCCCGACGAGGCGATCGAATCGGCCTGCCGCCGGGCAAAAACGGTGGATGTCACTAATGCCATTCACTTAAGCACCAAAGCCGGCGAACTCAACTGTAGTCTTGGGCCGGTAAGGCGGCTTTCCCCAGCCGTTTTCACGTTAAGTGAATGGCATTCTGGATGTCCCCTTTCCCGCGGCAACCGTCGGACTAGATCGTCGCCCCAGCGCCAGCCGTGCGTTTCGACCGCATTTTGCGCAGCAGCCAGATTTCTCCTTGATGGTTGGCCTCGTCGTGAAAGCCGTGAAGGATTGAATATCGCAGCGTGCGGTTGCGGGCCGGATCGACGACCTCGTCGAGCCGATCCTCGGCGAGTGAAGCCAATGCTCCGGTCACGGTTGAAAGCTGCTCGCGCAGCCGCTCGACGATCTCAGCGAGGGCGGGCCAGTCGGAAATGGCGGCGGGATTGCTCTTCCAACTGAAGCGGGCGAAGTAGTCGTCTGGATAGCTCGCCGCCGCCCCGGTGATCGGCATCACCGCCAGATGCTCGACGACGGTCAACACATGGCCGGCGTGCCAGAGAATGGTGTTGTGGAGATTGGGCGCGGCGAAGCGGGCTTCATCATCCCCAACCCCTTCCAGAAGTTTGAGCGTCTTATTGCGAACTTCGTTCGCCAGCAGAATCAGCGTTTGTTCGGGCATCGTGGTCCTTTCGGTTGGATGGGAATGATCTTATGCCAAGTCTCCATCAATCGAACACCGGGAAAATTAAGCCCCGGGCGAGCGCTGCCGCCGGTGCCGCCGGCCGCGCCGATGCCGCCGGCCGCGCTGATGCCGCCGGCTCCCTCGCGCGCCGCCTCATGGCCGTCGCCACGCCGGCATCTGCGAATCGGTGATGTCTTTCCATAGACCCAGCTTTTTCCGATGGGCCTCGGATTCAGCCTGTTCGAACTGGCGTCGAAAGGTATGACTGAACCGGCGATCGGCATACGCCGCGCCGTCTCGCACCATCTCCAAATTGAGGTTGCGGTTGTCCGGGGCGTAGAGATACGCCAGCAGGCGGCCATAGCGATCGCGGGTTCGGGCCGAATCCAGGCGAAGCGTCATCGGACTTCTTCGCGTCAATTCGATCAGCCGGCGGCGGGATTCCTCGGCGAAGTGGTCCGGTTTCCCGTACGAATTATGGAGTTCCGGAGCGTCGATGCCGATCAGGCGTACGCGGACATCACTGGGGTTGACAAGGCGAACCGTATCGCCATCAATGACGCTCACCGCGACGGCCTGCTGGTCGAATCGTTGATAATCATCGCCCCGATACCCAAACAGTCCGGCGTGATCCAGGATCGCCGCCAGCGCCAAGAGAACCAGCGCCAGCAAGATTCGCTTCCGCAGCCGTGAGGGGATCATTCCAGCCAAAGGACGTGATCTATTTCTCAAAGTTAAACGGAAACCGTGAAATTTCAGACCTCAAATTTCAAGCCTCAGATTCAAGAGCGGTTACTTCTTGACTCCCAGCTCGAAGGCATCATGCACGACCTGCAGCGCCTGCGGCCCTTGCAGGCGCGAGATGATGCAGGAAATCTTGATCTCGCTGGTGGTGATGTTCTGGATATTGATCCCGGCGTCGGCCAGCGCCTTGAACATCCGCTGGGCCACGCCGGTGTGGACCCGCATTCCCACGCCCACGATGCTGACCTTGGCCAAATCGGCCTGGAAGCGGGCCTGGGCACCGGGCCCCAGATCCTCGACGAGCTGTTCAACGACCTTGGTCAGATCCGGCAAGTCGCCGTGTTCGAAGGTAAAGCTGATGTTGGCCGTGTTGTCATCGAAGACGTTCTGGATGATGTCATCGACGACGATGTTGGCGTTGGCGATCTCGGAGAAAATGTGGGCCGCGATCCCCGGGCGATCGGGAACACCCTTGATCGTCACCCGGGTCAAGTCTTTCTTCAGGGCCGCGCCCGACACAACAATATGTTCCATGGTGGAAGTCTCCGCGACGATCCAGGTCCCTTCGTGGTCGTTCTGACTGTTGCGTACGTGCAACACCACGTTGTATTTCTTGGCGAACTCCACGGCCCGGGTCTGCAGCACGCTGGCCCCCAGCCCCGACAGCTCGAGCATCTCGTCGTAGCTGATCCGGTCTATCTTCCGCGCCGACGGGACCAGCCGCGGATCGGCGGTGAAAATCCCGTCCACATCGGTGTAATTCTCGCATACATCGGCGCCGAGCACCGCCCCCACCGCTACCAGCGTCGCGTTGGACCCGCCGCGACCCAGCGTGGTCACTTCCCCTTCGGCGGTGATCCCCTGGAACCCGGCGACAATGACGATCTTGCCCTGTTCGACTTCCTGAAAAATCCGCTGCTTGTTGATCGACTGGATGCGGGCCTTGGAAAAGGCGTTGTCGGTCATCAGACCGATTTGTCCGCCGGTAAAGCTGATCGCCTGCTCGTTCTGGGCGTGGATGGCCATGGCCATCAAGGCGATGGTCACCTGCTCGCCGGTGACCAGCAGTTGGTCCATCTCGCGCTTGGACGGCGTGATCTGGCGCTGGTCATAGGTGCAGACCTGCCTGGCGAGTTCAACCAGCTCATCGGTGGTGTCGCCCATGGCCGAGACGACCACGACGACCTGGTTGCCGCGCTGCTTGGCGGCGATCGCCCGCGAGGCCGCCCGATGAATCCGCGTCGCGTCGGCGACGCTGGTTCCTCCGAATTTCTGTACAATCAGTCCCATTGCACCTGTCCGTTTCCAGTCCAGTCGACGACATTATACGAATTCTCCATCAATGCTCAATTCGAGTGCCCCCTCGGCGACCGGATCGGGCTGCGACACAGAAAATGGAAGGTGCATCCCCTCCGCAAGCCTTAATCTGACAATGTTTCACTCTCGCGGCGTCGCGCCGTGCTGCTCATTCCTCGGCGGCGGGGTCCGCTCTGAGGATTTGCCGCAGGACGGTGTGGAGGATGCCGCCATTGCGGAAGTAGTCGATCTCGACGGGGGTATCGATCCGGCAAATGGCCGTGAGGTCGATCGTCGTGCCGTCCGGGCAGGTGGCCCGCACGGGGATCTCCTGCTTCGGCTCGACCGCGTCGTTGATGTCGACGTCGAATGTCTCTTCGCCGCACAGGCCCAGGCCGGCGGCGGTTTGTCCGGGCTTGAATTGCAGCGGCAGCACGCCCATGCCCACCAGGTTGCTGCGGTGGATGCGCTCATAGCTCTCGGCGATCACGGCCTTGACCCCCAGCAACATCACGCCCTTGGCGGCCCAGTCGCGGCTGCTGCCCATCCCGTAATCCTTGCCCGCCAAGATCAGCAGAGGCACGCCGTCGGCCTGATATTTCATGGCCGCGTCGTAGATAAAAAGCGTCTGGCCCGTGGGAAGGTAGCGGGTGACGCCGCCTTCGGTTCCCGCAGCCAGGAGATTCCGTAGCCGGATATTGGCGAAGGTGCCACGGGTCATCACTCGGTCGTTGCCGCGGCGGGCGCCGTAGCTGTTGAAGTCGATGGGCGAAACCCCGGCGGCGATGAGGAATTGCCCCGCCGGACTCTCTTTCTTGATGTTGCCCGCCGGGGAGATGTGGTCTGTGGTAACCGAATCGCCGACCATCGCCAGAACCCGCAGGCCGCGAATGCCACAGATCGGCTTCACCTGCGGCGACAGATCGCTGAAAAACGGCGGGTGCTGGATATAGGTACTCGCGGCGTCCCAGGCGAACAGTTCTCCCCCCCGTACGGGGATCGCGTTCCACAGAGGGCTTGCCGTGTCCAGATTCCCATACTGGCGTTGGAACATCTCCGGTTCGATCGCCGATTCCATCGTTTGCGCTACTTCCCGCTGGGTCGGCCACAGATCGCGCAGATAGACCTCGGCACCGCTCGAGTCGGTGGCGATAGGTTCGGTGGTCAAGTCGATGTCCATCGAACCGGCCAGCGCGTAGGCCACCACCAGCGGCGGGCTGGCGAGATAGTTGGCCTTGACGTGGGGATTGATTCGTCCTTCAAAGTTGCGGTTGCCGCTGAGAACCGCCGACACCACCAGATCGTTCGCATCGACCGCCGTGGCGACGTGTTCGGGCAGGGGGCCGGAATTGCCGATGCAGGTGGTGCAGCCATAGCCGACGGTCTGGAATCCCAGTGCATCCAGGGCGGCGGACAATCCGGAGCGATCGAGATAGTCGGTCACAACGCGGCTGCCGGGTGCCAGGCTGGTCTTCACATGCGCCTTGGGTCGAAGCCCGCGCTCGACCGCCTTTTTCGCCAGCAGTCCGGCGGCGACCATGACGCTGGGGTTGGACGTATTGGTGCAACTGGTGATCGCGGCGATCACCACGTCGCCGTGAGCCAGCGCGCCGGTGCGCCGGGCCGGGGGCGATGCCGCATCATCGGGTGCCGGCTTCTTGAAGGTCTCGACCAGCGCGGTTCGGAATGAGCTCTTGACGTTGGGCAGCTCGACACGGTCTTGCGGGCGGCGAGGACCGGCGAGGCTGGGATGGACGGACTGTAAATCCAGTTCGAGCACTTCGCTGAACAGCGGTTCGATGGACTCCTGGCGCCAAAGCCCGTTTTCCTTGCAATAGCGCTCGACCAGATCGAGCGTTTTCTCATCGCGGCCGGTGAGCCGCAGATACGCGATCGTCTGGGAATCGACGGGGAAGAATCCCATCGTCGCACCGTATTCCGGGGCCATGTTGGCCAGGGTGGCACGGTCGGCCACGGTCATCGAGGCGAGTCCGGGTCCATGGAATTCCACGAATTTATCGACGACCCCGTGCTTTCGCAGCACCTGGGTGATGACCAGCACCAAGTCGGTGGCGGTGGCGCCTTCGGGCAGGTGCCCGTGCAATTTGAAGCCCACCACCTGGGGAGTGATCATGTAGATCGGCTGGCCGAGCATGCAGGCCTCGGCCTCGATGCCGCCCACGCCCCAGCCGGCGACCCCCAGGCCATTGATCATCGTGGTGTGCGAATCGGTCCCGACCAGCGAATCGGGCAACGCCATCCCGTCGCGCACCTGCACGACTTTGGCCAGATGCTCGAGGTTCACCTGGTGAACAATCCCCACCGATGGGGGGACCACCGAGAAATTTTGGAATGCCGTCTGGCCCCACTTGAGAAACTCGTAGCGCTCACGATTGCGAACGAACTCGGCGTCGATATTCGTCTGGAGAGCGCCGGCGGACCCGAACGCGTCCACCTGCAACGAGTGATCGATCACCAGGTCGACCGGGATCAACGGGTTGATCTTCCGCGGATCACCCCCCGCCCGCTTCATCGCCGCCCGCATCGCCGCTAAGTCCACCACGCACGGCACCCCGGTGAAATCCTGAAGGATCACCCGGGCCGGCTTGAAGGGAACCTCATCCTGGGCCGGCTTGGTCGCGCTCCACGCCGAAAGGTTCTTCACGTGCTGTTCGCTGACCACGAATCCATCGAGGTTCCTCAGGCAGCTTTCCAGCAGAATCTTGATGGAAAACGGGAGCCGATCGACAGCGCCGAACCCGAGTTCGGCCAAGCGCGCCAGCCGGTGATACGTCACATCGCCAAAGCGGGTCGAGAGCGTCGCCTGGGAACCGAGAGAGTTGTTGGATTTGTTCATCAGTTGAAGAAGTAGAGGCCGCAAGGCCGCGAAACAAGACTGAAGGCATCTTATGTCGCCTCGCGTGCGGTTCAAGGAACGAAGGGCACGCCGGGGGCCCTGGGCAGGCTTCGCGGGCGAGCCCGAATCTTTTGGCGGAGCGTCTAGAATTGTAGCGAGAGTAAAAAGGGGACGCGCTGAATGCCATTCACTTAACTTGAAAGCGGCTGGGGAAAGTCGCCTTATTGGTCCAAGACTGCTGTTGAGTTCGCGGACTTTGGCCCTTAAGTGAATGGCATTCGGGACGCGCTTCTTTTTCAACAGTTGCAACGCTGTTTCAATAAAACGCTGAGATAAACACTATAGATAATAGTGTAATTTTATTGTCGTATAAAAAAAGAAGCGCGTTTGCTTTTTGGGTCGTGCCCGGCCGCGCTGGAAAAACGGCATCCGTTGACGAGCGCGCCCGACGATGCTAGCGTCGCTGGTTTTGCCGACGGCGGGCATCGTGAAGGCCCGAATTGGCGCGGGATTTGTGAGATCGTCGAGCCACCATGAGCCACGAATCGGTCGCCCGGGAAAAGCCGCTGGCGTTGTCATTGCTGTCGTCGCAGCGGCCGCGCAACGTCGGCTGGCGCCAGGCCGCGGGTCTGCTGTTCGGCGACTGGGGCACCAGCCGGCTCTATGTCCTGGGACTGGCCTTCCTCTTCGCCGGACGAACCAGCTTCTGGCTCATCCTGCTGATGAGCCTCTTGATCGTGGCGGTGGGATGGGCCTACACGCAAATCTGCCGCATCTACCCCGATGGCGGCGGCGTCTATACCGCGGCGAAGAATAAGAGCCGCACGCTTGCCATCGTCGGCGCGTTGCTGTTGTTCGCCGACTACACCGTCACCGCGAGTCTGAGTTCCCTCGAGGCATTTCATTACTTCGGGCTTCCCGTCCAGAAACACCAGCTCATCGCCGAATCCAAGATCGCGCCCGAACGCATCAAGGACGCCGGGGAGGCGCTGATCCTGCATCCGCGGACCGAAGACAGCCCCGCAACCGGGGCTCTATTGGCGTGGGATTCGCCAGGGTTGTGGGCCATCGTTGCGATCGTGGCGTTGGGGCTTTTCAACCTGCTGGGACCCAGGCATACGGCGGGATTCGCCATTTTTGCGGCGTTGGGAATGATCGCCATCACGCTGCTGATCGTGGGATTCGCCGTGCCGCGGATAGATTGGTCGCGCCTTCCCGAGCGCATCGGGCATTTGAATCACGCGCCCGGCGATCTCTGGCGCTCGTTCGTCTATATCGTGTTGGCCCTGTCGGGCGTCGAGGCGATCGCCAATCTCACCGGGGTGATGAAGCGCCCCGTCGCCCACACCGCCCGCGGGGCCATCTGGATCGTCACCCTGGAAGTGGCGATCTTCAATCTCCTGCTCACCGCGGCGATGGTGTCGATTTTCCCCCTCTCGCGCGATGCCCACACCAACGACATGCTGGCTTACCTCACGAGCTACTACGTGGGCGGTTGGGGCGAATGGCTCGTGCGCATCATCGGCGGATTGCTTCTGCTCAGCGCCACCAACACCGCCGTCAACGGCTTGATGAGCATCGTCTACATCGTCAGCCGCGACGGCGAGCTGCCGGTGATTTTCCAGAAGGTCAACCGCTTCGGCTCGCCCTGGGTCGCGGCGATATTGGCCGGCGGCGTGCCGATTCTGATCCTGGTGATCAGCCACGATCTGGAGGCCCTGGCCGCTTTGTACGCCATCGGGGTGATCGGCGCCATCGCGATCAACGTGACGCTCTGTTCGGTGCATCCGCGTCTGCGCCGACTGCATCGCAAGGCCCCGATGCTGCTCCTGGGGATCGTCCTGCTGGCCATCTGGATCACGCTGGCGACGACGAAATTGCACGCGCTGGTCTTCGTCGGCATCGTCCTGGCGATCGGCCTGACCGCCCGCGCCGCCACCCGCTGGCATGCCCGCCGGCGAGGCGATCAGACCACGTTGATCCGCCGTGCCATCCAGGAGCAGCTTTCACCCGAAGCCCTGGGCAAGCCGAAAATCCTCGTCGGGACCTACGGCTCGGTCGCATTGGCCCCCATGGCCTTGCGCGAAGCCAAGCGGACCAACCATGCCCTGGTCGTCTGTTTCGTTCGGGAATTGAGTCTGTCGTACAAGTTCAATTCCGCCGAAAAACGGCTCACGATCGATACCGACCTGGCGGCGCAGCGAGCGTTCGTGCGATACCTCGATTGGGGCCACGCCATGGGTGTGACGGTCCTGCCCGTGTACGACACCGGTCCCAACGCCGCCGAGCTGATGGCCGAAAACGCGGCCCTTTACGGCTGCGACCGCGTGCTGCTGGGCACCAGCCGGCGCGGCGCGCTGCATCGTCTGGTGAAGGGGCGTTTTCAACATCGGCTGGAGTCAATCCTCCCGCCCGAGGTGCATGTCGAAGTGGTCAAACCGGTGGTCTGCGTCGATGAACTGCCCGCCGAACTCCCGCAAGTCGCCCCCGAAGACCTGAGCTGAACCGCGCGCCCCCATTCCATTCACCGCCGATGGGTAATGGAAGCCTTCGGGGCTTGTCAAACTTATCGACCTGCCCGGGCGGTGAGTTAATCACCGACTCAAAAAAATAGCGCCCGCCCCCGCTTTCCCCGCCCCGCCAACGTCCGACCCGTGTTATTCGCCAATAAACCCGGATTTTCAACTCGCGCATCCGGAAATTTATCTCGCGCATCCGGAGATATGACTCGCGCATCCGGAAATTTATCCCGCGCATCCGGAAATTTATCCCGCGCATCCGGAGATATATCTCGCGCATCCGGAGATAGAACTCGCGCATCCGGAAATTTATCTCGCGCATCCGGGAATTTATCTCGCGCATCCGGGAATTTATCCCGCGCATCCGGAGATATGTCTCGCGCATCCGGAGATATGACTCGCGCATCCGGAAATATATCCCGCGCATCCGGAAATATAACTCGCGCATCCGGAGATAGAACTCGCGCATCCGGAGATAGAACTCGCGCATCCGGAGATAGAACTCGCGCATCCGGAGATAGAACTCGCGCATCCGGAGTTTAGACTCGCGCCTCGGGATGGGAGATCGCGGGCACGGCGTGTAGGGGCGGCAGAGCCGCCGTCTTCTCACGCGCTGCGCCAAAAAGACGGTGGCTAGCCGCCCCTACCTGCTACGCTTGCCCGCACGAAGGGATGGCCCGCACGAAGGGATGGCCCGCACGAAGCGGTTACCCCCGACCCCTTCGATAGCCCCGAAGGAACAACAGTGAAGACTCCCGACCCCTTCGAGAGCTCTGGCCCGCACGAAGCGGTCGCCGGCACCAAGGGGTCGGGAGTTGAGTCTTAGACCCTTTTTTTCGCACGCCTGCTGGGTCTTGAGGCGGCCTTCCGGCCGCAACATCGGCCGCGGAAGCGATCCATCCCGGCGGTTGCCGGGGCTGAAGATGGAAACGAGTCTTAGACCCTTTCCTTCACACTGAGACCCTTTTCTTCACACTGAGACCCTTTTCTTCGCATCTCTGGACATCCGCATTCCGTCCTTTATCCATGGCCATTCGAAGGCGCTTCGATCTCGCCTCGTCCCATGGAGTCCCATCTCGTCTCACCTGGCCCGTAACACACCGGCGGTCTATACCGTCATCGTTCGCCAGCCGCCGTGGAGGAAGCGGGCGTAGACCAAGGCGCCGCGGATCATCAGTTCGATCGCTAGAACGGTCCAGACGCCCAGGAGGCCCTGGTGGAAGACCTCAGTGACCACCAGCACCGCCGCGAGGCGGATGCCGACGATGCTGAACAGGTTGATCAGCATGACCGAGAGGGTATCGCCAGCGCCGCGCAGGGCGCCGGAGAAGATCATGCTGGCGGCGAATCCGCACTGGGCCAGCGCCGCGATCTGAAGGCATCGTGTCGAGAGTTCGGCGATGTGATCGTTGGCCGCCAGCATCGCGGCGGGATAGTGCGCGAAAAAGAAAAGCAACACGCCCATCACGGTCATCAGCCCCCCGCCGGCGGCATAGGCGAAATAGGCCGACCGGGCAGCGCGGCGAGAGTCGTCCATGCCAAGAGCCTGTCCGACCATGGTGGCCGCGGCGGTGGCGAATGCGAACCCGGACAGAAAGCTGATGCTCTCGATGCGAATCGCGTTGACATGGGCCGCGGGGGTGTCGTTGGTGACATCCATGCCGTTGATCACGATGACGATGGCGAACTGGGCGATCCAGGTGAGCAGCCCCTCGGTGCCGGCGGGAATGCCGATGCGGAGAATGCGCTTAAGCGTCAGATAGTGCGGGCGCAGCCGGTGTAGATGCAGGCGGATCTTCCCGCGCCCGCTCAGCAGCAAGAAAAACTGGAGGAATCCCCCGATCGCATACGCGATCACCGTGCCCAGGGCGATTCCGCTGAACCCCATGGCGGGAAACGGTCCCCATCCGTAGGTCAAGGCGAAACTGAACACGATGTTCACCCCGTCCACGACGATCATGACGATCGCCGGGGTGAGGGTATCGCCGGCGCCGCGCAGGCAGGCGCTGGCGATGAACATCAACATGCTCAACGGTAGCGAGAAGCACAGCAGCCGCAGATAGACCAGCGCGAAGCCGCCCGCCGAGCCGTGCAGGTTCGTCAATGCGACGATGGGACCGGCCAGGAGAAACAGACCGACCCCGATGGCCAGGCCCATCACGATCGCGGTGGTCACCGATTGTCCGCAGACGCTGTTGGCCAGGCGCCGATTACGCGCCCCGCGGGCGCGGGCGATGATGGCGGTGGAACCGGTGCCGATAGCGCCGATGAACAGGCCGATGAACCACAGAACGTAGGCGATCGTCCCCACCGCCGCCGCGGCCGCCGGGGCATCGGCGGGAAGGTGATTGGCCAAATAGGTGTCGGTGAACCCGACGATCATGTGCAGGATCTGCTCGGCCATGACCGGCAGGGCCAGCGCCATCAGTTGCCCCAGCAATGCGGCGTTGCTAACCGGTTGCCCGGGCGATGGGCAAGGCGCCGGAGATTGAGCGGTGATCACCTGGGACATACGGGCCGGCGATGGTAGCCCGTCGAGGCGTGTCTGTCGCGGAAGAGCATTCGCACTCGCGAGGTCTCTCAGGTGAAGCAGCCGTCGAATAACTTAAGATTTGTCACGACGCCTTGGATGATTCGAAAGTCGGCATCGCAGGACCAATCTTCCGCATCTAATCAATGGCGACCGTCGCCGGCAGTGCCTCCTGAAAGGGCATCGGCAGACCCTTGGACCGCGGCGAAGCAAGAGGACTCCCGAGGTGATCCCAAGGGGCTTGATGAATCGGCGATTGAATGAACACTTCCATGGCTTGGCGTAGTCCCTTCGCGGCGTCGGGTGTCCGCGCGACGTGTAGAATCTCCGCCCGCATCACCCCGCGAAGGGCACGGTCGGCCGAGACAAATACCTCTCGGATTGCCCGGGGGGGGGGCCGCGCAGATAACGGACCAGGACCGATGTGTCGATGAGAATCATGCGACGCTCCGTCGCCGCAATTCCTCCATCGCGTCGAAGTCCAGGTCGATCTTGCCCGCCAGGCGATCCAAGGGCGTCAAGTCGCGCAGCGGCCGTCGAGCCGGCTCCTCTACCAGGATGATGCACACGTTCTTGCCAACCAGCGCAGCAGCCGCGGGCTGATGGATGGTTTCTGAACGCAGATGGGTGTGGATGGAAACCGTCAGAAGCAGATTGTAGCACGCGAGGTATGCTCTAGCACCCTGGAGAAGAACCGGCGTTGCGGCGTGTGGGCGAGGAACGGGGACGGACTGTTCGCACTTGCGGGGCGTGAACTCCGCGAGTACGAATTGCAACAAATTCAGAACCCCCTACCGGAGGATCGACATGTCGATCAATGTCCGCGCTGTTTCGCTTGCCCTGGGCGGATTGTTCTTTGGATTCAGCCGGGCCGTCCCTGCCGCCGATCCGGCGGCCACGCAGCCTGCGCCAACGACCGCGGCGGCGCCGTCGGTTCGCGGCGGCCAACCCGGCACGCCCCCGGCCTACACGCCAGTTCGCTGGAATGAGAAGTACACCTACCTGGCCGATCCCGAGCGGCGAACCGACTACGCCGACCCCCTGAAGTTCATCCCGATAGGCCAGGACCCAAGTTGGTCGATTTCCATCGGCGGACAGGCCCGCTATCGCTACGAATGGTTCAATAGTTCCAACTTCGATGCCGGCCCCCAGGACGACAACGGGTTTCACCTCGGCCGGCTCATGCTTCACGCCGATGTGCATCTGAGCAAGTACGTCCGCGGGTTCGTCCAGGCGATCAGCGGATTGGAAGGCGGTCGCAACGGTGGGGCGCGCCCCGGGGATCAGAACGACATCGACTTCCACCAGGCGTTCATCGATGTGGTGCTGCCCATGCCCGCCGACTTAATGCTGACGCTGCGGCCGGGGCGCCAGAACCTGCTGTACGGGGCGCAGCGGCTGATCTCGCCGCTGGACTGGTCCAATACACGCCGGACTTTCGACGGTTTCAAGGCATCGCTCGCCAACACGTCCGGCAGCAGCCTCGACTTTTTCGCCGTCCATCCGGTGATCGTGAACAAGAGCCGCCTGGACAGCTACAGCGACGATGCCCTGTTTCTAGGGCTTTATAACACGCTGATGCTCCCCGAGGTCTTCGGTAAAGAGGCCGGGACGCGCTGGGAAGCGTATGCGCTGTATCTCGATCGCTTCAGCGCCAACTTCGCCGGGCAGACGGGCGGCGAAAACCGCTACACCCTCGGGACGCGATTTTACACCAATCCCAAACCTTGGGATGCGGATGTCGAATTGGCCTACCAGTTCGGTGAGTTCAACGACAACGACATCTCCGCATGGTCGGCAGCGCTCGAGAGCGGCTACACCTTCGCCGCGGCGCCGCTGAGCCCGCGTCCGTTCGTCGCCTTCGACATCGCCAGCGGCGATCGCGGCGGATCGACGATGTCCACCTTCAATCAACTCTATCCCCTGGGACACGCCTATTTCGGATGGATCGACGCGATCGGTCGGCAGAACATCGTCGATCTGCATCCGGGATTGGAGCTGGGACTCTTGAAGGATAAGAAGTGGGTTAAAAAACTATCGCTGCGCAGCGAGTACCACTGGTTCTGGCGGCAAAGCCCCGATGACGCGGTGTACAACGCCGGCGGCGCCGTTCTCCGCGCCGCGGGGACGACCGATGAGCTGACGATCGGATCGGAACTCGATTTGCTGCTGACTTGGCAGATCGACCGCCATTTCCAGGCGTATTTCGGCTACAGCCACTTTTTCCCCGGTGAGTTTCTCCAGCAAACCGGTCCCAGCGGCGACATCGACTTTTTCTACGGGGCGTTGACGTTCACGTTCTGAGGAAGAGGCGGAGGGAAGGAGCGAAGGAGGGCGGCGGCATGAGGCACAGCCGCCCTCGGTGCATGGCACGACAGGGCGGAGGGATGGAGAAGGACCCTTTGTGCCTCAGTGCCGTTGTGCCGCTGTCCGGCTGGGGGGCTACCGGTTTACTTCCATAACGATGATCGTCAGGTCGTCCTTGGGCTGGAGAGAGCCGGACTCCTGGTCGATGTGTTCGGCGAAGTCGGTCAGCAGTTGCTCGGTCGTCAAATGTCTGCGGCGTTCGAGCTCGATATGCCAGCGGTCGGCATCGACCTGGCCGTTGCCCGGGCTGAACGCCACCTCGATCCCGTCGGTGAACATAAAGAGCCGATCTCCCGGCACCAGCCGGTGCGAGCCTTCCAGATAAGTCTCATTGGGAAAAATGCCCAGCAGGCTTCCATCGGCCTCGAGCGGGCGAATGGTCCCGTCGGTGCCGATGAGGATCGGATTGGGATGTCCGGCACGCGCGAACGTCACATCGAGGCTTTGCGTATCGATCACGCCGTACAACGCCGTGGCGAAGCTCGCCTGGGTCAAGCCCTGTTCGACCAGCGCATCGTTGAGCCGAGCCATCGCCTCGGACGGACGCAGCAGGCGATACCCTCCGGAAAGAATCTCCTTGGTCACCAAGGCGCGCTTGATGAACATGGTCAGTAGCGCCGCGGGCATTCCGTGGCCGACGGCATCGGCCAGGTAAAACCCCACCCGCGTCTCATCCAGGCGGGTGATGTCGTACAAATCGCCGCTGACGTATCCCGCCGGGCGGAACAGGGCGTGGAATCGCACCGCGCCGACCTGCGGAAGCTGCTTGGGAAGAAAATCCTGCTGCAACCGCGCCGCCAGACGAAGCTCCTCATCGAGCCGGTGCATGTAAAATTTGAGTGTCTCATCACGCCGTCGAAGCAGGTTGATCTCCTCATGCAGCGTGGTGATCTCCCGCTGCATCGACTCGACCTGGTCGGCCAAGGCCAACGCCGCGGAGGCGAACTGCCCCGGCGAGGCGGACGCGGGCGACGCGGGCGACTCCTCGTCGTCGCGCACCAGCCGTAATGGAGAGGTGGATTGGCTCATAACGGCATCACAAGGCCCCTTGGATACCATTCGACCCCGCGGGCGGTGGACTTGAGGAATTCGCGGACGCAACGCCGACTTTTTACCCCGCGCGCCAAAAAACTGGCTTTCCCCCCCGCGCGCGAGACCGGCTTTTCCCCCCGTGCCGGTCTTGCAGCGTTTTACGGCCACCTTGATGTCCGGCACCTCGCCCAGAACGATCGACCCATCGGCCGACCCAGCGAAAAACAACCGGCTTTTTACCCGCGCGCAAAAAAAGAGCCTGATCGCGAGGGGCACGATCAGGCTCGGATTCACGCGTGGGTGCGTGTTTTGGATTCCGCCAGGCCGCGAATCAGTTATTCACTGCCACCGGACGGGCGATGCGGGCGACGAAGGATTCGCGGTCCTGCCCCAGAGGCGCCGGCTTGGACGTAGCGGCCGCCTCGGCCTTGGCCAACGCCGCGGGAAGCGCTGAATCCCCCGGCTCGAGCAGATCGGCCAGCGTCGTCTCCTTGAGAAACTTGGCGTAAATGCGATTGATCCCCGCCAGCCGCTCATAGAGACGCTTGAGTTCATCCTTGGAATCACTCGCCGCCTCGGCCGGAACGGCGGTATTGAGGTTGCTCAGGTCCTTGGGGATCGCCTCGATGGCCTGAAACACGTCGAACAGTCGAATCTGTTCGGGCAGACGGGCGATGCGGAATCCGCCGCGCAGCCCCTTCTGGGAATCGACAATCTTACAGCGGGCCATCTTCTGGAGGGTCTTACCCAGATAGTTGGCAGGCACATTGATCACTCTGGCGACCTCCCGGGTCTGATGATAATCATCATCCGGCTGGTGCGTGAGATAGATCAAAGCCTGCAAGGCGTACTTGGACGTCTGATTGAGCATAATAATGTGCCTCCTAATCGCACATGAACATCCTATTAGGGTGGATCGGCAAAGTCCAGCCCTACGGGATGATTTTATCTGGATTCAACTGGCGGGGTTAAAATCGCCATAATACATGAGTGGCATGCGAGTTATGCCCGATATTGAGGAATGCCCGAATAAAAATTTTCTCGATTTTTTTTGGGCCGGCGAATTTTCTTCCGCACCCCGCAGGGTTCATTTGCCGGACTCAATCACCGCCGGACGCGATTGGATTGCCCGCAATCGTGCGGCGTCGAACTTGGGCTTTCGGTCGAAGAAATAAAGGCCGTTCTGCTCCTGGAACACGTCGGTCAACTGGGTATAGCAATATCCGAAC
The DNA here is from genome assembly GCA_038329845.1 of Tepidisphaerales bacterium. Lineage (GTDB taxonomy): Bacteria > Planctomycetota > Phycisphaerae > Tepidisphaerales > Tepidisphaeraceae > JBBQNJ01. Next base: position 14,221 of record JBBQNJ010000065.1, on the reverse strand, counting down.
ATGCCGGGATTTTGTAGCAGAGCCGAACAAAGCCCGTCGAATCGGGTGTAAAACTCCTCGAGGGTTGTGGGTCGCTGGCCGTAACCCCAGGACGGATCGCCGGGCTTGACGTGCGGATTCCACAGCGCCCCGCCGAACTCGCTGACGAAGCACGGCTGTCCGCGATGGGGGATCGACCATTGCTCGGCGCGGTTGGGATCGGCCGCGGGAGGGGGGTTGGCGAACGGTTGATTGTCCAGGGTACGAGCATGGCGATGGGCGAAGGTGGACGGGTCCTGGTCGTAGTCGTGTGAATCGTAAATATCCGACTCCGCCAGGCGGTGGGAGTATCCCGAGGCATCGAGTACCGGACGGGTGGAGTCGATCGCCTTCACCGCCAGGAACATCGCCCGGGTCAAGTCGTTGAGCGCTGTATTCTCATCGGTGATCTTCTGCGCCGTCTCGTTCAGGCCGCACCAGCCGATGATGCAGGGATGGTTGTAATCTCGGTGCAGCGCCTCGAGCCACTGGGCCACCTCGGCCGGCTGGGGCTTGGCGCGATCCAGCCCCCAGTCGCCGAACTCGCCCCAGCAGAGATATCCGAGCCGGTCGGCGTGATAGAGAAATCGCTCCTCGAAAACTTTCTGATGCAATCGAGCGCCGTTGAATCCCACCTCTTTGGACAACACGATGTCGTCGATCAGAGCCTGATCGCATGGCGCGGTGAGAATGCCGTCGGGGTAGTAGCCCTGATCCAGCACCAGTCGCTGGAAGACGGGTTGGCCATTGAGCAGGACGGCCTTGCCGTCGAGGCTGACACCGCGAAGCCCGGCGTAGCTGGTGGCGCGATCCACCACCGCGCCGGCGCTGTTGATCAATGAAAGTTCCAAGTCATACAGGAACGGGTCCTCGAGCGTCCAGAGTCGGCGCTGCGATTGGGGAATCTGCAGCGACAGCGCCGGGGCGAAATCCAGGTGCGCCTCGGCGGTGGCCTCGGCGACGATCTCATCGCCACGGCGCAATACCGCCCGCACGCGCATCCCGGCGCGGCGCTGGCCGTGACCGTAAAGCGGCTGCACGACATGGAAGCGCCCAGCGCCCAGATCGGGAGTGATGCGCGGCCGGGCGAGCGAGAGCATGGGGACGGGCTCGAGCCAGACCGTCTGCCAGATCCCGGTCGTGCGCGTGTAATGACAGCCGTGATTTTCGTAAACGGCGCTCTGTTTTCCGGCAGGCATGGGGTGACGGGTGTCATCGCGGGCCCGCACGACGATGATTGCGGTTTCTCCCGCCTTGACGATCCCTTCCAAATCACAGGTGAACCCCGTCCATCCCCCGCGATGCCGCGCCACCTCTTGGCCGTTGACCCAGACCGTCGTGTCATAGTCAACGGCCTGGAAGTAAAGCAGCACCCGGCGCCCCGGCCAGCCGGCGGGAATCTCGACCGTGCGTCGGTACCACACGGCGTTAAGGAAATCGACGTTGCCGATTCCGGAGAGCTTCGACTCGGGACAGAAAGGAACCAGGATTTTCCCCGACAACTCGCGCTCGAGCAGTCCGCGCTTCACGCCGCTGTCGCCGGCGTCGATCTCGAACTGCCAGGTGCCGTTGAGGCACAACCATTCGTCGCGGACAAACTGCGGGCGGGGATATTCCGGTCGTGGCATCGACATTGACGCATTCTCCAGGGTCGGTAAAGGTGCATATTATGATTCGAAGCGGTGTGCGAATCCAGCGGGCCGATCACCGCAACGAGGGCGAGCGCGGAAGGAATTATGATGCGAATAGGGATCATTCTGGCCGGTTGGGCGATGCTTTTGGCCGGTTCGGTCCGCGCCGAGGCACCGGCGATCGAGCCGATCATTCATCCGGCCGCCGTGACCGCGACGGCGCCGATGCCCGATGACGGTGACGCCGCCGACGATCCGGCGATCTGGGTGCATCCATCGGATCCGGAGTTGAGCCTGATCCTCGGAACCAATAAGAAAGGCGGGTTGCACGTCTATGACCTGTCCGGTGTCGAAAGACAGATCGTTTCGCCCGACGCCCATCCGGACAATGTGGACGTACTGCGCGACTTTGGCCTCAATGGCGTGCAGGTGGACCTGGCGGTGGCGGGCTGTCGTTCTAGCCGCGCGCCGGGATTGAAAATCTGGTCGATCGACCCCAAGACTCGAAAACTCAGCGATGTGACCGTGGGAGGAACGATCCCCACGTTCGGCGGGACCGAGCCGTACGGATCGTGCGTCTATCGCAGCGCCCGCACTGGTCGCGCCTATGCCTTCGTCAACAATCACCGCGGATTCCAGGAGCAATACGAACTGCTGGATGCTGGCGGCGGAAAGGTCGGGGGCAAGCTCGTGCGATCGTTTCGTCTGAAGTCGATCACGGAAGGGTGCGTCGCGGATGACGAGCGCGGCGTGGTCTTCATCGCCGAAGAACGCGTCGGCGTATGGCGTTTTAACGCTGAGCCGGATGCGCCGGACGCGGACAAGGGCGTGCTGATCGCGCGGGTGGGCGAGCATGGATTGACCGCGGATGTCGAGGGGCTGACCCTGTACAAACAGCCCGGCGGGCAGGGCTATCTCCTGGTCTCCAGCCAGGGATCGGATTCATTCATCGCCTATGACCGCGACGGCGACCATGCCTTCGCCTTCACGATGAAACCCCGGCCCGGCGAACTGGGCGCGCCATCGGACACGGATGGAATCGATTCGGTCAGCGCCGCACTTGGGCCGCGATATCCGCAAGGGATGCTGGTCGTTCAGGACGGCCGGCGCCACGGCGGCGGTCGCCAACGCTTCCTGGTTTACTCCTGGGCACAAATTCTCGGCGCTATGAGCAAATAAGCCCGCACTGCTCGAGGGGACGCGCCGGTGGCGCAGCAGGCTCTCAGCTCAGTTCCGCCAGTTCTTCATCGCTGGCTTCGCCGCTGACGAAACGGCGGACTATGGGGTTATCGCTGGACTGCACCTCGCCGGGGGTGGCGTCGAGAATCAGCTTCCCTTCGTGCAGCATTACGATCCGATCGGCCACTTTGAAGGCGCTGATCATGTCGTGGGTCACGACGACGCTGGTGACTTTCAGCTCGCGCTTGGCCTTGATGATCAACTCGTTGATCACGTCGGAGCGGATCGGATCCAGTCCGGTTGTCGGCTCGTCGTACAGGATCACCTGGGGGTCCATGGCGATCGCCCGCGCCAGCGCCACGCGCTTTCGCTGCCCGCCGGAAAGCTCGGCCGGCATTTTCTTCAGCACGTCGGGCAGCCCCACCATCTTCAGCTTCTGCACCACGATCCGGCGAATTTCCTCGGGCGTCTTGCGCGTGTGTTCTACCAAGGGAAACCCAACATTATATTGGACATTATCCGAATCGAACAATGCCCCCATCTGGAACAAAAAGCCGAATCGCCGACGGATGGGCACCAGTTGACGCTCGGGAAGCGTGTCGATCCGCCCGCCGTCAAAATAAACTTCGCCGCGATCGGGCTTGAGCAGCCCGACCATGTGCTTGAGCATCACGCTCTTGCCACTGCCGCTGGCGCCCAGGATCACCAGGGTCTGCCCGGCGTGAATCTCCAGCGACACATCGTCCAGCACGACGAGTCGTCCGAAGGCCTTGTGAACATGGCGCAGCTCGATCAGAGACATCGCTCTCCACGTTAGCGCCGCGCCGCCCGCGGCACAAGCCTGCCATGGTTGCGCTTGTCGTTGGATCGCCCGGGCGGTCGATCCCGCCTACGCAGCGCCGGCGCCGGCGGCTTGCAGGCGCTGCCAGTTGTTCTCGATTCCCTGGTGCCATCGCTCAGACCGCTCGATCAACTCGCCGGTCAAATCCGGCTGCTCCGCGGTGAGATTGTTCAATTCACCGGGGTCGTCGTCGAGATCGGCTAGATGGACGGCGTCTTCCGGCGGCGCGCCTTCGACAAGCTGCCCATTGAGTACCAGTTTCCAGCGACCGGAGCGGATGGCCGTCTGCTTGCCCTGCTCGAAGAACAAATCGCGCGGCTTCATCGGCTCGCCGCCGACGAGGTGGGGCATCCAATCCACCCCGTCCAGCGATCCGGCCGTTGCGGCGATGCCGGCGGCGGACAACACCGTCGGGGCAATGTCCATCGACGCCCCCGGCGTGTCGATCACCTGCCCGGCGGAGATTCGCGCCGGGTAGCGAATGATCCCGGGGACGCGAATGCCCCCTTCGTAGAGGGAAAATTTGTGCCCTTTGAAATGCATCGCCCCATTGCCGGTCTGTCCGCCGTAATACGCGGTGGTCGAACCGTCCAGCCAGTTGCGCGTCTCGCGCGATGGGCCGTTGTCGGACTGGAAAGTGATCAGGGTGTCTTCGGCGATCCCCTGTCGATCCAGCTCGGCGAGAATCTCCCCGACGCCGTCGTCGATGGCGCTGATCATCGCGGCCATGATCCGCCGCGGGGGCGGAAGATGCTTGAAGCGATCGACGTATCTCCCAGGGGCGTGCATCGGATAGTGCGGGGCGTTGTAGGCGACGTAGAGGAAAAACGGCTGCTCGGCGCCGGCGGCGGCGTGGATGAAATCGACGGCGCGGGCGGTGATCAGGTCGGTCATATACTGCCCGTTGCGGTACACCTCCTGCCCATTCTCCCAGAGATCATGCAAAGGATCGATATTGCGATCGTAGTAGAACAAATGCGAGTAATAGTCGATGCATCCGGCCAGATGTCCGAAGAACTCATCGAAGCCGTGGTCATTCGGGCGGCTGCCGGGGGCCAGTCCCAGGTGCCACTTGCCGAACATGGCGGTGCGATAGCCGCCGGCCCGCAGCATGGTCGCAAGGGTGGGCACTTCGGCGGGCAGCCCGCTGGCGGTGCGATGGCCGCGCAGGATCGATCGCACGCCGGCGTTGCCGGGATAACGCCCGGTGAGCAGCGAGGCGCGGGTCGGCGAGCAGACCGGCGCGTTGGCGTACCAGTGGGTCAAACGGGCGCCCGATGCGGCGAGGAAATCGAGATGGGGCGTGCGGATGTCGCTCGACCCCATGCAGGACAGGTCTCCGTATCCCTGATCATCGGTGAGGATCACGATTACGTTGGGGCGGCGTTGTGACATAGCCTTAAGCTATCGAAGAATCAGGCCCACGCCAATAAGTCGGCTTGGGAGAAGGCGCGAGCACGATCGGGGGTATAATCCGGTGAGCGGAAGGTGATGGGTTCGATGGATTTTTCAGCCGACGAGAAAGCGGGGATTTTGCGAGTCGCTCGCGAGGCGATCGAGCGGTGGTTGCGCGGAGCGCCCTCGGCACCGATCGATCCGCACGACGTCGAGCCGGCGCTGTGCGAGCGGGCGGGTTGCTTCATCTCGCTGCACCGCTGCGCGGACCATGGGCTGCGCGGCTGCATCGGCCGGCTGGACGCCGAGGCACCGCTATATGTGATGCTTCAACGGACGGCGCGCTCGGTGCTGCGTGACCCGCGATTCGCCGATCATCCGATTACGCTGAACGAACTCGAGCAATTGTCGATCGAGATCAGCGTGTTGTCGCCGCTGAAACCGGCGGCGAACCCATTGGACTTCGAGCCGCTTACCCACGGGATATACCTCGTCGTCGATGGACAAAGCGGATGCTTTTTGCCGCAGGTGGCGAGGGAGACCGGCTGGGGCCGCGAGCAGTTGCTGGACCGTTTGTGCGGTGAGAAGTTGGGAATCGACCCGGGCGGTTGGTGCCGCACCGATGCCAAACTGTGGACGTTCACCGTCGCGGTTATCGGGCCCGAACCCTTCAGGCTTCCCGCCTGACCGCGTAGGTGCCGCAGCGCCCGGAGTTCACGGATTCGCCGATGATTTCCGGTTTTTCGATGGATCTTAAATTTGAGATCTGCGATCTGGTCCCAGAATCGCCAGCGTCGATTTTCACGCGGAATTCCCGGATCAGTCGCCAAGCCCTTTGACGTGCGAAGCGGTGACGGTTCCGGCCGTGCCGCCGCGGACGGCAAACTCGCCGATCACGGTCATCTTCCGAGGATCCAGCGACGCCACCAGATCATCGAGGATCGTGTTGACCACGGCTTCGTAGAAAATCCCCTGATTGCGATAGGCCGAAAAATAGAGCTTGAGGCTCTTCATCTCGACGCAGCGCTGATCGGGCGTGTAGCGGATGGTGAGGGTGGCGAAATCCGGCTGATGCGTTACCGGGCAGACGCTGGTGAACTCGGGAAAAACGAACTGGATCTCGTAGTCCCGCCCGGGGCGCGGGTTGGCGAACGTTTCGAGGATCGAGCGTGGTTCGGCGATCTGGGCATCGCTGAGGATCGAGCGATGCCCGAGATGCGTCAGGTCTGATCCATCCCGCGTCGATTGGATTCGATTCGAAGATTCGCTCATTTGGGTTGGGCCTCGAGCAGCTTCTGGATTTCGTCGATCCAGGCGCGGTCCACTTCAAACGTCGCATCGGCGGCTCGGGCCAGGGGTGGCAGACTGGTGCCGCGATCGAAGAACTGGACTTCGGTGCGCGTGGATTGGGCCCCGCCGGCATCTTGGCCGGTCAGACTCAGGGTGTATCGCGCGATCGAAGACTCGGCAGGGGATTCGACAAACTTCTCAGCGCGAAGTGGATGAAGACGGCTCAGAAGCCCTTCCACTGCGGCGTCGGGAGCCTCGGTGGGCGATGCGCCCTTGAAAACCCATGTCGAAGCGGGTGCCGTCGCGGGCGCCGATGTCGCCTGAGTCGAAGCGGGTGCTATCGCCGGCAATGACGGACCCAATGTCGCCTCCGACTTTCGCCTCTCGATCGTCAGGGTGGATCTCGACGCGGGACGAGTGCTGGGCTGAGTCGTCGCGGACAACTCGGCGGTGAGGGTCAAGCCGCTCACCTTTTCCGAGTCTATATCCAGCACTTTCTTCTCGCGTAGATCGATCGCTGGCTTGTTGAACGATTCCAGGCGACCGGCCGACACCTTAGCGACTGATCCGACATCGCCTTCTTCGACCCGTACGTAGACGTTGTCGCGCAGGGACGAGACGTAGTTGCCAAACGCCAGCGTCGTGCCCGCCGGTCGAGTCGCCGCCGCCGTCGGCTGCGACGCCGGCACCGCGGTGGAGAACCAGATCGTCACCTGGGGATGATCCAACCCCGTGCGCGGTGCCGTTGTCGTTGCAGATACGAATCCATCGGCCCGCATTCCCGTGATCTGGAACAACAGGTCCGATATCGCCGATTCATCGGCCAGCATCGCCGCGGGCTTGAGAATCCGCCATTGCCCGCCGACTTTGCTCAATTCCAGCTCGCCGGATTCGCGCTGAATCACCACCTGCTGAATGGCGCTCGACTCAGTGCTGACGAGCTTGGGATCGCGCAGTTTTTCCGCGCCACTTGCAAGCTTCTCCCACACGTCGGACGGCACCGCCAGCGCTGTCTTCTCACCTTCCTTGTGAACATACATCATATCCCCCAACGGCGAGCGAGTACCGACCGCCAGCCGATATGACTTATCGCCGGCAATCAGTTCCACCTTGAACGCCGGTGAGTTCAACCCATATTGTGCCGAAGTGGACAGGGGAACTTGACTGCGAGACTTGAGATCCACGAGCTCGCGGATCAGCGCATCGACCTGCCAGGTTTCTGCCGGTGCGCTCTGGGGCGCCATCATGCGCCATTTTCCGCCGGACTTAACCAATTTTACGGCCTCACCCTCGGCGGGCGCAATGGTGACGGCGGTGACATCGGCGGACTTCAGATCAGTAAAGACCGGCACCCCCTCGCCCGCCGCCCGCGGCGCGGGCTTTTCGCCGCCGTTGAACCGGTCGATCATCACCCACGCGCCGACCAAGGCCAGTGCGATCAGCAGAATAATCGTCGTTTTGAAATTCATGATCCGTCGATCCCCAGGAAGTTCTCGCCCAAGGCTTCAGTCTCGTCGCTTGAGATACATCAATCCCCCCGCCACCACCACCAGTGCCGGCAGGCCGATCAGCAGGATGCCGATTCGCACCGCGCCCAAGGCCCGATCGCTCATCGGCTCGATGCGCCCGATCTCCATCGCCGAGGGGCTGATGGCGATCAGCGTCTCGAGCCGCGCCAGCCAGTAAACGCTGTTGGCGAACAACTCGGCGTTGCCGGGGAATCGGCTCACCGCCCGGCCCTGCTCCCACTGCTTGTCGTCGAGAATGTTCAGGGTCTGATCGAACACGAACGACTCCGCGCCGATCACGACCAGGCGCGCCGGTGAATCGGTTTTTTCCACCACCGCCATCGCGTTCAGCGGCGGCGAGACGTCGGATGCGGGATCGAATTTCGGCGATCCCTGGCGCAGCGCCCGCGTGTCGGTCTCGCCCCAGGCCTTGGGCTGCTCGGGCACGGGGATCAGGCGCGTAGCCTTGTAGCCCGGCTTGTCCGTCACCATCACCGGGAGCATGGGGACCAGCACCGACTCCAGGCTCTTCAGCGGCTGCGTGATCGGATGATCGCCGTACCGGGTCGTGATGAATACCCAGGGGATATTCTGTGCCTGCTCAACCCAATCATCCCCGCCCGGACGGGCATCACTCATTACCTTTTCGTGGACGATGATCGCGTTGGTCTTGACATCGATGCCCCAGTCGCCCAGCGCTTCGGACAGGTTCTGCGCTTCGGGCAGGAACAGGCACAACGCGCTGCCGCCGCCGGTGAGGTGTTCCTTAAGCTTCTCGGCAATCACCGGCGAGGGGGGCATCGACATCCCCATCTGCTGTTGCTGGGGCATGTTCCCCATCGACGGCACCACCCACACCGCCGACGCCAGATCCTCATCGCTGGGGTCCTCAGCCTGCCCCATCGGATTCCGCGGATCGGGCGGACCGAAGTTTTTCTCCAGAACCTCGAAATTGTAATTTCGCAGCCGCCCGGCGATCTGGCCGAACGGCCCGCCGGGCATGAATCCCGGGATGCCCGGCGTGGTCAGCGCCGGCCCCGAAGCGCGGATGAACGCGACCTTGGGCTTTTTCTGCTGCTCGAGCGACACCAGCGCCGTGGTCACCTGCTGCTCGCCGGCGAATCGACGGGTCGGACGATTCTCGTCCTCGTCGCTGGCCGCCAGCGGGCTGGGATTCTCGGCCTCGGGCCAGACCTCGGGAAAGCTGAGGACTTTCACGTCCTTCTCCCCCATGACCAGGATGTTGTTCCCCTGCTTGAGGCTTCGCCGAAGCTCGTCGAGCTTCAGATCTCCGAGTTTCTTGATCTTCTCGACCACCGCATCGACCGATTTTTTCTGCTCGGTGAACTTGGGTGCCGCGTCGGCGGCGTAAGACTGCACTGGCGGCGGCGCCTGCGGGTTGGCCTTGATCGCCGTCAGGTCGGTCGCCACCTTCTCCACGATGCGCCCCAGCAGCTCCATGGTCCGCCGAACGTCCTCGACGGCGCCCTTGTAATCGGGGATGCCCTCTTTGCGCTTCAACTCGCGGTCGATGTCTTTCTGCATCTGCGCGAGCTGTTCCGGCACGCTCTGCACGGTCGCCGAGGCCAGGTCCATCGTCTGGAGCAGTTTTCGGTCGGATGACTTGACCTCGGCCAGTTCCCGCATCCGGGCGATCTGGGCATCGGCGAACGCGCGCATCTGGGTGAGGAATGCCGGGAAGTCGGTCTGGAGCATCTGCTTGTAGCCGCTCAGGCCGCCGTACTTCTGGCTTACCGAGCCGATCAAGGCATCGACCTTGGCGAACTCGCGGTCCGGGTCGATCATCTCGGCGCTGATTTTCGAGGATTTTCCGGCGTATTCATCGAGAAGATCGGCCACCCGCTGGCGGTAGATCAACTGCCGCTGGGCGCCGCGAACATCGTCGGGCCGCGGGTACAGGCCAACCAACTCGACCTTCTGCTTCAGGTCCTTGACGATATTGAGCGTCTGCGGCTTGAGGCTGTACATCCCGCCCAGCGTGGTGTCGGCACGGGCGTGATAACGCTGGGCCAGGTAGACGACCAGAATCGACAGGACGACGACCAGGACGACCGACAAGGCCACGTTAGCGCCATATTTCACCCAGCGACGCCGTTGATCTTCCGGCGACGGGGAGGCGGTTGTAGTTGCGTTCGGATCAGGCATGACGGCCTCAAGAAACAAATTTCAGCGGTTGACGTTTAATCCGCCGGCTCACGTTCCAGCCGACGGGATGGCATTTGAGCCAGATACTCAGCGGTTTATTTCCACCGCCGCGATTCCAGGACCTTGGTAGTCAAAAACAGGAAAACGCCGGTGGCAACGATGAAAAACACAAGGTTCCCGGTGTCCAGCACGCCGCGGGCGAAGTCGGTGTATCGCGGCACGATGGTTTGATCGGCCATGGCGCGGAGGATCGGGTCCAGCGCGAACTGGCGCCTCGCTTCGGCGGGAACGATCGTGGTGAGAAACAGGATTCCCGCGGCGGCGACCGCCGCAACCACCTGGCTGCGTGTCAACGAGGAACAGAACAATCCCACTGACGTGAACAGCGCCCCGACCAGCACGATCCCGAGATACCCGGTGAAAATCGGGCCGAAATCGGGACGGCCGAAAATCCGCAGCAGCGCGACGTAGACCAGCGTGGGGGCGAGCAGTACCAAGAGAAACATCAACGCCCCGAGGAATTTGCCGACCACCACCTCCCACTCGCGCAGGGGCGCGGTCATCAGCGGTTCGATGGTCCCGCTGGCCCATTCGCCGGCGAGCAGGCCCATGCTCAGCACCGGGGCGATGAACACCAGCAGCCAGATCATCCACTCGAACAACCGGCGCATCTCCGCCGGCTTGCCGGGCGTGAAATCGCGCCAGAACAGCAGCCCGCAGGCGAGCAGAAACAGCAGCAGCGCCACGTACGCGATGGGCGAGTGGAAGAAGCTGCTTAGCTCGCGTCGAGCGATGACCCAGGACTTTTGCATGGCGGTTGGATAGAGGTCAAAAAGGCCTGAACGGTTCACTCACGAGCGGGCCTGCGCCTGCGCCGCGGTCACCTGAACGAAAAACTCCTCGAGCGTCGCGTGTTCTAAACGGACTTCGCGCAGGGGCCAGCCGTGCTGGATCACGGTGCGGGAAACCTCCTCGCGCACGTCATAGCCGTCGCGCGGTTTGATCGCCGCCAGGGCGTAGTCCCCCGACGAGTCGAGCATCGCCACGTCGGCGACCCCCGATACCCGCGTCAACGCCGCCGCCACGTCCTTCGCTGGGCCGCGGCATTCGACCAGCACCCGCGCCTGCAATCGGCGGCTGGCGCGGAGCTGCTCGGGTGAGCCTTCGGCGACGATGCGCCCGGCGGCGATGATGATCGCCCGCCCGCAGGTCGCCTCGACCTCGGGAAGAATATGCGTCGACAAAATAACCGTGTGTTCCCCGCCCAGCTCGCGGATCAGCTTGCGGCTCTCGCGAATCTGCGTGGGATCCAGACCGACGGTCGGCTCGTCCAATACCAGCACCGGCGGATCATGCAACAGGGCGTCGGCCAGACCGGTGCGCTGGCGGAAACCCTTTGACAAATGGCCGATCGTCTTGCGCCGGACATCGCGCAGCCAGCAGCGCTCAATCACGTGGTCGATGCGGCGGCGGCGAAGGGCGCGGTCCATGCCGCGCAGGCGCCCGCGGAAGTCGAGGTATTCCTCAACTTTCATCTCGGTGTAGAGCGGCACGTTTTCCGGCAGATAACCGATGCGCTGGCGCACCTCGCGGGACTGGTGGAAGATGTCGAACCCCGCCACACTCGCCCCGCCGCTGGTGGGCGGGATGTAGCAGGTGAGCATTTTCAGCGTGGTGCTCTTGCCGGCGCCATTGGGACCGAGAAATCCGACGATTTCGCCCTTGGCGACTTCGAAGCTGATTCGATCGACGGCCGGAGTGGGGCCGTAGAATTTAGTTAACTGGTTGACGCGAATCACGGTAAAGGCCTCGATAGTGCAAGACGAAAGACGGGGAGATATCTAACCCGGCGGGAGAAAAAAAGAACTGGTCAACGGGGCGGTCGATTTCACACCGGCGACCGCGAGATATTTAACCGGGGGGGCGGAAAAAAGGAGCCCTCGAAACCTTTCGGGTTCCCACACGCGCCCGACCAAGCACCGTCCACAAAAAGCGGAACAAAACCCCCGAAACCTTTCGTGTCCCCACACGCGCCCGACCAAACCACCGTCCACAAAAGGCGGAAAAAAAGAACCCCCGAAACCTTTCGGGTCCGGGGGTCGATTGGAAAAACGCTGGCAGTGACCTACTTTCCCGCTGACGCAGTATCATCGGCCCGGCAGGCTTAACGACCGTGTTCGGAATGGGAACGGGTGTGACCCTGCCGGTATGGCCACCAACGAAAACCCGGTCGGCCGTTTTCCAGCCGACCGGGCTGTGTCTCGTTGAGGAGTGAAGTCTTGAGGTTGATGGGAAAATCCGCGGTGAGGGATCATTCATTTACACCGGGGATGTTGGAACATCACCGGGGGGTTGATTGACCCTTCATCTCGTCAAGCGCCCTTTCGGACGGTGATCGATAAAAGTGGTCAAGCAATCGACCGTTAGTACCGGTAACCTGAAGAGCTCTCACTCCTTATAGCTCCGGCCTATCAACCGGGTGGTCTACCCGGGGTCTCTCGGGAGCAAGCTCCCTTGGAACCATCGTCTTGGCGTTGGCTTCACGCTTAGATGCTTTCAGCGTTTATCCTTTCCTGACATAGCTACCCAGCCGTGCCCTTGGCAGGACAACTGGTACACCAGGGGTCAGTCCTTCCAAATCCTCTCGTACTATGGAAGAATCGCCGTCAAGGTTCCTGCGCCCACAGCAGATAGGGACCGACCTGGCTCACGCCGGTCTGAACCCAGCTCGCGTACCGCTTTAATTGGCGAACAGCCAAACCCTTGGGACCGCCTACAGCCCCAGGATGCGATGGGCCGACATCGAGGTGCCAAACCGCGCCGCCGCTATGGACGCTCGGGCGCGATCAGCCTGTTATCCCCAGGGTACCTTTTATCCGTTGAGCTATGGCGCTTCCACACGCGACCACAGGATCACTAAGACCGCCTTTCAGCTCTGCTCGTGCTGTAGCACTCGCAGTCAAGCAGGCTTCTACCTTTACGCTCTACAGCCGATTGCCAACCGGCCTGAGCCTGCCTTTGCACTCCTCCGTTACTCTTTTGGAGGAGACCGCCCCAGTCAAACTGCCCACCTAGCAATGTTCCCTGTCCGGATTCACGGAGCAGGGTGAGACGACGAATGCAAACAGGGTGGTATTTCACCGTTGGCTCCCCCTCGGCCAGAACCGAGGGATCAACGCCTCCCACCTATCCTACGCAGTCCACAACCGGCGTCATTACCAGGCTGCAGTAAAGGTCCATGGGGTCTTTCCGTCTTGCTGCGGGTAGACGGTATCTTCACCGCCACTTCAATTTCACCGAGTCTGTGGTTGAGACAGTGCTCCAGTCGTTACGCCGTTCATGCACGTCGGAACTTACCCGACAAGGAACTTCGCTCAGAAATGTTACCACGATAGACACGAACACCACGACGAAAAACATCGTGGAACCGCGCCTCACGGGGGCTCAGCGTTTCCGCTGGCCTCTGCATGTCGCCATGCAGCTCGGACTATCTCTTCGTCCTCGAATGGACGCCTGGCGTATAGTCTCTGAGGATTCCGAACTCCCCAAGAAGGCTACTGGCAGACGAGAAATGCGATTTCGCATTCCCGCCAACCCATCGCCATCCAAGCGTTCGGCCTTTCCTGCTGATTGCCTGCACCTTGCACATTTTCACTGCCGTGCGAACACGGCGAGTAGTAAAGGATACTCAGACTTTCCAGCATATAGCCAAGTTTTACTAAGGCTAGCTTTCTACGCGTCGGCTACGCGTCGTTAACCTTAGGACCGTTCATGCTGTTACTCGAAAGCGATGTAGTGCTTTCGGGCGCGGGCATTTCTGCCGCGCTCTGCATGTTGCCATGCAGATCGGACTGTCTCATCCGGCGCTTACGCGCCGGTCCGGCGTACAGTCTCTGAGGATTCTCAAACTGTCTGATGATTTCTTCGTCCTGATACCTGCACTTGCCGCCATCATTCATTTCGCGGCGAACTTCAAGTATTTGAACGATTCCATCCCGGCTCAAGTGCCACTTCTGCTTCATCATTTCCGCTAGCTCGACAAACTTCGAGAAATCGCGTTTTTTCTTTGCCGACAGAAAGCCAAATCGGCGAAAAAACGGAATCACATTGTTTGCGATTGCGTCGAGGTTGTTGACCTCGAAGTACCAGACACCATCCTGGCGCTGGCGCATCGTCCCGCACCCAAGATGTCG
>JBBQNJ010000064.1:0-30311 GCA_038329845.1 Tepidisphaerales bacterium | reverse complement strand
CTTCGACACGCTGATTTCCTTCGACACGTTGATTTCCCCTTTTCGTTCCCCGCTGGCGCTCGGCGATGCTCGCGGAAAAGAATGAGAAACGTCCCGTTTTTCAATCCCAAATCACCGGCATCAGAAGGGATAGAACCACGCGGGTTGGGGATGCTTCTTCGGTTTCCGCAGCGTATTTCATCTTGCTCATGTGCTTGAATGAGGCTGTTGGTTGAGGGACCACGGGCTGGAAGCCCGTGCCACGGCCTACAACGCAACCGGCTCCCCCTCCACCCCTCCCACATTGGGGCGGAGCGCCGAAGGGGTCGGGAGTCTTCATCCCTGCGGAGTTAGGATCGCAGTCGAAGACTCCCGACCCCTTCGCATCTCCGCCACAGCTTACCAAACGGTCTGCGACACAACAATGGTGAGTGTCACCTTTTCTCCAATATCCCCGCCGAGAAAACTAGCTGCGTCCCCGTGGTATTCCCCCGTGGCATTCCCCCCCCCCCTGAAATGTTAATCCGCCTTATTGCTTTGCGGGCCTGTATTTCACCCGAACCATCGACGCCTTAGCCATTGGTGTGCCACGAAAAGCTAGGTACTCGAGCGAGCCATCATCCGCAAATCGCGGCCCGTTTCCCATCAACTGATCGTAGCCGGCCCCAACTTTCCCATCCACGACGACAGACGACTTTCCATCGCGGTCCGCGATATACGAAATGTGTTTGGCTTCAGCGCTAAAGACAATCGACTTTCCATTAACCTCGTCAAATGGCTCGCCCTGCACTCCGTCAACTACTACCCGCCACTTCTTGTCCTCGCCCTGAGCCGAATACGCGACACGAGTTCCTTCGGAATTAAAGTAGATTCCCCCCTCCCCAATGGCAGCGAATGGCGATTGTGCCTTCTGATCGACGTATACGCGCCATTCGGTACCTCGGCGTGCCGCCCAAGCCGTATGCTGTCCGTCATTGCTGAATGAAAATGAACCGACTCTCAGCTCATCAAACTCAGCGATTACAGTTCCATCAATCACAACTGAGGCGGAACCAGGCTCAAATACGGCCTTTCCGTCGCTTCCCTGACGGACCGGCTTCGAGAGAGAGAAATATGCAACGTGTTCTCCATGATTGCTAAACTCGATGTCGCTCAATCCAGCACTTGACTTGTTAGACACCGGTTGTCCATCCACAATACACCGGAATTCTGAACCTGCAGCAGATATGTACCCGATGCGAGATCCATCCGGACTAAATCGTAGGGACCCTGAAACAATGTCACCGAACTTTTGTTGCGTTACTCCATCAATCGTCAGAGAATCCCACCCGTTCTGAACGATCACGCTGTAGGCGACGTGTTTTCCATCCTTGGATAGGATAAAATCACCAACGCGATCCTCGGCTTCTTTCTCATTCCCATCCACGATCACGAACCATTTACCGTCCCTCGATCCAATATATGCCAATCGCTTCCCGTCAGGCGAAAACTTGACCTTTGAAATTCGATCGAATTGAGGGCCCGGCTTGTCGCCTTCAACGACGACCACCTTGCCTTTCTGAAAGGCAAGGAGAGCAAGCCGCGACCCATCCGGGCTTACGGTGAGAGATAAATCTCGGCCCATTTGTTGCTTGTTGGCAAACCCATCTATGGTTCCGACAACACGACCATCAAGCATCACCGTATGGCCATTGGCCTCTTTCCCTACGTACGCCAAATGACTGCCGTCAGAACTATAGGTCATCGAGAGGATCGCGTCGAATTCCCTTTGCACTTGGCCATCAAGTACGACTCGCATCCTCGCGTTTTCGCTGACGTCCACGCACGCGAAGTGTTTGCCGTCAGGGCTAGCTATTTCATTCATCATCATCCAGCCATCACGTAGAACCGGTCCCACCGTCTTTTCTTGAACGAGGAAATCGCCCACTTTCTGATCCGGTTCCCCGCAGGAAGTCAGTACGCAAGAGATCGATGCCAAGATGCAAAGCACGGCAGTTCTCACGCGAATCGTCATTGCGCAACTCCTTGCTTCAATCAACTAACGAAGACTGAAAACGGGACAGGTCCAATACTTTCGTTCGATCGCGATTGATCTCACCGCTGGTCCTGCTGGTCGCTTCGGTCGATCACCATTATATGCTCGCCCTCTCCATCCGCCAGCACGGTTGAGTGAAAGTTGGGCCGAGTTGAGGAGAGCGGGGGATCAAGACCCTTCGGCTGCGCTCAGGGCAGGCGGTCGAATACCGGTCGCGGCCGAAGGGGAACATCGGGGGGGGCACTACCGCAACGCGTTGAACGCGTCGATGCTCATCCCCATATCGTTAATGATACCGCGAAGAGTGCCGGGCTTGAGGTCTTTAGAGCCGTGCATCGGGATGACGATGCGACGCTGATCGGATTCACGGAAGTAGACGGCGTGACTTCCCCTCTGGCGATCGAAGACGAAGCCGATCGATTCAGCCACGCGAACGACCTCGCGGGCGCGGATGGAGGGAGGCTGGGGCATCGTTATGCGGGGACGGCGATGTCGAGCGGCTTGATGAGGATGTCTTCAACCGGAAACGATTCGCCGTGAGCTTGCAGGCTTTCGAGGTAGACCGCGATCGCTTCCCGCAAGTTTGCGACGGCTTCGTCGAGCGTGTCGCCTTCGGAGTGGCAGCCGGGCAGGGACGGGCAGGAGGCGTGATATCCGCCGTCGGGTTCCACCTCGAATATCGCCGTGTATTGCATGTCCGAATGATAGCAAGAGACAAGTCGAGTCGATAGATCGGTGAGATACTCGCGGAGCACTTCGTCCGTCCTGTCCGACGACCCCCATCCGCATTATAATCGGGGAATGTCGGAAAAATCTTAGAAGTCATGGCAGGCGCGGATTGGCGAGGCGACGGATGCGGTCGCTCAAAAATTTGTGGAGTCGATCTCGTATGACCGCCGGATTTACAAGCGCCGAAGGGGTCGGGAGTCTTCATCCCTGCGGAGTTAGGATCGCAGTCGAAGACTCCCGACCCCTTCGCATCTCCTCTTGGCGGCGGCGGCGATTTGCACATCCCTCGGTTCCTCGTCCATCCGAAAGCCGGACTCCGTCATAAAGTTCGAGATTGAAGAGATCCCCTGAGCCTGTCCGAATGCCCTCATCCGCTTTATCATCGGGGAATGTCGGAAAAATCGGAAAAATCATGGCAGGCGCGGATCGGCGAGGCGACGGATGCGATTGCGCAGACGTTCGTCGAATCGATGAGCTATGACTGGCGACTGTACAAGGTGGACGTGGCTGGCAGCATCGCCCATGCGACGATGCTGGCGAAAGTAAAGCTCATCACCGACGCCGACCTGGGCGCGATCGTGGCGGGGCTGAAAGAGATCGAGGCCGAGATCGATAAAGACGGCCCGAAGTGGGCGGGGTTCAAGCCGGAGCTGGAAGACATCCATATGTGCGTGGAAAGCGCCCTGACCGAACGCATCGGCGAGCCAGGGCGGAAACTGCACACGGGGCGGAGCAGGAATGATCAGGTGGCGACGGACTTGGCGCTGTGGTTGCGCGAGGCGTCGGTGACGCTAGACGCGCAGGCCACCGACCTGTGCCGGGCGTTCGTCCTGCTGGCCGAGCGCAGCGTGGATGTGGTCATGCCGTCGTTCACGCACATGCAGCGGGCCCAGCCGATCACCGCCGCCGCCGAGGCGATGGCGTGGTGTTCGATGCTGTGGCGCGACAAGCGCCGGCTGGTGAGCGGCTTGTCCACCAGTACGCTGGAAACCTGCCCCCTGGGCAGCGGGGCCATCGCGGGATCCTCATTGCCACTGGACCCGTCGATGACGGCTAAAACCTTGGGATTTCGTAATGGCCCGCGCAGCAGCATCGACCACACCGCCACCCGCGACGCCGCCTGCGATTTCCTCTACGCCTGCGCCATGATCGCCCAGCACCTCTCCCGCTGGGCCGAGCAGTGGATCATTTACATGACCACCGAGTTCGGCTTCATCAAGATCGCCGACCGGTACACCACCAGCAGTTCGATGATGCCGCAGAAGCGGAACCCGGACATGCTGGAGCTGATCCGCGGCCGGTGCGGGAACGTCTACGGCGATCTGTTCGCGCTGATGACGATCCTCAAGGGCCTACCCATCGGCTACAACCGCGACCTGCAGGAAGACAAACGCATCGTCTTCCGCGCGTACGACACGGTATCGTCGTGTCTAACCATGGCGGCGGCGATCGTGAACAGCGCGAGCTACGACAAAGAACGGATCGAGCCGACGCTGAATAAAGGCTTTCTCGATGCGACCAGTCTCGCCGAGTATCTAGTGACGCAGGGCATCCCCTTCCGCACCGCCCACCACATCGTGGGCACGCTTGTGGCGCGCTGCGAGAAGGAAGGAAAGCACGCGCTGGCGCAACTGAGCGTGGATGCGTTTAACGAGGTGATCGAATCATCCATGACGTCCGCGACTTCTCAATCCGCAATCGTGCAAGTCACTGACGACGTCTACACCTGCCTCGGCGCACACAACGTCGTGAAGCGATATCAAAGCGCGGGCGCGGCGGGTGGGAAACCGTTCGAGGAGCAGTTGAAGGCGTGGAAAGAGCGGCTAGGGGTTTGATGTCGTTCACTTCGTCGCTAGTCGGTTGACCCACCGCAAGGCGGAAAACTGGGAGAAGTCGCTGTCGGCACTGCACAGCGTAAGCCCGTGCTCGATCGCCAAGGCGGCCAGGTGGGCGTCGCCGATCAGGTTGGGGGTCATCGACGTGCGGGTTACGATTTCGCCCAGCTCGCGTGCGTGTTGTTCCGTGGGTGTGGGCGTCCACGCGGGCTCACAGCCGAGCCAGTCTTCGACCTGCTTCCACGCCTTGGCGGGTGAAAGTGGTTTTGTAAACACGCGCGGGTTGATGGAGATGCGCAGGAATGCTGTAAGCGATTGCCAAGGGATGCCCACCGGCGCCCGGCCGTTGAGTTTTTCATCCAACCATTCCCGCGCCACCTTATGTTCGGCGAATAATGAGATTCTGGCATACAGTAGTAGATTGGCGTCGATTAGGATCATCTCGTCAACGGCCCTTCGACGCGTTCAAGCACGCTTTGAATGTTGGCAATCGAGTCGACCAGACACGCGCCTGCATTCGTCGACTGGGTGCGGTACCGACGGGTCCGGGGCGTGGGGGGATTGGGGGGCTTGGGTTGGTGCCGCTGCTTCAGTCCCGCCCGAAGCAGGTCATTGACCAGTTCCTTGAAGTCCACCGACGATTCAGCCCGCGTGCGCTAGAGCATCGCGGCCACATCATCATCCAGGGTGAGGGTGGTAGGCATATCAACGCTGATAGCCGGTTGATACAATGATGTCATGCAGTAAGCTTCAACGCATCATGCCCCGGCACGTCTCCAGTGCCATCTTTTTCAATCCACATCAAGATACTTGGCCCGCGCATGATGCACCACCATCGCATCGGTCGATTGCTCGGGGACGAGCATATAGTTTTCGCTGAGCGCCACGCCGATTTCATCGGGGTGCAACAGCTCGGCGATCTTCGCGCGGTCTTCCAGATTCGGGCAGGCGGGGTAGCCGAAACTGTAGCGGCTGCCGCGATAGCCCTGCTGGAAAAACTTGCGAACATCCGCCGCATCCTCATTGGCAAAACCCAATTCCATCCGCATCCGCTTGTGCCACATCTCCGCAAGCGCCTCTGCGCTCTCCACGCCAAAACCGTGCAGATAGAGATAATCCTGATAGCGATTCTCCGCCCGCAATTCTTCGGCCAACACGTTCGCGCGGCAATGCGACGAGTGGATATCTCGACTCGGCACCTGATGCTGGTCAAAGCGATCGACGCCAGTGGCCTGCCTCGCAAGAAGAACGAGGCTACGTATTCTTCCCGATCTTCTCCTGGACTTTTCCAACGGCCTTCTGAACTTTGCCCTTGATCTCCTGTCCGGTATCGCCTTTCACAGCACCCGCGACTTCGTTGGCTTTTCCCTTGACCTGTTTGGCTTTCCCGGCAGCGGTATCTTCAGCACCCATATCGAATCTCCGGTTAGAGTTGCGATAACTCCAAC
This sequence comes from Tepidisphaerales bacterium, assembly GCA_038329845.1. Taxonomy (GTDB): domain Bacteria; phylum Planctomycetota; class Phycisphaerae; order Tepidisphaerales; family Tepidisphaeraceae; genus JBBQNJ01. The sequence continues at coordinate 24,285 of JBBQNJ010000064.1, read as the reverse complement.
AAATGGCGTGCCGCGACGGGGTGTTGATCAGGGCCGGGTGGCGGGACGGGAGGCCGGCGGATGAGTCCTTAAAGCGCGGATCATCACCTCGTGAAACCGACCTTCGATCGCCGTCCGAGCGTCTTCGGCAGAGTCGTATTTGCCGGTGCGAATCTCGTCCGCCGCGTCGCGCATAGTCTTGGCAAACTCCGAAAGCAACGAAGTTTGCGCCGTGATTTGATCCGGAGCCGCGATTGAGCCGGACGGCACGAAATAATCCCCCAGCCACAGCCGCCATTTGCCGTCGTCGCCGCGGCGAAACTCGAGCGGGCGAGACTCTTCCGGAAGAGTCAGCGTCGCACCGTCGCCGTCGATTTTCACCTCCGCGCGGTCAATCTCTTTGGAGTCCCTGGGCGTCAGCATGTCGCGGCCAAGGGATTCACCCGCGGCCGCGAATCGCTCGCGGGCGGCCTCGGTCAGATGTCGGCCCGACAAAATGAGCTCCACGATCGCGTTCATCATCGCGCGGCGCGGCTCGGAAACGACCATACACGCGGTCATCGCCCCGGCGTCCTGGGCCTTCACCGCCGCGTAGAGCGATTCGAGGCAGGCTCGAGGCGAATTCAGGTCCGGTGCCGCCGCGAGAGCGACCGCCGTCCACATCCCCACCGCCGTGACGAAGGCAGCAAATCCGCATCGCATGGAGAGTCCTCAACCGGGCAAAGCCGCCCGTTCGGCGGCGGGAAGGGCCTCGGCGGCGATCCGCGCCCGGGCATCATCCACTTCCGACAATTTTCCCGCCGAGACTTCGCCGGCGATCTTGCTCAATTGAGCCGCCACCGTCTCGAGGTAGATCGCCGAATGCGCCAAATCCATCTTAGCGGCATCGGACCCGAAATTGCCCGGGATGATCCGCCATTGCTCGCCGACTTTCTTGAGTTTGAGCTGCTCGCCGCTGTCGCTGGTCAACGTCGCGGCGTCGCCTTCGACGACCTCCTGGGCCTGGGTGAATTGCCGGGACATATCCGCGCCGGGGCCGGCACTGCCGAGCAGTTGCTTGGCATCCTGGCTGCCATAGCGAGCGGCGCCGGCATCGTACAGCGCCTTGGTCGAGGCCAGCAGAGTGCCCATCGCCTTGACGAACCGTTGTTGATCGGGGGTTTGAGCGATATACAACCGATCCAGCGCCGCCGCGTCGCGCTGATCCAGCGCATGCAGCAGCGACCGCGCCGCCGCCTTCGGTGTGGACTGATCGGTAGTGGCCGGACGATTGTCATCGCATCCGCCCATTGCCGCCAGCATCGCCAGCGCCATCAAGATTCGTATCATTGCGGGCCTTTCAGTTCAGGCTCCGCAGGATATCCCCGACCGGCTGGAAAATGAAGCGGGACCGTTGGCGAGGTCCGAACCGCGTTATTCCCGCACGTCGGCGACCGGGCGAAGCACGATCGCGTCGATCTCGATGCTGAGTTTGTTGTCATGCGTGCGCGGTCCCGTCGGCGCGAGAATGAAGTGATGCTCGCCCTTGGAAAGGCGGACGTCGCCCAGGTGATGCAACATCGGTCCGCGCAGTTCACCATCAACGCCTTCAGCGGTGACAGCGCCGAACATCAGGTGGCGGGGGTTGCTCTTGGCCCAGACCAAGGGCGTATCCTTCACCGACGGGCGCGATTCCTTGCCGTCGATCGACCACACGAACGGCGAGACCAGCGTGCCCAGATGCTCCGGCAAGTCCCAGGTCGTCTTGAGATACACCTTGTAAATCCCCTCCTGATCGATCCTCAAGGGGACATCGAGCCGGTTCACCGACGGGTTTTCCGGTTCGCCATACAGCACCGCCACCGCCCCGCCCGAGACGCCCTCGCGCTGGCGCTTAAAAAAGGCCCCGGTCATGCCCCCGGATTCGGCCTCGAACCACAACCCGGCGTCGCGCGGCGTCGTCGGGGGCAAATCCACCCGCTCGACGGCGATCGACGCCGCCTTATGCACGAAAAACGTCCCCGTCAAGGGAATCGTGGCCAGGGAATCCACCAAGTCCAAGCGACGGCTTCGGCCCTGCCCGTCCGTCACGGCCACGGGTGATGTCGCATCCAACGGCGTTGCCCGAAGGGTCAACTTGATCCCCGGGACCGCCTCGTCGGCCAGGAAGACGCCGATCGCCTCACCGCCGCGTTGGAACAACCCCGCCTCGATGTCCGGCACATCGGCCAACAACCGGCCGGCGTAACGGGCATCCCCGATCAGCTTGGCGCCGACGGCATACAACACCCCGTGCGGCGTCGGCGACAGATCGTGCTGGGCCAACGATTGGAACCCCGCCTGGGCGCGGGCGACGACGTGGTAAAAATGCGTGTTGACGGCGATCCCCTGGGCGAAGTTGCGCAACGGGATCACATGCTTGGGCTCGGTGGACCACAACGGCAAGCTCCCCAGGCGATGCTTCTCGAGGATCGCCCGCACCTCGGCGACCGTCGCCGGCTTGCCGTACAGGCTGTGGACGGTGCAGATTTGCAGCCACTGCCCCGCCCCGCGCTCGAGCATCCCGTCGAGGAACGGCAAGGCGTCGCGTTCGAGCGTGAAGCCGCTGCCGAGGATGACACACTGGGGATTGCCCCGCCGCAACCCAATGGCGGTGTGGCGGAAGAACTCTGCGAACTCCTCGAGCGTGCCGGCCCAATAGCGACCAGCGGTGTTCGGCTCGTTACCGATCTCCCAATGGCCGATGAAGGGGCGCGTCTGGACGGCCATTTGCTCGACCAACGCCTCCCATTCGTCCCAATCGCGCGGCTTGACCCGCACGTACATCGAACCGGCATCGCCCAGGCGACGTTCATCGTCCGGACGCGACGACACCTCGCGCGGAATCATCTGGATCGTGCCCATGATGCCGATCCGCTGCTTGCGGAATGCGCCCAGCACCGGCAGATGACTGGAAGCGTCCAGCTTTATCGCCGTAGAGGGTTGCGCCTCGGCCGCCACCTTCCCCCAATCCCAGATCGAATACCGAAGCCACGAGACGCCCAGGCGACGGGCATTGGCGGCCTCCATCTCCGGCGACGCCGCGCCGCTCACACGCATCACCCCCCACGGGGAATTCCCCGAAGGCGGGTCCGGCGGCATGAGGATGGCCAGGCAGCGATCCAGACGGGTGGGATCGCCGCCGAGGATCGACTCGACGTGGATGTCGAACAGCCCACGATGCGGCGGATCGAGCGCCACCGCGACGGGGGTCGTCGCCGCGATGTTGACCTCTCCGGATGCGCCCCAGGGACCGTCCCGCTCCTTGACACTCCACTTCACCACGGCTTTGCCTTCATCGGCGGCGGCGGCGATCAAAAACGCCACGGGTTCGCCTTCGAGATAGACCAGCCCGGGGATATCTTTCGGGGGGATGATGACCAGTCGCTCGGCCGTCAATCGGCGCTGGTGGGCGACTTCCGCGGCGCGGCGATTCATGGTCTCGGTGGCCTCGGCGACGATCTTGCGGGCTGCGGGAAGATCCTCGGACACGATCGCCACCGACGGAATGGCGAACAGCCCCCCGCCTTGTCCCGGATGCGGCGGTATCGACAGCCTCCCCGGCTCGACGATCCTCACGTAAATGTCGTCGGCCTGCCCCCAACGCAGTTCCAAGCCCGTCGGCAACCACTCGCTCCCCAGCCGCGCCTGCCCGCGCCGATGCACGGCCAGATACACCGCCGACGGTCGGTTGAGGATGATGTCATACCCCGCCCCCGGCGCCGCCCCGTTGCCCCGCGGCATGATGACGCATGGCAACCCCAGCAACGCCTTGGGAATGTCCGTCAGCGGCCCGTAACTGCCCACGCGATAAATGCCGGGATTGAGCGCCTCGATGCGACCCGGCGCGCCGGGCGGAAGTTCCATCACCGGTGAGTCGGCGGCGCGGACCATCCCCCCGATCGCGCAGAGGAGACCGGCGATCAAACACGGTGTGCTGATTGGGTGTGTCATTCCAGATCGAGTCCAAAAATGCGCGGGGGGCACCCCGCTCGTTCACCGCACCCGCCGACGCCCCGCCAGCAATCCCATCGCCCCAATGCCCAAGGCCCCCATCGACGCCGGCTCGGGAACCGTGATGAACGCCACGTCGTCGAAGCTCGTGGAGTTCTCCCCGGTTATCGGATAGCTGATGGAGACCTTGCTGATACTCAATCCGGCGGGGGCGACGAAGCCGTAGAACACGTCCTTGGCCCCGGCGGCCGAGGCGCCGATGGCATAGGTCGCCGTCGCCGTCGAGCTGTCGCTGAACGTGGCCACGCCCGTCACGGTGCCCAAGTCGCGCGAGGTCCGCGAAAGCACCGTCACCCCGAACGTCCCGACCACCTCGTTGGCGGCGCCGTTGGTGATGCCGCCCATGATGAACTCCACCGTCGCCGTGCCGCTGAAACCGGTCAGCGAATTCATCGTCAAGGCCGTGCCATTGGTGCCCCCCTGCTGGGTGGATGTCCGCCCGGATTCACCCTTGGCCGAGATCGGCAGTCGATTGGTCAGGTTCGTGATCAGGCTCAAGCCGGAGGTGCTGTTGGTGCTGATGTTGAGCGTTTTCGTGGCACCAGTTCCATAATTGGCCGCGATGCTTCCCCCGGTACCCAACGAATCCGTGGGAGTGAAGCTGTCAAATCCCACCACACCGCCCTTATTGTTCGCCCAGGCAGTGGCCACATCGGTCTTGAACTGCGTGTATTCGGTCCCGCTTTCAATGACCCGCGCCGCCGATCCGGTCGCCGGGCTTGCCACGGCATCAACGGCGTTGGTTTGCACCGTCTGCTCGTCATACACCCCGGTGGTGACGAACGCGCCCAAGGCGCCTTGGCCGGCCATCATGGTCAAAGACGCTGCCAACACCGAAAACGTCGCCGTCTGGATTGCTTGCCTCATGTTCCTCTCCTTACGTGAAATGTCTTCGCCCGACGCTCGCGTCGTTGGCGATCACTGGTCCAATCTGAACTTCGGATACGGACACTGTTGGCCCAGGACGTTGGGGTCGTCCATGCCGGCCTGGGTCAGGTTCTTCAACTGCGAAATCGGGATCGACTCGGCGTGGGCGTCGAAGAAAACCATGTTGCAGACGGTCTGGTTCTTGTGCCGGGCGTTGAAACGCTGCGGCTGGCGGTCGTGGAACGCCACCCCGTCGAAAATCATCACCGTCTCGTATCCCTTGACTATCTGGGTGATCCGCTTGGTCTGGTAATCGGTCCCCGACCCACCCGCCGCCGGCACTCGGCGGAACGGCCAAGGGCTATTCTCGAACTGGAGCGAACCGGACAGGAAGTCGGTGCGCCGTCCGTTGATCCCGTACCAGATGCGCACTTCGTTGCCCAGCGCCGTGGATCCCACCAAGGCGCTGTACGAGGCCCCGCGCCCGTCGGTCATGGTCGCCGGGTCGGAACTGGTGACGGCGCTGACCCGGTCGATGCCGTCGGGGCATTGGAAGACCGACCCTTTGCCGAAGGACCCGTCCGCCTGTTTGGCCGCCGCCAGCAGGCCCTCCTGGATGAGGATCGCACCCCAGTTCTCCCGCGGGGCCCCGAAAGCCGAGGAGAGCGAGTCGATCGGCGGAAGCTGTCCGCGATGGTTGTTGGCGTAGCCCAGTACACCATAGCCGATCTGGCGCAGGTTGGACAGGCATTGGACGGTGCTGGCCGCCTGGCGGGCCTTGCTCAGCGCCGGCAACAGGACCGCCACCAGCAGCGCGATGATCGAGATCACAACCAGCAGCTCCACCAAGGTGAACCCATGGTCCGAACCGGCTTTGGGCATCCTCGTTGCGATCACGCTTGCCTCCACAAATCCCATCCGGCCCTACGGCTGGAATGGCTTACGAGGAATTATGTAACCTCCCGGCGTCAGGTGCAAGCACGATTTGCGCAAAAAATGTTTCGTTTTGCGCCGCCAGCGCCGCTATACTGTTGGCCACAATGGAACCCCAACGACGGATCGTGATGGCTTTGCGACCCGATTCCTCCTACACGCGGGCCCTGGTGCGCGGCGTGCGCGATTTCGCCCGCCCCAATCTTCCGTGGTTGTTCCACATTGTCTCTCCCTCGCCGGCGGCCATCCGGGCCATCGCCCGCTGGAATCCGCACGGGATCATCGCCCACACCGGCGACCGCTTCCAGGAACGCGCCGTGATGGCGCTGGGCAAACCCGCGGTGAACGCCTCCAACGTCTTGATGAATCCGAGGCTTCCGTGGACCGGGGTGGACGACGGGGCCATCGGCATCATCGCCGCCGAACACCTGCTCGAGCGCGGCTTCGAGCGTTTCGCGTTCGTCGGTTTCAAGGACGCCCGCTTCTCGATCGTGCGGGAGGACAGCTTCCGCCAAGCCGTCGAGGCCCGGGGACGGTCCGCCAGTTCCTATCTCTACCGCGTGACGGCGACCGATTCGGCCAGCGACGATTGGCCTGCGGTGGAGGCGGCGTTGGCCCGCTGGCTTGGAGCGCTGGCCAAGCCGGTTGGCGTGTTCGCCTGCAACGACTCCTCGGCGTCCAACGTCGCCGACGTCTGCCGGCAACTGGGGCTGGCCGTGCCCGAACAGGTCGCCATCATCGGCGCCGACGACGACGACCTGCTGTGCGAAATGGCCTCCCCGCCCCTGTCCAGCATTCCGGTCCCGGCCCGCAAGATCGGGTTCCATGCCGCCCAGTTGCTCGATCGGTTGATGGCCGGTCGCGCGCTGCCGCGATCCACGGTGCTGGTCCCGCCCAACCAACCGGTGACGCGGCAATCGACCAACATCCTGGCGATCCAAGACCCCGATGTGGCCGACGCCTTGCGTTTCATCCGCGAACACGCCGTCGAACCGATTGGAACCCGTGAAGTGGCCCGGGCGGTGGCGATGGCCCGGCGGACCCTGGAGAAGCGCTTCCGCCAGTTGCTGGGGCGCTCGCCGCACGACGAGATCCGTCGCATCCGAATCGATCGGGCCAAGTCGCTGCTGGACGGATCGAGTCTGTCGATGCCGGTGGTGGCCAGTCGCTGCGGATTCCTCAACCCGCAGCGACTGGCCGTGGTGTTCAAGCAGGCCACGGGAATGACCCCCCGCTCCTACCGCGACCAGTTCCGCGCCGTGCGGGCATGATTCCGAAAAGGCACGCAGCCACTCAGGCGCCTTGCATAAATGACGTTACGTCACTCCGTCCTCTTTTGTCATCGGCCCAGCAGCGACAGGACACTCTGCGGAGTCGAGTTGGCCGTGGCCAGCACGCTGGTGCCGGCCTGGGTGAGGATTTGGGCGCGGGTCAACTCGCTGGTTTCGCGGGCGAAGTCGGCGTCGCGGATCGAGCTTTCGCTGGCGGTCACGTTCTCCAACGTCACGCTCAGGCTGTTCATGTTGGTCTGCAGGGTGTTCTTCTCAAACGCCCCCAGCCGACCGCGCAGCACCGCCACCTGGCGGATCGCCCGCTCGATGATCCTGCTGGCATCGGCCGAATGCCCGCCCACGAGCGTGCTGCGCCCGCCGGTGACGATATCGTTAAGGAACCCGATGTCGTCGTCGCCCAGCTTGCTGGCGGCGACCGACTGGATGCCGACGTTCACCTGCTGATTGGAGGTGACCTTGGCGCCGAGCTGGAACAGCGCCCCCCCGCCGGTGACGGCGAAGCTGGTGGTCCCGGCACCGAAGGATTCATCGAGCGTCAGCTCCATGTCCAGGCCGGTGGTGTTGAGCTTGACGTTCAGCCCGTCGCCTACGGTCAGCGCGCCGTTGACGGTGGCGACGGCATCGCGCCCGGTGGCCCGTTGGCGCTGGGCGCCGCCGGCATCCACCACGGAGAACGATCCGCCCGACTGGGCCCGGACCGAGACGAACCCCTTGGATCCGAAGTCGGTGCTCTTGAAGGTGATGCCCGACTGGGCATTGGCGATGTTGATCAGATCGGCCTTCACGCCGGTTGAATCGCTGATTCGGTTGATAGCATAGGCGATGGAACTGGCCGCGGCGCCGGAGGTGAACGTCAACACCTCCACGCCTTGGTTGCCGGTCACCTCTAATGTCACCGAATTGCCGATGGCGCTGGTTCGGAACGCAAGCCCCGCCTGCTGGGCGCTGGCGACCACCTGCATTGTCACCGGGATCGTCGGGTTAGTTCCGAAATTGGCCTGCGAAATATGCAGGGCCTTGACAACGTTGGAATCGACAGCGCTGGTCACGTAATCGAGACTGCCGTTAAGCAGGTGTAATCCGGCGAATGTCGTGGTGTTGCTGATGCGGGTGATGGATTCGACGGCCGAATCGACCTGGAGCTGGTTAGCCTGGATTTCATCGGGCGACAAGGCGCCGCTGTTGGCGGCCTCGACGACGAGTTCCTTCACGTTCAGCAGCAGCGACGCGACTTCCGACAGCGCGCCTTCGGCGGTGGAGATCACGTTGCTTGCGCGAGAGGAATTGTCGATGGCCTGGTTGATCCCGGCCATTTCGCTGCGCAGGCCTTCGCTGGCGATCAGTCCGGCCGGATCGTCCGCCCCGCGGTTGATGCGCAATCCGCTGCTGAGCCGTTGCAGCGTGTCGCCGAGAGTCTTCTGGGACCGGTTAAGCCCACGCTGGGCCATGATCGATCCGACGTTGGTATTGATGCGGGCCATACAATCCTCCGTGATTGCCGATGGCGAAATTTCCAGACTCACCGGATCGACCGGTTCTCCACGGCCCGGCGGGCCGAGAAAGAGAACCGGTCAATCGGGGTCTTATTGCTTCACTTCTTCTCCGGGGTCCGAGGCGGCTGGGCCTGGGGCCGGACGATCTTTCCAAAACCCGAAAGATCCTCGGGTTTCACTTGCGCCGCTTCCCGGTTTTCACGCCGGATTGCGTCGTACACTTCCTTACGGTGGACGCTGATCTCCTTGGGGGCGTTGATCCCCAGACGCACCTTGTCGCCGCGGATGTCCACCACGGTCACCTCGATGTCGTCCCCGATCATGATCGTCTCGTCCCGTTGTCGCGATAGCACCAACATACTGGCTCCTTCCTGGGTAACGGATCGATTCGCTCACCGCCGCGGGACGCCGATGGGCGGGCCTTTGCGGCGGTGATCGATCCTTGCAAAACGCGCGAATTCCGTTTCGCGCGGCGCCTCGGGCGATGGCAGTCCATCACGCCGGCGGCGCGATCCCTGGTGCGTCAACGGCTCAGGCCGACTTGGCCAGAGGCACTTCCGGCTGCAACTGGATCAGCGGCTGGCGCGTGCTCCACTTCTTCTCGGTCAAGACCACCTGCTGCGCCAGGCGCAGCTGCGAGTTGACCACGATCGGACCGAGCAGGTTGCCGGTCAGCCAGTCGCCGACCTTGTTGCAGATCACGAAGGTCTGCATCAAGGCGTCGTCCTCGATGGCCAGGTCCTGGCGCGTCTCATCCTTGATTGGGACGTGATAGTCCTTGAAGAAGAGGGTCGGATCGGTAACGACGAACGCGAGGTTCGGATCGTCCACGCACTGCAACCAGAAAAAGTAATTCTCGCCCCCGGCCTGGATGAGCGCGAATCGCTCGCGGTCGGGAAAACCGAGCAATCCGCGGGGAAACGTCATGACTCTTTCATCATCGACGTCCAACCGCCCAAAACGCGTCGTCTGGATCTCCATGCGAACTCCATTTCTTCTCGACGGGCGGAAAAACGCCATCGTCGAAAAACTTCTGATGCGCCGGGCTTCCAAGCCAAGCGCCGTTGCGTCCTTATTTATTCCGAACCGATCGACCGGCCCGGACTTGATCACTCATCACTTGTTGCGCCATTCCTGCGCTTCTCGGCAACCTTTTCCGCGTCCCACCGGCCTGCATTGCGTTCAATGTCAGGGCAGGCAACTTTCGACGCTCCAAAGGCAACCGGCGTGCCAGGCACGCAATTAGCCCAGGAAATCCATCAGCGACAACCGCATCATCGTCCCCGCCGATTGCAGGCTCGCCTGCAACGTCGTCTGCAACGTCTGGAACTTCGAGATCGCCGCGGTGTAGTCCACGTCCTCGAGGTTCGACAACAGGCTCTTGGTCGCAAGGTTCTGATCCTCGATCCGCGATTGGCGAGACTCGAACTCCTGGACCCGCGCCCCGGTCTGGCCGCGAACCCGCGTAATCCGCGCCACGTCGTCGTCCAGACCCTCAGACGCCTCGGTGATCGTCTTGGCGTCGCCGGTCTGTAGCGCATTGCGCAGCGCTGCCAGATGCGAGAATATCCCGTCCGCCCGCACCGCGTTGACGTCGGCACCCGTCACCAGCGTGCCCACCGCCGGGCCGTACAGGCCCAGGTCGCGGGCGGCCTCGGAAAAGTTCACGGCCAGCACCTTCGGGCTGGCCACGCCGCCGGCGGTGTCGGTCAGCAAGATCGCGTTGCCGGCGGTGGCGAAGCTGGCGGTGATGCCCGCTCCGCCGGATGCGGCGTTGATTGCATTGATCACGTCCTGGACGGTGTTCAGCCCGTCGATGTCCACCTCGAAGCTGCTCGCATCCGACCGGACGATCCGCAGATCGGCCGCTGCCACAGTCCGCACGCCCTTGGCGGCGTTGAGTTCCGCCAGCGGCGTATTCGGCCCGAAGCTGCGCACCCCCAGGTTGGTCGCGGTGGTTCCCCCGTTTTCGGCGATCGTCATTGACGCGCCTTCGGTGGTATTCACGATATTCACCCCGGTCCCCGCGGCGTTGATCTCGGCCCGAACGCCCAAGTCCGCGCCGTTGATAGCATTGATCGCATCGCCCACGGTGATCGCGGCGTTGAATCGCACCGTCGCCCTGGACTGACCATTGGTGATGACCATTCCGCTTGCGGCGTCGAACCCCGCCCCGCCGTTGAGTGCCGACAGTGGGGTCAATTCGGTCACGCGGGGCTTGGCGCTGGCACCCGCCAGGGGCGCGCCCGCACCGGTGCCGACGGGACGGAGGATCCCCAGGTCGCCAGCGGTGGTCCCGCCGCCGATCTCGCGCACGGTGATGTTGTCCCCCGCGGCACCGCTGAGGGTGATCCCCCCGGCGCTGTTCATCGACGCAACGATTCCACCGACGCCCGCGGCGTTGATGCGGTCGAGAATGTCGTCCACGCGATCGGCGCCGGTGAGATCGACCGTGGCCGCGACGGATCCATTGCCGAGCTGAATCGGTCCGAGATTCACGCCGGAATTCCGCGCCCCGGCGAGGTCGGCGACCCGGGTTGATCCGGTCAGCGCCGGCGCCAGGTCAACCCCGCCCTGCACCCGCGCCGAGACCGCCCCGAACAACTCTGCACCGTTCACCATGAACGGCAAAACCGTGGATTGATCGTACGAATTCGCCAAAGCGCGGTCCGAGCCGGCAAAACGAATCCCCCCGGCCTCCTCGATGAACGGCGCCTCGGTCGAGCGGTCGCCGGCGAAGAGATACGCACCTTGGTACTGCTTGTTGCCCAGGCTCAAGACCTGGTTGTAGAGGGCCTGCACGATCGTCGCCGCCGCCTGCCGCTCGCCGGGGGTCACGTCAGATCCCACATTGGCCGACGCGATCGACGAGGCCTGCCGCAGCAGGTCGGTCAGGTCGCCGAGCGTCGAATCGACTTCCGAGAGGTGATCGGTCGCCTGCTGGAGATTGGCGCTGTACGCCTGACGTTGTTCCAGGGTCTTGCGAAGCTGCTGAATGATCGCCGCGGCACCGGGATCGTCGCTGGGGGTCGAAATCTGCTTGCCGGTGGCAAGCTGGTTCTGTACCTCCAGCAGTGATTGCTGCGTCCGCGCCAACGTCTGGGTGGCGACGTTGTTCCGCAGGGAATTGCTGACCCGGGCGAGTTGTGTGGGCAAAATGGCCATGATCGTTCAGGGTTATGTCGCCCGCATTGCGGCAGGCGCCGAGCCGTTCACACCAGTTGAAGCACCTGTTTCATCAGTTCATCCACCGCTGCCACCAGCCGGGCAGCGCCCTGGAAAGCGCGCTGCTGCTTGATCATGTTGACGGCCTCTTCATCGAGGCTCACTCCGCTGAGCGACTCCCGCTGGGCCTGCAAAGTTTCCAGCACGACCCGCGACGCCTCGGCGTCACTCTTGGCAGCGCTGGTTTTGCCCGCTAGCGAATCGATCACCGACTGGTAGCTCTCATTGAGCGTGCGCCCCTGAAGCGATCCCATCGCCGTGGTCTGCATGGCGGCGATCGCCAGGGCGGTTTGATTGTCGGCGGGCTGGCCGTTTTTCGCCGCCGCCAGAAGCATCGGGTGGTCGCGCAAAGCCGAATTGAGGTCGATGTCGCGGGCGTCGGCGCCGCTGAAGTAGGTGTTGACCCCCAGCCCCGCCAGCACGCCCGAGGAATCCTGGCTGAAGCCGAACTCGACGTTGTTGCCGGCGGCCGAGATGGTGAGTTTGCCGGCGCTGACTTGGGCCGACAGGCCACTGATCGAGTTCATCGACGTCGCCAAGTCGCTCAGCGAGGTATCGTTGCCGTTACGCCCATCCAGATCGACCTGCACCAGCGTGCTGCTGACCAGCCCGGTCTGCTTGTCTTTCACATGGACCACGAAACTGCCGTTGACCGGCGAGAACTTCATCCCCGCCGATGGATCGGTCAGCGCCGCGGTCGCATCATTCAGAGCATTTGTAGAAGTGGCGCCGGTAAACCCTTCCGCGCCCTGTCCCGATGAATGGACCTTGTTCAGCTCGAAAATCAACGAGTGGGCGAACGAATCCACCTGGTCGATCACCCCGCCCAGATCTTCCGAGCGTACCTGGTTGAGCGCGCCCAGGGACCCGCCGGTGAGCTTGATCGCGCCATTGTTCGACTTGAACACGACCGTGCTGGTGAGCGCGCCGTTGACCGTCTCCTGTTTCAGCGCCACGCCGCGGCTGGTCACGCCGATCACCAGCGGCTCGGAGCCGACGTAGACATTAGTCAGTCCGCCGTCGGCGACCGTCTTGATGTCGATCAGTTCAGAAAGCTGCTTGAGAGCCGTGTCGCGCTGATCGCGCAGACCGTTGGCCATCCCGCCCGTGCCTCCCTCGGCGACGACGATCTGTTGATTGAGATCGGCCACCCGTTGCGCCAGCCGATCGGCGTTGGCGGTGAGGCTTTGAAGCTGGGTATCGGCGTCGATCTGGAGATGTCCGAGGTCCGAGCGCACATCCCGGAACCACTTAGCGAGCGTCGATCCGGACTGCATCACCACCTGGCGCAGACTGGCGTCCTGGGGCCGGTTGGCCAGATCGGACCAGGCGTTGAAAAATGCGCTCATCTGGGTGGACAGGTCCTGGTCGCCCAGTTCGTTAAACACCGCCTCGACCCGCCCGAGCCACTGCTCGGCGGTGGCGGCACCCGATTGATCCGACACGCTCGCCCGCAGCCGGCCCGCCAGCGCCTCATCCACCTGGCGCTGCACCGCCGTGAGGTCCACCCCGCCGCCGAGAAAAACTCCCGGCTTGATCTGGCGGCCGGAAATCGGCTGCATCTGCGACGTCTGCCGCGCGTAGTCGGCGTTGCCGGCGTTGGCGATATTGTTGCCCGTCACCTGCAAGGCCGCCTGGTGGGTGGCCAAGGCGGTGCGTCCGACGTTAAGGGCTCCGATCAGTGACATGGCTGATTGCTCGTGAAAATGACGATCACACAAAAACGCCGACTACCCCACCGCTTCCATCACGCCGATTCGCGACGAAAGCCGCGGCGTCCCCTGGCGGGTGTAGACCCCCGCCTGCTCGACGGCCCCGGCCAGCAGCCGCACCGCCGTGTTCAAATGTCCCATCACCGCCCCGGCCAGACGCGATACCACGTGCGTTCGGCGCTGGATATCGCAGGCCGTCTGCTTCAAGTCATCGCGTAACTTCAGTAGCGCCGCGGCCCGCTGGGGGTTGAGCTGCGCCAGCACCGTCAACGTCGGCGGCGTCGCCATTCCGCACGCCCGCGCCATCTGGATCACCAGCATCCGTCGGCGATTTTCCAGCCCCGCGATCCGCAGCCGCGATGCCTCCTGCTGCTGCTGCGCTTGATCCATGCCCTTGAGATCGAATCGCTGCATCGCCTCCTGCTGGCTCTGCGTGTAGCCCAGCATCCGGCGATGCTCGATCACAAGGTTGGTCAGCAGCGATTCAAGTTCGAGGATCGGTTGCGACATCTTTCATCTTTCGGTTCAAGGGATGTTCGCCAGCGGCTTCGACGCCGCGGCGAGCAGAACTCACCGGGGCCGGACGGTCCGACGAATCCAGCCCCCGATCGTTCAGTGACTCGCTCGACCCTTCTCGCCTATCCGCGACGCGGGCCTTGGTCTTCAGCCGCTCGACCTGGCGAGCGATCTGCTCGGATAGCTTGCCGCCGGCCCCGCGGGCCATCCGCTCGGCAAGTTGCTGATCCATCAGCGGCGAAAACGCCTGCCCGCCCCGCCCGCCGCTGAAAAGCTCCGATTTGAACGGGCTTTCGTGCATCTGCTTGAGCAGCGTTCCAAAAAATGTCTGCGCCACCAGCCTTTCGGCATGGCGGCGGATCGTCTGATGTTCATCGGCGAGCGGCTGGGCACCGGGGATGAAGTCGGTCTGGGTCAGCGGCTTGAGCGCCGGCGCTTCGGGCGGTAACGCGGCCGCGGCGGCTGCGCTCTTAGGATGAAGCAACTGGGCATTGAGCGTTCGCTCGAAGGCCCCCGGCGCCGGCAGGCGGGCGGTGTTCAGCCCAAGCCCCGAGCGGGATGGCGTCGGTGTCGAACGAAGATCGAGAGTCGCGGCGGTGTTCACGATGTTTGCGTCTCCAACGCTTTGAATCCGGCGAGGAACATCCATCCCGCGCCGTCGCGGAGTTGATCATTCCACGATCAACTTCGCGTGCAGCTTCCCCGTCTTGTACAGCTCCTTCATGATGGTGATGCGATCCTCGGCCGGCACGCGAAGCTGGTCCAGGGCGTTGACCAGGTCCTGCAATTTCGCACCCCCATTGAGGGTCGTGTCGATGGCGATCACGCCGCGCTGTGTCAACACTGGCGTTCGCGGCGTCGGGACCGGTGCCGGGTTGATCGTGCTGATCGTCAACCCGCGATGGCTGATCACCACCGGGCTGATCTCCACATCCCCCGTGACGATCATCGTCCCGGTCCGCTCGTTGATCTGCACCCTGGCCTCGGTCGGCAGCAGCGGCACCGGCAGGCGCTGCACCCGGCTGATAAAACTGTCCGGACGCAACTGCTCGTTCGTCGGGATCAGCACCACCACGTTCTTCGGATCCAGCGCGATCGCCAGAATCTCACCGGTAGTGCTCTCGGCGTCGTTGATGATCTTGGCGATCGTGCTGGCCGTGGTCCAACTCGCCGAGGGGTCCTCGATCACCAGCGTCAACTTGCCATTTTCAATGTATTTGGCCGGAAGATCAGCCTCCATGATCGCCCCGCCCTTAATCACCCCGGTGACGGGATTGGACGGATCCTCGGCGACCACGCGCCCCTCGGCCAGCGCGAAAATCCCCGCCCCGGCCAGCGGGCCGGTCATCGGGGTCACGAACAGCCGCCCGCCGCTGATGCTGCTGGCGGCGCCGATGCTGGTCACGTACACGTCGATCCGATCCCCGTCCCGCACGCCGTTCTGCGGGACCGTCGCCGTGATGCTCACCAACGCCACGTTCTGCGCCGCGTTGAGCTCCTGCAAGGTCGCCGGGTCCGCAAACTTCTCGAGCATCGCCGCCAACGGGCGGATCGCCGGAAGAAAATCGCCCCCATCGCCGGTTCCGCGAAGCCCGTAGACCAGGCCCAGGCCCGTCAGGATATTCGAGCGCTGCCCGCTGATCCGAGTGATGTCAGCGATCTTCACGCCGCGCGCCGTCGAGGGCGCCAAGACCCACACGCACGCGATAATGAGGATGATTCGGGTTCGTCGCATCGTTGACTCTCGTCGCCGCCGGCGGCGCCGAAGCGGCGCAAACGTCCGGTAACTTTCAAACGATCGTCAGAATGCGTTCACAAAGTCCAATAATTTATGCGCCACCCCGCGTTTGGTGCTGTCATACACCGCGCCGTTGTGCTTCTTCTGCAAGTTCAGATCGAACAACTGCGTGCTCAACACGCTGTTGTCGGCCGTCACATCGTCGGCCCGGCAGATGCCCGTGAGGATAAACTGCTGCACCTCTTCGTCGGTGGTGATCTTCTTGCGGGCCTGGAGGATCAGCGTGCCGTTGGGCTTGACATCCACCACCTCGGCCTGGATGCGGGCAATAAACGAGTCGCTGCGATCGACCGTCGCCTCTCCCTTGAAATTACGGCTGGCACCGACTTTCACGCCCGGCGGCGTGGCGCCCTCGGCCCCGCCCAGGATCGCCAGGTTCTTCAGGTTCAGCCCGATCCATTGATCCACCTTGGCCTCGAGGTCGCTCGAGCGCTTGGTATCGGTGCTGGCCTCGGAACTGAACTCGCTCTCCTCGCGGATGATGATCGTCACCAGATCGTGCGGCTTGATCGTCTTGGGCTTGGGCGGGGGAACGGCGAAAAAGCTGACCGCTGAAAGTTTCGCCTGGGCCGGATCGGGCTGCGCCGCCATGCTCGCCCGCAGGAGCGATCCGCCGGTGCGCTGCATGAGCAACGCGGCGTTCTCCGGCACCGCCAGCGCCGTGGGTGTCGTCGGTGACGATCGCGGCGTCGCGGCGGGCGGCGGGTTTTGCCCGATCGCCAGCGCTGAGCAAACCATCAACATCGCCACAGCGCATCCAAGAACCTTGATTTTCATAAATACTCCGGAAAACTTGGGATTCCACGATCGATGGCCGGTTGGGCACCCGGACGCGCATTCGCCTGTCGGCCCGACAATCGTCCGGTCCAAGTCGCGTCTGGACTCCGCCGCGATCTGACATCGCGCATTCGCCTATCGGCCCGACAACCGTCCGGTCTGCGGACCCACCAGCGTCACTTCGTATACATCCCCGCTGGCCTCATTCTTCACCTTGATCGACTGTCCGTAGCTGCCCCCCTCGACCGCCCGACCCACCGTCTTGATCTGCACCGCCCCGCTGCTCAGCAGCACCGTCACCAACTGACCGCTGCGGGCGAGCGGCGCTGCATCCACCATCCGCGCCGTCAACACCATCCCCGGCTTCAGATCGCGGGCCGCCTGCTCGCCGACCACCTGCTCGATCGTCAACAGCGGATCATCCTCCAGTTGATCCACCAGCGCACGGCGGGCAACGACGTCTTCGGCCCGAAGTATCTGCCGGTGCGAAACGGGCCGTGCGATCACAAGCTGGCTCTCCCACGCCCGGGCGGTGGCCGCGATGCGCACCTTCCGCGCCGCGCCGCTCGTCGGACCGCTGGGAATCACCATCACGTCCCACGCCACGTCCCCCAGGCCGCGGCCGCCGCACGGATCGGCCTGGAAACGAAAATGCGGTTCGGACAACGCCAGCAGGCGCTCCTCCGCGGGATCAAAATGAAGTTGGAGGGACTCGACGGCGCGACCCAACCGGATCGCCATCTCGCCGACCAGGACTTGCCGCAAATTTTTATAGGGAGACTCGACCGCATCAGAGGAATCGGCGGAAAGAACGGGCGATGCCATCACTGCGGCCGCCTGCTGCGCTGATGCGCCCTTGGCACCGTCGCTGATACTCGACGGGACCGCGCCCGCGGCGGCCGGGGCGCTGCCCGCGCCGATCTTCGTTCCCAGCCATCGTTCCATCGCCGCTTGTTCGTTGAATTGCGCATCCGAGCGCGACACCGTGCAAGCCGTCGCCCCGGCGAATTGCAGCATGGCCAGGTTCGCCCCGGCCTCGCTCAGCACCCGCTTGACATCGATGAGCGTGATCCGCACGAAAGGGGTGCGGTCGCCGAGCCGCGCCAGCACCAGGTCGGCGATCGGGCGAACCGCATCGGCCTGGGCCTGGGACCATCGAAAAATCTGCTGGACCGTCACGTCGGTGCCGGTGATCGTCGCCTCCCCGCGAAGTTCCATCGTCGCGCCGCCGCAAAGCCCGCTTGCCACAAACCGCTCTTCGGCGCCGAACCCGAGCTGCGACAGCAGGGTCTGCGTGGCCCATGCCAGCAGCGTCAGGATCACCAGCGCCCCAATCGTTCGACGTTGTCCCAGAGGTCTTCCGTGCATCATGGCTACCGCTCGAGAGTGACTCCATGCCCGCCGATGCACTCTGGCGCAACCGTCGCCGCGCCTAGTACCTGCGGAGATTCGCCACGGTTTGCAGGGCCTGATCGGCGGTCTGGATCGACTGGCTGTTCAGCTCGAACGCCCGTTGTGTCTTGATCAGCCCCACCAGTTCGCGCACCGGATCGACGTTGCTTCCTTCCAGAAATCCCTGCAGCAGCACCCCGGTGCCGCCCTGGCCCGGCTTGTTGTCGATCGCCGGCCCGCTGGCGTCGGTGGCTGTGTAGATGCTTCCGCCAAGCAATCGCAATCCTTCGGGATTGACGAACTGGCTGATCTGGATCTGTCCCACCACGGTCTTGCTGGTCGAGTTTTGACGAAGCACCTCGATCGTTCCATCCTGGGCGATCGAGATGTCCGTGGCCCCGGTCGGGATGCGAATCGGCGGGATCAGCTTGTAGCCGTCCCCCATCCCCAGGACCAGCTCTCCCTTGTTGTTGACGAAAAAGTTCCCGTTTCGGGTGTAGCCGATGCCGTCCCCGAATGAGTCCATGATCTTAACCTTCAGAAACCCCTTGCCCTCGATCCCCACGTCGAGCTGGCGATTCGTATTCTCCAGCGGGCCTTGCTCGAGGTCGAGTTGCGTATTGCTGATGCGCGTGCCCAAGCCGACGAAAATCCCCGCCGGCGACACCTCGCCCGAGCCGCTGGTCGTGCCCGGCTGCTTGAGCATCACATACATCAGATCCTCGAAGTTCACTCGGCTGCGCTTAAATGCATTGGTCTCGGCGTTAGCCAGATTGTTCGCGGCCACGTCGATGCGCGTGGAGAGCGCCTTTAGCCCCGTCGCCGCCGAATTCAGCGCCATCACCGCCATGAGTGCTTCTCCTGCAAATCATTATCGGACGCGACCGGACCGATCGTTGAGCTATTCATCCCGGAAGTCAGGCGATTTTCGCCGGTGCGATCTCTCGAGTCGATCATCGCCCCGATTTATCCGCGCGATCACGCGATTTTCCCGACTTCGTTGACCAGCTTGGCCAGCGTCTGATCCTGGTAGCGGATCATGTTCGCATTGGCCTCGAGCTGGCGCTGGGCGTCCATCAGGGCCGTCAACTCGGTCGTGGGATCGACGTTGGCCCGCTCGATAAATCCCGATCGCACCGTCGCGGCCGTCGCCGCCGCCAGCGGCCCGGTATCGCTAGTCAGTCCGGGATACGACAGCATCGTTCCGCCCGATTTCGTCAAGCGGGATCGGTCCGGTACGTCGAACACCCCCACCTGCCCCACCGTCCGCCCGGCCTGCGTGATCGACCCATCCTGGTCGATCCCCAGCGGCAGGCGCCCATCGATGAAAATGGGTTTGCCCTTGGCGTCCAGCACCCGCTCGCCGCGGCCGTTGGCGACGCTGAGCTGACCCTGGGCATCAACCATGAATCGCCCGTCGCGCGTCAATTTCACATTCCCCGCCGCATCGCGCACGGCGAAATACCCCTGACCCTCGATCGCCAGATCCTTCTCGTTGTGGGTCGGCTCGAGCTCGCCCTGGCTCGAATCGACCGCGGTTCGCGTGGCCAGCAGCCCTCCGCCCAGAGCCTCAAGCATCGCGTTGGTGTTCCCCCCGCCCCCGCCCGACAACCGGCGCTGCTGCGCCTCCGTGAGGCGCTGGCGGAACATCGGCAGGTCTCGCTTGAATCCGTTGGTCTCGGCGTTGGCCAGATTATTGGCGATCACGTCCTGGCGATACGAATTGGCGACCACCCCGCTAGCCGACAGATACATCCCGTAGATCATGCGGCCTCCCGGATCACATCACGAATATCGCCGGTGCAGATCACGTCAGCAGCCGACCGCGCAGCGACCGATCGCGCCGTGGCCGATCGCGCCGTGGCCAACCGCGCCGTGACCGATCGCGCCGTGGCCGACCGCGCCGTGGCCGACCGCGCAGCGACCGACCGCGCAGCGACCGACCGCGCAGCGACCGACTGCGCTGCGGCAGGCCCGCCGGCACGATCGACCCCTGACGATCGGCTTGTTTCCGGGTCGCCTTCCATGGCATCCCACGCGGCAACATTTTCCGGCACCGCCACTTCACTCCTGCATTCCAGCGCCGCGACGGTCATTTCCCGACCGGCATCGATCTCTCGATGCAACCGCACCGCCAGTTGCGCCGCCTCGACGATCCATCGTCCCAATTCAGCGCCAAACTCCCGATCCAGGCCATCCATGGCAACTCCTTCGTTCGCACCTAAACGCGACCCCGGCGTGATCCTCGGCCAGCCGGTCGCGTGCCACGCCCATTCAACCCGCGTGCCAAAGCACAACTCTTGCTCGCATCGTCGCAATAACTAATTCGTAACCAGCTTATCAAAATGGTCTTATGACTTCTTGAAACGGCGTTGCGACCGAGAATCAGTCCCCTCGCCTCATCGCGTTCAACCCGCAGAACCTGCGACTTAACTCGGCGGATCATGCGCTCCCCCAACTCCGTCGGAGACCGCGTCCATCGGCGTGACGCGATCCATTTTAGCGAATCACGCGTTCCCCCAACCCCCCAGCCCCCCAACCGCCTTGGCCGCCCCCCCGCCCCCCACCCAAGCGGGTCGGAAACTCTCAAATCTCAAATCCAATCTCTTGCGCACCAAATACCGTTCGCCCCCGCACTTGCGCGTGAAACAGACTGGCCATCTCCCGAGATGCGGCGAATATCATCCCTAATCACCGCGGAAAATGCGTCGATTATGCCGTACGATCCCAGCAGGAATGAATCGTACCGATCGATACATCTATGACGACCCTGATTGGCCGGCATTTGGTTGGAACGCCGCCGTTCTAGCCGTTCCGTTGGCCGCTGTGCGACACAAACAGGGCCTGTTGCTCGGGAAAATGAAAATGCTCGGCTTCGAGTCGCGTCAGCAGGCCACCCTCGAATCCATGACCCGCGAGGTCGTCAAGACCTCCGCGATCGAAGGCGAGGAACTCAACGCCGAAGAAGTCCGATCGTCGATCGCCTGTCGCCTGGGGATCGACGCAGCGGGATTGCCCAAAGCGGGCCGCGATGTCCAGGGGGTGGTCGAAATGATGCTCGACGCCACTAGCAACTTCGCGATGCCGCTTTCGCGCGAACGCCTGTTTTCCTGGCATGCGGCATTATTTCCGACCGGACGCAGCGGGATGCAATCGATTACGGTCGGCGCCTGGCGCGGCATGGAGTCGGGCACCATGCGCGTCGTCTCCGGTCCCCTGGGACATGAGACCATCCATTTTGAAGCCCCCTCGGCGGTTCGATTGGAACTCGAAACGGCCCGACTCCTTAGATGGTTCAACACCCCCAATCCTGACGACCCGGTGATCAACGCGGCGATCGCACACCTCTGGTTCGTCACTCTACACCCATTCGATGACGGCAACGGACGCATCGCCCGAGCGATCGCCGACCGCGTTTTGTGCGCCGCCGATCGCAGCCCGGATCGCTTTTACAGCATGTCCTGGCAAATCGAGGCCGAGCGAAAGGACTACTACCGCCAGCTTGAATCCGCCCAGCGAGGCGACTTGGACATCACCCGCTGGCTCGACTGGTTCCTGGGATGTCTGAGCCGCGCTCTGGACAGCAGCGAGCGGGCGCTGGCGTCGGTTCTGTACAAGGCGCGACTATGGCAACGAATCAACCGCGAACCAATCCGGCCGCGGCAACGACAAGTCATCAACCGCCTTCTCGACGACTTCAAGGGCTTTCTCACTTCATCGAAGTACGCGAAACTCGCCGAATGCTCGAATGACACCGCCCTGCGAGACATCACGGAACTGCTGGATCGCCGAATCCTGATCCCCAACTCCTCCGGCGGACGCAGCACCAGCTATCGCCTGGCCGATCCACAGAGAATCGGGGAATAGTTCATGTAGATCAGCTTTTTCGGCCGCCCAACACCGACGAAGCCAAGGGTGGAACTGACGGAATACGTGAAGTTCACGCGAAAGGGTTGACCAGTTCGATCCCGTCGATCGTACGCGGCGCGCCCATGTCTTCGGTGAACAAACAGATCACGCCGGCGTCGCGGCAGGCTCCCAGGATCATGCTATCCCAATGCGATAGGCCAAATCGTTCGGAAAGGTCGATCGCGGCACCGAACGCTTCGGGCGTCGGCATGACGAGGGAAAACAGGTGCCGGAACGATGCTAGATGCTCCGAGAATTCAATCTGCGTCAGGCGGCCTTGGACGCGCCAGCGGCGCAACTGTTAAGTCAGTTCGCCCAGCACCTGCCAGAGCAGAATGGTCGGCTCGAAGTCGCAACGCAGCCGTTGCAAGAGCCGCTGCGATTGGAGCCGCTTGGCAGACTCATCGCGGTCGATGGATTACAACAGGACGTTGGTGTCAACGGCGTTCATGCAGTTGATCGCGTGTCAGACGATTGCCGCCGGAATTAAAATTGGAAGACTTCCACAGCCGCTCGAGCGTCGCCCAGGACGCTTCGGCTCGTGCCGCTTCGAGCGAATCCAAGGTTTCCACCACGAGTCGAACCCGCGCGCTGTCGCACAAGTCGGGTTGCCGATCAGGCTTGAATACGCCGTCTTTGTATGTCGCCGCATGCACATGCACCATCTCGGCACCGCCTCAAGAATAGGTCGCCTAATCATACTCGATCGAAGCCTCGCGGACGAATCAATCGCTGGGACGAGTCACATTTCCCCGCTGGCGCGGCGGGTGTCTTCGGCGAGGTATCGCGATCCCCACAGCCAGACCCCCCCGCCGAGGAAGATTGTCCCGCCGAGGGACGCGAAGGCGACGCCCAGGCTGGCGCGGTCGGCGATATAGCCGATGACCGCCGGGCTGAGCGCATCGCCCAGGGCATGGATGATGAAAATGTTGACCGCGAATGCGGTGGCGCGGATCGACGCGGGGGTGACGTTGGCCAGTGCCGTGTTGCTCGGGCCGGTGTTGAAAAACAACGCGAAGACCGTGAGGAACATCACCCCCCAGCACCAGGGGAAAGGCGTAACCAGCAACAGCAGCAACATGGGAAATCCCAGCAGCATCCCCCCGGCAGAGACCAGGAAGTAGGAACCCCCGAAACGCTTGCGCAGCGCATCCCCCGCCCAGCCGCCCGAGAGTGTGGCCAGCAGACCGGCCACGACCACCATCGCACCGAAGCCGCTGTTGGCCGCCTTTTCACCCAGTCCGCGCTCCTGGATCAGGTAACTGGGCATCCAAAACGCCACGCCTCCGATGGCGAAGGTCATCAGCGTCATGGCAATGGTGTTCAGCACATACGAGCGGTTTTTCAGCAACTGGAGATAGTCGCGCATCGTCGCCCGGGTGCGGGCGGCCGGCGGCGCCGTGGCCGACTCGCTCAACCCCCGGGCCGGCTCGCGCATGAAAAAGCAGATCAGCCCCAGCAAAATCCCCGGCGGAACCGTCAGAAAAAATGCCCAATGCCAGTGTTGATTGGCGAAAAATCCACCGATGACGAACCCCAACGCGCTTCCCACCGGAATGGCCGCATAGAACCACGCCAGCACCTTGCCGCGCACGCTGATCGGATACAAATCGGAGATCAACGTCGGCGCCACCGGCCCGTAGGCCGCTTCTCCCACGCCGATCAGGCATCGCATGACCGCCAGCGATGCGAAGCTCCACGCCAGCCCCGACCCGCCGCTGGCCAAACTCCAGACGATCACGCCCGACCCGACGATGATCCAGCGCGACATCCGATCGGCCAGCCATCCGAAGACCGGCGACACCACCATGTACGTGATGAGAAACGCCGTCACCAGCGACCCCATCCGAGTCTTGGAGATGCCGAACTCGTTTTGGATCGGGATCGCCACCGCCGCCAGGATGTAGCGGTCGATGTAGTTGAAGAGATTGATCCCCAACAGCAGCACCAGCGCCGGCCGCGCCCCGGGCAATCGGTCCGCCGTGGTCAATTCCCGAGCTGTCGGATCCTCACTCGCCATGCCCGGCGAAGATCATGCCCCCGCCCCGCCCCCATTGCAAAAGACCGGCATATCCGAAGCGTCAGGCGAAGAGGAAGACATCTAGCGGGCGACGAAGGGGATATCCAGACTATCCCCCCGGCCGCGGCAGAAAAGGTGACATCCATAGTGCCTGTCCCGAATGCCATTCGGTTAATCTATAAGCCGCGCTGTTGAAGTATCTTACATTAACTTGCGCGAAGCATGGCCTCCTGTCATAATGGGGGCTACACCAGCGGCGCGCTCGATGGCTTTGACGCCGACGACGTGAAGGGCCTGCTGGAAAACCGGCTTGAAAAAGCGCGTGACGACCTGGAAGACG
>JBBQNJ010000063.1:0-30496 GCA_038329845.1 Tepidisphaerales bacterium | reverse complement strand
GGCATGTCAAGCCCAGGTAAGGTTCTGCGCGTTGCTTCGAATTGAACCACATGCTCCACCGCTTGTGTGAGCCCCCGTCAATTCCTTTGAGTTTTAGCCTTGCGACCGTACTTCCCAGGCGGTCCACTTAACACTTTTGCTGCGACCGCAACCCCGTCAAAGAGGCTGCGATCTAGTGGACATCGTTTACGGCCAGGACTACCGGGGTATCTAATCCCGTTCGCTACCCTGGCTTTCGTGTCTCAGCGTCAGCACACCCCCAGCAACCTGTTTTCACCATTGGCGTTCCAGACGATATCTACGCATTTCACCGCTCCACCGTCTGTTCCGGTTGCCTCTAGGTGGCTCAAGATGTCCAGTATGCCAAGCAGTTCCACGGGTGAGCCGTGGGATTTCACAAAGCACTTAGACATCCGCCTACACACGCTTTAAGCCCAGTGATTCCGCCTAACGCTCGGCACCTCTGTCTTACCGCGGCTGCTGGCACAGAGTTAGCCGTGCCTTCCTCTGGGGTAGATCAGAACTTTCTTTCCCCTGACAGTGGTTTACATCCCGAAGGACTTCATCCCACACGCGGCGTCGCTCCGTCACACTTTCGTGCATTGCGGAAGATTCGTTACTGCAGCCCCCCGTAGGAGTCTGGGCAGTGTCTCAGTCCCAATGTGGCTGGCCGTCCTCTCAGACCAGCTACGCGTCGTCGCCTTGGTGAGCCGTTACCCCACCAACAAGCTGATACGATATCGCCCGCTCCCAGAGTGCATTGCTGCTTTGAGCACAAGGCCATGCGACCTTGGGGTCTCATCTGGTATTACCCATCCTTTCGGAAGGCTATCCCAGGCTCCGGGGCACGTTAGCGATACATTACTCACCCGTCCGCCACTGATGTATTGCTACATCCGTTCGACTTGCATGTCTTAGCCACGCCGCCAGCGTTCAGGCTGAGCCAGGATCAAACTCTTCAATTGAATTTCTTGGCACACCCCCCGCCTCCTGCCGGGCTTTACGCCCGGACTAACGGTTTTGGGGAATGCGTTTATCCTCGAAACGAGTTTGTCCGTCCCACGATGGACTAAAGACTTTGCCATCGTGGGGGTTGTTGCCTGCCGCGCCGGCTAGGTCGCGACAGGTCAATTCTTCCTGGATCAAGGCTTTCGCCCTAATCCAAGAAAAGCAAGGCTCAAACATCTTCGTTGGCTTACTCTCAAAATTGATCAAGGAAGATCACTTTGCGTGTAACCACAAGGATGCTTGAGATCTTGTCCATCCACCTTTAACCCGAAAGTCAAAGATGAATGAGGATCCGGTTGTCCGAACAACCCTTGTACACAAGGGCCTTCGGACTCACATCCTCGCAGTTGTCCGACTATTCACTTGTCAAAGAGCATCTCTAGATCAATCATCGACTGACAGCTATTCACCGCCACCGACGTTTCTTTCTTCACCCTGCCGGACGACTTCTCGTCCCGAGCGAGCGGCGAATCTTATCGCCCGATTTCCGCTTGTCAACCCGTGTGTCAAGATTTTTTTTTAAATCTCGAAACCATTGTGTCAACATCCCGTTAAATCCTTGCCAGAAACTGCTTTATCGGCGTTCCCAGGCGGCGGACTTCAATTCCGGTCTTCCCATAGGTCCACCAGGCGACAATCACCTCGTGGCCGGTGAGGCACCGGCATTCCGGGCAGTTCAGGTTTGTTGCGGATTCGCAACGAGCGGGCGACGTTCATCGAACCGCCGCAGTTAAAGCACTGCGGCAAACGCCACACGGGGGGTAGGCAACCGAACCGGGTACGATTATGCCACCCCTCTTCTCCAATGTCAAGGTCCAGCATTTTTTTTTATTTGCAGCGCCGAAATTTCCTCGGCCCTGAGCATTCGCAGACTGTAACCCATGCCGCGGCGATTAGAACTGCCTTCGCTGGCGGGCGGTGGGGATATTGAGCAATTTGCGATATTTCGCCACGGTACGTCGCGCCAACACGATCCCCTGCTCGTTGAGTTTGTCCATGATCTCATCGTCGGCCAGCGGTTTGTCCTTATCCTCGGCGTCGACGATGATCTTCAGCTTCTCCTTGACCGCATCCCAACTCATGTCCTCGCCTTCAGCGCTGGTGGTCCCGCCGGAGAAGAATCGGCGCAACGGAAATACGCCGCGAGGGGTCTGAATCCACTTTTCGCTGACAGCCCGCGAGACCGTGGCCACATGGATGCCGAGCTGATCGGCAACCTGGATCATCGGCAAGGGTTTGAGGAATTCTGGCCCTTTTTCGAAGAATTCCTGCTGGGCATCGACCACGCGGCGGATCACCCGCTGGATGGTGCTCTTGCGCTGCTCGATGGATTCGATGAGCCAGCGGGCATTGCGGACATTGTTGGTCAGGAACTCGCGGGTCTTCTTGTCGGTGGCGCGGTTCTTGAGCATCTTGCGATACAGGGCGCTGATCGACAGATTCGAGGAGTTGTCCCGGGACATCTCGATCTCGTAGCGCCCGGTCTCTTCGTCGAAATAGATCATCGCGTCCGGCGTGATCGGCGGGGCATCGACGGTCCCGATCAGCGCTCCGGGGTGCGGATTGAGCCGGCCGAGGCGTTTCACCGCCGCCTGCAACTGCTCGATGGGGCGCGCCAGCTTGCGACTGATCTGGGGATAGCGGTTGAGCTTCAGGTCGTTTAGATGATCCTTGACCAGTCGGCGTTCCAGGTCGAAATCATGGCCCTCGGCCATTTCCGGATCCTGCTCGAGGTCTCGCAGTTGCAGCAGCAGGCACTCCTGGAGATCGCGGGCCCCCACCCCCGCCGGTTCGAGCTTGTGTACCAGGCGAAGCCCCGCCTCGAGGTCGGCCATCGCCAGCGGCGATTTCGATTCGGCCTGCACCTGCTCGAGCGGGGTCGCCAGGTACCCATTTTCATTGATCGCATTGATAATCGCGGTCCCGGCTTCGCGCACGCTGGCGGGCGCCTCGATGAACGCCCATTGCCCCAGCAGATGCTCCTGCAGGGTGATGCCGCGGGCGGCGGTGTTGTTCATCGCATCGAGCTTGCGATCGCGCTCGCCGTCATAGCTGGAAACCCGCGGCGACGGGCCAAGATTGGCGGGGGAAAACTCCTCATTTTCGAGGTATTCGCTGATCCGCGCCAGCCGGTCGAAGTCATCGGCGCCGGATTCGGGCTCGATGACCATCGCCCGTTCCTGCTCGATCTCAGTGGACTCGGCGTTTTGAGAATCGGCAGCGGCGGACCCATCGGTGGGCGTCTCGGGAGAGTCGGGATCGCGTTCATCGAGTTCGAGAACCGGGTTGGCCTCGAGTTCCTGCTCGATGCGTTCCTCCAGCGCCATCAGCGGGAGCTGGAGAATCTCCATGCTCTGGATCATCCGCGGCGTGAGGAACTGCCGAAGCTCCTGCCGCATGGAAGCTGATTGCGTTAACTGCATCCAATACCCTTAGTTACCCGTCCGAAATTCTCTTGGGCACGCCATTTGCTTCCTCGCCTGTGACACTATACCACCGCCGTCCGGTCGGGCAATTGCGAAAAATTCAACGGCCGACCGAGATAGAGGGTCCGTTTCCCATCCCCAACGCGCGGCTTTCCCCCCTTCGGAATATCGTCAAGACGTCCTCGCCACCCAGAAAGAGGAGGCGCTTCTATTTTTTGAGGTTCATCCGACCAATGCGTAGGTGGTCTCATGCGGGGCGTCTATCTTGAGTCGGAAGAACTGCTAATCGCGGAAGCCGTAGGCTTGGCGTTGCGTGAACTGCTGATCACCGGCCAGCTCCCCCCGTTGCCTGCGCAGGTGGTGGCAGGTGGTGGCAGATGGGTGTAGTGTTACGACGATTCTATCCGCGTTCAACGTTCAATTGTGAGACGGGCGGGAGCTTGTTTAGGGACTCGTGGCGCGGTACATGGCATGGCATGAGTACGCCGTCCGTATTGTCCGCGACAAGCCTGTTCGTCGCGTTTTGGCTGCTGGCGATCGGCATTGTCGATTCGGCCGGTGCTGCGGATGTGGGCCGCCTACGAGGACTTCGAATGCAGCATCCCCGGATTCTCTGCACCGCTCAAGATTTCCAAGTCGTCCGCGAGGCGATTGTGGAGCGAGGATCGCAGCAGGAGCGTTGGATGCGCTCGCTGGTGAAGCAAGCGGAAAAGCTTCTCAGTCAGCCACCGGTCGAGCATGTGCTGATCGGGCCGAGATTGTTGCAGCAGAGCCGCCGGGCCTTGGATCGAATCACGCTGTTGGCGGGGCTTCATCAGCTTCAGCCGGATCGGCGCTGGGTGGATCGTGCCCGCAAGGAGATGCTTGCGGCATGTACCATGGCGGACTGGAACCCATCGCACTTCCTCGACACCGCCGAGATGAGCGCCGCGGTGGCGATCGGATACGACTGGCTCTATGAGCAATGGACCGCCGAGGAACGAACAATCTTCCGTGAGGCGATGATTCGCCTGGGGCTGACGCCGGGGATCAAAGCGTACGAGGAGAACGGCTGGTGGCCGAAGGTCACTCACAACTGGAACCAGGTATGCAACGGCGGGATGACGATGGCGGCGCTGGCGATCGCGGATGAATCGCCGGAAATCGCCAATCGCGTTCTGGATCATGCCCGCAAGTCGATCGCTCCGTCGATGAAGTCGTTCGCCCCGGATGGAGGGATCGCCGAAGGTCCGGGGTACTGGGCCTACGCCACGAAGTACACGGTCTTCTACCTGGCCACGATCGAATCGGCGCTGGGCGAGCCGTCGCCCTTGATGTCGGCGCCGGGCTTCGACCGGACCGGATTTTTCCGTATCCATTCGGTCGGACCGATCGGCTTGACGTTTAATTTCGCCGATGCCAACGACGGCGATGGACGCACTGCGCAGATGTTCTGGCTGGGCCACCAATTCAACCAGCCGGCGTTCATCGCCGACGAGCTGGCGCGGATCGGGGATCGGGCCGAGATGTTGCATCTGCTGTGGTATCGCAAGCCAGCGACCGATCCGCAGGCGGCACTGAAGGCGCTGCCGCTGGATGCGTATTTTGAGGGAATCCAGGTCGCATTTTTCCGCGGCACCTGGGCCGATCCCAAGGCGATGTACGTCGGTTTCAAAGGAGGGGACAACCACGCCAATCACTCCCACCTGGACCAAGGCACGTTCGTCCTCGACGCCGGCGGCGTCCGCTGGGTCATGGACCTGGCCGGCGATGATTACAACCTTCCGGGATACTTCGGCAAGCAGCGCTGGGAGTATTACCGCCTGCGCACCGAGGGTCATAACACGCTGGTGATCAACGATCACAATCAGGATCCCGCGGCCAAGGCACCGATCGTGGCGTATCAATCGACTCCGGCGCGGGCCCACGCCGTGGCTGATCTGGACGCTGCGTACCGCGCCGACGGCGCGAAGGTCAAACGCGGGGTGGCGCTGTTGGATCGCAACTGCGTGCTGGTGCAGGACGAGATTCATGGCGAATCGGCGCTGCGGATCGACTGGGCGATCCACACCCTCGCAACGGTCAAACTGACGGCCGGCGGCCGCCGATTGACGCTCACCGACAAGAGCGGCGTGACGATGTTCATGGAAGTCGATTGTCCCGGGGCCGCGTTTGAAGTGCTCGACGTTAATCCGCCGGCGCCGCAGAAGCAGACCCCCGGATTGAAAAAAGTGCGTGTCCGGTTGAACGACCGCGTTGGCGACACAACAATCCGGGTGTTGTTCTGGAGCGATGGACCGGCGAAGTGGCCCGATGCCCAGCCGCTCGCAAAGTGGAAAGACGGGCGCTAACGCCCAAGCCGCCTCATGACAACGATTCAGCGATCGGCGATCGTTTGCCTCGGATGCCTGCTGGCGGGAATCGCCCGCGGGCAATCGACGCCGCGAAAGCCCCCGCGGCCCGCTGCCTCCGTCGCCGCATCGCCCGCCGCCGGGCGCCTTGAGGCTTATCCCACCCGCTACTACGTCATCCACACCGACCTCAGCGGCGACGCCCTGCGCGAGGCGAACTTGCGCATGACGCGCATGGCCGAAGAGTATCATCAGCGCACGCGGGATTTTTCCGGCGAAATCCGTTCGCGCCTGCCGTTTTATCTGTTCAGCAATCCCGCGGATTACTACGCCACCGGCGCTCCGCCCGGATCGGCGGGGGTCTTCAACGGCACGAAGCTGATGGCCGTCGCCCGCCCCGGCGCGGGCGCCGGGACGTGGCACACCGTACAGCATGAGGGATTCCACCAGTTCGCCCACGCCGTCATTCGCGGCGACTTGCCCATCTGGCTGAACGAGGGTCTGGCCGAGTATTTCGGCGAGGGGCTGTGGACGGGCGATGGATTCGTCACCGGGATCATCCCCCCGTGGCGGCTGAAGCGCATCCAGGAGTCGCTGCGCGATCGCCAGATGCGATCGCTCGAGGCGATGATGCAGATGTCGCTGGAGCAGTGGAACGGCGCGCTGTCGATCCAGAATTACGACCAGGCCTGGTCCATGGTCCATTTCCTCGCCCACGGCGACGATGGGCGATATCAGAAGGCCCTGGCCGGATTCATCAACGCCATCGCCCGCGGGCAGCAATGGCCGGCGGCGTGGATGGACAACTTCGGCTCGGTCGACGGATTCGAGGAAAAATGGCGGGCCTACTGGTCGTCGCTCCAGGGCAGTCCGACGGCGGGGAAATACGGCCAGGCCACCGTGTCGATCCTCGTGAGCCATCTGGGCCGAGCGCAGGCGCGCAAGCAGACGTTCTCCGACTTTGCGGCGTTTGTCGCGGCCGGTCGGGCCGGCGGGTTGAACTTCGAGGGCGATCACTGGCTTCCAGCGTCTCTGCTGGCCGATGCGATCAAAGGCGCAGAGCATGCCGGGGAATGGACGCTGGACCCACCCGCGCCGCAAAGCCCGCCCCGCCTGACGCTGGTCATGCGCGATCAAACCCGCCTGATCGGCTCGTACACGCTGCGCGGCGGTCACGTCGCGGAGGTTAAAATCGACATCGACGACCTGCCGGTGGTGATCACGCGGGCCAAGGCGCTTGTCGAGTTCGATCCCAAGTCGCGCGAATCGGCCCGCGACCTGATCCGCGCCGCCATCGGGCGCGCCCCGCGTTCTCCACACCTTCCGGCGGCCCGGGCCGCTTTGGCCGAGATGCGATAATCCCGCGCCGGGTTCACCGGCCACGCTTTGCGGCTATTCCGGCCAGATCAACCAGTGCAGACTGCGATTATCCTTGGGAACAAAGGTGAAATGCTCGACGGGCAGGTCGTCGCGGAAGAGCGTGACCTCGCAGCGAAGCGGCGAAGTCGCCGAGATCGGTCGCCGCTCGACAGCGCCCGTGTCGCTTCGATACGCGACCACGCTGAAGTTCAGACGGCGCTGGATCGCCCAATCGCGCAACTGCTCGAGCGCCGCGGACTCTTCGGCCCTGCCGCGGGCGTTTCTCACCTGATGAACCCGGCGGGACAATTCCGAATCGGCCTCTCGCCCCGAGCTGTCGATCCGTGCCGGCCCGGCCCCCGGTGCGTCCACCGGCGGCAGCGCCCGCCCTGCCTGATCGGCGCATCCACTGATCAATCCGGCCAGAATCACCGCGATAGTTGCATGGGCACCATTCAACGTTGGACACTTCATAAAAACTCGCTCAGGAGCAACTGGGGCCTGTGTCCCTCATCGCCTGGACCAGCCCCGGGATGTTGAACGTCTCGGCCTGGACGGTGGGGTCGAGTCCCAGTTCCTTCAATGTCGCGGTGGTCACCGGCCCGATGCTCGCCAGTTTTACGTTCATCAGTCGCCGGCGGTAGTCATCGCCGAGAAGCTGGGCGAAGTTCTTCGCGGTGCTACTGCTGGTGAATGTCACCCAGTCCAGTTCACCAGATTCCAGTGTAGCCAGCAGCGCCGCCGGCAACTGCTTGGCCGAAACGGTCTGGTACATCGCCACGTCGCGCACCTCGACAGCGCCCGAGTCGCGGAGTTTTTCGCACAGGATCGGGCGGGCAATCTCGGCGCGAAGCAGCAGGAATTTCCGCCCGCTCGCCTGACCCAGATCGATCAGCGCCTCGGCCAGCGCCTCGGCGACAAACGCCGGGGGACACAGGTCCACCCGCAGCGCCAACTCTCGTTCCACCGCCTCCCGCGTCGCCGACCCGATCACCGCGATCCCCGCCTTGCCGAAAACGCGGGCATCGAGATTCAGTTCCCGCAGCCGTCGCCGCGCGAAGCTCACTCCGTTGACGCTGGTGAAGAGTACCCAGTCGTATTCGCCGGCTCGTCGCAACGCATCGTCGGCATCGGTCCAATCGGTGGGCGGCGCAAGTTCGATCGTCGGGGCTTCGATCACCCGCGCTCCCAGTTGCCGCAACTCCTTGGACAAATCGCTCGCCTGCTGGCGGGTGCGGGTCACGGCGATGGTCTGCCCGAACAGCGGGCGGGTTTCGAACCAGTTCATCGTTTGTCGCAGCTCGACCACGCGCCCGACAATCGTGATCGCCGGCGCTGCCAGCTTCGCTTCGATCACCTTCCTAGGCAGATCCGCCAGCGTTCCCACGACCGTGCGCTGCTCGGGGCGGGTCCCCCAGCGGATGGTCGCCGCGGGCATCGCCGGATCGGCGCCGTGGTCGATCAGGCTCGAGCAGATTCTCGGCAGGGCCTTAACGCCCATGTAAAACGCCACGCACGGCAGCTTGGCCAGCACCGACCAGTCCACATCGCTGGATCCCGACGCAGCGCCGCGGGCGCGGGCCTGCTCGTCCTTGTAATCCTCCTCTTTTTCATGCCCGGTGATCAATGTGAACGACGAGTTCAGATCGCGGTGGGTTACCGGGATTCCCGCGTACGCCGGAGCCGCGATCGCCGCGGTGATCCCCGGAACCACCTCGAAGTCCACTCCCGCCTCCCGTAGCGCCTCGCATTCCTCTCCCCCGCGACCGAATACGAAAGGGTCGCCTCCTTTGAGCCGCACGACGCTCTTGCCCGACAATCCCTTTTCCACCAGCAGGGCGTTGATCTGATCCTGCGTGAACGTATGCGCCGCGGCCTTTTTCCCGACATAGATGATCTCGGCATCAGGTCGGCAGCGATCGAGCAGTTCGGGGTTGGCGAGGTAGTCGTAGACCACGACG
Source organism: Tepidisphaerales bacterium (assembly GCA_038329845.1). GTDB lineage: Bacteria > Planctomycetota > Phycisphaerae > Tepidisphaerales > Tepidisphaeraceae > JBBQNJ01. Next base: position 21,412 of record JBBQNJ010000063.1, on the reverse strand, counting down.
TCGGCCACGTCCAATAATTCGGCACCGCGCACCGTCAGCAGCCCGGGATCGCCCGGCCCGGCCCCCACCAGATGCACTTTGCCCGACTTCGCCACGTTCGCCTCCTTAACCCTTCTTCAGTCAACCCAGGTAATCTTTCACACCTTTAGGGCCGATGCAACTGGGGTGAACCCCCGCCGGCGCTCATGCCGGTGTCTGAATGATTTTTCCTGACGCACGCGAGGATCATATGGTTGCCTTGGTCAAAATGCCCGAACGAATGACCGCTCGCCTCACCGATTTCGGCGCTGCACCGTCCCACGCGTTGACCACGCCCAAGACCGGCGCTGAACGACGAATCTTCCCGCGCAAAGACGTTCAGGCCGAGGTCGTCGGCAATCGCGTCGATCATTCGGTCAAGGCCCGCCAGAATCCGCGCGTCAAACTGACCTTGCGCGATCTGTCCCTCGGCGGCATGAGCGCCATCAGCGACACCCCGGTGGACAAAGGCGAACAGCTCAGCGTCTATTTCCCGCCTCTGGGTCTGCAAGCCGGCACCATCGGCGGATGGGACGCCTTCGGGCGAGTTCTTCGCTGCGAACAAAGCGGCACCGGCTACCGCATCGCCGTCGAGTTCGATCCCCTGCCCGCCGCGTAACGTCTCGGGTGAATGCGCCCGTGCGACTCCTGGCCGGCCTCCATGCCGGCGCATGTCTGCGGCTGCTGGGCGCGACGTGGCCCAGTCGGCGCACTGGCGACTCCTGGCCGGCCTCCGTACTGGCGCATGTATACCTTGTGACGCCGCTGCCCCCTGGTGGCGCCTCCGCCTCTTTCCCGTGCCATCGCCCGCAAACTCCCCAAGCGACCCGCTCGCTCCGCGCTCGCTGCCTGACAATCGTCGATCAGCCCGCGAAATTCAGGTAAAATCCGTATCATCCGTGCAGAAATTTTTCCACGCCGCCGGTGCGAAGCTGCGCCATGACTCGGCTTAGCACGTTGGACTTGGCGGCCCGATCGGCGATCGCATGGGCCGTGAGGATCGGCGGCTCGCCGTCGCGGGCACCGACGACGGCTTTGAGTTCGACCCGGGCACCATCGGCCGACAGCGTTGCCAACGCGGCGATCGGGGAGTGGCAGTCCCCGCGAAGCTCTTGGACGATCCCTCGCTCGAGTTCCACGCACGTCGCGGTTGCCGGATCGTGCATCACTTGGAGCATGCCCATGGTCTTGGCGTCGTCACGCCGGCATTGCAGCGCCAAGGCGCCCTGTCCGGCGGCGGGCAGCATCTCGGCCGGTTCGATGGGGCCCATCCAAGATGCATCGAACAAGCCGCTGCGCCGAAGCCCCGCCATCGCCAGCACCACCACGTCGTAAGTGCCGTCGCGGCATTTGCGCAAGCGCGTGTCGATGTTGCCACGAATCGGCTCGACATGCAGTTCGGGCCGGAGGCTGAGAATCTGACAGCGCCGACGCAGACTCCCCGTCCCGATCCGCATCCCCGCGGGCAGCGACTTGATCGCCGCCGCGCCCTGCGTCCCGAGCAGGGCAGGATCGCGCATCGCTATCACATCGCGCGGATCTTCGCGGGCCGGGACGGCGGCGATGATCAACTCGGCCTGCTGATCGGCATCGAGCAGCGGCATGGTCACGGGCACGTCCTTGAAACTATGCACCGCGAAGTCCACCTCGCCGGCGAGCAACGCTTGCTCGAGTTCCTTCGTGAACAGCCCCTTGCCGCCGAAGGCGTGCAGGGGTTGATCGGTGATCTTATCGCCGCTGGTCTTGATAATTCGCAGTTCGACGCGCAGCCCGGGATGGCGGCGCATCAACTCATCGGCGACGCCCTGACTCTGCGTGCGGGCGAGAAAACTCCCACGCGTTCCCAATCGTAAAACAGGTTCCATCGCGTCTTATGCTACCCGCCGGCGAACTCTTTCTGAATGCCTCTCTCAACGTCAACGGCGACATTGCGAATAGTTACTCCGCATCGCCCCCGCGCGGTTGCCCGAAGCATGCGCCGATTTTACGCCACCGCATCCGCGCGGCGACTCGGCACGGTGGCGATGACCGGGATGGCGACCAGCGCCAGGACCGCGCCGATCAGAAACGGCAGATGGAACGGTCCGGCATAGTAGCTCCATAGTACTCCGGCGAGCAGGCTCGCCACCAGCTGAGATAACCCGGCCACAGTGTAGAACATCCCGATCGCCCCAGCCCGCTGATCGTGGGCCACCACATCGCTGATCAGCGCCTTGCTCACGCCCTCGGCCAATGCCTGGTACAGCCCGTACGCCGCCATCAGCACCCACGGCGCGGTCACCCCGCGGGTCAGGGAAAATCCCAGGTAGACCGCTGCGTAGACGCCCCAGCCAATCGACACTACTTTTCGGCGACCAATGCGGTCGGACAGCTTCCCGAATGGCGCGCTGGCTGCGGCATAAACGACGTTGTAAACCGCGAACGCCAGAATCACCTGGGCGAACGAAAGCCCCAGCTTGCTGGACTTTAGAAGTAGAAACGTGTCGCTGCTGTTGCCTAATCCAAAGACTCCGGCGGCGGCGATGAGATGCCAGAAAGGCGCGCCGAATGACTGGAAAATCGGTGCCGGCTTGGCCGTGGGATCGGGCGTGTGAGGGATGTCGCGGACGGCGAAAAAAGCGATCGCGGCGCTGAACAGCCCGGGGATCAGCGCGATCATAAACAGCCATTGAAGATGGTCGCGGAAATAGGGAATCAGCGTGATCGCGGCCAGCGCCACCAGCGGTCCGACGACGGCGCCGGCCGTGTCCATCGCGCGATGCACCCCGAATGCGGCGCCGCGCTGCGCCGCGGGAGTGGAATCGGCGATCAAGGCGTCGCGGGCGCTGGTGCGGGTGCTCTTGCCCAGCCGGTCCAGGCATAACGCCGCGAAAAACAGCGGCCAGCCGATCGCATATGCCGCCAGCCCCATCAGCGGCTTCGAGATCGCCGAGACCGAATATCCCCAGACGACGAACGGCTTTCGACGCCGGAACCGATCGCTCATCGCCCCGGCAAGCCAGCGCAGCACCGAGCTTGCCCCCTCGGCCACCCCGTCGATCAATCCCAGCACCGCTGGGGAGGCCCCCAGCACCTGCGTGACGAACAGCGGGCGGATCGGATAGAGCATCTCGCTGGCCAGGTCGGTGAAAAAACTCACCCATCCCAGGGTCAGCACGTTGCGGGGCAAGCGCCCGGTCGGGGCCGATGACTCAGGCACTGTGGGCGCTGAAGGCGTGGTCATAAACTTCACCTTGTTGGAACGGTCGCGCGATTCATGGCGATCTCGGCCAGCGCATCGGTCGCGTAGCTGATGTCCTGCGGGCACAAAAACGCGCCGAAGCTGAACCGGGTCGTTCCCCCGCCGTCCAACGTACCGATCGTCGCATGGGCCAGTGGGGCGCAGTGAATCCCGCTGCGCGTGAGGATGCCGTACGTGCTTTCCAGCACCGCCGACAGCTCGTGCGGCTCGAAGCCGTCGATCCGCACCGAGAAGACCCCCAGGCGGTCGCGCACCGTCTGAGGCCCATAACATCGCAGTCCCGGGACATCGCCCACGCCTTCGAGAAAGACTCGCACCAGGTCCAGATCATGCCGAGCCAGCGAGTCGATCCCGCGATCCAGGACCCATCTCACGCCGGCGCCAAGACCCGCGATGCCGATCGCGTTGTGGCTGCCGGTTTCATACTTGTCGGGCAGAAAATCGGGCTGGCGAGGTTCTTCGCTGATCGACCCGGTCCCGCCTTCCATGATCGTCGCGACTCGACGCTCGATCCCCGGACGAATGTACAAAAATCCCGTCCCCAGCGGCCCGAGCAGGGCCTTATGCCCCGGCGCCGCCAGCACGTCGATCAGATCGGCCCGCGCGTCGATGGGGATATGCCCTGCCGACTGGGCCGCATCGACGATGAAGGGGATGTCGCGTTCGCGCGCGATTCGTCCAATCTCGCGGATGGGCTGGACGGTCCCGGTGACGTTGCTGGCGTGGGTGAGTGCGATCAAACGCGTGTCCGGACGGATCGCCTTGCGGATATCGTCCGGATCGACCAGCCCGCTGACCGGGTCTACCGCGATGCGGGATTGCGCGATCCGCCCGCGCTCGACCAGCGCGTTCATAGGGCGCAGGATCGAGTTGTGGTCGATGTCGGTGCAGATCGCGTGTCCGCCCCCGGCCGCCTCGGCGATCCCCTTGATCGCCAGGTTCATTCCATGCGAGCAATTGAGGGTGAACACGAAATGGTCGGGATTCTCCCCGTTGAACAGCCGATTCAGCAACCGGCGGCAATCGGCGATCATCGCGCCGGTCTCGATCGCCTCGGAATAGCCCCCGCGCCCCGCCGAAGCGCCTAAGTCGCTGGCATAGCGGCTCATCGCCAGAGCGACTTCACGCGGCTTGGGAAAGCTGGTGGCCGCGTTGTCGATATACAGCCGGCGCGGCGCCGCAGGCGGATCGGATTGGTTTTCTCTGCTCATCATCTCGGTGCGATGCCAACTCCAGCAGCATCCTACGCCCCCATCGCCCCGATCGCCAGAAGCCAAATGTGGCACCGCCGCCCTCGACGGTGTTCGCTTCGTACATCAGGGCAATGCCTTCTATTCCAGCCGACGGATCATCTCGAAGCTGCAATGCCGCAGCTCGAGTTGACCTTGGGAATCCCGCTTGAAATCGCCACCGGGGACGTAGGAGAGCAGGATATGGTCCGGCTTGAGGTTGGCATCCTCGAAACCGGCCTGGCGCAGGGATACTTCATGCCCCCGCAGGATCTGCAAGACGCTCGCATCGTCGATCAGGCCCTTGGACCTCGCGGTCGCCGCGTCGATCGGGGTCCAGAGGTTGTTGTCGGTCACCGCCTCGTCATCCTCGAGGCCGCGCCAGTATCCCCAGATCGTCACGTAGTCATGATCCATCGGCAGGACCGGCTTTTTTTCAGGTGAGAGAAGTTCCCGCATACGGGTGAAAGGCCGACTGTCCAGCACCGTGCCCGCCACTTCCCCCGGAGAGGCCGTCATGTAGATCGCCCGCGGGTAGATCGTCTTCACGCCGCGCCGAGCCATCTCGAAGGCGTAGGCGAACTCCTCGAACGGCGCGTTGTAGCCTTGGAGAAGCAAGGCGCGAGCCTTGGCGTCGTCGAGCTTGCCGGGCGGGAACTCTCCGGCTCTCGACACTTTCCAGACCAGGTGAATGCGATCCTTGGTCTGGGCGTAGAAGGTCTGGCCCACGTCGGTCAGCATCACCGGCGGCGTGCGCCACCGTTCGGGCAGAAAATAGGGAAACAGCTCGGGATCGTCGCCGCAAACCCACACGACGCCCTTGGTCGCCTCGCTGCGCCCGAAGACGTAATCGACTCCCAGAATGTTGGCGGGCTTGAGGTAGCTGGGGAACTCCCGCGGACAACGCAGGAAACGATCCCGCTGGCGATAGAGGTACTCGCTGCGAGCCTGTCGCTTGACCGATTCCTCGTGATCGGGGGTGCGGGCAAGCAGCTCGAAATCAACCAGCGCGTACGGCGGCAAGCCGGTGGGCCGATGGGTTCGAATCTGTCCGCCGCGCATCCGCAGGACGAAGTGCGTCGGCTTATGGTCGGCCACCACGTATCCCTTGACCCGCAGTTCCTGATCGACCCGCTGGGTCAATTCCTGCAGGCGGCGGTGCTGTTCGGACACGTCATAAAAGCTGTTGGCGTGGGCGCTGACCGCGTCGACGCCCTTAACCCATCCGTAGATCAAAATATACGCCCGCAGCACGTCGATCATCACCCCGGGATGCCGCGCCGCCTTGGTCAGGATTCGCGCCTTGCTTCGCCCGGTCTGCCAGGGTTGAAGCCGCTCCGGCGGAACGTAAATGGCCAGCGGATATTGCGTGTGGATGCGTAGCTCGCGCGGGCCGTAATCCCCGAGCCGCAGCTCCTCGAGCAGTGCGAACTCCTCGAAGGGGCTGTTGAACTCGGCGTTGAGGTTGCGCGACATCGTGAAGGTGTTCAGGTCCACCTCCTGGCCCACGCGCGACCACTTGACCACGATGTCGATGCTCTTGACCCGCTCCTCGGGCAGCGGCCGCGTCGGCATCCGGTAGACCGTACTTGTGCCGTGCAGCCGCTGACGTTTCTGCGCAAACCACTCTTCCTCGTACCAGTTTTCCGGCTGAAGGTGCGGCAGAAACGGGATCCCCCATCGCGTGAGGTACAAGTCCCCCTCGTCGAGCGTGTGCATATGGACGTAATTGACCCCGAGGATGCGCAGGAACATCGCTTCGGGATGGAGCGCCTTCAGATGCAGCGCCCCCTCGGTCCAGTCAATTCGATCGCCCTCCGGCGGCGGAACCGGCTGCCGGGGCGCGGGATAGACGACCGTGGGATCGCTCATGTCGCCCCGATTGTCCCACCCTCGCATCCAGACGCAACCCGTCGATTACCAAAAAAAAGAAGCGCGTCCCCTTTTTGCAAATTGTAAATCTATTCAATTCAACAAAAAACAGATAACATTATTATATTCAGATAGTTAAAAGAAAAGGGGACGCGCTTCTTTTTTAAATTCAGCGCGTCCCCTTTTTACGTTCCCATCCCCTTTTTACGTTTCGGCGGATTAGAAAAGGACGCGCTATTTATTTTGACACCCCCCCTGTTTCTGCATGGCGACCGTTGCCATGACGGCACCTCAGGAAGACGGACGTTGAATCGTGAAACAAAAATAATTTTTTCGTTGACAGGAAGAACATTCAATGTATTGTATTGGAGTCGATTCACTTGGATTGGTCGGATGCCCAAATACGCTCAATTTTCGAATGTGCTTGAATTGCGAATCCGCCAGGGGGATTACACCGTCCGCGAGTTGCCCACCGAGCAGGAATTGGCCGACGAGGTGGGGGTGTCGCGCACGACCGCTCGCCGGGCGATGCTGCGGCTGATGGAAAAGGGCCTTCTGCTTCGCAAGCCGCACGGCAAGGTCGTTGTCAATCAAGAGCACCAGGCCTTGGCCGGGCGGTTGCGGCTGGCGTTTATGGCACCGGCGTTTTCTTCCCCCGAATATGAAAAATGGCGATTCGCGGTCGATCGCTCGGCGGTCAAGTTCGGCGCCAATGTCCGCATGGTCGATTTCGTCCATTGGGACGATCCGGCAATCCCGCAAACGCTGGCCGGCTTCGATGGGGTGTTCCTCGTCCCCAGTTCCGAGCCGATTCCCCCTGCGGTGATGGCCCGCCTGGGTGCGACGAAAAACCTCGTCGTCCTCGACGGCGATTTTTCCCGGCACGGCATTCCCTCGGTGCAGTTGCTCTCACCGATGTTCGTCCATCGGCTCGCCGACCATCTACATGACCTGGGACATCGTCGGATCGACTGCCTGAATACCCAGCCTCACGATGACGTGGTTCTGGCCCGGATCGAGCAATGGCGTCTGTGGCAACGCGTCCGCAAGACGGGCGGACGCCTGATCGACGAGCCGGTCGAGGCGTTCATGCACGCGGCACCCAAGGCCCATGCGGTCATGTCCCGCCTGCTGGACGCCGGGCAATTCAATGCCACGGCGCTGCTGTGCATCACCGACCCAGCCGCCATGGGTGCCATTCGCGCCCTGCATGATCACGGCCGAGTGACCGGCAAGGACATTTCGGTTTGCGCCGTGGCCGGGGGGGGACTGGCGCGTTATCAGGTTCCCTCCCTGACGGTGCTGGAAACGCCCGATCCGGCACCGTATCTGGAGGTCTGCCTCGACTGGTTCCAGCGCCGCAACGACCCCTGGGTCGGGCCGCTGCTGGTGCAGCCGGGAAGCCTTAGCTTGTTTATCGGAGAATCCACCGGTCCGGTGCCCGCCGGGGCACCGACAAACCGAGTCTCAAACGTTCATCCTGTCCCGATTCACTCTTTCGGAGGTCGCAAATGAAGCCGTTCACTCCCATCGCCGGGTCAGAGGTTGACCCGGCGGCGTCGGACTCGCAGAGGTTCAATTTTTCGGAGGTAAGAAGCATGTCAACTTCACAGAACGCCAGTCGTCGGCTTTGGAGCCATCGAAGTCTTTTGCGGGTTTGCGCCTTTGCCGCCGTAGCAGGTGCGGGAGGAGCATTGGCGCATGGAGCCACTTACACCTACAAATTCCCTGGAGGCACCAGCGGCTGGGACAATTCCACCGTTTGGCTGGTGGGAGGCAACCCGGCGGCATCCTATCCGCAGCTCGCCGGGGATGTGGCGGACTTGAACATCAACTACACCTCGAATCTCACCGTTTCCGTCAACGTTCCGGTCACGATCGGACAACTGAAAATTGGCGATCCCGACGGAAGCAATTACGCAGTGGTGAATACCGGCACGGCCGGGGTATTGAAATTCGATAACGTCGCCGGCAACGCGCAGATCGTTCATGCCTCCTCGCGTGACGCCAGCAACACGGATGTCATCTCGGTGCCGGTCCAACTCCTGGGCAATCTGGACCTGATCAACAACTCGCCCGCGCCCACTGGCACGAATGCCTATTTCCAGATTAGGACCGGCGGGATCAGCTCCGGTGCCGCCTCGGGCACCCAATTCCTGACCAGCACGGTGGGCACGACGTACCTCGGCAGCGCCGCCGTGTTGTCCGACGGCGGCAGCGGCGGCAAGCTCGGGCTGCGGGTCAACGGCGGCTCGCTCATCGTCGCGACGGCCGCCAGCCAGAATAACACGTTCAGCGGTGGGGTCTCGATCGAAGACGGAACCCTGCGGTTGGATTTGGCCAATAACGCAACCCCCTTGGGGGCCAACGTGGTCCAATTGGGCAAGACCGGCGCCAGCACCAGCGCGACGTTGGCCGTGCGCAACGGCTCGGTCGCCAACAACATCCAAGTCAATCATGTCGTTGGCGGGGTTCTGTCCCTGGCCGCACCAAGCGTCGGCACCCAGGCCACTTTGACTGGAACGGTGACGTTGGCCAACGATCTTTCAATTTGGACCAGTGACAGTTCGGGTACCGGGGTTAACGGCAAGCTCAACCTCAACGGCAAGTTGACCGGTACGGGGAACCTGACGGTCTCGGCCAGCAATGCCGATTCAACCAACAGTTTGGCCAACGCGGTGCTATTCGGGGGCACCGTGGCCAACGACTACGTCGGCACGTTGGCGTTGACCGCCGGGCAATTGCAACTGAACAAGAGCAACAATGTCACCGCCGTCACAGGAGATGTCTCGATCAGCGCCAGTGGCGTGTTGAAATGGAACTTCAGCGAGCAGATCAAAGACATGGCGGGAATCGACGTTGCCAGCGGCGGGTACCTGTGGCTGAACGGAAAGACCGAAACCCTACGATCACTGAAGCTCGGCACCTATAGCCTGCCGGCCGGCACGTATGCCGAATCCGACCTTCGAGCCGGTTCGCATGGAGGCTACTTCTTTGGCACCGGCTCCGGCACGCTGATCATCGTTGTCCCCGAGCCGAGCAGCCTCTCCCTCCTGGCGCTGGGTGGATTGGCGATGCTGCGACGAAGCCGCCGAAGCGTGTAGAGTGCATGCAAGGCGGCACGCAGGGTGGGGGATGGGGTTCACCCGGTTCACCCCACCGCCGGTCGTGGCGGTGGACACGGAATCGGTGGGGTGAACCCCACCCTACAAGCGGAACGCGGGGGAGAAGTCACCGAGGTGTCGGCATGACCCGTCCAACCCAACCAGGTCGCGCTCGCGGGTTTACGCTCGTGGAACTCCTCGTCGTAATCGCGGTGATCGCCATCTTGATCGCCATGCTGCTGCCGGCGCTCAATCGCGCGCGCAAGCACGCGATGAGCGTCCAATGCCTGTCGAACCTCCGTCAAATCGGAATGGTCGTCGCGTCATACGCCAACGACAACCGCTATGCCATCCCCCAAGCGACGATCACCATGAGCGTCGGTGCCGACCAGCGCTGGTACCAGATATACCAAGGGCTGTTCGGCGGGCAGGTCTATCTGTCCAACCCGAATATCCTCGTCTGCCCGCGGATGAGCCAGACCCGCCCGGGCACCTATGGGATGTATCAGACCTTCTTCGACAACGAGCCGGCGTTTTTCAAGGACATCATCGTCGCCACGACGCCGCAGACGGTGTTCTACGGGTTGCGCCTGCCGAAGATCATGCGGACGGCGGATTTCATACTGGTGGCTGACAGCTCGATGTCGGACGGAAGGCAGCCGACATTCGACGTGGACCAAGGGTCGCCCCTGTGGCATTCGAACAACAAATGGTCCGGTGGGGCCAACGCCATGGCGCTGTGGGCGGCGCACATGAACCGGGTGAACGGGCTGTTCGCCGATGGGCACGCCGAAAGCTGCGACGCCGGACGCCTGCTGGGCGCGGCCAACTGGAACGGCAACAAGAATCCTCCTCGCCCGTCGAACCGAACCACGGGAATCACCTATTGGAAGAACGAGGATTTCACGATCAATGATTATTGAGTGAGTGACCGGCAAGCCGGTTCGGGCGTACGCCAAACGATGGCGACGACAGCTCGGCGAAGAGCGGGTCTCAGCGAGGTCGGCAAGGAGATTCTCATGCTTCACGAATTCCGTCGGTATTCGCGGTCCATTGGTTTTACAATCGTCGAACTGCTGGTCGTGATCGGGGTGATCGCGGCGCTGATCGCGATGTTGCTGCCGGCGCTGGCCAAGGCGCAGCGGGCGGCCAAGGACATCAGTTGCCAATCCAACCTGCGCCAGATCGGGCAGGCGTTCATGGATTACCAGGCCGGCGGGGCCAGGCAATATCCTCCCCGCGACGTGACGGCCAACGGCGGGGTGAAATACAAGTGGTTCGAGATCATCCTGCCGCGGGTGAAGGAGATTCCCAACGACAACACCCCGGCCACGGGCGGGGCGGGGATCCTGTTCTGCCCGGAGAGCGGCTTCGACAGGACCAATTCCCGGGTGAAAACCGGCAATATCAGCTACGGATACAATTTCGTCAGCGTCGGTGGAATCGAGCGGACGTTTCCGGGAAACAGTTGGTTCTACAACGACCCGGCCTACCGCTACCTGGCGGATCCGGCGGCGTTCGGAACGGTGCGGTACTCGCACGAGACCATGCTGGTGGCCGAGTGCGTCATCAACACCAACCGCGCCGACTGGTATTCGTTCAATCGTATTCATTACGACCCCGGCAACGGCATCCTGGGCGTGCGCCATGGTCGGCGATGCAATGTCCTGTGGGTGGATGGGCATGTGACCGGGATCGAATCGGTGGACGGCACCGACCGCGGGCTTTACGACAAGAAGGCGGCCGGGCAGTTTCCCTACAACCTGTTCGGCCCCGGGCGCTCGGTGACGTACCCGTTTTTCTGGGTGCGACCATTGGATGGCTGAGGCCGCAAGCTCCGAGTTGGGAAGGTTGGCGGAATTTAGGGTGGGCATCGTCTACCATTCCGAACACGACGGACGGCGCGCGACTCAAAAAAGTGGCTGGATAATCATGATCGCAACACGACTGATGCATGAGACGTTGGGAGGGGTGCCCATTGGGGTTGCGCTTCTGGCGGGTTTGATGTTGTTGCCGGCGCTGGCGATCCCCGCCGAGGCCGAGCCATCCAAGCCCGCCGACGAGGTCGGCTTTTTCGCCATCGGCGCTTGCGCCGCCAACACCAAGAACCTGCCGCGATGGATACCGTTGATGACGGCGATCGGCATCCGCGACATGCGCAACGTCGGGGGCGCCTGGGGCGGGGTCGAGGCGGTGCCGGGCAAGTGGGATTTCTCGGGCTTCCAGGAACGGCTGGCGTATTTGGAATCCCAGAAGGTGCGCACGGGGATGCTGCTGATGGGAACCCCGCCGTGGTATAGCGACCAGAAGCCGCGCGGGCTGCCGGTGAAGGACATCGAGGGGTGGAAACGCTATGTGTCCAAGGTGGTCGAGCACGGGAAGGGCTGCGTCAAGTACTACGCCGTCTGGAATGAGCCGCCCAACGGGACCAACAACGCCCCGGCGTCGGATTATGCCAAGATCGTCGTGGCCGCTTACGACGCGGCCAAGGCGGTCGATCCGACGTGCATGATCGGGCTGGCGGCCAAGAGCGCGCATGTGAACTACCTCGACCAGGTGATCGTCGCCGGCGCCAAGGGGCACTTCGACTACATCACGCTTCATCCGTACGAGCTGCTGGGATGCGTCGAACGTCGTCCGGGGACCGAGCAGGTGTTCATGCGCATCGCCGCGACGGTGCGCAAGATGCTGGCGGCGCGCGACCCGGGGAAGGTCGATTGCCCGATCTGGTTCACCGAGTTGGGCTACGATTCCAAGCGCGGCGAGGATCACCAGGCGGCGGCCTTGGTGAAGGGGTACACCCTGGCGTTGGCGCAGGGCATCACCACCATCAACTGGTTCGAGGGGATGGACGGGGATTCCGGTCCGATGGGGATCGTGAAGGGTGACGGAACGCCGCGCCCGGCCTATCACGCCTTGGCGCGGATGATCGAGCTGCTGGGACAACATCCCAAACCGCTGGGGTGGGTGCTGTTCAACGACAAGCATTACGGTTTCATCGCCAAAGGCCCGCAACAAACCGTCTTGACGACCTGGGCGGCCACCGAGGCGCCGGACACGATCCGTTTCGCCAAGCCGGTGAAGATCGTCGATCCGGTCGGGGGGGGAATCACCGAATCGGACACGGCGCGGCTGACCACCATGCCGATCTTCATCGACGGCGTGCCGGAAGACCTGCTGAAGCAGGCCGAGGCGAACCGCGGCAAGCCGTTCCCGTGGGGCGGGGACTACACCGACGCCCAAAGCGTGTCGATCGTCATGGGGGCCGACAACGTCGAGAAGGGCTTGCACACCCAATCGGCCCAAGGCGTGGCCGAGGATGTCCTGGCCTATGGGGGCAACGCCCGTGCCGGGGGCGTGCCGGGCGGGAACGTCTTCATGGTGGACTCGAATTTCCTGAGCTATGCCGCCACCCCCATCGAGATTTCCGCCGTGGTGCGCCGCAACCCGAACAACGCCCCGGCCAAACTGGTGCTGGAGTACGAATCCACCTCGGGATACAAGAAAGCCCCCGAATTCGACATTCCCGACAACAAGACGTGGCATACCGCCACCTGGAAGATCGACGACGCCCAGTTCGTGGGCACCTGGGCTTTCAATTTCCGCTTCAACATCGGGCCTTATTTCGTCAAGAGCGTGTCGGTGCGGAAGCTGGACCGTTGAACGGTTCGTTCCGATCGTCGCGGGAGATTTTTCCCGGAAAGGAATGTGTCATGATGCGAGTGAATGTGTTGGCGGCGCTGGTGCTCGGGATGTTATTCATCGACGCGGCGGGCCGGTCGTGGGCCGAACCGCCCGCGGCGGGCAAGACGGACCTGAAGCTGTTCGAGCAGGGCAAGACGTGGAAGCGCGGCTCGGTCAACGGCAAGGCCACGTTCGAGCTGGGCAAGGACGGCGAAACGCCGATCGGCGTCCTGAGCTTCGATTTCTCCGGCGCTGCCATGGGTGCTGGCGGGCGATATGTGACCGCCGCCGTCCCCGTGGAAATCCCCGCCACGGCCGGGAAAATCCAGATTCGGGCGCGTTCGGCCACGGCGTTGCCCATCGGCGTGCGCGTGATCGACGACACCGATCAGGTCCACCAGTTCAAGAAGAAGATGGCCACGACCGACGCCTGGGAGACGATCGAGATCCCCCTGACGAAGAAGACCGAACACTGGGGCGGGGCCAAGGACGGGGTGATCCACTTCCCGATTAAGACCTTGGTGTTGCTGGTGTCGCACCGCGAAGACGATCCGGCCACGGGCAAGGTCGAGTTCAAGGAGATCACCACCGTCGCCAAGTGACCGCGCGGTCGGACGATCCCTCTTGCAGGAGCATCTATGTTGCGATTCGCGATTTCCGGCTTGATCTGCGCCTTGGGTTTGATCGCGCCGGCGACCGGCGTTGAGCCGCCTGTCCCCCAAGTCGCCGCGGCTTATGTCGAGGGGTTCGACGCCGACGGTGGCGAGTTACCGGCAGGGTGGGCGGTTGATGGGGATGTCCGCATCGACGGCAAATCGGCGTTCAAGGGCGCCGGGGCGCTGCGGTTGGCCAAGTCCGAGGATCGCTTGACGCAAAGAGCCGTTGTGACCGGTCCGGGTTTCCCGGTCGCGCCGGGGCCGTGGGAGATCAAGCTGGCGACCCGCACCGATGTCGAGTCGATGGACAATTCCTACAACTGCGTGGCGGCACTGGATTGTCTGGACGCAGACGGAAAGACGATCGCCGGTTTGACGTTGACCGAGCAATACGGGCGCAACGCCTGGAAGCCGCGCGTGCTGCGCGTTGAGATCCCCCCCGGCACCGCGGCGGGGCGATTCCGCTTCCAGATCAACAAGCAGACGCCCGGCGAGTTCGCCATCGACGAGCTTTCGGCCGCGCCGTTGCAGGTAGTCGCCAAGGACGATCGCATCAAGCGGCTGATGTTCGACACGGCACGGCTCGGGAACTTGCTGTATCCGCAGGACGGACGCGAGGTGACGCTGACGGTTTGGTCGTCGGCGCCGCTTCCGCCGGAGCAGTGCCGGGCGTCGTGCGTGGTGACGGACTACTGGGGCGCCGAGCAGTGCAAGCCGATGCCGGCGACGCTTGAGGCGGGCGACAAGGCCAACGGGCTGTTCACTTACTCCGGAACGCTGGATCTTTCCTCGGTGCCGCTGGAGACTGGGCGATATTACGAACTTCACGCCGAAATCGACCGCGGCCGGGCCGAGCCGTTCAGGAACCACACCTCGCTGGCGATCTTGCCCGAGGCGCCGGCCAACGCCTTCAAGCCCGAGGAGATCCCCTTCACCAGCCGCAACTGGGACAACCGCGTCGAGGAATACGTGCGGCTGACCCATCGCCTGGGCATCCGCATTTGCGGGGTGTGGGGCGGATGGAAGCCCGAGCCGCCATACCGGCCCACGGCGCCGCAGATCAAGTTGGTGAAGGAACTGGGGATGGGATTCCTCACCACCACACCTGCGACCGTCATCGAACGGCGGGGGCCGGATTGGGAAAAATACGATGAGAAGGCCCTTCGCCAGGGGATTCGCAATTTCATCACTACCTACGGGGACGTGCGGCCGATGATCATCAATCTCGGCAACGAGCCGCACAACAAGGGGGATGCGGTCAAGCCGGAAGTCCAGGCGTATCGCATCCTCTACGACGAGATCAAGAAGGTCGATCCGACGATCACCGTGGTGGGCACCTCGGTGGGGACGGGGATCGAGGACTATTTCGCCGCCGGCTTCGGGAGGTGGTGCGATGCTTACGACTTCCATGTTTACGCCAACGCCTCGGTGATTCGCCGGATATTGGACGAGAAATACCCCGAGATGTTCAAGAAATACGGTCACGCCAAGCCGATCTGGTCCACCGAGGTGGGGTCGAACAGCCAGGGATTGACTCGTCAGGTGGTGGCGGGAGAGCTGTACAAGAAGTTCGCCAACTTTTTCGCCGGCGGGGGAACGAGCGTGTCGTGGTTCGGATTGCTCTACCCCGACCCCCAAGGGATCAATGCCGACTCGTTCGGATCGGCCCACAACGTCTTCGACAACCGTTACAAGAAGTACGCGCCCAAGCTCGACGCCGTGGCTTACTACAACGCGGTTAATTCGATCCTCGTGAAAAAGCCGGTGGCGGACCGGGTGTACGACGGAGATATCCGCGTGTTTTTCCTGCGCGATGCTCAAGGGAAATCCCTGCTGATCGTTTATAAGGACAAGGGGCGAACCGATGTGTTTTTGCCGCTCCCCGGGGCGGGCACCATTGACATGATCCGCATTGATGGAAGCCACGGACGGCTCGACGCCGCTGGAGAAGGGGTGACGCTGACCATCAGCGAAGATCCGGTTCTACTGCTGTTGGATTGGGGCGCTGGATCGCTGCCGGAAGCCTTGGGGCCACCGGCGATCCGGTTGGGTGCGGCCCCGGCGACCATCGTGCGCGGCCAGCACGTGGCGGTGCAGGTGTTGCGGCGGGAAGGCGGAGGAAAGGTGGCGCTGACGGCGCCGCCGTTCTGGCGGGTGCGGGAGGTTGACCCCGGCGACGGAACCTTGCGGTTTGAACTCGCCGTTCCCGAGGGAAGCGCCGTTCGCGAAGCCGATTGCCGGGCGACGTTGATCGATGGCTCGGGCAAGCCTCGCGGCGAGATCGTCTATCGTCCAGAGGTCACCGGCGCGTTGACCGCCGAGATCGTGCCGGTGCCCGCTTCCCCGCCGCTTGGGCCGGGGGTGAAGCTGATGATCCACAACAACGGCGCCCTGACTCAGGCGATTGCATGGGAGTTGTCGTTGCAGGGCGAGCAATCGCTGGAGAAAGGCCAATTCACGGACGTAAGACCGACGGAGGTGCATTTTGTGGATGCTCCGGCGGGAGAACTGGCTCTGGATGCCGGAAAATCCGGGGAGGTGGTCGTGCGGCTGGCGGGCGCGGATGCGACGCGGGTGTACCAGGTGCGGGCGGCGGTGAGGGATGAATCCGGGCGGACGCGCATCGAGGAGCGACCCATGGGGGGATTCGTCACAGTGCCCAAGGCCGTCTCCCCGCCGGTGTTGGATGGCGTGCTGGACGAGCCGATCTGGAAGAAAACCTCGGTCCAGCGGCTGGACAAGGCCGATCAGTTCTGGGCGTTTAAGAAAAAGGAAAACCCCGCGAGTTGGCAAGGCCCGCAGGATCTCTCGGCCGACTTGCGATTCGCCTGGGACGATCAGTTCCTGTATGTCGCGGCCGTCGTCACCGACGACATCGCCGGAGCGCTCAAGCCCGATGCTGAGTTGTGGGAACAGGACAGCTTGCAGTTTCTGTTCGACCCAATGCGCATCAGCGCTCGTAAGGGGGGCAAATACGATTATGGCGTTGGGGACACTCCTCGCGGCCCCCGGGCCCAGTGCTACCTGTCGGCCGATGGGTCGATCGTTTTGGGCGAGGCGCCGGACATCAAGGTGTCCGTGAAACGCGGCAAGACCGGCACGGGCGACATCACCTATGAACTGGCCATCCCCTGGAAGAACCTGGCTCCTTTCAGACCCGCCGTCGGGGCGAACCTGGGGATGATGCTGGCCGTCAACGAAGACGACGGCCACGGGCGGGATTCGCTGATGACCTGGTTCGGCAACATCAACTCCAAGGATGTGGACAAGGTCGGTGATCTGATTCTCGCCGAGTGATTGGCGCCCTTGCCCCGGTCGATCGCGGAAATATGGTGCCCGATCCGCGGACGACTTCATGCAACCTCGGTCGAATTATTCCGTCAAAAACTTGCCGCCGGTTGAATCCGGGCAAATGGTCCGATATGGCTGGGCGCGTTCCGGGGCGGGCTTCACGGACTCACCCAGTGCAATCCCGCCAAAAGCCACAGCGGCATCGTGGCCAGACTCAGCAGGCTCGTGCCGAGAATGACGCGTAGCGCTGTCGCCGGATCGCCGCCGAAGTGGCGCGACAAGACCACCGGGAATACGGCGCACGGCATGGCGGCCTGAAGAATCATCACTTGCTTCAGCTCCCGAGAGGCCGGGATCGCCCAGGCCAGCAGCAAGAACCCGGCGGGCAGAATCCCCAGCCGCAGGATCGAACCCAGCGCGATGGGGCCGAGCGCATGTCGAAAACGCGCTTCCCGCCATTCGTCCTGCATGACCGCGCCGACCAGCAGGACCGACAGAGGTACCGCACTGGCGCCCAACAGGTCCAGCGATTGGCGGACAAATCGCGGGAGATGATGGGCGCGGACGCCGA
This sequence comes from Tepidisphaerales bacterium, assembly GCA_038329845.1. Classification (GTDB taxonomy): domain Bacteria; phylum Planctomycetota; class Phycisphaerae; order Tepidisphaerales; family Tepidisphaeraceae; genus JBBQNJ01. The sequence continues at coordinate 3,746 of JBBQNJ010000063.1, read as the reverse complement.
TGAGCGTCAATCCCACCGCCACGGCGATCGACAGGCTCACCGGGTTGATGATTCGGCGCCACCAACCCGGTCCCAGCCGCCCGCTCACCAGCGTGATCCCGACCGTCCACATGGCGATCTCGACGCCCAGGTTGTGAACGAACAGGATCGCCACGGTGTCGCCGCCGAATAATTGCTCGGCCAGCGGCAGGGGGACGTAGCCGTAGTTGTACATCCCCACGCACAGCGCGAAGGTGCGCCACTGCCGCGGATCGGTGAAACCGAGCGGGCGGCGCATCGCCCTCGCCAGGGCATATGCAATGGCGAATCCCGCGACGATGGTGATGAATCCCACCGCGGGGGGAAGCAGCAGATTCCCCGGACGCAGCAGCAGCTCGTTACCCAAGGTGACCTTGAGGATCAACGCCGGAAATAGCACCCGCACCGTCACGGCGAACAGGCTCTTGTCGGCCTGCTCGCTCAGCCAGTCGAGCTTTCGCAGCAGCGCGCCGATGCCGGCGATCGTGAAGATCGTCAGCACGGCCATAAACTGGGTTTGCCATTGCTGCAAGAGCCGAGTCCCTTCGAAGGATCAACGTGGCGGTGCGTCACGGCGGGCGCCGATCACGGGCCTCTTAACGTCTTGACGCGCTGATCATCGGCGATCAGCGCGACGGTGGCGATCCCGAGAAACAGCCCCGTTTCGACGATGCCCGCGTGGGCGTGAAGCGCAATCTCGGTCGCCCGCGGATCGGAGATTCCATGGGGAAATCGGCAGTCGTAAATGTAGTTCTGATTGTCGGTCGCGAACGGCGCGCCCGCGGTGGTGGTTCGCAGCGTCGCTTGGGCACCCAGCCCGCGAAAAAATGCCTCGTGGGTCGGATGGGCGAAGGGCGCAACCTCGACCGGCAGGGCCGAACGAGTCCCGAGTCGTTCCACGGCCTTGCTCGAGTCGGCGGTGATGATGAGCTTTCGCGATGCCTGGGCGACGATCTTTTCCCGCAGCAGCGCCCCGCCGAGGCCCTTGATCAAGTCCAGCGTCGGGGAAACCTCGTCGGCGCCATCGACGGTGAGATCGGGGTGCGGGCATTCGATCAGAGTCGCCACCGGGATCCCCAGATGTTGGGCGCGGCGCTCGGATTGCCGACTCGTCGGTACCCCGCGCAGATCGCGGAACCGCCCCGAGCGGATCGCCGCCGCCAGGGCGATCAAAAAATAATCCGCCGTCGAGCCGGTCCCCAAGCCGATGACCATCCCGCTCTCGATGAACTCCAATGCGGACTCGGCCGCTCGCTGCTTCGGATTCATCGCCGAGAAGATACGCCACCGCCCCCGCCCCGCAAAGCCACCCCGCCCCGCGCCGCCCTATCCCAGCCCACTTTCGTGGCCACCTGCGTAAACACGGGACGCGCTTGAACGCCATTCACTTAAGCCTCGCAAGTCGTCGCCGGTATATCGTAAGCGACTACCGCGACTCTCTTTGGGTTGGGCCGTCGCCGGGCGTGACGGGGGAATACTACAACATAAAAAGGTGACCTACAGGTGACATCCATGAATGCCATTCACTTCACTCAAGGACAAGGTTGGCGAACTCAGCTTCAGCCTTGGGCCGATAGGTCGGCTTTCCCCAGCCGTTTTCAGGTTAAGTGAATGGCATTCGGGACATCCACCTCGTCTTGGCGCCGAAAACGTGGATACCACCTTATGTTGTTCCGCACGCCCCGGCGAAATCAAATTTCCTATTCAGTATTCAGTAACCGCCTCTCTCGCGAAGCGGGGGATGGCGCGGGCGGCAGGTCGGCTCTGCGGCGCGTCGGGGCGGCGGTGGGATGGGTTTGGGTGAGGCGGCAATGCGATAGGCCGTCGGTTTATTTTGAATGGGCCAACCGAAAGTCAGCGCTGTCCCGTTTTCCGTTCCCGTGCCTGCAACGTTATACTGCGTTGAAAAGGTGCAACCAACAGACCGTGTTCCCCGACACTGTGGTAGACGCAGCCTTGCCACTATTGGAAAAACAGTGGGCGCCAACACTGGCAGAAGCGATTGTTAAAGAACAGGAATTGTCACCCCATCGCTCAGTTAGAAGTGGAACTCGTCATGTCACTGCCCGAATCCGCATCCGGTTCAAGGGAACCGGCATTCACCCGCGTTCGAAGGAAGGCCTCAAAAGAATCCACGTAATCGCGAATAGGCTGGCGCATCGCACCGAAGAGCGCCGTCTCCATCTGTTGCAACTCGTGTCTTAACACATTGGCGCAGGTGGGATCGGTTCCTTGGAAATCCACCGCCCTATCGTCAATCGACAGCACCGCGCCGGGGGCCGCGTTCATCTCTGTGGCCAATTGCTGGATATCGCGCCCGCACCCGACGAGGCTTTCCAGATACCAAAGATAGGGCAGCCGCCAAGCCACGCCCACCGGTTCGCCTTTAGAGAACCGCAGGTAGGTGCTGCACAGATTGGTGACGTGCGCGAACCAGTCGCGTTGTACGTCCGCAGGAAGGCCGCGCTGCGGTGTGCGAGATTGCACGGATGCGAATCCATCGAGGTCAACCCTACGGCCATTCACTTCCGCGACCTCGTGGAAGCAGTCGATCGGCCGGTAGTTCGCACGAATCCACTGCACATCGATACCCAGTTCCCATGTTCCAATCAGACGGTCGGAGTCTGTCAAACCGTCAAAGTGTGTAAACTCGACCCCGGAAAAATGCAGCTTCTGGTCGCGCATCGCTTCGACAATCTTGACGAATATGTCCGGCCGGACTGGATAAAGATCAAAATCGTGCAGGACGGCGTATCGGGTCCGGCAGTGCTTCAGGCCCGTGACCCAGTTCAGGCCCGCATAGAATTTGCTCTGGTCCACCAACTGCACTAGCCGCCCGGCAATCGCCGGTTGAAACAGAAACCGCAGCGGCAATTGCGGGAACATGGACCGCATTGCGGAAATCACTTGTTCAGCGCCGGGTTGGCGCACACGGTCAAAGACGACGAAGATCTGCTCCAGTTGTCGCAGGTCTGTTGCCGCAAGGAAACGGAGATTCACTTCGAGCAGATGCCGCAACGCCCAGGGCGTGCCCACCACAATACTAAAGCCATCGCGCGGTTCATTGAGGCGACCCCACGACAACAATGGCCGCAGCAGTGCCTTAACCAGTCGCCTCTTGATGGCTTTCTGCTTCATGGATGCTTCATTCCCGAAGATCGGCAGGGTTCTCTCCTGCGCCAACTACAGATACGAGGTCGATTTGCGATTGTTCGCACCCGAAATTCCGAAGCAGGCCTCACGTTCGCCGACCCACGAAGTTCATCGTCGCGTGGACGATCCAACTGTAAGCCCCAAACCCATATTCGACAAATGGGCCGAATGAATGAGCCGCTTCCATGCGCGAGGGGCGTTTTTATACCGCTCGCGGGGGGTATCGAGACCATCCTCTTGGGGAAAGCCGGGATATCCCGCAGGTTCCGAGCCGTTTTGCGGATGTCTGACTGAAGGCCGCCAGCGGTATACCCGGGGTCGAGCGTTCGTTCACAACCTGAGACGGCGGTATGGCCAGGCGACCATAAAAGACGGGACCGCTCGCGTTGGCGAGAGGTCCCGTCGGGGTGAACCGCATTTGGCAAAACCGCGCACTAGTGCATTGTCACACGATGATTTTAGGGTAGACCGACTTCAGCTTGCGGCGCGCGTCGCTGACTTTGAACTGCCAGTCCACGCCGCGTTGTTTGGCGTTGCTGGCCGCCTGCCAGGCGGCGGTCTCGGACCTCAGCAGG
>JBBQNJ010000062.1:0-30739 GCA_038329845.1 Tepidisphaerales bacterium | reverse complement strand
ACCCGGTCCAGCCAGTCCGCGGGGCGGGGCAGCGGCCATTGGCTCAGCAGGTCCCGTTGCTTTGGTTGGCCCTGTTCCAACGCCCACAGACTCGACCAGCGCGTACCAGCCCTCGGTTCAGACGTCAATAACGAGTCTTAGACCCTTTTATTTTCGCGCGCACCTTACATCTGGGGGAGCCGCGCACGAAGTAAGCGAACACGCGTTCCAAAACCGCGCGGCGCGGAGCAATGGGGCGATTGACGACGCGATCAGGGCTGGGTATATTTTGAACATTCAAAATTGGAACAGCCTAGAATGAAAGACCCCGCTCCCGAGGATCCCCCCGCCGCCCTGCCCGATGATCCGGCTTGGCGACGGGATTCGCTTCTGCCCAGCCTGCCCGAGAGCTATCGCTCTATCGAGGTTCATCGCCATGCCGGTTTCTGGCGAAAACTGTGGATTTTCTCCGGGCCGGGGTTTCTCGTGGCCGTCGGGTACATGGACCCGGGCAACTGGGCCACCGATCTGGCCGGGGGGTCGAAGTTCGGCTACCAGCTCCTGTCGGTCGTCATGCTGTCGAACCTGATGGCGATCCTGCTTCAGCACCTGTGCGCCAAGCTCGGGATCGTCACCGGGCGCGACCTGGCCCAGGCCTGCCGCGATCACTATTCCAAGCCCGTTTCGGTCGTGCTGTGGCTGCTGTGCGAACTGGCCATCTGCGCCTGCGATCTGGCCGAAGTTCTCGGCTCGGCGATCGCGCTCGAGCTGCTGTTCGGCATCCCCCTCACCGCCGGAGTGATCCTCACCGCCCTGGACGTGCTGATCCTGCTGGCCCTGCAAAACAAGGGATTCCGCTATCTCGAAGCCCTGGTGGTGTCGCTGATCCTGGTGATCGGAACCTGTTTCGCCTTCGAGCTGGCCTTCGCCCGCCCCAGTCTCGTCGGCGTGTTGATGGGCTTCGTCCCCAGCGCCAGCCTCCTGACCAACACCGAAATGCTCTACCTGGGCATTGGCATCCTCGGCGCCACGGTCATGCCCCACAATCTCTACCTGCATTCCTCGATCGTGCAGACGCGTAAATACGTTCAGGACGACCGGGGCCGCGCCGAGGCCATCCGCTTCGCCACCATCGACTCTACCGTCGCCTTGATGTTCGCCCTGTTCATCAACGGCGGCATCCTCGTGCTGTCGGCGGCCACCTTTCACACGACCGGCCAGCACGACGTGGCCGAGATCGACCAGGCGTACAAGCTCCTCTCGCCCACGCTGGGCGTAACGATCGCCAGCATCCTCTTCGCCGTGGCCTTGCTCGCGTCGGGGCAGAACGCCACCATCACCGGCACCCTCGCCGGGCAGATCGTCATGGAAGGCTTCGTCAACATCCGGCTCAAGCCCTGGCTGCGCCGGATGATCACCCGCCTGCTCGCCATCATCCCCGCCGTCATTTCCTCAGCCCTCTACGGCGACAGCGGCACCGCCCGGCTGCTGATCTTCAGCCAGGTCTTCCTCAGCCTCCAATTGCCCTTCGCGGTCATCCCCCTGCTGATGTTCGTCGGAGAGAAAAAGAAAATGGGTCGATTCCGCCCGGCGATGTGGGTGATGATTCTGGCATGGCTCACGGCGGCGATCATTGTTACCCTGAACATCAAGTATCTATGGGACTGGACGCGCGATCTGCTGGCTTTGGGGAGTTGACCATGTATCGCAAGATCCTTCTGGCGTTGGACACCACCGCGTCCGATGAGTCGCTGCTGAGCCATGTCGGCGCCTTGGCCCGCTCGATCAAGGCCGAGGTGCTACTGCTCCATGTGGCCGATGGATTCGCCGCCAGGCACTATGATGAATTGCAACTGGCCGAATCCCAGGAGATGCGCCAGGACCGGGACTATCTCCAAGCCCGCGCCGAGGTGCTGCGGGCCGGCGGCCTGGCCGTCACCACACACCTGGCCATGGGCAACCCGCCGACGGAAATCCTCAAGACGGCCCAGGACCAGCAGTGCGACCTGATCGCCATGACCACCCACGGTCATCGCCTGCTGGCCGACGTGGTTCTGGGAACCACGATCTCGGCGGTGCGCCACCGCACCCACATCCCCATGCTGATCGTCCGCGCCGAATAGGCTCGACGCGATGTTCAGCCTCCGACATGTTCGCTGCCGAACATCGCCACGTTGTATCCCTGCCCGAACAACGCGATGCTTCGCTCGTCGTAGCCGAGCATCGACAGCATCCAGTGTACCAAGTCGAAAAAGTGCTGAAACAGCCCGGCCCCGGCGTTGAAAAGGACCATGAAATAGACAACAAACAAGATCGTACTCAGCGGCGGGGTCGAAAGCTTTCGCCGAAGCGGCTCGCCCATCCACGGGGCCAGGATGCCAAACCCGTCCAGCGGGGGAACGGGGATCAAGTTGAGAATCACCGCCAGCATTTGCAGCATCGCCATCGCGGCGACAAACGCATAGACATTGGGTGCCGCCTGCCCGAGTTGCCACTGGGCAACGAATCCCCAGCGCGGGTGGATCACCATCGCCAGCAGCCCAAAGAGGACCAGATTGCTCACCGGCCCCGCCGCCGCCACCAGCGATTCCCAGACCTTCCCGCGCAGCAGATCGTGACGAATGTAGGTCACTCCCCCGGGCAGCGGGATCCCGCCGATGAGAAAGACGATCGCCGGCAACGCGATGCTCATCACCGGGTCGATGTACTGCATGGGATTGAGCGTCAACCCCCCGCGTTGGCGTATGGTGTGGTCGCCGCCGAAATGGGCCACGATGCCATGGCTGAACTCATGCAGCACCACCGACAGAATCCACCCCAGAAAGACCGCCCACAGCAGCGGCGAGGAAAAATCCACCGCCGCCAGCATCGCGCAGATCAACGGGTCGCGTGCGATCGCCATGCCCCCATGCTACCCGCGATCGCCGCGGCTCGCATCGCAATCAACCTGACGCCCTGCGTGCTTCTGTGCCCCTCGCCCCCCGTCCTTCACCCGACGATGGAAGGTTGATTCCAGCGGGAAGGGATCGGCCTTGCTCGGCATAGAGCTCCATCACCGTCGTTAAGACATCGGGGACATGCGCGAACGCCTCATTCAAAGAGTCCCTCCGTCAGTCACTCTGGCAGAATCGGCGATGTGACGGTGAACCCACCCTCCTGCTGGGGCGAGAAAACGAGCGGGATGCGTCGAATCATGATGGTCGTCCGTTCGCCTGCCGTGTGTCCAACCCCAAGAACATCATGCGCGACGTACACGATGTCGCGGCCTACCCCGTCGCCTGCTTATTATTCCGTCGATCCTCACTCCTCAATCGCCCGATCTTTCCTTTCTCCCCTCGAGCGTGCCCACGGATTCTTCCACGGGTTCAGGAAACCAACCATCATGGCCATCCGGAAACCGCCTTTTCCCATTGAATACTGGGATCTGTAAAAAAAATACGGGAACATCCCTCCCCTCCGTGGCTCGGCGCTTGCATGGCCGTTGCGGGGATCGAATAATTCCCGGCACAGACGATGGCCGACTCGACGCCCGCGCCGCCTGAGCGGCGACAACCTTCGCCCGAGGATTCGCAGGTCCTGGCCTACGAGCCGCCCGACGCTGAGCGGGCGGCGAGCGCTGCGCCGACGGAGGGTGAGCTCGAGCGGGAATCGCTGGGGGCGGGCTCACGCGGTCACGATCCCTACGCCGCCCTGCGGTTCGCTGATTTTCGGCTGTTTTCCGCCGGTGCGTTGATCGGGGTGATCGGGCATCAGATGCTGGCGGTGGCGATCGCGTGGGAGGTGTTCGACCGGACCGGCTCGAAGGCGGCGTTGGGGTGGATCGCCGGGGTGCAGGTCTTGCCGCTGTTTTTGCTCGCGTTGCCCGCCGGTCAGCTCGCCGACACGTTCGACCGCCGGCGGATCATCGCGATCGGATCGTTTCTGGCCGGGTGTTGCTCGCTGGGGCTGGCGTTTTTGTCCTACCGCCCGGGATCGCTGGGCTGGATGTATCTGCTGATGGGACTCAATAGCGCATCGCTGGTGCTGGGTCGTCCGGCAACATCGTCGCTGATCCCCCAGATCGTTCCGCCGGAAGTTTTCCCCAACGCCGTGACCTGGAATTCGAGCTTGTTCCAGCTTGCCAGCATGGGCGGGCCGGCGCTGGCGGGGCTGGTCATCGCGCACAGCGCCCGGCTGGCCTACCTGGTCGACGCCGCCGCGGCGTTTACATTGTCGGGATTGATGCTGATTCTGTGCGCCCGTCCGTTGCGGGTGCTGGATCGTCGTCCGCCGGCGGGCGGTCGCGTGTCGGAGCTGCTGGCGGGATTTCGCTTCATTTACCAGACGCGGATTCTGCTGGGGACGATCCTGCTGGATTTGCTGGCGGTGCTGCTGGGCGGAGCGGTCTACCTGCTGCCGGTGTTCGCCAAGGACATCCTCCGTGTCGGGCAAGTGGGGTTCGGATGGCTTCGCGCCGCCGAGGCGATCGGGGCTTTCGCCAGCGCGATGCTGATCGCGCATACCCCCCCGATGAAAAAGGCGGGCCGAGCCATGCTGCTTGCGGTGGCGGGCTTCGGTGTCTGCACCATCGTCTTCGGGCTGTCGCGGCATTACTGGCTGAGCTTCGCGGTGCTGGTGCTGCTGGGGATGTTCGATCAGATCAGCGTGGTGGTGCGCCACACGCTGGTGCAGGTGCTTACGCCCGATCACATGCGCGGGCGCGTGGCGGCGGTGAACAACATCTCGATCGGGGCGTCGAACGAGCTGGGCGGATTGGAATCGGGGCTGACCGCAACGTTGTTCGGAACGGTGCGTGCGGTGGTGCTGGGAGGTGTCGGGACGCTGCTCACCGTCGCGGCGATCGCGGCCTGGTTCCCGCGAGTGCGGCGTTTCGGATCGTTGCAGGATGCCCGGCCCGCGCCCCAAAGCGGTTCCCCGGCCAAGTGACCCCGCTATGACGGCCGCGCGATCGACAGGCTGTGTGCGGGGATCCGCGATAGAATAGTTCTATGCCGGTGCAGACTCGCGCGGAGGAACTGGTCAATGTCATCACCCACGGCGTGGGGCTGGCGCTGAGCCTCGCCGCGATGGCGGTGCTGGTGACGCTGGCGGTGAGTTCGGGGTCGGTCTGGCATGTCGTCAGCTTCTCGATCTTCGGAGCCAGCCTCGTGCTGCTGTATCTCGCCTCGACCTGCTATCACGCCTGGCGCCCGGGCACCCTGGGCAAGCGCTGGCTGAGGGTGCTGGATCATTCGGCGATCTTCGCGCTGATCGCCGGTACATATACCCCGATCCTGCTGGTCTGCCTGCGCGGTGCGTGGGGCTGGAGTCTGCTGGGCGTGCTGTGGGGATTGACGATCGCGGGGACGATTTTCAAAGCGATGGCGGTCGAGCGATTCGAGCTGATCGGGACCGCAATCTACCTGGCGATGGGATGGATCCTCATCGTGGCGATCCAGCCCGCGATCGAGCGGATCCCCCCCGGTGCCTGGCAGTGGATCATCGCCGGCGGAGCAGCCTACACAGTGGGGGTGGCGTTTTTCCTGTGGGAAAAACTCCCATTCAACCACGGGCTGTGGCATCTATTTGTTCTAGCGGGAAGCGTCTGCCACTTCATCGCCATTGTGGGATACATCCTGCCGTAAGCGGCGGCGGATCGGCGCGGGGATAGACCGTCACACCGGATCGCTGAACCGTCGGCCGGCGCCGGGAGTGGTGAGGGTCGATTCGATGATTCGCTCGAAGACATCGCACACTCGATCGACCTGCCGGCCGGTCATGCGGGTAAAAAACGGCAACGCGAGGGTACGCACCCCAACGAATTCGCAGACTGGAAACGCGCCGGGGGCAAATCCGAAGGCCTCTCGCATGTAGGGCTGCAAGTGGATCGGGGGGAAATAGTTATTACAGCCGATCCCTTCGGCCCGAAGTCGCGTCATCACCGTGTCGCGGTCGCCGGGGGCGAACAGATCGTTCAGACGGACCACGAACACGAACCAGCTCATCACATGATCATCGCTGAGAGTCGGGAGAACGAGATAGCGGTTGTCCATCAGGCGCTGCATGTAATGATTGGCCACGCGGCGCCGAGACTCGAGGATTTCATCCAGCCGTTCGAGTTGGGCCGCGCCCAGGGCGGCGCTCATCTCATCGAGCCGGAAATTGAATCCCATTCGCTGATGGGCCAGCCAGCCCATCCCCTCGCGCCCCTGGTTGCGCAGGGCGCGGCAGGCATCGGCGAAGGCGTCATCATCGGTGACGATCATCCCCCCTTCGCCGGTCGTGATCTGCTTGTTGGGATAGAACGCGAAAATCGAGGCCAGGCCGAACGATCCGATCGCCCGCGACTCGCCCCCACCCGACTCGATCCGACCCCCAAAACCTTCGCAGGAATCTTCGATTAAGGTGATCTCGTGACGGCGGGCGAGGCGTTCGAGTTCGAGCATCCCCCCGGGATGTCCGAAGACTTCAACGCCGATGATAGCGCGGGTGCGGGCGGTGATGGCGGCCTCAACCCGCGACAGGTCGATGTTCAGGGTCCGCGAGTCGATGTCCACGAAAACCGGCTTGGCGCCGACGAACAACGGCGCGTTTCCGCTGGCCACGAACGAGAACGGCGTGGTGATGACCTCGTCGCCCGGTTGGATCCCCGCCGCGATCATCGCCACGTGCAGGCCGGCGGTCCCGGACGACACGCCGATCCCGTGCCGCCGCCCGGCGACGGTGGCGCAGCCGCGCTCGAAGCGCTCGAGCTGCGGACCGATCGAGAGGATTTCCGAATGCAGCACCTCCATGACCGCGTCGATCTCGCGTTGCGTGATATCCGGCCGCGACAAGGGGATGGAGACGTGCATGAGATAATATAGTTTTCCACCAGCGGGGGTTGAACGTCAATAGCCCGCGACGGCGAAGCGATGTCGGCGATGCCACTCGCGGCGTTCGGTGAGACAATCACAATGGCTCGGACCCCGCGGGGCCGGGGGGTATCGCGTGGTTCTCCAAATGAATTGTCTCAATATGGCCCGCAACCGGCAGAAATCCCCCTGCCCGGGCCGAGCCCGAGCCCGGCGCGATTTCAGCCCGCGCTAGCGACCGTCAAGTCCCCGCACCCGGTGCGAAATCTCGATGCGCTGGACCGTGCTGGCCAAGGCGGTACAATCCCGTGGCTTTGCCGCCGTGGATTTTCTACGCCTTGGAGAGGTGACCGAGCGGCTGAAGGTGCAGCACTGGAAATGCTGTGTGCGGCTTAAACCGTACCGGGGGTTCGAATCCCCCCCTCTCCGCTGTCCGAGACAACCAGATCTTGCAACTGTCAACGAAGACCTGATGGCATTCAGAGGACCGGGAAGCGGACCCGGTGTTCTCCGGTAACTATCACGCCAAACCTTGTGGGTTACAAGTTGCTGGCGAACACATTCCAATCTACATCGCTCACCCGATCGGTCCGCGATGGGTTTGCCGCGGGGAACCGAAATGAAGGACCCGTCCGCGATACTCTTGGAGCCGCGCACGAAGGAAGCGGTACTCACCAAGTCCCGCTTACTTCGTGCGCGGCTCCGCTCGGCCACGCCCGCGCCACCAATTTTAGCGCGCGACGACGCGCGCCGGGCACCCCCGAAATCCGCATCCCGTCCTTTATCCATAGGCCATTCGAAGCCTCTTCGATCCCGCCTCGTCCCATGTAAGTCCCGTCTCATTTCACCTGGCCCGTAACAGCGCAAATCCGGCCCCAACGGACACTTTTGCACTTCTCGCGAACTCTTTTCCCTTGTTCCCTTACTGTTTTTTCGTCCCGACAACCCGCCGCGCGGACTACACCAGATCGCATGCTTCCGGCGGCATCCAGTGGGCGTCCTGGCCCTTCCACTTGACGTTGCAGCCGATCGGATTGGTCATCGCCACCGCCGGGGTTTTTCCCGCCAACACGGCGTCGATCGCGTCGCGCAGTTCATGAGTTGTCTGCTTGCCGGGATTACGCGGATTGTCGTCCAGCCGGCCGGTGTAGCGCAGCTTGTGCTCGGTGTCAAATACGTAGAAATGCGGCGTGCGCAGCGCGCCGTACGCCTTGGCGACATCCTGCGACTCATCGCGAAGGTACGGGTAGTTGTGCCCGCGCTCTCGCGCGCGACTGACCATGTGATCGAAAGAGTCGGTGGGATGATTCTCCTGCTCGTTGGAGTTGATCGCCACCAGTTTTACACCCTTGGGGGCGTAATCGTCCACCAATTTCTTGATCCGTTCTTCGCTGCCGACAACATAGGGGCAATGATTGCAGGAAAAAACGATGATCATTGCCTTGGCGTCGGCGAAGCTGGCGAGCGAATAGGTCTTTCCATCCACGCCCGGCAGACGAAAATCCAGCGCTGACTGCCCAATCTGAAGCGTAAAGGCCATGGTGTGTTCTCCTGTCGTGTAAACCAATCCGGCGGTCCCGGTCGCCCCACGGCAGCCGGCATCGCCTTGGCGGTTCGATGGTATCGCCTCCGCCCGCCCTTTCCCACCGGCGGCCGCGACAATCCCGACGGTGCCCCGGAGCCGGCGTCGCGCTCCTTCGTTCGGCTGTACCTCCCGGCGCGGCCGCCCGGGGGTAATTCGAATTCTTCCCATCAGGACCACGGCGCGGTGTTATAATGGCGGGCATGACAACCGCGACCGGGACGCGTCCACACGTGCTTTCCTGGCGGAGCCGGACCGTCCGGGGGTTCGCGCTGCTCTTGGCGCTGACGCTGGCGACGCGGCTGGTTTGGGGATGGGCCTGCCAGCGGATCTTGGCGAGGCAATTGGACGAACAGCGACGGCGCGGTTGGCCGGCGCGGCTCGAGGACATCCAATTCGCCGCCGTCGCCGATGAACAGAACGCGGCCGTCGCCTACGCCAACGCGGCCGCGGCGCAGGTCCCCGGGGTGGATTCGCCGGCCAGCAGCATCCTGGAATATCCCGACTTCCCCCCCTATCCGCTGGCGTGGACGCAATTGGCCGAAGCGTCGGAAAAGGCCCACGGGAAGGTCTTCGCGCTGTCGCGCAAGGCCCGGGCGATGTCGGCGGTGCAAATGCGCACGGCGCTGTCGATCAACGCCCTCATGGCCACGAAGCTGCCGTACAACGCCGGGCGACAATTGGCCAACACCCTCGGCGACGGCGCCCTGTACGCCCATGTGACCGGCGATGACGCCGAGGCGATCGAACGGATCGAGGACGTGCTGGGCGAGGCGCGGGTGATGCGCGCCGATCCCACTCTCATCGGGCAACTCGTCGCCACCGGAATCGAGGCGCTGGCGGTGTATCGAATCCAGGTGATCGCGCCGGGGCTGCGGTTCACGCAGCGGCCGGAGCTGCGCCAGCCGGTCAAACGGTTGATCGCCGAGCTGCTCGATGAGCGCTTGGCCGTCGATGGGATGCGGCAAAGCTTGATCGTCGAGGGAATCTGGACCCAGGACTTGCGCCTGGGCATGGGCAAGCAGACATGGGCGATCCGTCCGCTGGCGGCATTGGCGGCCGCGCGCGACGGGCGACGGGCCGCGGCGCTGGTCGAGGCCGTCGAGCAACCCAGCAAGCCGGCCGCAGTTCGGGTCATGGAACAGGAGCCGGCGCTGCGCGAGTTCAACCTGAACCTGCAGCGCATCCTGCAAAGCCAGGGGGGCTTGACGCGGCCGTCAAGATGGTTCGAGGCCGGTGGCTTGGGCTACGACCGAATCGTCGAAACGCACATGCGGATCCTCTCCGATCGCCGAGTGGCGGCGGTGTCGCTGGCGGCGAACCTGTATCGCACCGACCGCGGCGATTCACCGGCGCGGCTCGAGGACCTGGTTCCGAAGTATTTACCGGCAGTGCCGAAGGATCCATATTACGACGATCGGGCGTTGGGATATGCGATCTTCCCCGATCGGCGACCCGACGGCGCGGCGCGTCCGATGGTGTGGTTCGACTGCGGGCCGGTCACCGATTACATCCTTCCCGAGCCGATGTTTGGATTCCATATAGACAATCGACCCGGCAAGACGAACCGCGACGGGATCCGACAATACCGCGACCTGTCGCGCTTCGCCGCGCCCGCGACGACGGCGCCGTCATCGCAGGCTGTCGATGACCAGGACGAAAAAGCCGACGCACCAAGGGATGATGCCCAGTAGCGCCACCACGGACACCGCCCACAATCCGGTGAGTTCCAAGGACGCCGCGGCGCCGCGAAGCAGGCCGGCGTGACGGCTGCGGGCGACCCATTGGCCGGCGCGGAGCAGGGCGAGCAGGACCGATGCGACCGCGACAGTAAATCCGAGGATCAGCAACGCCGCTCCGGCGCTGGCGGCGTCGGACGATCCTTCGACCAATGCCCCGCCGATCCCCACCATCAACAACCCCACAGGTGCCACAAGCAACGGTGCGCCCAGATATCCGGCCAGCGCCTCGACGGCCAAACCGCGCTCCGTGGGCAACCGCCGGGCATGGAAAACCGAGCGCGGCATCCATGCCAAGGCCATCCCCAGCAGAAACGCGCACCCCGGCGCCACGCCGGGTAGCTCGAATCCCGCCAGCCACGGCACCATCAAGTCCTGCGCCCATCCCGGCAGCACCGGCCCGGCACCCGGCCAAATCGACGGCGGCGCGATGTTCAGCGTCCAGTCGTCGAACGTCGCCCAAGCGCCGAGCAACAGCCCCACGAACATCAATCCCAGCAGCGTCCCGGTGATCCGGGCGAACCCGCGCCCGTCGCCGATCGCCTGCGGGCGCGAAAGCTCGTGGCGGACCCCGCGGGCGTCGGCGGTGATCTGCCAGACCGTCCTGACATAGGCCCGCACCCGCCCGATGCGGCGGCGGGCCGCCCAGGGGATGGCGCTGGCCGCCAGCGAGGCGAGGTCCAGTTCCAACCCGCATTCCGAGCAGCGGGAGCCGGCCATCGCCCGCAGATCATACCCGCAATTGGGGCACGGCCTCGAGAGAGTCTGGTCGAAAACGAGGGGATTTTGCGACATTACAGTTTGCGTAGCGACGGTGACGCAAGAGCAAGATGCCCTGTCGGAAGGCCTACTCTATCCGAGTTCGGCCCTCCCGCGCAACAGGGCGGCCGTGAAGAATCAAAAGCTGCCGTGGCGCTCCAGTTCGACCTCAAGGTTGTGAAGCGGGGTGCACGCCGTGTCCCGAAGTCGGGTCGGGGGTGGGTCCGGTCACGATTCAGCAGGCCCTTCGAATCGCCTCATCACGCCGGCGCAGGCGGAGGCAAAATCCGATAGGATCATCGAGTCGTCTTAAGAGGTGCCGGCCGATGAGTCGTTGGTCCCGATGCTTTTTGCTGATCCTCGGCGCGTGCGGCGTGGGCACGGGGTGCCGGGTCGGGCCGGATTATCGGCCGCCGGGGGCGGGGGCGGCGGCGACGCGGCCATGGAGCGCGACGGTGACGAACGATTCGGCCGGGGCGATCGCCACGCAGGCGGAGGCGATCGGCGAATGGTGGCGGCAGTTTGATGACCCAGCGCTGACGGAGTTGATCGAGCAGCTATCGCGGCAGAACCTCTCGCTGCTCGAGGCGCGGCTTCGCATCACCGAGGCCCGGGCGGCGCGCGGGCAACTCGATTCGCAGCGCCTGCCGCGCGTCGATGCCACCGCCGACGCCGGGGGCGCCGGCACCGGCAGCGAGGGGATCAACTTCCGCGGCCCGCCGCCAGGGGCACAGACCGAGCTTTATTCGCTGGGCCTGGCCGCCTCGTGGGAGCTCGACTTCTGGGGTCGAGTCGAACGACTCGATCGCGCGGCCGCGGCACAGGTGCGGTTCGCGGTGGAAGACTACCGCGACGCGGCGGTCTCCTTGGCGGCCGAACTCACCACCGCCTACGTCGATCGCCAGATCGCCCGGGCGCGTCTCGATACGCTCGCCGACAGCATCGCCCTTCAGCAGCGCACGCTGGATCTGGTGACGAGTGACTTCGACGCGGGTGCCGGTTCGCGGCTGGGCGTGGCCCAGGCCCAGCGAGAGCTGGCGCAGACGCGGGCGCTGAAGCCGGTGCTGGTAGAAATCTCGGTCCGCGCCGAGAATCGCATCGCGGTGCTGCTGGGTCGCCGCGCCGGCGAGCGGGCTATCCCTGACGGACCGGTCCCGAGGATGCCGCGGCTGATCGGGCTGGGCCTGCCCGCGGAACTGCTCGAACGCCGCGCCGACATTCGCCGCGCAATCGCGGCGTATCAGGCGGCGGTGGAACGGATCGGTGCCGCCGAAGCTGAACACTATCCCACGGTAACGCTCGCCGGGACGTTCAACGTGCAGTCGGCCGAGGCATCGAAGTTATTCGGCGGGCATGCGTTCACCTACAGCCTCGGGCCAGCGCTGCGTTGGCCGATCTTCCAAGGCGGGCGGATCGACGCCCTGGTCGCCGAGCGGATCGCCGTTGCCCAGCAGCGCCGCGCCGCGGTCGAACGGACGATCCTCGAGGCTTTCAGCGAAGTGGAAAACGCGGCGGTGGCGGTGGCGCGCCGCGAGGATCGCCTGGCGCGGCTCGACGAGGCCGCGGACGCGGCTTCAATCGCGGCGGGGATCGCCGATGAGTTGCATCGCGCCGGCCTGGCCGATCTGCTCGAGGTGATCGACGCCCAGCGGCAACTGGTGCAGTTGCGCGATCAGCGGCTCCAGGTCCGGTGGGAATTGCTCATCGGGGCGATCGACCTGTATCGCGCCCTGGGAGGCGGCTGGCGACAGATGCCGCTGCCGGCGGCACCGCCCACGACGCGGCGGTTCGATCGTGAGGCCCGCCGGCAGGGCGAAGGGAGCATTCTTCGATGAAGATTCGGATCGTGATCGGCCTGATCGTGGCGGCGCTGATTGTCGGCGGCGTCTGGTGGTGGATGCGCGATCGGACCGAAGGTTCGGGCGGGCTGACGCTGCACGGCAACATCGATATCCGCACGGCGCAGTTGGCGTTCGACGGCGATGGGCTGATCAAGTCGATGGCGGTCGAGGAAGGCGCCACCGTCAAACGCGGGCAAGCGCTGGCGACGCTCGATTCCTCGCGGTTGATGGTGGAACTGGATGAAGCCCGCGCCCTGGCCGCGGCACAGGACGCGGTGGTGCGAAGGCTCGAGGCCGGGACGCGAAAGCAGGAAATCGAACAGGCTCGCGCCCGGGTGGAATCGGTCCGGACTCGCCTGGCGAACACCGAGCAGAACCTGCAGCGCATCCGCCAGACCGCCGCCAGCGGCGCCTCGAGCCGGCAGCGGCTGGATGATGCCGTGGCGCAGTTGACGGTCGAGCAGTCGGCATTGAACGAAGCGCAACAGGCGCTGGAACTGGCGAAGGAAGGGCCTCGACCGCAGGAGATCGACGAAGCCAAGGCCCGGCATGACGCGGCGATCGCCCATGTGGGAGTTCTTAAGGATCGCGCCGACGACACCCTCCTTCGCGCCCCATCGGACGGGGTGATCCAAAGCCGCCTGCTCGAGCCTGGCGACTTCGCTTCGCGCGGGCGGGCGGTCTATACGCTGGCCTTGACCGACCCGAAGTGGGTACGGGCCTATGTGCCCGAGCCGAGCCTCGGGCGCGTGCATCCGGGAGCGCGGGCCTGGGTGCAATCGGATTCGTTCCCCGGGCGGCGCTTTGAAGGATGGGTCGGGTACATCTCGCCGGTCGCCGAATTCACGCCCAAATCGGTGGAAACGACCGATCTTCGCACGCAATTAGTCTACGAGGTGCGCATCTATCTCAGCGATCCGCGCGACCAGTTACGGATGGGAATGCCCGCGACGGTTTTCATTGACGACGGCGATGGCGGCGGCGACGGTGGCGGATCGGCCGCGACCCGCCCCGCCGCCACAACTCGGTCGGCGTCATGAGCCGACCGACGCAAACCTCCGACGCCGAGCCGATCCTGCGCCTGCGGGAATTGCACAAGACGTTCGATCCCAGGTCCGCCTCGGCCTGTCACGCGGTGCGAGGGGTTTCATTTGACGTTCATCCCGGCCGGATCGTCGGCTTGATCGGTCCCGACGGCGCCGGGAAAACCACACTCATGCGGCTTGCGACCGGACTGTTAGCCCCGGATTCCGGGTCGATCGACGTGCTGGGAATGGATTCGGTTCGGCAGACTCACGCCATCCATCGGCGAATCAGCTACATGCCGCAAAAGTTCGGCCTCTACCAGGATCTCACCTGCCAGGAGAACCTCGATCTGCACGCCGATCTTCAGGGCGTCGAGGCCGCCGAGCGACCGCGGCGATACCAGCGCCTGCTGGAAATGACGGGGCTTGGGTCGTTCGCAAACCGCCTGGCCGGAAAGCTGTCCGGCGGAATGAAGCAGAAGCTGGGGCTGGCGTGCGCCTTGGTGAAGATGCCGGAACTGCTGCTGCTGGATGAGCCGACGGTGGGCGTGGATCCGGTCTCTCGACGCGAATTGTGGCGGATCGTGCGGGAAATGGTCGAGTGCGAGCGGATCGGGGTCTTGCTCGCCACCGCCTACCTCGACGAGGCCGAACAATGCTCGCGCGTGGTCGTGATTCATCAGGGGCAGTTGCTCGATCAGGGCACGCCGGCCTCGTTCAGCCAGCGAGTCCGCGGGCGAACGTATCTGGTCTCGGCCGACGGGATGCGGGCACGGACGATCCAGGGACAGTTGTCGCATCAGCCGGGAATCATCGACGCGACGATCCGCGGCGGACGGGTGCGGACGATCTGCGCCGATGCCGATGACCGCCCGATCCGCGCTGCGCTGGACCCATCGCTCGGTGCACGGATCGCGCCGACCGATCCCACGTTCGAGGATGCGTTCATGACGATGCTCGCCGCGGTGTCCGAACCGTCGCCGACACCCGCGCGCCCCGCCATGCCCGCCAACGCGCCGCAGTTGAGCGGCGAAGCCTCGGCGAGCGGCGAAACCTCAGCGAACGGCGAAGCCTCGGCGAGTGGCGAAGCCTCGGCGAGTGGCGAAGCCTCGGCGAACGGCGAAGCCTCGGCGAACGGCGAAGCCTCGGCGAGCGGCGAAGCCACGGCGAACGGCGAAACCTCGGCGAGCGGCGAAGCCTCAGCGAGCAGCGAAACCTCGGCGAACCGATCCGATCAGCCCCCCGTTCACACCCGCGACTTGACACGGAAATTCGGCGACTTCACCGCCGTGGCGCAGATCAGTTTCGATGTCGGGCGCGGGGAGATATTCGGGCTGCTCGGCCCGAACGGTGCCGGCAAGAGCACCACCTTTCGCATGCTCTGCGGGCTGAGCAAAGTCACCTCCGGCGAGGTTCGCGTCGCCGGGCGAGATCTTCGCCGCGCCGGCTCCCGCGCCCGCCAGCGCCTGGGGTACATGGCCCAGCAATTCTCCCTCTATGGTCCGCTCTCGCCGATCGAAAACCTTCGCTTTTTCGGCCGATCCTACGGGTTGAAAGGCCGACGGCTCGAGTCGAGGATCGATTGGGCGATCGAGGAATTTCATCTTCACGCCCATCGCGACGAGCCTTCCGGCGCGCTGCCCGTCGGCTACAAACAGCGCCTGGCGATGGCCGCGGCGCTGCTGCACGAGCCGGACATCCTCTTTCTCGACGAGCCGACCAGCGGCGTCGATCCGCTCGCCCGGCGCGATTTCTGGCGGCGGATCAATGCCTTGGCCGAAAACGGCATGACCATCGTCGTCACCACGCACTTCATGGAAGAGGCCGAGTATTGCGACCGGATGCTGATCATGTCGCAGGGGCGCGAGCTGGCCAGCGGCACGCCCGACGCGATTCGCGCCCTGGCCCGCGATGAGCGCCATCCCGACCCGAGCATCGAAGACGCCTTCATCGCGCTGGCCGATCGCGCCGCGGCAGGCACCAAGGAGCGCCCATGACCGAACTAGCCCGACGATGGATGCGCCTGCGCGGGTTCATCACCAAGGAGACGCTTCAGATTCGCCGTGATCCCAGCAGCATCGTGCTGGCGCTGGTCATGCCCGTCGTGCTGCTGTTCCTCTTCGGCTTCGGCGTATCGCTGGATGCGCAGCGCTCTCCCGTCGCCATCGTAATCGATTCTCCGGGTCCGCAGGCCCGCGCCCTGGTCGAGCGATTTAGCCTCACCCGCTATTTCCATCCGATGCCTGCCGCCAGCATGGAGCAGGCGACGGCGATGCTCAACCGCCATGCCGTCGATGCCATCGTCCGAGTGCAGTCTGATTTCGCCGACCGGCTGCATCGCCCCGGCGCCGCCCCGGTGCAGATTATCGTCAACGGGACCGACTCCAACCGCGCCCAGGCGATCCAGGCCTATGCCGTCGGCGTGCTGGCCAATGATGCGGCCCAGCGGGTGGCACGCGGTGAATCATCGGCAATCAACGGCGTGGTCGTCGAGCCGCGCATCTGGTTCAACGACGCCATGGAATCGAGCTACTTTCTGGTCCCCGGCCTGCTGGCCCTGGTGATGACCCTCATCGGCGTGCTGCTGACGGCCCTGGTCATTGCCCGCGAATGGGAGCGCGGCACCATGGAGGCGATTCTCGCCACGCCGCTTCGGCCCGGCGAGATGATGGCCGCGAAACTGCTGCCGTACTTCATACTCGGCATGATGGGCATGGCGATGAGCGTCGGCCTGGGCGCAGCGTTGTTCGGCGTCCCCGTGCGCGGGTCACTGTGGGTCCTGGTCGCGGTCTCGGCGCTCTACCTGCTGGCATCGCTGGGGCTGGGGCTGTTCATCTCCGCCGCGGCGCGCGTGCAGTTCATCGCCGCCCAGGTGTCTATCGTCATCGGATTTCTCCCGGCGTTCTTTCTTTCCGGACTGCTGTTCGATCTGGACAGCACCCCCTGGCCGATCCGCGCCATCAGCCACATCATCCCCGCCCGCTATTTCATCTCCGCGGCCCACACCCTGTTCCTCGCCGGCGACGTTTGGCCGATCGTGTGGCGCGACGCGACGGCGCTGGGCATCATGGCCGCGATCCTCATCGCCCTGGCGCGGTCGCGCCTCGGCAAGCGCATCGAACGGTAATCGACATGATCGAATCCATCGCCCTTTCACTTTGGCGCATCTGGACCCTGGTCATCAAGGAATTGCTGGCGATTCTAAAAGATCCCAAGAGTCGTTTCGTCGTCGTCGGACCGCCGATCCTCCAGTTTTTCGTTTTCGGATACGCCGCCACGTTTGATCTGGACCAGGTGCACTATGCCGTATTGAATCTCGATCGCGGTCCAGAATCGCGGCAACTGCTGGCGCGATTCTCCGGGTCGCCCACCTTCCGCCTCGTCGGCGAGCTGAGCGCCGATCAGGAAATCCGCGGCCTGATCGACCGCCAGGAGGCCCGGCTGGTAATCCGTATTCCCCCGACGTTCGCCCGCGATCTGGCCCATGGCGATCCGGCCCGCGTGGGCGTGATCCTCGACGGTCGAAACTCCAACGTCGCGGGGATCGCGCTGGGATACATCAACGCCATCGTCAACGACTTCAACGCCTCCCGCGCCGCGGCAGCAACCGCCGGCGAGCCGCCCGCCAGCGGCGCGCCGACCGCCGCGGCGATGCGGGCCGTTCCCCGCGCCTGGTTCAACGCCAACTTCTCCAGCCGCTGGTTCATCGTCTCTGCCCTCGGCGGAGAGATCACCGCCATCGTCGTCGTGATCCTTTCGAGCCTGTCGGTCTCGCGCGAACGCGAGAGCGGATCGTTCGATCAACTGCTCGTCGCCCCGTTCCGGCCCGGCGAAATTCTCATCGGAAAGGCCCTGCCCCCCATGGTCCTGGGCATGGCCGACGGCCTGCTGCTGTCGGCGGCGGCGGTACTGTGGTACGGCGTGCCCCTGCGCGGAAGCCTCTGGGCCTTGCTGGCGGCGCTGGCGATCTTCATCCTCTGCATCGTCGGCGTGGGATTGTTCATCTCCTCGCTGTCCAACACGATGCAGCAGTCGCTGCTCGGCTCATTCATCTTCATTATGCCCGCGGTGATTCTCTCGGGATTCACCACGCCGATCGAGAACATGCCGCACTGGCTTCAAGTGGCGACCTACGCCAATCCCCTCCGCTACGTCGTCGCCGCCTGCCGCCAGATTTTCCTGGAGGGCGCTGACCTCGGGCTGATCAAGGACCAACTCTGGCCGATGCTGCTGATCGCCGCTCCCACCCTCGGCGCCGCGGCATGGCTGTTCCGCCATCGCGCCGGTTGACGACACCGCCTCAATCGCCTGGCGGTCCACCCACAGCGCCATCAACTTCGCCAGCGAGCACCACCGCTGCCGACGCGGTTTCCAACGCCTGCCAGCAGAGATTGGCGTCGCGGATCGCCAAGCCCAGTTGGCCGCAGGTCCAGCGCGTAGGCGTGCTGGCCGATCGCGGACCGGCCATCACGTCCGAGTTGGGTCAAGAATATGCCGACCGTAGCGACGAGGGCGTCCATGGCAATTCGGCACTATGCCAGACGACTGGGCAAAGGGGGCTATTTGCACAGTGACGAGTCGTTGTCGTGGGAAGGGTCGCCGGGAAGCTGGATTTCGGTGATCAGTGGATGGGGATAGTCAATCTCGTTGCCGTTTTTATCCAAAACGGTTGACCCGCCATGCTTGATCTCCCCGCTGGCAAGCGCCTCCTCAAACGCATCGTCGCGCTCGAACATGCGCTTAATGCGTTCTTCGTCAGTCAATTTATCTATCTGCTCATCCATTCTTCAGCCAGCCCAGCTTGCTAAAAGCGAGTCGAACGCGTCGTATATTCCGATGAAGTCGGAATTCTCCCAGTGCCTTGGCAAGTATACCCGGTCTGGCCACTGCAAGCGATCGAATTCCAACTCCTTTCGGAAGCCAACAAGTAGAAACGGTGACATCCACGAATGCCATTCACTTAAGGGCCAAAGTCGGCGAACTCAACAGCAGTCTTGGACCAATAAGGCGACTTTTCCCAGCCGCTTTCACGTTAAGTGAATGGCATTCGTGACATCCACCTTTTCGGGTGCCGGGCAAAAAAGGTGGATGTCGAATGCCACTGAAACAAGCTCCCTGAAACATCCAGCCCACGCCCGCGAGCCAGACATTGCTCGCGCCACCAGCGGCCGTTCATCGGCGACGGAGCCAAGCCACTGAAGCGCAGAAGCAACGAATCTCGACAGACGATAAAACCACGGATATTCGGCCAGAAAGGGCATCCCTCAGCGGCGGAGGGATCTCCCTGCCCGGCAAGGAGAAGGCCCCGCGAGCCGGAGGGAAGTCCCGGCGCGGCGAAAGGAAGGCCCCGCGAGCCGGAGGGAAGTCCCGGCGCGGTGAAGGAAACCCCCCGCGCGGCAAAGGAAGAGTCCGCGCGTGGCGAGCGGATGCCCCAAATGGCTCTAGGGCAGGCTATTGCCTGCCGATCCGTTGCGCTAGCGCGTTGAGGCATCGATCCAGGCGACAGCCGGGGGCGGCTGTCCGACATCGATGCCACGGCCCGCCGTCGGTTGAAGCTGGATTGACCGGTGCGACGACTACTTGTAGCCATCTTCGGTCGGGTCGTATTCGACGCCGATCACCCGCATCTCGGAGGAGAATGCGTTGTCGCGGCTGAAGATCACGCGACCGAGCTTCGGATAGTAATAGACCAGCCGGACGGTGTCCCCGCCGTAGTAGAAGGGGTTGAACTGTTTGCCGGTGGTGTGGCTGCCGGTATCCTTCGGCGGGCCGAGAATATCGCGCACCTGGGCGTCGCCCATGTCGGCATGCACCTTGGCGAGCGGGCTGTCTTGCGGAACCGAGACGAACGATCCATCAGCGCGGGTGTCAGGCCCCGACGGCGACTTGGATTTGTTGTCCGAAGCACAGGCGCCGAGAACACCCATGAGCAGAGTGAGAATACCACAACGAACGAAAGACATGGCCAGCTCCTTCCTGAACAATCCGCCGCGCGACCTGGCGCCGGGACTGAGAAAACCCGCCGCACGACATGGCGGGACTGAAAAACCCGCCGCACGACGTGGCGTCGGACTAAAGGTGACGATCTTACTTGCGTCCGCCGAGCGCGTCCAGAGTCTTACCTCTCGTGCGCAGAAGAAGACGACCTCCGGCCAGCGCGGTGATGGGCGATGACCTGAAACATCTTCGGTTCCAAGGGGCCGCGGTGGCACCTGGCAGAGAACGGGGCGCTGGCCGCGAGGCGCGCGGCGATTCGGGAACGAAGCGCCGGGCGGTGAGTGTCGCCGCGGCGGACGCCGAGGATCCGCTGGACCCGTTTATTATCTGGGTTCTGGATCAACAGCGCCTCTCGCCCGCGGCGTATCGCGCCCGGCCGCTGATGCGCCGGCTTCCCGCGTGTCTGCGGGCGCTGCGATGCGCGAACACAGCGCAGGCACGGGCGTCGATCCCCGGGCCCCCGGGCCCCGGGGCACCGGTCCGCGCCGAGGTGATTGGGAAAGTGACCAAGCCATAAAGGGACGAAGAGACGATTGTCACCCTGAGCTTCCCCACGAGTGGTAGGCGCGCCGACCATTCGTGGGGAAGCCCACCCTCTCACCCCGGTGCCCCGTCGGCTTGTCCCCTTCTCGCCCGCTGGCGTTCTCACCGTCTCGCCCCCGCGACGCCCCTTCGCTGCCTGCGTGCCTGCGTGCCTGTCAGACAACGAACTAGAGTTTTGCAAAATGACCGTCTCACGGCTTTGGAACACTCGATTTTCTGAGCATTCAGACGATGTCCTCGGCGTCTGAATCGGCGTTTTGCAAAAGTCCAGAACGAACTGTCAAGTCCTGATCGAAAGTTGGCGAGCAGGCGCGAGGGCGCGCAACCCGAGAGAATAAAAATTCAACGGGGTGCCTCGGGTGGGGGATTCCAGCGAACGAAGCCCTCGATCGCCTCGTATTCGGCCAGGCCCAGCTTGTCGTATAGCGCGGCGGTGGCGCGGTTGCGGTCTTCGGCACGCTGCCAGAACTCGCGCCGATCCGGGCCGGGGAACAGGGCTTTGTCCTTCTGGCTTTGGTGCTTGAAGATCGCATTGCGCTTGCGGGCGACTTCCTCGGGCGACAGCGGCACGGCCATCTCGATCCGCTCGGGTTCCCACTCCTGCCAGGCGCCGCGATAGAGCCAGACCTCGGTGTCGGCGAACCAAGGCCGCGGGCGCATCCGCGCGACGGCGAGCAGAATCGCCGATAAGCAGACCCGGTGGGTTCCGTGCGGATCGGACAGATCCCCCGCGACGTACACCTGGTGCGGCTGGATGCGATCGAGCAGGTCGGCGATGATCCGCACGTCCTCTTCGCCCAGGGGGCGTTTTCGCACCTTGCCGGTTTCGTAAAAGGGCATGTCCAGGAAATGCAGCCGATCGACGGGAACCCCGCAGCTTCGACCCGCCGCCCTCGCCTCGCCGCGCCGAATCAGGCCCTTGATCTTCTGGACCTCGGGGGCATCGACCTGCCCGGGGCGCTTTTCCCGAAGGAACTGCTCGATGTGCCGCTCGACGCGATCGGCCTCGGCCGAGGGCAGCGCGAACATGCGGCCAAAGTCCACCGCGAAGTCGGCGAAGCGGATCGCATCATCGTCAAACACCGCGATGTTACCGCTGGTCTGGTAGGCGACGTGGACCTCGTGCCCTTGGTCGGCCAGTCGGATCAGCGTCCCGCCCATGCTGATCACGTCGTCATCGGGATGCGGCGAAAAAACCAGTACCCGCTTGGGGAAAATTCGATCCGTCGTCCGGGCGATGTCTCCCGGACGCTTCATCGCCGCGGGCTTCCCACCCGGCCAGCCGGTGATCGTTTCGGCAAGCTGGCGGAACACGTCGATATTGATCTCGTACGCCCCGCCGGAACGGCTGGCCAGCAGATCCTGCAATCCGTTCTCGTTGTAATCCTCATCGGTGAGCTTGAGAATGGGCTTGCCCAAAAGCCGCGCCAACCACAGCACCGCCTTGCGAACCATCGCCTCGTCCCATTCCACGCCCATTACCAGCCACGGGCTTTTGAAGCGCGTCAGCTCCGCCGCCGCCGCCTCGTCGAGGCAAAACCTCGCGTCGGGATGCTCCTGCAAGAAGCTCGCGGCGACGGCGGCGTTGATCGGACCTTCGACGGCCTTGGCGACCACCGGTGCCTTGCCCTCGCCGAACGCGATCAGCAGCAGCCGCCGGGCTCGGAGGATCGTCCCGACGCCCATGGTGATGGCTCGGCGCGGGACGTTTTCCTCGCCGAAAAAGTCGCTGGCGGCATCGGCGCGGGTCACGCGGTCCAGGGTGATCAAGCGGGTGCGGCTGTCGCGGGCCGATCCCGGCTCGTTAAACCCGATATGCCCGGTACGGCCAATGCCGAGCAGTTGCAGGTCGATCCCCCCGGCATCCCGGATGGCCTTTTCGTAGTCGGCGCAAAACCGGGCGACTTGATCGTCGCCGATCGTTCCATCGGGCAGATGCCAGTTGGCCTGGGGGATGTCCACATGATCGAACAGGTACTCGCGCATGAAGCGCACGTAGCTTTGCAGCTCGTGGGGGCGCACGGAAAAGTACTCATCGAGATTGAACGTCACCACGTTGGCGAAGCTGAGTCCTTCATCGCGGTGCATCCGCACCAGCTCTTCATAGACGCCGGTGGGCGTCGATCCGGTGGCAAGCCCCAGGACGCACGTCTTGCCGGCGGCGCGGCGCTGGCGGATCAATTCGGCGATCTCGCCGGCCACAGCGCGGTTGACATCGGCCGGATCGGCGAAAACGGTGATGGCAACCCGCTCGCGGGCAGTGGAGGCGGAGGTGTCTGAGTGCATTGGCGGCAAACTCCATCCGGGGGGGGCGGGGTCAGGCGTTTACTTCCGGAAACGTCCCGGGTTTATAACTTCGCCGCATCCGCCGCTCAACCGCCGTCTCCATTATAACTCTTGAACATTCACCCAGCAGCGCTCGCGACAGCTTTTCAGGCCGAGTTCGGCCAGTTGAACGCCCTTAGCGCCCTCCTTCAGGCTCCAGGGGAATGGCTCATCCAACGCCACGTGGCGCAGGAACATTTCCCATTGGATCTTGAAGGCATTGTCGTAATGGGTGGCATCGGGCATCTGCTGCCAGCCCTTGTAGAAGTCGATCGGCTGGGGGATGTCGGGGTTCCAGATCGGCTTGGGAGTAAACGCCTCGGACTGCACCCAGCATTCGCGCAGGCCCGCCACCGCCGACCCTTTGGTCCCATCCACTTGCACGGTGAGCAGATCATCGCGGCGGACGCGGGTACACCACGAGGAGTTGAACTGGCAGATCACGCCGTTGGCAAGTTGGAAGATCGCGTAGGCCGAATCATCGGCGGTGGCCTTGTAGGCCTCGCCGTTCTCGCCGATGCGCTCGGGGAGATCGGTAGCGCCGAAGGCGACCAATGACTTGATCGGCCCGAAGACGTTGTCGATCACATAGCGCCAATGGCAGAACATGTCGATGATGATCCCGCCGCCGTCTTCGTTGCGGTAGTTCCAGCTCGGGCGCTGGGCGGGCTGATCGGGGGTGTGGCCGGTGAAGACCCAGTAACCGAACTCGCCGCGAACCGAGAGGATTTTGCCGAAGAACCCCGAGTCGATGAGCTGGCGCAGCCGGCGGAAACCGGGCAGCCACAGCTTGTCCTGCACGACCCCGTTCTTCAGTCCCGCCTTGCGGCACAGTTCGTAAAGCCGCATGGCCTCGGCGGTGGTGACGGCGGTGGGCTTTTCGCAGTAGATGGCCTTTTTCGCCTTGACGGCCTTTTCGACAAACCCCGCCCGCTGGAGGGTGCCGGAGGAATCGAAGAACACCTGATTGCCCTCATCGGCCAGCGCCTGGTCCAGGTTGGTGGTATATCGCGCCACGCCGTGAGCCTTGGCCAGGGCCTGGAGCTTGTTGGCGTTTCGCCCGGTGAGAACCGGATCGGGCATCAGCACCAAGTCATCGCTGACCTTGATCCCGCCCTGCTTAATGATCGCCAGGATCGATCGGACCAGATGCTGGTTGGTCCCCATGCGCCCGGTGACCCCGTTGAGAATGACGCCGATTTTTCGGGTTTCCATTGAACAAGCCTCGCCTTTCTTGATGGGGCGGATACTAACGGTGCCGGCGATCCGATGCCAGAAGGAGCAACTCAAATCGACGTCGCGGCGATGCCCGCCTCTTGCAGCAACCGCCGCGTGGCCTCCATGGGCAGGCCGACGATGTTGGTGAAACTGCCGGACAGGCAGGAGACGAACGGGTCGTGATTCGCATCCTGGATCCCGTAAGCGCCGGCCTTGCCCTGCCACTGCCCGCCGGCGAGATAGTCGTCGATCTGTTGCGCCCAGAGGTTCTTCATCCGCACGGCGGACATCACGCGGGTATTGAGGCTGAATCGGCTCGCCGGGTGGACGATGGCGATGCCGGTGATGACCAGGTGGGTGGTGCCGCTGAGAAGGGTGAGAATCTCACGAGCGTGGTTCAAATCGACGGGCTTGCCGATAATGCGATCCCCGAAGGCGACGAGGGTGTCGGCGCCCAGCACCACGGCGGCGGGGTGGCGCTGGGCGACGGCGTCGGCCTTGGCCTGGGCCCAGGCCCGGGCCACCTCCGACGGCAGCGCCGCCGCGGGATAAGCCGATTCATCAACCTCGGCCGGGTCGATCTCGAAGACGTAGCCCGCCTCGCGCAACAGTTGCTGACGGCGCTGGGACGCGCTGGCGAGGACGAGTTTCCGCGGCGCCGCGTCGGGGGATGGAAACGTCTGGGACATTCGCCGGGCCTATCGGCGCGGCTGCGTCGCCGACGACAGCACGCGAATCGCCAAGTCGCCTTCGGCCGGGGCGCGCTGGCCGGCCTCGGGGCGATCGTACTTCAGGTGTACCGTGTCGGCGGTGATGCGGATCACGCGCCCCTGGGCCAGCAGGACCGTGTCGGTGTTGTAAATGCCCATCACGTCGCCGACTTTGAACTGATCGGTCGGCACATCGCCCACGGCCAGCAAGGCATCGCTTGGCAGCACCTTGATGACCATCCCGACAATCGTGCGGGGGTCGATCGCCTGGAACTGCTGGCGGATCGCGGCGACGGTTCGCTCGTCGGCGGGCGCCGGTGCCGGGGGCATGACCTGGGGCTTGGGCTTAGGACGGCAAGCAACCGCCGTCGTGACCAGACCGATGAGGACCAGAACCTTCGCCAGTTTCAGTGCATGCATGGAGCAACTCCGCCGAGGGTGATTGAAAAAGTCCGACTCGAAGCGATCGTCCGCACTCGACGGAGAATCGCACGGGCCATAGTAAACGCGCAACCGCCTCATGTGGCAAGTCCGCCGCCGCAATCGTCATCGCCGCGCCGCACCCGCATCCTAGGGGACGGTGCGATCGAGGGTGGCGATCGCCTGATCCCCGAACCGCGATTCGGTGATGCGCACGCCGCTGGGAACCAGAAACGCCAGCACAATATCCGTCGGACGCCCTTCGCCCGTGGGCACCTGCGTGATCGGCGCATCGGCACTGTAGGCCGCCACCATCTTCTCCTGCGCCCCCTGGCGCACCTTGGCCCAGCCGCCGTGCGCGGGATAACGCTTGCCGGCCGAGTCGATCACCGAGAACTCACCGAGCCGGTTGGCCCAGGCCCAGGCGTCGTCGCCCTGGCCAGCCGGCGGAGCGCCGCTGAGCTGGAGCATCACCATTCCCGCCGGAACGTGCATCCGCTCGACGGTCTGCTCGCCCATGCGCAGCCGACCGATGGGATCCACCGGCTCGATGGTCAGGGTGTCGAAGGCGCGGTCCTTGAGCGATCCGCTGCCCGAGGAGATCAGCACCGGGGTCTGGCGCTCGGGCGTCTCGACGTTGATCGGGGTGAACAGCTTGTCGGAGAACTCGCTCTTCTCGTAGACGAACGGGATCGTCGCCGCCGGTGCCGCCGGGGCGGCGGATTGGGTCTTGGTCTGCGCCGCCAGGACCGCCGGTTTATACATTACCGCGAGCTTGCCGGCGGCGGGCGGGGTGGTCGAAACCGTCGCCGGAAGCGCCAGCCGCGCCAGCCGCTTGACCTCGATGAACGCGCCGGGGCGCGGCTTCATCGCGCGAGCATCGGAGAAAAACTTCAGGGTCGGAACGATGAACGCGAAATCCGCCGAGCCGGAGCCTTCGCCGGTGCCGATGAAGATCGGATCGTCGATGCGGTTGGCGACGAGCTGGCCGCCGGGGGCGATCGTTCCCAGGGGATAATAATTCTCGCCAGCGGCCACCAGGCGGATTCCGGCCGGACTGATGCGAAACAAGTTGTCGGAATCAGAGCCGTTCTTGTCGAACGTGAGCCGGACCACGATCAAACGCTCCTCGTCGCGACGCGGTGGATCGTATTTCAGCGGCGGGATTCCCTTGCCGCGAATATCGGGGATGTCGCCATCCACCTGCGGGGGCATCTTGTCCAAGGTATACACCCCGGCGAGCTTGACCTGATCGGGCATCGCCACGGTCTTGGCCCCGGTCTGCAAACCCAGGCGGCTGGCGAACAGCTCGTCGATGTAGTGAGGATGCACCGCCCGCAGGCGTCGATCCCCCGCCAGCGATCCATCGTCGCTGAGATGGCCCACCAGCCCGAGAAGCAGATCGTCCACCGGGATCGCCAGCGAACGATGCTGACCCGGCTCAAAACGCGACTCTCTCATCGAGTCGTACACCTTCGCATCCAGCGCTTGCCGCGTGCCCCGCGGGACCGTCGCGTCATATTCGCCTTGAATCTCGTATCGGCCATACCCGGCGATCTCCGGACCGAACGGCAGCTCCTGGGCCGCCACCGTCACCACGCCCAGCGCGAACAGGCCGGCGAATATCCCCATTACCGCCCCGCCGATGCGATCGACGATCGCCGGGAAGCGCAGATTTCCCGGGACCAGCTTGTCGAAGATCAGCCGCAAAACAATGTAGATGCCAGCGAACATGGCGACCAGAACCATGGCGTGGGCCTGGTCAGCGAACTTTCCTTTCAGCAGGGCATCGACGACGGTCTCGTGATAGGAGAAGGCCAGCACCGCCGCGACCACCGCGAGAATGGCTGACAGGGTGGCGCTGAAAAGCCCCTGGACGTAATGGAAGTACGCGATCGTGCCCAGGAGGATGATGACGATCAGTGAATACATGGTCAAAGTCGGTTAAGGCCGCGTCGAATCGAATGCCGCCGGAATCAAGCCCCGGTTCGCGGGGGCCGCGGCGGCGCTGGCGAGGCCGACGTCGCCCGCTGCTGCGACGTCGCCCGCGGTTGCGGCGGCGCCGGACGCTGCGCCGGCGATGAGGCCGCGCTCTCCTTCATCACCCGCAATACCTCATTCACACTGGTTTCCCCAGCCTCGACTGCCGCCAGCGCTCGCTCCTGCAGATACCGTCCTCGCTGCTTGCGGAAGACCGCCTTCAACTGATTGAGCGATCCTCCCGCCATCACCACCTGGCGCACGTCATCGTCGATGGCGAACGTCTCGTAGACCCCAAACCGGCCCTTGAAGCGCAGATCGTGGCAGAACTCGCAGGGGATCGGATTGCCCTTGGGATCGCGTATCGGCTGGGAGCGGGCCTGAAACAACTGGGTGATTCGCTCGGGATCGAGGTTGAGTTTTCGCAGCGTCTCGGGGTCCGGGGCGTATCCCATCTTGCACGCAGCGCACAATCGGCGCATCACCCGCCCGGCCACGACCATTACCAGATTCTTCATCGCCACGCGATCATCACCGACCAACTTTCGCCACGCGGCAATCGCGTCGAAGGTGTTGCCGGCCCGCATGCCCACGTAGACGCGTTTGCCTGTCTCGGCAAATTTGCACAGCAACTGGGCGCTTTTCGGACTGTCCACCTGGCTGACCATCAGCACCTCGGGCTCCTGGCTGGCAACCCAGTCCACCTGCTTGGCCTCTTCATCGGCCGTCGCCGCCGTCGGCAGCTTGTTCTGCGTAATCCCCTCGAGGTCCATCTCGGGATTGCGCTCGATGGTATGGATCAAGGTCAAAAACGCATCGTGGGCGCGGAGGATGCCGTACAGCGCACTGGTGAGTCCCTGGTCCTTGGGCGCAGTCACCAGCACGATCCCGGCACCCGATGCGATCGACTCGGTCATCGCCTGGACCTGATCGTCAGCCATCCCCAACGTGGCGAGCTTGAAGTCGTGACGTTTCTTCGGCTCGACGATCAGTCGCATGAACTCCCCGGTGTTGTTCCCGGCGGTGCGAAGCTCGAGTTCCTTGCGCACCTTGTTGATCACGGCCTTAAACGCCCCGACCTGCGGCTTGCGCTTTTCGGCCAGGTCCAACCCCGCCGCGGCCTTGAGGTATTCAATCGCGGCATTGGCGCGAACACGATCGAAGCCGGGACCCTGGTAGGACACGCCGTCTATGTAATACTTGCATTCGTAGGCACCGTCGGATTGGCTCAGGTCCAGCCGCTCCATGCCGCGCTCCAGCGGCTCGGTGAGCATCGCCTGCACCGCCTGATAGGCCACCGTGGTCGGGTCTTCCTTCCCCGGTGCCGAGAGCAGCTCACCCTTCTTGCCGATGATCCCCACCTGTCCGGCCACCACGCTCTCGTCGGACTTGTCCTTCGCACGGGAAAACCCCTTGATCCAGGCGTTGAACTGATTTTTCAGATCGCCCAGGCCCACTTTCTGATGCCGGACGCCCAGGTACACTCCCATCTCGACCAGGAGAATCCCCAGCAGGACCGCCAGCGCCACCCAGAAGGGAAACAGCACGAAAAACAGAAAAAATCCCCCGATCATCCCGCCGAGCATGCCGATGTTCAGCGGCACGCGGGGCAGATGGGCGGCGGGCGAGTCCTTGTCGATCCAGGTCAGCAACCGCGACCAGAGCAACAGAACGACCAGCAATATCAGCGACTTAGCGACGCTGATGTATCCGCCGGTCTCGATCTCCGCGGCCAGCACTCCAACGAGCATCAGTTCTCCTGCATGACGGCCATGAACATCTTTGTTGACAACTCGCGCTCGGCGATTCGGTTCAACTCTTCACCGCCGCGGCGGCCCCGGGCTTCTTCGGGCTTCCCCCGGGCTTCCCTGGGCTTTTCCGGGCTTCCCCGACCGCCCCCGGACCGCTTCACGTCGTCGCGATTGTATCGTGTTCCGCCCGCACCGAGAAATCCCGCATCATGCCCCCGACGAAGGCGGCGCCGACGGCGGATCCTCGATCGTATAGACGATCCGCCCGTCCTCATCGTCATCACGCCGAGCGGCGGCCGCCGCCGATCGGGGCATCTGGCCGGTGATGGGAATGATCACATCCTTTTCCTGTTCCCCGCGACGAATCACCTCGTACGCCCGCTTCATGTCGTCGGCCAGTTCCCGCGCCGACAACCCGCCGCACGCCAGGAACAGCAACAGGATCGCCCCCACCTGAAGCAGCGCCGACAGCGCCCCGACGAAGACCGTGAACTTGGGTGCCGCGATCATCGGGATCAGCGCCTGCACAAGGATCACCACGATGATCGCCGCCAGCGCCGAATAAAAATGCGGGCGGCTGCGAACCAGGCTGGGAAAGACCATGCAGACGAAGATAAACGCAACCACGGCGGTCGTAACGCCTTCCATGCCTCACACCATACCGCGCCGACGGCGGTTTCGCATCGGCACAAAATGAACCGCCCTGATGCTCCCCAGGCGCGGCCTCTTGCGGTGCAAACATCCTGCCCGCATGGGGACGGCAGGCTGGAAGCCTGCACCACAAGGATCCGCCGACCACGGTCCGGGCGACGTGCCGGAATATTCTGGATGTCCCGCGGCCGGCCTCTCGAGGTGCAAACATCCTGCCCGCATGGGGGCGGCAGGCTGGAAGCCTGCACCACAAGGATCCCTGGATGTCCCCTTCGGCGTACGAGCGGGAGTCGCCCCCGGGCGAATGTCCTGGCTCCCATGCGGTTGGCCGTTCAGGCGTCGATGTACTGAATCTTGCCGATTTCGGGGACCAGGCCTGCCTCGGCACCGTCCGTAAGCAGTCGCCGGATCGCCTCTTTGCCGTGGATGCCGTAGTCCAGCGTCCAGTCGTTGACGTACATCCCGACGAATCGGTCGGCCAGACCGCGATCCAGGTCTCGTCCGAATTGCAGCGCGTAATCGACCGCCTCGGCGCGGTGATCGAGGCTGTAGCGGATGGACGATTTGAGGATCGCGGTCACTTCGCGCATGACCGGCTCGCCCAAATCCTTGCGGATGCAGTTGCCCCCCAGCGGCAGCGGCATGCCGGTGCGGTCGAACCACCAGCGTCCCAGATCGACGGCGCAGTGCAGGCCGAGCGACTGATAGGTGAGTTGTCCTTCATGGATAATCAGCCCGGCGTCGGCCTTGCCGTCGCGCACAT
Organism: Tepidisphaerales bacterium; assembly: GCA_038329845.1. GTDB lineage: Bacteria > Planctomycetota > Phycisphaerae > Tepidisphaerales > Tepidisphaeraceae > JBBQNJ01. The sequence goes on along the minus strand of JBBQNJ010000062.1, from coordinate 623 downwards.
GATGCGGGATCTGGTCGAACATGACCACTTCATAGTCGAACGCCTCGCCGGCTTTGCCCAGGCACAGTTGCAGGACCAGAAACGCGGTCGTGAGCTCACCGGGAATGGCGATCTTTTTGCCGCGAAGGTCGGCCAGCGACATCGGGCGCGGCGTGACCACCATGGGGCCGTATTTATCCCCCATGCTCGAGCCGCAACTGGTCAAGGCATATTTGTCGGCCACATACGGATAGGCATGGATCGAAATCGCGGTGATTTCCAATTCCCCCCGCATCGCCCGCTGGTTGAGGGTTTGAATGTCCTGCAACACATGCTCGAAGCGATATCGTCCGGTGGGCAGCCTATCTTTCGCCAACCCGTAAAACATGAACGCATCATCCGGATCGGGCGAATGCCCCAGCCTTAGCAGCATCGTTTGATCAGCCATCCTCGCCACTATAGCCCCCCCACCCCCGCCGGCAACGGCTCAGAAAACCGCCCCATGCGTAAAAAGGGGACGCGCTGAATGCCATTCACTTAACGCTCCCCGCTTTCATTGTTTTCTTCAGTTTACGTCGGGGAATCGTCATTTTTCGATAGGTGTCCTGCAAGTCCTTGATGACCCGCGGCTCATGGCGGTCACG